>JADHVL010000006.1 GCA_016784025.1 Fidelibacterota bacterium | reverse complement strand
GAACAGAAAAAATAAAAGGATATTTCCTAAATCAGCCATTTAACTAAATCCTAACTATATGGTTTTAAATCTCAGGGGAAGAATAATCGGCTTCATACTTTGAAGCACATTTAGCTTGTATACGTTCTGCATTGAAAACACCATCCTGTTGGAGTTTTCCTGAAACAATTACTTCAGCGTCCATATCATTATTAAAGGTGTCTGGAATTGGATCCTTTCCAATATAATGAATACTTAATTCGGAGTTTCCTTCAGTGATGACAAAATCGAGGTCAAGATTATTTCTAACAATACTACCTTTTTTTAAATCACCATTGACCTTAAGCGTCAACGCATACGCCCGAGAGCCCAACATCTGGACCTCACTCACACTCTTTGAGTATGACATGGTAGTGTCTTCTTTCATACCCTGAATCGCCAACACAATCACGGCCACAATGATGACTAAAGAGCCTATTACGAATTTAAGTTTCTTATTATTCAATGGATGTAACTCCTATTTATGATTTGAATATTTTCAATATTTTTTCTTTCCAGGACAATGCATGTGGCTCAAGATGTACCGGATAGACTTCGACATGTTCACCCCTGAGAATCTTTCCTGGATTTTCCTTAAGCAGTAAATCTGCATATTCAACACCGTATCTCTCTGATAGCCAATCATATCCAGGCTTTGAGTAAAGTGGTCTTGATTGTAAATTGTGACTATCACTTCCAACTAAATGGACGGCATCTTTATCAAATAAAAAATTTGCAAGTTTTTCACTGCTTGGTCCAAGGGTACCCATAAAAGAGCCTATGTCCAATTGCGTGGGGCAACCCATATTTATCAACTCTTCCAACCTTTTGGGATCTCTTTGCCATGGTTTAATACGTTCGGGATGTGCAATGATGGGTGTAATTCCCTTGCGGGTGATCTCGTAAATGATGCGCTCAAGATTATTTGGTACTGAATGGAATGAGAATTCAAGCAGGAGGTATTTCCCACCAATAAGGATATCAAGCTCATCGAGAATGATGGGCAACATATCCTGATATCTAACTTCTGCAACAACGGTGACTTCAAGGGGAAGCTCATGAGCTTTGACAAGCTCCATAACCGTTTGTTTGCCTTTTTCAATCTTAGCTTTCCACTCTCCAGTCCCCTTGATAATATCGGCTTCATATAAATGCGGGGTCAAAACGAGATGTTCGACTCCCTGCCTTACCGCCTCTTTTAGCATAGATAGTGCCATGTCGTCATTTTTGGCACCATCATCTACTGCTGGAAGCATGTGATTGTGAATATCTATCATTTTGGAGAGACCGACCTCTTAAAACACTGGGGTTTCAGTGTAGGTTCCGTAAACAACTTTCATGGCATCAACCATCTCACCAAGCGTGGCGGACTGGCGCACGGCCTCAAGCAGGGGTGGCATCACATTCGTTCCAGACTCACAAGCCTGGGTAAGATCAGCCAGTGCTTTATCTGTTTTAGATTGAGTTCTATTCGATCTGAGTGATTTAACCTTGGAAACCTGGTTTTCTTCCACAGATTTATCAATTTTGAGAACTGGGATATCAATTGACTCATTTTCGCGAATAAATGCATTCACTCCAACAATAATTCGTTTCTTCTCGTCATACTTCCGAGCAACATCATAAGCTGCTTTTCCAATTTCACGTTGGAAATAGCCCACTTCGATGGCCGCCACGACACCACCCAATTCATCGATAGTATCAAAATATTTTTCTGCTTCAGCTTCCATCTTATCTGTCATGGCTTCTACATAGTATGACCCACCCAGAGGATCTATGGTAGATCCAACACCGGTTTCATAGGCGATGACCTGTTGTGTCCTCAGAGCAATCTCCACACTTTTTTCAGTCGGTAGTGCCAGCACTTCGTCCATAGAGTTGGTATGCAAGGACTGTGTACCACCCAAAACGCCGGCAAGTGCCTCATAGGCAGTCCTGACGATGTTATTTTCAGGTTGTGGTGCAGTTAGACTATGACCTGCCGTCTGTGTGTGGAAACGGAGCATCCAGGATCGTGGATCCTTGGCGCCATATTTTTCCTTCATGCGTTTGGCATAAATTCGTCTGGCCGCACGAAATTTTCCGATTTCCTCAAAGAAATCAATATGTGAATTGAAAAAGAAACTTAGACGTCTGGCAAACTTGTCTACATCCAGTCCCCTCTCGATGGCAGCCTCTACATAGGCAAAACCATCAGCGAGAGTGAATGCCAACTCCTGTGCAGCAGTTGATCCAGCTTCACGTATGTGATAACCGGAAATGGAGATCGTGTTGTATGCTGGCATATGGTCGGTACACCATTCGATCATATCTGTGATGATATGCATGGATGGTTCAGGTGGAAAAATGAATTCTTTTTGAGCAATGTACTCTTTGAGAATATCGTTCTGTAGGGTGCCGTGCAATTTATCCGATGCAACACCCTGTCTCTCCCCAACTACGACGTACATAGCCAGGAGAATGATGGCAGGACCATTGATGGTCATGGAAGTAGAGACCTGATCCAGTGGAATTCCATCAAACAATGTCATCATATCATCAATAGAGTTTATTGAAACACCGCAGTGTCCCACTTCACCTAGAGAAAGCGCATGATCGGAATCGTAACCCATGAGTGTTGGCATATCAAATGCGACACTCAATCCAGTCTGTCCCTGTTCCAGCAGAAATTTGAATCTTTTATTGGTGTCTTCGGGAGTTCCAAAACCAGCAAACTGTCTCATGGTCCATAGACGACCTCTATACATATTGGGATGAACGCCCCTCGTGAATGGGTATTCACCAGGGAATCCAATTTTCTCAATGTATTGGTCTAAATCCTGATTCTCTTCATCTGGCAGATATAATAAATCATTGGATAATCCCGAGACCGTATCGTAGTCATACTCACGTTCCTTGGATTCAGAAACCTTCTGTTTCCAACGTTTTAGGCTATCCTGGTAGGATTGGTCTGACATAGTTAAACCCGCTCCTGATAATTAGGTAGTCAATTCAAGAATTGAAGCTGCAATTTCTTCAGACGTCAGCTTCACTTCGGCTAATAATTGTGCCCGTGATCCATGGGTCACAAATCTATCTGGCAAGGTGTGTGAATGTATCCTGGCACAATTTTCCACTGGTTCAGCAAAAGCTTTTATGGTTTGTGCGAGGCTACCGGGGTAATTGTTCTCTTCAATGACTACAATGTGTTTATTTGAGGTCATGAGGGATAAAAGCATTTCCTCATCTAAGGGTTTGATGAACTTGGCATCGATATAGCTAGCCTGCACTCCCTCGGAATCAAGTATTTTGACCGCTTTCTCCGCAATAGGATTCATAGAACCTACGGCAATAATGGCAATGTCCTTACCCTCTGAAACCAGCTCCCATTTCCCAATTTCGACTGCCTTACTCTTAATTGATTTTCTATTTAATACTGCCGAGGCTTTTGGATAGCGGATAAAGATGGGACCGTCATTGTATTCGAGGGCTGTCTGCATCATGTGGCGCAACTCTTCTCCGTTACGGGGTGCTGCCACGACAACTCCTGGAATGCTGGAGAGATATGCTAGATCTAAAACACCGTGGTGTGTGGGTCCATCCTCACCTACAAGTCCGGCACGATCAAGCATAAATATGACAGGTAATTTTTGAACCGCAATATCATGTACCAACATGTCATATGCCCGTTGCAGAAAGGTAGAATAAATCGCCACAAAAGGTTTTAAACCTCGTGCAGCCAGTGCAGCTGCAAACGTCACAGCATGCCCTTCAGCAATACCTACATCGTAGAATCGAGTGGGATGTTCTTCGGCAAAACCTGATAATCCAGTGCCTTCTCTCATGGCAGCTGTCACTGCCACAATACGTTTATCCTTTTTTGCCAATGCAGTGAGTTCGTCTCCAAACACATTCAGAAAAGGAGGCACTTCTTTTTTTGTACTGGACTGACCGGGTTTAGCGGCTGGACCAATACCATGGAATTTCACAGGATTTGCTTCAGCTTGAGCAAAGCCAAGACCCTTTTTAGTGATGATATGTAATATAACCGGCGTATTGATATCCTTAATATTTTCCAGGGTGGAAATTAGAAGTGGTAAATCATTGCCATCGATAGGACCGAAATATCGTATTCCCATTTCGTCGAAAATGATACCTGGCACCAATAAATTCTTGAGACTCTCCTCAACCTTCTTCATTCCCGTTCTAACGGTCTTTTTTCCGATGGGTAATTTCCCAGTAACATTCCAGAGCTCGTCTCTGACACGGTTGTACAATGGATTGGTGGTGAGCTTTGAAAGGTATTTTGACATTGCACCAACATTGGGTGAAATGGACATTTCATTGTCATTGAGAATGATCATCATCCGGGTTCTCAGGTGTCCCAAATTGTTCAATCCTTCAAATGACAATCCACCTGTGAGCGCTCCATCACCAATCACGGAGATAATCTGATGGTTCTCACCCTTTATATCTCGAGCGATAGCAAAACCAACCCCGGCAGATATGGATGTCGATGCGTGACCAGCACCATAGATATCATGTTCACTTTCCAGGGGCTTACAGAAGCCTGAGATACCACCATATTGGCGAATAGTCTTCAGGGCTTCTCGACGTCCAGTCAAAATTTTATGAGCATATGCCTGATGGCCCACATCCCAGATGATCTTGTCATTTGGTGAATCAAATACTTTATGGAGTGCAACAGAAAGTTCAACAACACCAAGGGTTGGTGCTAAATGACCACCTGTTTCAGAAACCACCTCAATGGTGTAGTCTCGAACTTCCTGGCATAATTGAAGCAAATTTTCTTCAGATAGCGACTTAACATCAGCTGGAGAATCTATGGTTTTCAGTATATTATATTTATCCGACATGGATAGACTACCTCGAATTTAAAACGATTTCATCCACAAAATATTTATGAATGCCTGGATCTTCCGTAAGCTCAGGATGAAAAGATGCAACCAACACATTGTCTTGTCGCATGAGAACTGGGTCCGCGCCAAAAACAGCCAATGACTGCACGCTCGGTTTGATTTCTCGAAATTTGGGAGCACGAATAAAAATCGCGTGAAAATCGTGATCCAACATGGTGGGGATTATCAGTGATGTTTTGAAGGACTCAATTTGACGACCATAGGCATTTCGTTCTGCTATATAATCAATTTTATTAAAACAACGAACTCTCTCATCGTCTATCTGTTGACCCAGAAGTATGGCACCAGCACAAGTCCCAAATACGGGCATTGTCTCCAGGACCTCATTCATGGGTTCCCACAAGCCTTCCTCTTCAAGAAGCAGGGTCATCGTAGTTGATTCACCACCTGGGAGGATCAAGGCATCAATAAGCTTCAGATCTTCGGGTTCACGAACGGCTCTAGATTTAATGCCGAGTTTGCCCATACTGAATGCATGCTTGGCAAAGCTGCCCTGTAATGCGACTACACCAATTGTTAAATCATCATATTCAGGTCGAACATCCAAAATGGTTCCCTACCAACCTCTATCTTGCATTCTATCTTCTGGATTGATTTCAATCATATCAAGACCCTTCATGGCCTTTCCAAGACCCTCGGAAATCTCAGCCAGTTTATCGGGTTTATCATAAAAAGTGGCAGCCTGAACGATAGCTTTGGCCATGGCTTCAGAGTCCTCAGATTTAAAGATACCTGAACCAACAAAAATGGTTTCAGCACCGAGCTGCATCATCAGAGAAGCATCAGCAGGTGTGGCAATGCCACCGGCTGAAAAATTTGGAACTGGAAGCTTGCCCGTTGCAGCGACCTGAGCAACCAGATGAAAGGGTGCTCCCATATTTTTGGCGGCTGCCATGAGTTGATCTGTTTTCAGTATACTCAGATTAGCCATCTCAGTTGTAATGGTACGCATATGACGAACTGCTTCAACAATATTTCCTGTGCCAGGTTCACCCTTGGTTCTAATTAGTGCAGCCCCTTCACCGATACGACGCAAAGCTTCCGCTAGATTTGTGGCTCCACAGACAAAGGGAGTCTTAAAGTCATGCTTCCAGATATGGTTCGCTTCATCGGCTGGGGTCAATACTTCGCTCTCATCGATATAATCGATTTCCAGGGCTTCAAGAATCTGAGCCTCAGCAAAATGACCGATACGACATTTGGCCATCACCGGTATGGAAACAGCCTTCTGGATTTCTTTAATCATTTTTGGATCAGAAGCCCGTGCGATTCCACCATCCCTGCGAATATCTGCTGGAATTCTCTCCAGTGCCATTACAGCGACTGCGCCTGCTTGTTCTGCAATTTTTGCCTGTTCAGGTGTGGTTACATCCATAATCACACCACCCTTGAGCATTTCAGCCAACCCTGTTTTTACTTCAAACAGCTCTTTTGTCATTTTCATAATCTCCAGAAACTAATAGTGTCAATATTACACATGTGATTTCACGTGCAAGTTATTCAAATGTTCAACGACTTCTTCAATAAGATCATCTGGTGATGAGGCGCCTGCAGAAATCCCTGCAGATTCAGCCATATCAAACCAGCTTTCCTGAATATCATTAGCATTTTCAACCATGTATGAGCGGGGATTTAAAGACAGCGATACTTCATGTAATCTTTTCGTATTGGCACTAGTGAAGGAGCCTACGATGATCATTACATCTGAAATAGGGGCAATCTCTTTGATCTGCCCTTGATTTCTTCTGGTTGGAAAGCAAACGGTGTTCACAAATCTTAGATCAAATATTTTCATGGAGAGGATGCCAATAATTTCCTGAACATTCTCTATCATCTGAGTGGATTGAGAGACAACGCCTGCCTTTTTCATTCTCGGCAAAGCTTCGGCCTCTGCTACTGATGCAATGATGATGGCTTCTGGAACTTGAGCCCTGATAGCCACAACTTCATCATGACCATGATCACCAATAATGATCAGTTTTCGGCCTTCTACATCAAGTTTTTTTATCTCATCGTGTATCTCATGAACTAAGGGACACGTAGCGTCTACAACAGTGATGTCTTTCTTGCCAGCTTCAGCCCATAGTTCTGGAATGGTTCCATGGGCCCTAAAAAGGACTGGTGCATCCGTCACATCATCCAGGGTGTCAACCACATTTACATTTTCTTTGGCCAGATCATTCACCACACGCTCGTTGTGAACAATATCCCCCAGCATATAAACTTTGCCGTGTTCCCGAGCCACTTCACGGGCTTTCTCAATGGCATCCCTAACACCAAAACAAAAACCTGCGTCTTTGGCGACTCTAATTTTCAGATGTTCAGACATTGCTATCCCATGAATTGATGACTTCAATGGATTTCTTGACGATTGATGTGGCAGCTTCCTCAAGGGTTCCATCTACATGGCAACCTGCAGCAAAGGCGTGCCCACCTCCACCAAAAGCCTGGGCAACCGTATTAATAGGAATTTTACCCTTGGATCTAAAACTTACATCAACTTTTTGACCGGATATCTGAGTGATAGAAATTCCTACTTCAACTCCCTTGATGGATCGAATAAAATCCGATAGTGAATTCATGTCATCTGGAGTAGCACCCAGGGATCTGATATCTTCAAAATCAATGATGGACCAGGCCAATCGCCCGTCGCACTCGTATTTCAACTCACTCAGAAGTTTTTGAATAACCTGTAGCCTACCTGGAGTATTCAAGTCTTCGTATAGATAAACATATAGTTCATAAGGTTTCACACCTACAGATACCAAATGGGCCGCAGCCAGCAGGGTTTCAGGGTCTGTGTTATTGAATCTGAAATTGCCCGTGTCACTCATCATAGCTGAATAGATGGGGATGGCAATCTCAGTGCGAGAATTTGCCTCTTCATCCATAGAATTTATAAGATCGTAGATGAGCACACCTGTTGAACTGGCTGTGGGAAAATCATACTGAATATCAAACTGAGATTTATCACCAGGATGATGATCAATACTCACTTTTGTAATATCAATGGATTGGAGATCTTTACCCAGATCCATGAGGCGATCATAATGACCAATATCAAAGGCAATAAATATATCTGAATCCCCAACGAGTTTTGCGTGTTGAGCCTTATCATAAACGAGGATTTCATCATTGGTGGGAAGAAATTCAAGATTGACCCGCAGAGGTGATGGATTCAGGATATGAACCGTCTTACCAATGGATGTTAAATACCTGGCTAATGCTAACTCAGATCCCACTCCATCTGCATCTGGCTGTAGATGTGTGGAAAATACAAATTTATCATTATCCACCAGCAGAGTCCGTAGGACTTCCCAGTTTCTTAGCTCCCCAGTTCGATCAACACTCATCTATGTAAAAATACCTCTAAAATAACCTTCATTTTCACTTCATCGAATTACGCTCGAATCCGAAACATTGAATATATTCGTTAACCTATCAGATACAAACGATTCAGGAATCAGATCAATAAAAACCAAGCCTTTGTAATCATGATATAAATTGGGTTATTTATGTAGTTTTTGGTACGTATTATGGCTAGAAATGTGGGTAAATTAATGTCGATGAATTGGTTGCCGAACTGGGTTGATTGAATGGAATTTTATTTTCAATTCCGACATCCGACTAGTTGAGTGAGTGCCTTTCCCTTCTGGGTGCACGACCCATCAATTCTTCTACTGCAATGGCTGGATCTTTTCCCTCAAATAAAACTTGAAATATTTGTTCAGAGATAGGCATCTCAACACCTGTTTTAGCTATAAGCTGATGTACAGATCTTGCTGTATTGATACCCTCGGCGACCATTTTCATTTCTTCCAGGATTTCATTCAGTTTTCGACCTTTTCCCAACTCAAAACCAACATGTCTGTTCCGGCTATGAGTACTGAGACATGTCACAATAAGATCGCCCATCCCACTGAGACCGGCAAATGTCTGTTCTTTTGCTCCAAGAAATACACCAAGCCTCGTCATTTCAAAGAGACCGCGAGTGAGCAAAGCAGCTAAGGTATTGTCCCCATATCCCATTCCAGCCAGGATTCCAGCTGCGATGGCTATGACATTTTTTAACGATCCACCATACTCTACCCCGAGAATATCCACATTGGTGTATACGCGCAGCGTATCAGACATAAAAGCGGACTGTACGATCTTTCCTGAA
Organism: Fidelibacterota bacterium; assembly: GCA_016784025.1. Classification (GTDB taxonomy): domain Bacteria; phylum Fidelibacterota; class UBA8477; order UBA8477; family JABMPR01; genus JABMPR01. The sequence continues at coordinate 152,375 of JADHVL010000006.1, read as the reverse complement.
GCCTCATCTGCACAAGCTGCCACTATGGTTGATGGCATTTCCTGAACGACTTCTTCAGCGTGTGTGGGACCATACAAGGTGGAAATATTTCCAACAGGGTGGTCTGGAAGTGCATGAGCAATCACCTGACTCATGGTCCTCAGTGAATCATTTTCGATACCCTTGGCTACATTCACGATGATGGAATCAGAGGCGATTGATTCAGATACTTTTGAAAGCGTCATCCCAACAGTATGTGAAGGAATAGCTACCAGAATAATTTCTTTGTTGCGAATACAGGCATCCATATCCATTGTGAAACGCAATTCAGACGGTAAGGTGACGCCGGGCAAATAATCTGGAAGTTCTCTGGTCTCCTTAGCTTGATTAAAATCATTCTCAAGATAAAACCAGACATCAACATCATGCCCATTTTTAAGCAAATGCATAGCCAGGGTCATGCCCCAGCTTCCGGATCCTACGACTGCAATTTTCATGGATTGAATCCTGTTTTAATATAAAGAGCCCCTGATGGTGACAGGAGCTCCTTATCTTTTACAGCTATATCTTTTCTAATCGTAAAGGGCGTCCAGCTTTGCCTTATAACGCTCTTCAACAACCTTTTTCTTGATTTTCAGCGTGGGAGTAAGCGTACCATCTTCGATACTGAATTCCTGGGGTAGCAGAATAGCTTCTTTAACTGCTTCATAACCGCTGAAGTTCTGCATGATGCCTGCAACCTCAGCCATGAGCATTTCATATACCTTTGGATTTTCGCACAGTGCTTCAGGAGTCACATCAGTGATCTCATTTTCAGCTGCCCATTCACCCACTTCTGTAAAATTAGGAACGAGAATAGCAGAAACGAATTTCCTGCGGTCACCATGAACCAGAGCCTGTTCGAAGAACTTGCTCATACAGATGGCACCCTCAATTGGAGCGGGAGCAATATTCTTACCACCAGCCGTAACAATAATGTTCTTCTTGCGATCTGTAATTCTGAGATATCCATCGTCAATGATACCGATATCACCAGTATGGAACCATCCTTCTTCATTTATTGCTTCTCTGGTTCCAGCTTCATCTTTGTAGTAACCGTTCATGATGTGTGGACCACGTGACAGTATCTCACCATCATCAGCAATCTTAAGCTCTACACCATCAATGGTGGGACCCACCGTGCCAAAACGAAAATCATGGGGCGGATTTAGTGTGATAACGGGAGATGTCTCAGAAAGACCGTAGCCTTCCAGTATGGTAATACCAGCAGCATCAAAAAATCTTCCGATATCAGCACCAAGTGGTGCTCCACCACTGGCAAATAATTTAAACTGTGTTCCCAGAAGCGCTTGAACCTTGCCAAATACAAGCTTATCGGCTCGTTTTTTCTTCTTGGCTAGTTTAGGGGAAATGGTTCCAGCGTTGCGGGCATCAATATACTCAAAACCTGTCTTGACAGCCCAGCCAGCAATTTTGCGTTTGATAAAAGAGCCACCTGCAAATTTGGCCTGGACTCCAGCGTACATTTTTTCGTAGAGCCTTGGTACTGACATTGCAACAGTAGGATTAACTTCTGAAAGGTTAGCAATAACCTGCTCCATTGATTCGGCGTAAGTGATATTTGCACCCACATGAGTACCTACATAGTCACCCAATCTTTCAAAACTATGACTCAGAGGTAAGAATGATAAAAATTTATCTTCATCACTAATACCCAGGCGTGCATTACAAGACAGAATATTGCTCACAAGATTGCTATGCTTTAACATCACACCCTTGGGATTTCCTGTTGTACCACTGGTATATATAAGGGTTAAAATATCATCAGGTTTTACGCTACGTGCCTGAGTCTCGAAATCATAGGCACCATCAGATGAAGCAAATGCCTTGCCCTTTTCCATGAGTTCATTAAAGGAAATAACATCGGCATCGTCATAGGAAAGTGATTCATCAAAATAGACCACTGACTTCAATTCAGGACAGTCTGCTTTAATCTGGAGAACCTTATCCATCTGACTGGCATCCTGAGCAAAGACCAGTTTTGAATCTGAGTGAGCGACGATGTATTGTACCTGACTCGCGATCAAGGTAGGATAAACCGTCACAGAAGTAGCACCTCTGGTAGCGATGGCATAGTCTGAATATGCCCAGCGCCGACAGTTCGTGGAAAGAATCGCTACATTATCCTTAGGTTGAATCCCTAGAGATGCCATACCGTATGATGCATTCTTAACCATTTCATATATATCTTTGCCCTTATCTCCCACCCATTCACCATTAACTTTTTCAGTAAATAATTCTGCGTCAGCATGGCTTTTTGTGACATTAAGAAACATTTCTGCAATCGTCTTGAATTCCACGACAGCTCCTCCTTCTTGGGATTATTTTTCAGTTTCGTCAATGATAAACATTTTCTTTTAAAAGCACAGCATTTTATTGACACCCACGCTGACAGAATGTATCATGGCGCGCTTTTAGAAACAGCCAGGGTGGCGGAATTGGTAGACGCAGTGGACTCAAAATCCACCGGTGGCAACACTGTGGGGGTTCGACTCCCCCCCCTGGTACTCGACTTCGCTCCAACGGCGAGAAGTCGACCGCGTCCCCTCGACCGCTCGGGATAAACTCCGCTGAATAACATGAAGCGAAGACGGGTATTATCAATCAATTATATATTTGAGCTACGTCGCAGCAGGCAACTGGAGTGAGCATGCATTATGTTTACATAATTCAATCTGTTTCGCATCCTGATCGATTCTACACAGGAGCTACTAAAGATTTAAAGCGAAGGTTATCAGAACACCATCGTCATGAAGATGAATATTCATCAAGGTACAAACCATGGATGATTAAAACTTATCTCGCCTTTAAGTCCAAGGAGCAGGCCATTGCCTTTGAGCATTATTTAAAGACTCCATCTGGGCGTGCATTTGCTAAAAAAAGACTATAACTTCGCTCTAACATAGAGAAGTCGACCGCGTCCCCGCGACCTGCTCGGGATAAACTCCGCTGATGAACATAACGCGAATACGAGAAGTATTCATCCAACGACCTAATCGAACTACGTCGTAGCAGGCAAATGTCTCTCACATTTTATGCTCAAACCCAATTTGGCTATGGATGCCCCAGATGCGTCTGATTACTTTACTGGAAAAATAGAATCACAGTGTTAGGGTGTATATGACAAAAAAGTTCATTCCATTTAGTAAACCTATTGATCTAACCCGATCTGAAATGCTTCGGCGATCTGCTGAATTTTATGAATTCATGAAATCCCGAAGAACCATACGTGAGTTTTCAAACGAGGAAGTGTCACAAGAGGTTATCGATAATTGCCTTAAGACTGCTGGCACAGCACCCAGTGGTGCTAATCAACAGCCATGGTATTTTGTCATCATTCGAGATTCATCCATCAAAGCACAAATTCGTGAAGCTGCCGAGGAAGAAGAACGAAATTTTTATGCTGGACGTGCTGGAGATTCCTGGTTAGAAGCGCTCGAACCTTTGGGTACGAATGCAGATAAACCTTTTTTGGAGACAGCACCTGTGCTCATTGCTATTTTTGAGCAAAAATATGCCATTGATGAGCAGGGTAATAAAACAAAGCACTATTATGCCAAAGAATCAGTTGGCATCGCTACGGGGGTACTTATCACTGCTCTCCATAATGTAGGACTTGTGACAATCACTCATACACCCAGTCCTATGAATTTCCTGACAAAAATATTGAAGCGACCTGAGGGGGAAAAACCATTTCTCCTCTTGGTTGTGGGTCACCCCGCAGAGGATGTAGAAGTACCAGATATAGATAAGAAGAGTCTCAAAGACATCTCAAGTCAATTCTAGGCGCTCAAATGATATCAAAAATCGTCTTTTTTGGTGACAGCATTACTGCCGCCAATCGAAACCTTCACAATCCTCTGGGTGACGGCTATGTTTCAATGTTGAAGGATTTGTTTTCATTTGATACTGAGCTCGATGGAATCCAGTTTGTCAATTCTGGTGTCAATGGACATATGGTTGGAGATTTACTTAATCGTTATCAGGAGGATGTCCTGGATCACAAGCCTGATGCAGTAGTCATAAAGATAGGGATTAATGATGCGTACAATGATTTCATCTCTGGTGGAGGGAGTCGTCATATTCGGAAGAATGCAACCGGGCTGGATAAACTAGTCCAGAACCTACACACTGGCCTACCCATGGCTCAATTTTTCTTATTTACGCCCTATCTAATTTCGGATTCGAAATCTGAGACATTTTACTTGAGAATGAGTGAGTATTGCGATGTCGTCAAGTCAGTAGCGCAAAAGTACACAATTCCTGTACTTGATATTCAATCTGTTTTTGATATTGCTGTAAAACAAAAACCTGCCCGGGAGTGGGCTGATGATCAGATACATCCCCATCATGAGGGTCATGCCCTCATTGCCAAAGCTGCATTTACATTTCTAAAAAGGCATATTGCTAAGAGCTAAGCGTCAATCAGGACTTCCCGACCCTTGACGCTCTCATCAATTTCACCATCCTGATAAACCACATGTCCATTTACAATGGTGGTAACTGGCCAGCCCTGTGTGGTCCAGCCATCATAGGGACTCCAATTGACTTTGGTCCAGAGCTTGCCATTCTCAATAGATCGTTTTATACCCATATCAACCAATACGAGATCTGCATCGTAACCTACTTTGATATGACCCTTGTTTTTTACTTTGTACAATTCCACCGGCTTCTCACACATCCACTTCACAACATCCTCAATTTTGCACAATCCACGGTTGGCCCGGTCAAGTAACATCGGTAAGGAAGTCTCTACACCTGGCATACCTGAAGGTGCCTGTCCAAAGGGTTTGGCTTTCTCTTCATGGGTGTGGGGCGCATGATCGGTGGCTATACAGTCGATCACTCCATTTACCAGACCATCCCAGAGGGCTTCACCATGCTGCAAATCCCTGATAGGAGGATTCATCTGGGCATAGGCGCCTAATTTCTGATAAACATGGGGTGCACTCAAAAGAAAATGTTGGGGGCAAACTTCTGCAGATATAGGAGCCTTGGATTTCTGGATTTCAAGATACCTCACCTCATCCAGGGTGGTCAGATGTAAAATATGGAGACGACGCTGATATTTGATAGAGAGCTCAACAGCCAGAGTTGTAGCTTTTAAAGCGGCATCGGCTGGTCTGACAAATTGGTGATGATTAAAATCGGTGGAATTCTTGTAAATTTCCTGAGCAGCATTAATAATGTCATCATCCTCAGCATGGACAGCGATGAGGCGGGATCCATTCCCAAAGATATTATCAAGATCCTTAGTATCACTGACCAGCAAATCCCCGGTTGAAGAACCCATAAATATTTTAATACCAGGCACATTCTCTACACCATTAAGGACCTCAAGATTGGTATTGGTGGCTCCAATAAAAAAGTTATAGTTCACCACGCATTTTTCAGCAGCATTTCGTTTTCGGTCGGCCATACCTTCAATCGTGATCGTAGATGGTTTGGTGTTAGGCATGTCAAAAAAGCTGGTGACACCTCCTGAAGCAGCCGCCATGGAACCCGTCCTTAAATCCTCTTTATGAGTAAGTCCTGGATCACGAAAATGGACCTGGGGATCAAGAGCACCAGGCAATAAATACAGGTGTGTTCCATCGATAACCCTTTCAGCAGTTGACTCACCTATTTCACCTAGCTGAGCAATTTTTCCATCTCTGAGAAGAACGTCCTGTTTAACGATACCTTTGGATGAGACACATCTAGCATTTTTAATGAGAATCGGGGTAGACATTTATTGCTCCATTTAGTAAAACTGTTGGCCTTCAATATCGTACAATGTCCTTCATATCGAAACCGTTTATCAACTAATTATCATCTTTCCAGTCAACTCGATGCCATACTTTTCCATCACTTCTAAAGACTTGGGCACCTTCCAGGTCAGTTCTGTGTATATCTGCCCCAAGCTCTGTGTATTTCTCCAGTGTAATCTTTGATGGATGTCTGAATTTGTTCTTCTTTCCCAGACTTATCAGGCAAACCTGGGGATCCACGAGATTGATGTATGCTTGACTTGAACTGGTTTTTGAACCATGGTGGGGTGCTTTGATCAAATCACTTTTTAACAACCGACCGAGGTGCACCTGTTCGTGCTCCATGTTTTCCTCTCCATCACCAGTGAGCAACACACTTGATTCACCATAGAATAGTTGGATAACGATTGATGTATTATTGATGTTTGAAGGGCGGGATGAATGATCATACCACTTTGGTCCAGTTACCCTGAAATAGATTGGTTTAAGCGTTGAATCGATGTAACCAGTAAATACTGGCGTTGTAGGAATATTTTTAGAATGGATGATATCACACAACACATTGTAGCCATATGATTCGTATTCAATGTCAGGCATTAGCACCTTCCCCACATCAATATTTTCGATAAGATACTGGGCTCCGCCAATGTGATCATTGTGTGGATGTGTCAAAACGAGGATGTCTATCTCAGGCCAATTACGATAATTTAGATAGGGAATGATCACATCCTTCCCCATATCTTTTCCTCCAAATCGTAAGCCAGTATCAATGAGCATTGTCTTTCCATTGGGTGCGTGAATAAGGATGGCATCACCCTGGCCCACATCTAATACAACTAGTTCGAGATTTGCAGGTTTAAGTAGTGATTGCCAGGATTGAATAACCATCCAAAGCAATACAAGGATTACCCATAGCCTGATGACTTTTCGGTATTCCATAACTGTTATGGCAAAGATACCGATCAAAAGAAGTACTAACTCAAAATGCTGGATTGATCGTATTGTTATATATGCCCAATCAACTTGCGCACAGATTTGAACAAACCAGAGCATAAAGTCAACGGCACCCTCGATGGTTGCAGCCCACAGCCGAGCCAGGATAGGAAAAAGGGACCCCAGGATAAGAAAACTCATGCCAGTAGCCACGATCACACCTATCAGTGGAACCACTACCAGGTTCGCCACAAGACTTACGATAGGAATCTTATTAAAGTAAAAGATAGTGATGGCTAAGGTTCCTAATTGTGCTGCCAGTGAAACCAGGAAGAGATCGAGGATTGGATTAAGAATATTTCCAAAAACACCCGTTTTACAAATTGGAAGTCCACTCACTACCGTTTTGAAGATTGGAAATAGAGTCACAATACTCAAAACTGCTAAAAAGGAGAGCTGGAATCCGATATTATCTAGTTGTGCAGGAGAAATAACTAATATGATGAAGGCCGCAGAGGCAAGGAGGTTGAGGATATCAGATTTTCGCTCAAGTATACCGCCAATAATCATCAGCGAAGCCATGATGGATGCTCGCATGACTGAGGGTGCCGCACCCGTGAGTCCAACATAGAATACTAATCCGACTATCACGCTGCCCATTTGCATTTGATGCGGTAGTCGAAATAGCCCAAATATTGTTATCAGAATTAACGAAACATAACCAACATGCAGTCCACTCACAGCCAGAACATGAATGACACCAGTATTGGCAAAATCATTTCTGGTCGATTCTTCAATCTCGCTCTTTTCACCAAGGATTAGAGCAGATAGAATCCCGGCTGATCGTGGGGACAAATATTTGTGAAAGTGGCTGGAAATCAAGTCCTGCATATCTAGTAGTAATAGGGATATGGAGCTGGCATCCCTACTAGAAATGATCACACCTGTAGCATCCTCAAGAAAGGCTTCATAATAGATTTTCTTTCCTTCCAAATACTCACGATAATTGAACTCATGAGGGTTTCGGTTGTCACGGGGCCTGTTCAATAGCATATGTCCAATTAGAGTGTCACCTGGATTTACAGCTTGCTCAATATCTTTGGAATAGAGAATCACCGATCCATCAGAAATAATCCGCTGATTGATAGCCTTAGGGCTTAGCAGGTATCTTGGGGTACCTCTCCGTGTTTCACCTACAGCGAGCACGACTCCCCTCACCTCATAGACAGAATCAGCCCTGGCTATAAAATTGGAGAGATGAGTTAATGGGACCATCTCATGGAGAGCGACTCTTAAGCACCCGGACAAGATGATTAGAAGGAGTAATATATCAGATTCACCACGGAATAAGGCGAAAGCTATAAATACGCCTGTCATTATACCTAGGAACCCGATGGGCATATTGAGATTCCATTGAATCAGTATTCCAAGGATAAATAGAAGCGATACCAATATCATAGGACGCGGCATCACAAAGTTCATGACACTTTTGTACATCTTACCTACATGTTTGGGGTTGACCAAACATAGGAGGTGAAAGTCAATTCACCAAATAGAAATATGAATTAGTTGATCAGGAGATCAGGAAGGTTTGTCATCGCTGACAAAAGTATAGCCCTGGAGAGCAAAAGAAATGGATGGCCCTTCGAAACCGCGGCGTTGGAGTTGACTCCAGAGCCGTTTTTTATCTTTGTAAGTTGGTTTCTCTATGTTCTTTAATTTTTTCGAGGCCAGATCATGGGCCATTTGATTGAAATCAAAATCTTCTCGGATGGCTTCAATTTCGGATTCAATAATCTGTTTGGATATTCGTTTTGCATTCAGCTCGTGTCTGAGTCTAATAGGACCCCAGCCCTGGATCTTCACACGATCTTTAATGAATAATCGGGCAAATCTTTCGTTATTCAAATAGTTTCGATCTGTTAATCGGGCAATCAATTCGTCAGCCAAATCATGATATTTCTTTTTGTATAACCATTCCTTGACTTCCTGCTCACATCGCTCACGAAAGGCAATAAAATTGATGAGACCTATATAGGCAATTTCGATACGATCATCGTTTTCAAGATCGTGTTTGAGTTCGTCAGTATACGCATCTCCAACCTTGATGTCATACTTAACGATGAGGGATCCATCAACACCTAGCTCAAATTTTCCATCTACGAATAGATTAAATCTTTCGCTGAGTTTCTTCTGTTGTGTGATTTTAGTGATTTTGGGCATAATACAGATCTAAAATAAATAACCGCAAAAGTCGCAAAGGACGCTAAACTGCTCTATTTATGTAAGTGGATTCAAAGATTATTAACAACTCTTTTGATTCCTGAGTTCAAGTATCTCACATTGAAATTCAATATCAATCCTAACTTTTTGTTACATATTTTCAAATATGTTAACATTTGTGCTAAATGGATGTTAGATATGTTATCCACAGCTTTTAACTCGATAATTACTTTCTCTTCCACTAATAAATCCAGCCGGAAGCCCACATTTAGGCTATGACCTTTATATAATGTTTCAACAGGCACCTGTTTTTGAACCAATAAATCCAATGAGCTTAACTAAAAGAAAAGTGCAGCTTCATATGCCGATTCAAGTAATCCGGGGCCGAGTTCTTTATGAACCTCTATCGCAGCACCAATTATCTTCTCAGATAATTCATTTTCGGATAAAACATTCACCATTAATAATCTTTGCGATCTTTGTGCACTTAGCGGTAAAAAAGGGCTCCCATGTATATTTGGAAGCCCCTTTATTGAAAATCTACATCTGTTTATTCGGCTTTTTCGTCTGCGGAATCCATTCCTAGAAAGAGACGGACTTCACCGACCACCTTGGCCAGAAGATCTGGGTTTTCGATAAAGAAATTTTTAACATTTTCTTTACCCTGCCCTAAACGTTCCTCACCATAGCTAAACCATGATCCACTTTTTTGTACCAGATTGGCCTGTAATGCCAGATCCAAAATATCACCTTCAAAAGAGAATCCCCTTCCAAACATGATATCTAGCTCTGTTTCCCTGAAAGGTGGTGCCATCTTATTCTTCACCACTTTCACACGAACACGATTACCGATATTATCCTGACCATCTTTTAATGATCCTATGCGCCGAATATCCATTCTAACTGAGGCGTAAAATTTCAGTGCTCTTCCACCTGTAGTAGTTTCAGGACTTCCAAACATAACACCAATTTTCTCGCGGATTTGATTGATAAAGATGACAGAGGTGTTAGACTTTGAGACGGCTCCTGTCAATTTCCTCAGTGCCTGCGACATGAGGCGAGCATGGAGACCCATATGGCTGTCTCCCATTTCTCCTTCCAGCTCTGCGCGTGGAACCAGTGCAGCAACGGAATCAATAACTATGACATCCAATGCGTTACTCCGAACCAGTGTTTCAGTAATTTCCAATGCCTGCTCACCAGAATCGGGCTGGGAGATAAGTAGATTTTTAACATCAACTCCTAGTTGACTGGCATATTTGGGATCAAGTGCATGCTCGGCATCAACGAAGGCAGCATAACCTCCGCTTTTCTGGGCACTGGCTACGATATGAAGAGCCAATGTGGTTTTACCCGATGATTCCGGTCCATAAACTTCAATTATGCGTCCCCTGGGCACCCCACCCACTCCCAAGGCAGCATCCAATGATAGCGCTCCTGTGGAAATGGATTCTACTGCCAGGTTCATCTGGTCTTCACCCATTCTCATGACAGCCCCTGCACCAAATTGTCGTTCAATCTGGGAGACCGCTAATTCTATCGCTTTATCTTTGTCTTTTGATTTTCCTTGAGCAGCACTCATCACTGACCTCCACTATTAAATTTAAATGATTTCAATTCTTCATACTCTGCACCCGTCGTCGTCAATGTACTCTTCATCCATAAAACCGTATCAACTTCAAAATTAAATTCACGCACTTCTTTTGTCAGAAATTTATGGATAAAGGAGCTTTTGCGTGAGATTGTTTTGACGCGAGCGAGCGTAATATGAGGTTGAAATTGACGATTATCAAGTCTATATCCTAAATGTGTTAATTCTCTATCCAGTTTTTGCTTAAACTTGCTCAGAGTGAGGTCGAATGGCGCAGATCCAACCCATAAAACCCTTGGCTCATTGGCATGTGGATAAATCCCCGTATCGGTGGTTCCCAGTTTAAAGGGTGGGAACTCATTAACCACTGACTCTATTTTTCTGGCATGTTCTTCAATTTTTTCTGAATCAGTTTCACCCAAATAATTCAACGTGATATGAATATTTTCACGTTTGACCCAATTGATTTTATCCTGCCTATCGATGATAGGCTCAAGCATGTTTTTAAAGTAACCTTTAATTTCTTTGGGAATTGGGAATGCCAAGAAGGTTCTTATTTCGTTCATTGATTGGTCTCCTCAATCAGGAGCCTCAATAAATTGAGTGCTGAGAAGGCACTCATTTCCTTATTTAGGATACGATTCGTCCCAAACTGGAATCGTTTGATATTTTGGTGCTCGCTATGAGCAACACCAATGAATACGGTTCCAACTGGTTTTTCTTCTGTTCCACCAGTGGGTCCAGCTATACCTGAGATGGCAAGTGCATAATCAGCACCACTTTTACTCAAGGTTCCAGAAAGCATTTCAGAGACGGTTTCTTCACTTACTGCCCCGTGGTCAATCAAGGTCTGCTCCTGAACTCCCAGCATAGACATTTTTGTCTCGTTGGCGTAAGTCACAAATCCAGTTTGAAAATATTCACTGCTGCCACTGATATCAGTGATGAGGCTAGCTACCAGTCCCCCGGTACAGGATTCAGCCGTGGCTACCGTTGCGCGATTCTTCTTGAGGAGCTTGCCAATGAGAACAGGAAGGACTTCTTCGTCTCGACCATAAATATTTTTGGGTTTCAGATTGCGAATTCTACCAAAAATCTCATCTTTAAACTTCTGATCCTCATGAGGAGATTTGGATGGATATGATACTCGGATAGTCACCATGCCCTGTTTTGGCAAATACGCGATTTTAAGATCAGAATATTTATCCAAGACAGGTTTGCTAAATTCATAAAGGGTAGATTCGGGTACACCGATGGAGTGGATATCAATCTTGGAAATGGAAGTCTGCGTTAATTTGGAGAGAATGGGGATAATTTGTTCTGTGGTAACAGCTTCCATTTCTCTAGGCACACCAGCCATTACAAACAAATGATTCCCATTATGCTTGATGTGCATGCCCTGAGCAGTTCCAAAAGGGTTGTCAAGAAGTGCTGCATTGTCAGGATATTCAGCTTGCGAGGTATTGGCTTCTGAAAATTTAAATCCTCTACGCGCAAAGCGGTCTTTCAGATTCTCAAGTAAATCTGGATATAACTTCAATCCCACATGGAAGTAGTCACATAGAACCGACTTGGTAATATCATCATGAGTTGGTCCCAGTCCACCAGTCAGGGTGATCACATCCGCTTGAGTAAAGGCCCAGTCCAACGAATCCTTTATATCCTGAGCAGTGTCACCGATAATTATTTTCTTGATGACAGGAATGCCAATTAGATCCAATTGCTTCGATATAAAGGCATTATTTGAATCCACGGTCTTGCCTGATAATAATTCATCACCAATAGATATTGTGATGGCATTCAGATGCTTCATATAAATGCTGCTGCCCCTTGAATAATAGCCAATGCCAGCAAACCAGCCAACACATCATCCATCATGACACCAATACCACGAGGTAACTGCTGAGATTTATCGATTATCCAGGGTTTCCAGATATCAAAAACTCTAAAAAGAATGAACGCAGCCAACCAGAAACCCCAATGTGCCGGGATGGCTAACACAGCTATCCATTGACCAACTAATTCGTCGATGACAATTTCTCCAGGATCTTCAACACCCAGAGATTCTCCCACCTTGTTTGAGGCAAATACACCCATCACAGTTATTATTGCAATGAGTCCCAATGTTATAAAAGGATTATCTGTAACCAGTGTACTCCAAAAATATGCAATGGGAAGGGTCACCAATGATCCATACGTACCAGGAGCACCGGGTATAAGACCTACATATCCAACTGAGGTAAAAGCGCGTAAAACTTGGATCATTCGCTTTCCGTAAATACGGAATTCAAGAAAGCGCGATTTATCCATAAATAATTGAAACCTGTAAAGGCGGTGACCAGACCAGTAAGTGTAAAAATAGTCTCTGTGACGAACCACTCTTCTACCCAGGCCACTATTATATCCAGAGATTCAAAATGCCCGAGAAGGATAAAGATCAAACCCACATACATGGAAATGTATTGAAAGACTGTTTTCAATTTGGCCATACGGCTGGTATTCATTGAAGCACCATTGGCCAACATAGCCCAGCGCAATAGCGTAACCATACCATCTCTCAGGATGATTACTGCAGTAATCCAGATTGGCATGACATCTAAAATATTTAGAGTAATGAAGGTACTATTTACCAAAATCTTGTCAGCGAGTGGATCCATAAATTTGCCAAACTCACTAACCACCTGGAGCTTCCGTGCAATTATTCCATCAAATAGGTCTGTGAGTGATGCGATGAGAAACAATACCAGAGCCAATGCGTGGAGAGCCAGGCCATCAAATCCTATGAGCAACCATACGATTAGGGGTGTAATTACGATTCGAAAAATAGTCAGGATATTTGGTAAATTATGTATCATGTTAATTCATGCCTGTCGTCCAGAGCTCTCCCTAAAGTTATACCATCAATATACTCAAGATCACCCCCGCTGGGAATTCCTCTTGCAAGGCGGGTCACTTTTATATCTTTTTCCTGTAACAGTCGAGCTAAATACAATGAAGTTGTCTCCCCTTCAACGCTGGGATTCATTGCTATCACTATCTCCGTGACATCTTCCAATCGTGTGAGCAGATTCCGAATATTCAACTGATCTGGACCCACACCTTCAAGGGGTGAAAGAACCCCACCCAATATGTGATACTTCCCACTGAAGCGACTTGTCTCTTCAATGGCAACGACATCCCTGGAATCTTCAACCACGCACAGGATGGATTCATCCCTGCGAGTATCAAGACAGACCGGGCATGGATCGGCTTCTGTAATCAGGTTGCAAATGGAGCATTGTCGCAATTTTTCAGTACTCTGGATGATGACATCTCCAAGCCGTTGAACATCTTCGGGATTCCATTCAATCAACTGAAAAGCCATTCTTTGTGCAGTTTTCTTGCCGATTCCAGGGAATCGTGAGAACTGTTCGGTAATGCGCTCCAGACTATCAGGAAGAATTTTCATCCAAGTCCGGGAATATTTAGTCCACCCATTCCACCCATCATACCACCAGTAACTTGTGACATTCTTGAGTTGGCAGCATCCTGGGCATTTGTCAGGGCTTGATTTACTGCAGCAAGCACAAGATCTTCAACCATATCAACATCATCTTCCAGTACATCTGGCTCGATTTTGATGGATAATATCTGCATCTTGGCATTGGCCTTCACGTTAACCATACCACCACCGGCAGATCCTTCTACCTCAATGGTAGCGAGCTCATTCTGAGCGATTTCCATATCTTTTTGCATTTTCTGGGCTTGCTTTAAAAGGTTGCCCATTCCGCCTTTTGGCATCATTGGAGTTTTCTCCTATAGGTGTTCAAATTCTACTCATCAATGATCTCACCATCAAATATATCCAGGAGATGTTGTGAGGTTGGATGAGCCAGAATTTCATCTTCTTTGCGTTGTTTTGGTTTACGACCATTTTCTTCTAATAGCAGAATAGTCATTTTTGTTCCAAATACTTCCGAGGCAATTTTGTGAATTTCCTCTGTATTCTTACTTAAGGTCTGAATATGATATTTTTGTTCTGGAGCAAATGAAACGGTGAGACAGCCCTTTTCAAACCCAGCTGGTGTCCCTTCACTCATAAATGCACTGGTGGATCTGCTAATCTTACCCAGACTTTCGATAAATTTTTCCCAGTGTGGTAAGAGTTTTTCAATAGTTATATCATGGAATTTATCATCGGCAGGTGGATTACTCTCAACTACCAGTACTTCCTCAACTTCAGGAACAGGCTCGGGAGTGGATTCGGGTACAATTTCTTCAACAACTTCCGGCTCTGGTGGAGGTACTGACTCGGATTTTTTGACCGCTTCCTCTACAGGCTCAGCTACCTCAGGTCTTTCAGTTGTGGGCTCGGGTTCAGGTTCAACTGCTTTAGGAGTCTCCGGAAGTGGCTCAGGATCAGGAACGGGAATCGGTTTCGGTTGAGGTGTTGACTTTTTTGAGGCTAAATCACCCTTGTCAGGTGATGGAGCTAAATTTGAAGGCGTAGCCTTTGGTATAACAGGTGCTGGGATGCTTTTCCCAGAAAGAATTGCATCCAAATCAAGTGCACGTGTACTTCTAGACAGCTTTAGCAACATGAGTTCAACAGAAACCAATTGGTTGCTTACAAAGCGTTGTTCCCTGATGGTTTCCAGAACAATATTTTGCATGCGTAGTAGATCACGTTCCTCAAGATATGCGGTTTGCTCCTCGAGTGCCTTTGCATCAGTATCTGAGACATCAAGATAATCTGTAATTCCAGCCACCTTCACAATGAGAAGATTTCTAATATGTTCACTGAGACCATGCAAGAATTCAGAAATGCTGATCCCTCTTGAAAAAAGCAAATTTGCTTGATTCATAAGGTTCTCAGCAGATTGACTGGCCACATTGTGCATTAATTCGAAATATATGGTGGCGTCCAGAACCCCCAATACTCTTCTCACAAGATCAATTGAAGCTTCATCTTCAGCAAATGCTGAAACCTGATCCAATAGACTCAAAGAATCTCGCAGACTTCCTGCTGCCTTACGGGCAATAAGCGCCAAACCTTCTTCGGAAATTGAAATGCCCTCTTTGTCACTGATCATTTTTAAACGCGCCACCATGGTTTCTGTGGAAATCATGCGAAAATCGTAGCGTTGACAGCGAGAAAGTATGGTGATAGGAACTTTTTGAGGTTCCGTAGTAGCAAAGATAAATAGGACTTGAGGTGGTGGTTCCTCCAAGGTTTTCAGAAGTGCATTGAAGGCTTCTTTGGTGAGCATGTGTACTTCATCGATGATGTAGACACGGTAATTTGAATTTGTAGGTGGATATTTAACCACCTCTCGCAGTTCCCTGATGGCATCAATACCACGAGTGGATGCTCCATCAACTTCCAGAACATCAAGACTCCGACCGCCGGTAATTTCAATGCAGTGGTTACATGTATTACAGGGATTCCCATCGTTGGGATTTTCACAATTGATGGCCTTGGCCAGAATTCGGGCACAGGTTGTTTTACCAACGCCCCTTGGACCAGTAAAAATATAACCATTGGCTAGTCTATGCCTGACAAGTGCATTTCTCAGTGTTCTGGAAACATGATCCTGACCTACGACATCCTCAAATGTCTGAGGACGATATTTTAGCGAGGAAACTATATATGCAGATTCTTGATCAGACACGATATTGGACTTTCCCGTTGGTTGACTAATAGCTGATCTCAAAGATGCGCGTGCCTCAGGCAATTCCGACACACGATTACAATGCTTACCGCTGCTTCCTTCCGGATCTGACGGGGTTCGGCTCGCTCTCATTGCAGGACCTGAAAGCACAACGCATCTTCAAGATCAGTCGATGTTTAAAACTCATAAAAAAAGCAGAATAATGTATCAATTATCAGGGGTGAAGGAAGTCTGATTTGATCTTATTATTCTATATTGAATACAGCTGGGGTGTTGAAATATTATTCCTGATTATGAAACCGATACCAAATCTGCTTTTGAGAAAAACCGCTCCAGCACTTTGATCATCATTTCATGATCTTTCGCGCCAGCTGTTTCTCGGATGGAGTGCATAGAAAGCATGGCATTGCCAACATCAACTACGGGTATACCCAATCCAGTTGCTGTTATGGGTCCAATGGTAGACCCACACGGCAAATCGGTTTTATGGACGTAGTGCTGGACTGGAACATCCACATCTTTACACAATTGTTCAAAGATTGCTGAGGTAAAGGCACTGGTTGCATAGCGATGATTTGCATTCACCTTTATTACTGGTCCCTGATTCATTTTTACTGCATGCTGGGGATCATGAAACTCAATATAATTGGGATGGATGGCATGAGCTCCATCGGCTGAAATACAGGCGCTATTGGCCAAGGTCCTTTGCGTCATATGATTGGAATCATCTGATCCTACTACCCTGGTGATAATATCGCGGATAAAACCTGAGGCGGCACCATTCTCAGTTGAGCTACCAATCTCCTCATTGTCAAACAGGGCAATCATAGCAGTTTGGGGAGCTGAGAATGCTGTTGAAGTCAGGGCCTGAATGGATGCGTGGCACATGGTGAGATTGTCGATTCTTCCACTCACGATGAATTCATCATTTAACCCACTTGTATTGGCGGATTGAGTATCATAGCATTCAAGTTGCCAACTGGCGATTTCATCTCGCGTCACTTTCAATTCATCAGCGATGAGACCTTCGATCAATTCTGCATCAATTGAGGGGCCATCTGTACTCTCAAGAGCCAGAATAGGTGGCATGTGGGTTTGCTTATTGAGCATCAAGCCTTTCTCATTCACTTCTCTATTGAGGTGAATTGCCAATTGAGGAATCCTCAGCAAAACTTTATTCGATTTAAATGGAACGACTTTAAGCTTACCAGCCTCTTTCAGTATAACCCGACCCGCCAGAGATAGATCACGATCTGTCCAACTTGCCAGAAGTGGTCCCCCGTAGACCTCAACTCCAAGTTGAACATATCCACTCTTAGAATATTGAGCCTTGGGTTTTAAATGAAGCCCGGGAGAATCGGTATGAGCTCCAACAAGACGTATACCTGATTTATCACCCCTACCCATTTGCCAGGCTGCCAGAGCTGATTGACTCCTGATTACATAGTACTTTTGATTGGGTTTTAAGTCCCACACATCCTGCTCATCCAATCGAATAAATCCATTTGATTTGAGGGTTGCTTCTGCTGTTATTACAGCATGGTAGGCGGTGACGCTTTGATTTAGATAACTAATTAATTCTGTAATTATAGATCCATTCATTGCTCTTCCTTTGACTAATCATTGTTTTCAACATAGTTCAACCCCGAAGGGGTAAAATTATTATTGTTCTAATTTTGAGCTATTATTGAACCCCGGAGGGGTGACATTCTTCTATCCACTGGAACAAATATTTATCATCATGTTCAATTTCATATTTCCTCAAAAACTCGTGATATTCTTCTCTAAATGAAGTTTTTGAGTGATGTTTTTCCTGATTGAGTACATATCCATACACGTGATTAAGTTGGGATTTACCATAGGAAAAGGCACCATATCCGGCTTGCCATGAAAATTTTCCTCTGGTAATTTTTTGACTATTTATGAAGTTTGTTGAGTTATTTTTCACATCCCGTACCAAATCTGATATAGCCATGGAAGGCTTCAATCCTATCAATATGTGAACATGGTCGGAAACACCGTTTACAATTATTGTTTTTTGACCTTTACCATTGATGATCCCAGCCATGTATTTAAACAATTCAGATCTCCAAGGTTTGTGAAGCATATTCTTTCGTCCGTTCACGGCGAAAACAATTTGAATATATAATTGCGAATAGGTACCAGCCACTTGCCTTACTATTTCATCCTTTCAGGATTATTTATACTTTGCGTCTAACAATGTTATTTAAATTTCATCCCTTTGGGATTACAGTACCCTACTTACCATACTTACCATCAGAAAAAGATATTTCAAAATCTTCGTTTAAAATATTTGCCGGGTAATTGTTGAACCAGACCTTTCATTTCTAGCTGTAGCAAGGTTCCCAGAAGTGCGAAGGTAGTTTGTCCAGCCAACATGGACAAATTATCAATATGAATTTCTTCTGAGTCTGAGAGGTGTTCAAGAAGTGCCTTCTCTCCAGGATCAGCTGCAATGAGGAGCTCCTGCTGACCCTGGGAGCTACCCATTTTAAACTTCTCCCCAAGTTCCTCTAGAATATCCGCTACATTCTCAACCAGCTTGGCTCCCTGTTTGATTAAAAGATTGGTTCCGCGACTCTGGCGGCTGTTCACTGGACCCGGCACAGAAAAGACCTCTCGGTTCTGGTCCAGTGCAAAATAGGCAGTAATTAATGAGCCACTGCGTTCTGCGGCTTCGACCACAATGGTCCCCATGCTGAGTCCAGAAATAATTCGATTCCGCCTAGGAAAATTTTGAGCGTCAGGTTTGCTACCCATGAGAAATTCTGAAATCAATAATCCTTTGTCTGATATCTCATCAAAAAGAGGGCGATTCTCGGCTGGATAAATTCTGTCAACACCATTTCCAAGCACAGCAATAGTTTGTCCACCAGCATTGAGACAAGCCTCATGTGTTAAGGTATCTACACCTTTTGCGGCACCTGAAACTACAGTCAACCCTCTTTGGGCGAGGTCCCTGCTGAATTCCTTGGTTATTTCCTTACCGTATCCGCTGGGGGTTCGGGTTCCAACCATCCCAAGGCTATCTGAACCCAGCAGCTCAATATTTCCCCTGCAAAACAGAGCTATGGGTGGATCATAGATTTGTTTCAATTGGTCGGGATAGGATTCATCCCAGAGCGTGACCATTTCAACCTGAAATTTTTCGATGAGCTTGGCTTGTCCGGCAATCAATTCCTCATCGGGATCACCTAATATGGATCTGGCAATTTTGTCTTTTATGCCAGGAATTCTTGTGAGCTCTTTGTAACCAACTGAAAAGATGTCTTTAAGAGAGCCAAATTCTGAAATTAGGTCTAAGGTTTTTCGGGGACCAACTCCAGGGATGCTGAGCATCCTGATGATATTAAATAGTTTATTATTCACTTATACTGGTTGAAAGGGCCTTGATCAAATCCTCAAGTCCCTCTCCTGAAACAGAGGAAATAGGAAATAGTTCGACGGGTTCGAAGGTTGCCATTTTAGGTACTCCGACAAAAGAGTCCATCTTGGTGATAGCCAGCATGCGTTTCCGCTGAATGAGTCCAGGACTGTATTTTTTTACCTCCTCGAAAAGGAGTCGATATGATTCTGCTGGATCTTCATCGTTGGCATCCACCAGAAACAACAACACGCTACAACGTTCGACATGCTTCAGGAACTGAATACCAAGGCCCTTGCCTTTGTGAGCACCTTCAATAAGTCCTGGAATATCGGCCATAACAAAGCTGGAATAAGCACCAGACTTCACAATGCCAAGATTTGGTGTTAATGTTGTAAAGGGATAATCTGCAATCTTTGGTTTGGCACGGGAGACTCTGGACAACAAAGTAGATTTGCCAGCATTGGGAAATCCAACCAGCCCCACATCAGCCAGGACCTTTAACTCTAGCTCCAGCTCACGATCCCGACCCTCACGACCATATTCAAATTCACGGGGAGCCTGGTGAGTTGGTGTGGCGAATTCGGCATTGCCTCTACCACCCCTGCCACCTTGTGCCACGACAATAGATTCACCATCAATTTGCAAATCGGCAACCACTTCGCCATTGTGTAGATCCTTGACAATGGTTCCAGCAGGAACTTTGACAGTAATGTCCTCCCCTTTTTTACCGTGACGGAGACTGCCCTCACCGTGTTTACCCCTGTTAGCTTTATATATCCGGTGGTAACGAATATCCTGAAGTGTGTGGAGTTGAGCGTCCACCTTGAGGATAATACTGCCGCCTCTTCCACCGTTCCCACCTGAAGGACCACCTTTAGGAACAAATTTTTCGCGGCGAAACGCAATAATGCCATCTCCCCCTTTACCTGGGATGACCTTAATCTTTACATAATCAACAAATCTCATCTATTATCCTAGCGGTAGCGTTGCGCCAGATCATCCATTCTTCTCTTCAAATAAGGAAGAAAAGCACGATCTTCAATTTCCATATCCTGAATGAGAACCTCTGCGACATCTTCATAATCAAGAGCACATAGAATTGAGACTTCACCATTTTTCTCCCAGCCATCAGTCACCTCCACATGATTCATGATTTGCTCAAGTGTTATGGGGAGTCCTGATAAGAGCTGGAATTCTTCCTTCTCCGAATATCTAATTTGTTTTTCTTCCCAATAGTCACGCAGGATGACTTCGATTTCACTCATCAACATGGTGTTCAACTCGGACTGGGCCTTTTGAACTGAGATGTCCATATCTAGAGAATGTTCTTCTGGCAAGTGAATGACTATGAATATGGTATCTCTGACTGCTCGGTGTGTGTCGACCCATTTCGGTGCTTTGCTGGTACCTGCACTGGGGAGAACATATTTTACTGATTCAGAAGCACATCCAACGATGAGTATCATCAACAGGGATAGCAGGAATGTCTTACTCTGGATTCTCATGCCTATGCCTCCAATTGTTGTTGAACAATTTCCGAGATGGCTCCTGAAGAAACCATTCGGTGTATCGCTTCGATATGGGCACTTAACGGACCATCTACCTCAAGATAAGGTACCTCGTTGCGTATCAGTTGATAAATGGCTTCACTGCATGGCGCTAAATGATACTGCGGATTTAAATCCCTGGCTTGAGCATCACACATGAGCTCGATGGCAATAATTCTTGAAGTATTGGATATAACCTGCTTGAGTTGATGTCCGGCATTCGGGGCCATACTCACATGATCTTCCTGGTTGGCTGAAGTGGGAATGGTATCTACGGAAGCAGGATGACTGAGTGATTTATTTTCACTGGCTAAAGCTGCGGCAGTGACATGGGCTATCATAAAACCAGAGTTCAAACCAGCCTCTTTCATGAGAAACATGGGCAAATTGCTCTGACTTGTTTCCTGAAAAGCAGCTATCCGCCGTTCACTCATTGCTGCCACATCTGAAAGAGCTATGGCAAGGTAATCCATGGTATGTGCAAGGGGAGCTGCATGAAAATTGCCCCCGGAGACAATGATATCCTCTTTAATTAATGTTACCGGATTATCAGTGGTGCTGTTGGTCTCCTGGGTCAGTATTCTTTCAGCATGAACAATGAGATCATACCAAGAGCCATGAACCTGAGGCATACAGCGCAGACTGTAGAAGTCCTGGACTCGGTCACAGTCAAGATGAGCATCCCGATACCCACTATCGGTCATCAAAGTATATAGTAATTCTCCGGCATAGGCCTGTCCCGGTTGATTGCGCGCTTCCTGAATCTCTTTCCTGAATGCAGTATCAGTACCAAGCATGACTTCGGTGCTAAAAGCTCCTGTGGCTGAGATGGTAAAGAATAAATCTTTGATTTTTTTCAATGATTCAATTGCAAAAGCAGTGCTCACCTGCGTCCCGTTAATAAGGGAAAGACCTTCTTTTTCTTTTAACTCCATAATTGAAAGACCGTGTTGTTTCAATATCTCTGAAGCGGATTTGATTGACCCGTCCGGCATGAGAAATTGACCTTCCCCTATGAGGGGCAATGCCAGATCAGCCAAGGGGGCCAGATCTCCGCTGGCTCCTACACTTCCTCTTTCCCGGATGGCCGGAGTAAGATTATTGTTGTACAAATCCATCAAAGCTTCAATAATCTCAAGTCTGATCCCGGAATACCCTCTAAGTAGGCTATTTATCTTCAGGAGCAGAATCAACTGCACTGTCTTGCGAGGAAGGTATCCACCGGTCCCGGCAGCATGACTCCTCAACAGATTAACCTGAAGTTGACGCAAATTATCGCTGGAGATTCTTTGATTTGCCAGTTTGCCAAATCCCGTATTCACACCATATACCGTTTTGCCAGTCTCCAGGACGTTTTCCACAACTTCTCGCGATTTCCGCACAAGTTGCTTCGATTCAATAGTAAGTGATAATTTTGTAGGAGATTCAAGTTCTTCAAAGATCCCCTCAAGCGTCAATGAGTTACCATCTAGAATCATATCCGTCTCACTTTAATTTGTGTTGGCATCTGGTATTCCATGTGATCGATACCAGGCGCGTATGGAATCAACCAGTTCTCTCTCTGAATTAGCTGGAACATGAGGTATAGGGGTAGAATTGCGAAAGCAGTCACCATAACGTTTGGTGAATATGCGTTCATCCAAAGAAAGAATAGCGCCAAAATCTGTGGTACTGCGGATGAGTCGCCCGACCCCCTGTTTGTATTTAATCGCTGCCTCAGGGACGCTGTAACCCATGAAATCATTCTCACCCGCGGCCTTCAGGGCATCGCTATTGGCTCGTACAATAGGATCAGAGGGCACAAGGAAAGGTAGTTTAGCAATTACCAGCAATTGAAGGGCATCACCGCGGATATCCACGCCCTGCCAGAAGCTGTCAGTGGCCAGAAGAATGCTGCCGGGATATTTTCTGAACTGATTAATCAAATCCATTCTGGAAACACGACTTGATTGCACCAGCAACCTACGGCCAGAGCCTTTAATGCGATCCTCCAGCTCTTCCTGCCAGTTTAAGAGCATGGTGTAGCTTGTGAATAAAATCATGGTTCCCACAGGATGTGTTTTCCAGATTTTTTCAAGGAGAAACAGCACCTCAATCGTGTAATTCTCAGCGTTTTGGGGTCCCATAAATGTGGGTACGAAAATTCTGGCCTGGTCCTCGTAATAGAATGGTGATGGATAAGTCATTTCTTTCAGTCGGGCATGACCCTTCAATCCCAGGCGTTGCTTAAGATAGTTAAAACTTCCATCGATATTAAGGGTTCCTGACGTAAAAATGGCACATGCCAGATCTTCATAGATACGATCCTGCATTTGCTTGCCGATCTCCAGGGGAACCTGGACAAATTTTACAGCCACCACCTCGCTTTTAGGCAGGATCTCAAACCAATAAATCAATTCGGGATTGTCAGCGGCAGCTTGTTTGTCCATTATTTCAAGGGTGTAGACCATCATCTCACGCCATGAGTGGAATCTTGAGCTTATCTCAGAGAGACCTGGCAATGATTCATCATCGAGATCATCCAGTGATTTTTCCACATCTCTGACCAGGTTGTTCAGTGAGGTTAAACTGGTAATGACTGTGTACCAGATTCCCCGGACAGGTGCAAAGGGATCCTTTTCTCCAGTATATAACTCTTTGTAAGTAAAAGTAGCCCGTTCGATATCACGCTGTCTGGTTGCTTTGAATTCAGTAAAGAATGCCAGCAGGGTTTTGTCAAATTCTTGTATGTCAGTTTCCAGTTGATCCAACTGAGCAGTAAGACCCGTTTTTTGCTTCTCATCAACGGGAACTAAAAGATGCCTCAGTTCAATGGACATACCACTTTTATTGCGTCCTTTATAGAACAACTGATCCATCTGGATTCGGAGACTTTTGTATGAGAACTCTGCTGCGAAAAATTGATAGGCTGTTTTCTCAAGCAGATGGGCTTCATCTACAATAAGTCGTTGATAGCTGGGCAAAATGGCATGATCAGCAGCGGCATCAGCCAATAGGAGCGAATGATTGACCACAACGATATCTGCCTTGGCAGATTCCTGACGTAATTTGCCGAGATAACAGAAATCATTATGTGAGCATACATTGGTGGTACAAAAGCCGGGTTCGCTATTCAGCTTAGACCAGACCAGTGCATTTCCAACGGTATGAAACCCATTGTGCTCGTCGATATCGCCGGTAGGTGTCTCATGAGCCCAGACCACAAGAGTTTGGAGTGCTTCTTTCTCACGACGACTGAATCGCCAACTCACATCGCGAATGCCCCGTTGCCATTTGGTTTTGCAGATGTAATTATTCCGTCCCTTGAGGAGTAAGGCCCGGACTGGTAATCCAAGCTTCTCTTGAATAAAGGGTATTTCCTTATGGAATAGCTGATCCTGTAAATTCTTGGTGTTACAACTGATAAGAATAGGCTCATCTTCTTTGAGCTCATGTCGCGTCAGTACAGCGGGAATGGTATAGGCCAGACTCTTCCCCACACCCGTGCCTGCCTCACCCATAAGAAACTCATCATTGCGCATGGCATACTGAATATCATGGGCGAGAGTAACCTGAGTTTCCCGTGGTTCATATCCATCAAGATGTTCTGACAGGAGACCCTCATCGGAAAATATTTGATCAAGATCGGGATAGCCACCCTCGACGGTAGAATGACGAATATTCGGTTTCTGAGGTAAAGGAATTTTGGGATATTCATCCAATTCTTCCAGAGCTCGACCAGTAGCTGTCCAGTCCAATATGGACTTATATAAATCTTCGTTGGGCAAATCAGTGCCATGGAGAACATCCACGATGGTCTTAATCACATCGGGTGAGAGTCGTTTCATTTCGGAAATCAGAATGAGCAGAATTTCTGCCACCATGTCGGCGTCATAGTCAGCACGATGAGCACCTTCTTTTGACAGGCCGTAAAATTCAGCTGCTGTCCCCAGTTTGTGGTTAATCATATCGTATCTGAGAGTTCGGACCAGACTTAAAGTATCTATGCGCTGATTCTTGAGAGGTATGCCATCTATGGCTTCGCGTTTGACATTTAAAAAATTGTGATCGAAGTAGATATTATGAGCTACCAGAGGATGGTTCCCCAGGAAATCGTAAAGGTCATCCACCACTTCTTCAAAAGTGGGAGCATCAGCCACCATTTCATTGGTGATACCGGTGAGCTTGGTGATGAATTTAGGAATTCTCACAGGGGGTTTAATAAACTGTTGATATCGTTCTGTGGCAACGCCATTAACAACTTTGACTGCTCCAAATTCAATGACGAAATCTACCTTGGGGTCAAGGCCCGTAGTTTCTAGGTCAAAGGAAACAAAGGTACCAAGACCAATTCCCTGTAAATAGTCTGAAAAACTCATGCGAGCCAACCCGCTATCGTGATTGTGTATGTTTTGATCAAATCTTCCTGTGCTTTCTAATATCGATGGATCAAACGCCGGCAAAGGCGCGGGTCACATCAATCAGTATGGATGGTTTTTGTCGTGCAACTGCTGTGAAAATCTTCATAAGTGAGAGTTCATCAGGGGGTATCTTTGCCAGACGGTGGGCCATCTTATTCAATTTTTCATCAGTGATCTCAAAAATGGCATCGGCGACGCGATGAAGTCCATCGTGTGTTTTCCCCTCGGCTTTTTGCCATCTCGCAGGGTAATCCTTAAAGCCCTTGGATGTTAGATCTCCAGTCTGAAGTGCTGCTGCAGCAACCTCTCCAGCGATTCGACCCCCAACCATTCCTGTGATAATACCACCTCCAGTCACGGGATTTACCATTCTGGCTGCGTCCCCAGTCAGCATGATACCTTCTTTGGTGATAGTTTTCAATGTTTTGGCGATGGGAATACCACCGCAAACGCTGGTCAAAATACTAGCTTTGGGGAAATGATCTTTTAAGAATTTGTGGGTGAGATCATGGGCACTAAAATCTTTTGCTACCTTTCCATTCACTCCCAATCCAATATTGGCCATGCCATTACCCTTGGGAAATATCCAGAGATACCCACCTGGCGCCCAGTTAGATCCTATAAAGAAATCAATCAACTCCTGATCAATATCAACATTTCCGACAGTCGCCTGATAGCCGGAGTCCATATCTCTGAGCTTAGTGGCTGTGCGCATCCCAGCCATTCGTCCGACTCTTGATTCAACACCGTCGGCGGCAATGACAATCTTGGCCGATAATTCCCGATTCTCCCCCATGTATTGGTATTTGACACCTTTCACGACATCGTCTTCCACCATAAGGCCATCCACATAAGCTCGAGTCTGTATCTCCGCACCGGCACGACCTGCGCGGTTAGCGAGAGCATAATCGAACAATCTTCGATGGAGGACATATCCGGCATCCTTCATCCCAAAATCCACCTTGGTATTGTCGGGAGAGCGCATACGTACCTTGGAGATAGTAGCAGCAATCCATTGTGGATCTGGTTCAATAAATTGTTTTAATCCAGAAGCTCCCACACCTTCACCACAACGCACGGGGTATCCAATATCTCTATCTTTTTCTAGCAGAAGGGTCTTTGCCCCTCCCTTTGCTGCGGCTTCGGCAGCCATGGATCCTGCAGGTCCCCCTCCAACCACAATGACATCAAAATCAGTCATGCTTTACCTCCTCCTTTTTCTCATCGGAAGAGAGCACATCTATGGGACACACCCAAATACAGATATCACAGTCGATACAGGTGTCATGAATGATTGATATATCAGCTTCGCGCAACTCAATGGCATCAACAGGACAGACTGCCACGCAGGTACCACAAAAGTCACATCGATTATCTTTTACAAGGATCATATATAAACCCCTTTTATAAATTCTCCATCACTTCTGAGGATTTTCCTTTCCACCAGAGATGATCGATTCAGAATTAACCTGTTAAAATAGGAATCAAAGGTGCATTCTAAATGATTAAATGCACTGGAATTTCCGGAGATGGGCGCATCAGTTTCTCCTCGCCCATCCGGGATATTTTATTACGAATAGTTTACACTAAACCCAAACTGCTTAAAAGAACCAAAGTGATGAGCACGGGAGCCACAAATCGCAGGAAGACGAACCATACACTTTCAAACCATGGATAGGTTTCAAACAATTGTTCTGCACCCTCCTTCACTGCCGTCATGACAGAAGTCCGTGTCCACACCCATCCCACGAAAATAGCTATCATCAAGCCACCAAAGGGCAACAGCACATTGGAAGCAATAAAGTCAACAATATCAAAAAATGTTTTTCCAAACAGCGTCACATCTGACATGAGGTTAAAGGATAGAGCTGAAGGGATTCCCAATAGATAAATCGATCCACCAAAAATCAACACCGCCCCTTTGCGATTCCAGCCCTTCTCATCTACAAAATAGGCCACAACCACTTCCAGAAGTGAAATGGCCGACGTAAGCGCTGCGATTGCCAACAACAAGAAAAAGAGAAACGAGAAATATACACCACCTGTCATACTGGAAAAAACCGCAGGTAGAGTTTGAAAAATTAATCCCGGACCTGCAGCTGGATTCAGACCTGAAGCAAATACAGCAGTGAATATGGCGACACCGGCCATGATGGCGATAATGGTGTCCAGAAAGACAATCTGGGCTGAAGCTGTTATGACGCTGTCCTTTTTGGACATATAGCTACCATAGGTCATCATTGCGCCCATACCAAGACTGAGGGTAAAAAATGCATGCCCCAGTGCGATGAGAATGGATTGACCATTTATTTTTGCCCAATCAGGTACCAATAGAAAGGCTAAGCCCTTGTCAGCACCAGGTAGGGTCATCCCGCGAATCATGAGAATAACCAGAATAGAGAGTAAAATTGGCATCATAATCTTGCTGGATTTCTCTATGCCACCCTGGACTCCTCTGACCACAATGAACATAGTCAACCCAAAGAATAACGTATGATACCCTAAGGTCCACGTTGCGTTGCCTGAAAGGGCTCCAAACAACACTCCAGCCTCTTCAGGTGAATGAAAATTGGAAAGCGAACCGCGCAGGGTTTCAACCACATATCCAATAGTCCAGCCACCGATGACACTATAAAATGATAAGATCATAAAACCAGCAAGCACACCCAGGAAACCTACTGATAACCACATTTTAGATGGCGTGAGAGCAGCAAAAGCACCTACAGGATTGCGTTGAGTCGTTCTTCCAATGAGTACTTCGGCAATGAGCACTGGAAAACCTATGATGCCTATACAGATCAGATAGACAAAGATGAAGGCAGCGCCACCGTTTTCTCCAGCGATATATGGGAACTTCCAGATATTTCCCAGTCCAACTGCAGAACCTGCAGCAGCCAGTATGAAACCAAATTTCGATCCCCACGATTCTCTAGTCTGTGTCATCTATTGATCCTGCCTTTTTTGGTTTAATCATGTTTTCATCTTTTATCTCTTGGGCACCTTCAATTTCGTACTTGCCAAAATCCCAGAGCTGGGCATCGACATAAGCATCAATAATATTCAATGTCCATACTAAAGACATCATCCAGACCTTATCGTTCCTGGTTCTATGGAGTGATTCGCTGGATAGATCATCTTGATAATCCTGCTGAGCAACTGTATATCCATAGCCATAATAAGCAAAGGCACCTGCAAACAAAATAGCTTTCAAAGGGCGGCGATTATAGAGCTGACCACCCCCTGGAATGACTGAGAATAAGAGCGCTTTACCTGGGCTTTTCACATTGGTTGAGTCAACCTGCCCCTGAATATGAGATTGGCCATTCAACATTCCCAATGCCAGAACTAAAAGAATTAATTGTTTCAAAAAATGATTCATTTTCTCTATTTATAAGCAACCATCTCTATTTCGACATCAGTCCCTAGTGGTAATCCAGCTACCTGAACAGCGGCTCTGGCTGGTGCGTCATCACCTGGAAAGAATTCACCATATATGCGATTAAGCTCTGCATATTGTCCCAGATCCGTAACATAAATATTAGTTTTAACCACTTTGGAAAAATCGCTGCCAGCAGCTTCCAGGATAGCCTTGAGGTTATTCATAACCTGATACACACGGTCAGAAAATGAAGTCTCAACCAGTTTCCCTGTTGCCGGATCCAATGGAATCTGGCCTGCAGTGTAAATCAATCCATTAATCTCAACAGCCTGATTATATGGCCCTATGGCAGCTGGAGCCGCATCTGTGTGAATTATATTTTTCATGATAACATCCTATTATATTGTTGTTACTCAGTCAGTTACAAGATAATGGTAAAGCATTCTGGCTACCTAATTGGCTTATAATATAAGTAAGCACTTGCTTTAGTCATTGTCAACTTCTCCCTTAGGGTAACAGCGAGAGTCTAAGCATGGCGATTAATCTAAGGGTAGAGCGAAATCATTTCGTCAAAAGACTGACGTTTACGCAGGAGTTGTGTTGCTCCTGATAACCGAACCATTATTTCGGGTGATAAGGGTCGCATATTGTATGTAGATCCCATGGAACTGGCGTAAGCACCAGCTGACCCAATAATTATGAGATCATCTTTCTCAAACTCAGGTATTTCTCGGTTTCTCGCTAAAGCATCAGAACTTTCACAAACTGGTCCAACAACATCTCCCATCAGCATGGGGCGATCTTCCAGGTGTGAATAAACCGCATGGTAGGCGCCATACAAGGCTGGACGGATCAGATCCGTCGTGGCACCATCGATGATGACAAAATGATGTCCACCATTTTCCTTGTTTCCCAGGACACGGGCTAACAGGAGACCAGCATTAGCTACCAGAACCCGCCCAGGTTGAATATGAAGCTGGTATTCACCTAATTTCTCCAGGGCTAGATCTGCAATCGATTCAAGAAAGGGCGTGGTTTCTAGGATATCCTCGAATGGATCCTCATAGTTTACGCCAAAACCACCACCTAGGTCGATATGTGAGAATTCAACACCTTCTGCGCGTAGTGAGGATGTGAATTGTTGTAGATAGTCAATGAGATCAAAAAACGGTTGTGGTTGAACGATTTGCGAGCCGATGTGACAATGAATGCCATCAAACTCTATATGGGGATATGATTCTGCATGGGTAAGGATATGCCTTACCTTTTCAGGGCTCATCCCAAATTTATTCTGTTTTAATCCAGTTGAGATATGGGGATGGGTCTGTGGATCGATATCAGGATTCAAGCGGAGCAGGACCGCTGCTTTTTTGCCAACTATTTTGGCTCGTGTCTCAAGCAACTCCAACTCAAAGCGACTTTCCACATTAAAATGATCAATATCAAATTTCAGCGCCATATCCAATTCGTCCATGGTCTTGCCTACACCGGCAAAATTGATCTCCGAACCTTCAAAGCCACAGTGCTGTGCCATCTTGAATTCGCCTTCAGAGACGATGTCTACACCCATTCCGTATTCTTTAAAAAGGTTTAGGATGTTGGGATTGGAATTGGCTTTCATGGCGTAGGAAACCTTAAATCCACGATCAATAAATAGCTTTTTTAGCACCTCGGCATTGCGTCTGAGGATTTGTTCTGAATAGATGTACCCAGGGGTTCCGTATTTCTCAGCAAGGTCAGCCAAATCAACTCCATCACAGTGGAGCCGTTTATTTATGTAGTTGAAGGCCATTCTACCAGCGAACGTTCAAATTGCGGTTGGCATAGGTTTCATCGACCTTCCCAATAGGTGTGGAATGTGGTGCGGATTGTACCATTTCAGGATTTGTTTCCACTTCTTCAGCAATTTGTTTCATGACTGAGATAAATCGATCCATAGTTTCCTTATTCTCACTCTCAGTGGGTTCAATCATGAGGGCTTCTTTCACAATGAGGGGGAAATACATGGTTGGTGAGTGAAATCCAAAGTCCAGAAGACGTTTGGCTATATGGAGGGCGTTGGTCCCCTTTTCCTTCTGTGCTTGAGCAGAGAGAACAAATTCATGGAGGCAGGTTCTATCGTAGGCCAGCTCAAAAACATCTTTCAGTTTGTGCATCATGTAGTTGGCGTTGGAAATGGCAATTTCTGAAATATTCTTTAGACCATCTGGACCCAACATTCTGATATAGGTCCAGGCACGCAGTAAGATGCCAAAATTTCCATAGAACCCATGTACTCGCCCAATACTCTGTTCATAGCCATATTCTAAATGATATTTATCCTCATGCAGCTCAACACGGGGTCTGGGGAGATAGGCTGCAAGTTTATCAGTTACACCAATGGGACCAGCTCCGGGACCACCACCTCCGTGGGGAGTTGAAAAAGTTTTGTGAAGATTCAGATGGGTGATATCAAATCCCAGGTCTGCCGGGCGTGTGATACCCAGAAGGGCATTCATATTGGCCCCATCCATGTACATGATACCATCCACAGCATGAATGAGCTCTGAAATTTTGCTAATGTTTTCCTCAAATAGTCCCAGAGTATTGGGATTGGTCAGCATAAATCCGGCGACACGATCATTAATTTTGGATTCGAAATCTTCCAGATCTACCAGCCCCTTTGAGTTACTCTTAATCTCAACGACCTTATACCCGGCCATGGCAACAGAAGCTGGATTGGTACCGTGGGCTGCTGATGGAATGAGGATGACATCTTTGTCATTTCCTCGCAATTCATGATATTTCCGCATAAGCAGTACACCCACCAGTTCACCCTGTGATCCAGCGGCGGGTTGGAGTGTAAATGCCGTCATACCCGTGATAGCACATAACTGCTGTTCCAACTCATGGTAGACCCCAAGTAAGCCCTGACTCAATTCTTCGGGTTGATAGGGATGAACTTCTGCCAGAACTGAGGCGGTCCAATCATTAATTTTGGGGTTGTATTTCATTGTACAGGAACCAAGAGGATAGAGATCTTTGTCCACATGATGATTCTTGGTTGAAATACCAATATAATGGCGAACCAGTTCTGGTTCAGAAACTTCTGGAAGGCGTGGAGCGTTTGCTCTTAGGTACTTTGAGGGAATGAGATCACTTATGACTTTTTCTGGCACATCTAAAGCTGGGATGGATGTAGCAACCTGTCCAGTCGTGGATTTTTCAATGATTAATTGAGCTTTTTTCATCCCAAACGTTCTCCTATCAATTCAAACACACCTGCAATTACTGAATTTAGTGCAGTGGCATCCTTACCACCAGCCGTGGCCATTTGTGGTTTTCCACCACCGCCACCACCCAACTTCTGGCCCAGTTCACGTACGATGTCTCCAGCCTTCAATTTATGTTGCGCAATCACATCATCAGAAACAACACAGACCACATAAGGTGATCCATCAATGACCGTGCCTAACACTCCCAAACCACTTTTCATTTGTCGAATGAGCTCTGAGCCAAGATCCTTAAGTGCCTCTGTGTCAGATACTTCCACTACCTCACTTAATACGTTCACCCCTCCGATGGATTGTGAATTTCCAAGAATATCAGTGAGAACAGAAGCAGCCTGATCAAAGGACAAAACTTTGACCTGTTTTTCCAATGCTTTCTTTTCATCCATCAAATGTTGAGTCTTTTCAGCTAAATCTTCAACATCTGAGGTGAGTAAATGACGGAGATGATTAATGGCTGATCTTTCCACCCGGGCATTTTCTTCAGCGATTTTTCCTGTAACTGCTTCAATTCTGCGGACTCCTGCTGCAATGGCAGCTTCAAATTCGATACGGAAAAACCCGATATCCCCTGTAGCCTGTACATGGACACCACCACACAGTTCATGACTGTATTCACCAAACTTGACAGTGCGGACCTCATCACCATATTTCTCACCAAAGAAGGCCAGAGCACCTTCAGTCCTGGCATCGTCAAAACTCATATTGCGAATGCTGGCAGGGTTATTCTTTCTGATTTCAGCATTCACCAGTCGTTCGGCTTTGTTAATTTCTTCTGTCGTCATTTTTTCAAAATGGTTAAAGTCAAATCGTAGATGCTTATCATCCACCAGAGAACCAGCTTGTTTGACATGGTCACCGAGAATTTTTCTCAGGGCAGCATTTAATAAATGGGTAGCAGAGTGATTTCGGATAATATCGCCACGTCGCGTTGAGTCGATTATGGCAATCACAGAATCTGTATTGAATTCACCTGAAACCAGGTTTGTCACATGGACTATGGCATCACCCTCACGGCGAGTATCCAGAACCTCTAATTCCATATTTGCATTATAGATACGGCCTGTATCACCTACCTGACCACCGCTTTCTGCGTAAAAGGGTGTCTGAGTCAAGACGATATAAATTTCTTTATCGGACTTCATGACCTGGGCAATGGTGGTATCCAATTTTGGATGGGTATATCCCAGGAATTCTGAATGCTCCCCAGCCCTCACAAATTCCCAATCACTACCCTGGGTATGGGTTTGCTTGAGTTGCGTGGCCTGACGTGCTTTGTCTCGTTGAGAACTCATCAAGGCTTCGAATGATTCTAGATCAACACTAAAGCCTTCTTCATCAGCCATGAGACTGGTCAGATCTACAGGAAATCCAAAGGTATCATAGAGTTTGAAGACATTTTCACCAGTAAGTGTGGTCTGACCGGCTGATTTTGCATCTTTTACCATACCAGCAAAAATCTGTAATCCCCTTCCCAGAGTCTGACTAAAGGAATCTTCCTCAGATTTGATAACTTTCTGTATATAGGCGACGCGTTCGTGGAGCTCTGGATATGCATCACCCATGACAGCCACCACAGTTGGAACAAGTTTATAGAGGAAGGCATCATCCATACCCAAATTTCGTCCATATCGGGCTGCTCTGCGCAATATGCGACGCAAGACATACCCACGACCATCATTGGAGGGCAGAGCGCCATCAGAGATGGAAAAAGTCAACATTCGAATATGATCAGCAATGACACGATGAGCCATACCCTGTTCATCACTTTTGTAGGCAATCTCAGAGAGACTGGATATTTCATCAAGAATGGGAGTAAATAAGTCTGTGTCGTAGTTACTATCCTTCCCCTGAAGGTATGCAACCACCCGCTCAAGTCCTGCTCCGGTATCGACATGCTTATTTGGCAATTCTGTCAATTCACCTGCCTGATCTCGAAAATATTGAATAAACACCAGATTCCACAGCTCCATGAAGCGAGGATTGTCAGTATTCACCCCTAATTCGGGATGAGAGCCATGGATGGCAGGGTCCCCACCAATATCCACATGAATTTCAGAACAAGGACCACAAGGACCGGTTTCCCCCATTTCCCAGAAATTGTCTTTGTTGCCAAAGCGCAATATATGGTCTCGAGGAATATCTGTTAGAGTTTCCCATAGTTCGAATGCTTCATCATCATCTTTATATACTGTAGCATACAGCTTATCTGTAGGAATCTTCCAAACTTCTGTGAACAATTCCCAGGCCCATTGAATGGCTTCTGATTTGTAATAATCGCCAAAACTCCAATTCCCCAGCATTTCAAAAAAAGTATGGTGATAGGTGTCAAGACCCACTTCTTCCAGGTCATT
The DNA here is from genome assembly GCA_016784025.1 of Fidelibacterota bacterium. Classification (GTDB taxonomy): domain Bacteria; phylum Fidelibacterota; class UBA8477; order UBA8477; family JABMPR01; genus JABMPR01. The sequence goes on along the minus strand of JADHVL010000006.1, from coordinate 117,851 downwards.
GTGTTTACCACTGACCCGGATACATTTTTGAGAATTTACTGCTCGGGAGTGTTCTGCTATTTCTGTCTCCAGAAAGATGCCTTTAAACTGATTCATTCCCGCATTGGTAAATAGCAAAGTGGGATCATCAAAAGGAACCACACCTGCACTACGTATGAATTTATGATTTTTATCCTGAAAGAACTGTATAAACTGATTACGAATTTCTTGTGATGTCATTGTGCCTCAATGAGTTAGCAATACTACTTAAATAATGATTAAATACTTCGCAAAGAACGCGTTATTATAGTTAGCAACACCTCAATATGGAAGTATGGAAATTCATATTATGTAGAAATTCATTTCATGGGGGTATGCTTCAGACCGTCATCCCGAGCGGAGTCGAGGGATACTACCCCTGGTATATCGGATCGATGTCCCTCGACTCCGCTCGGGATGACGGTGGATAGTTTCTTTGATAAAAAAAAGCACCACCAAGGGCAGTGCTTTGTAAGAGATTATGTGAGCAGGAACTAGTCAATGAGTCTAAACATCCTGCTTGGGCGTATTTTGAAGATACGCTTTAATAAATTTGGCTCGGTTTGCTCCCAACTGAGATAGGTTATAATTGCTTCCCCGATAATATTCGATTCTGGTACCAGCCCCCAATAGCGACTATCATGGGAATTATCGCGATTGTCACCCATCATGAAATAGTGATTCTGTTCGCAAATATAGGAATCAACTGACTCCCCATCAACTTTCAAGCGTCCTGAAATGCCCGGAGTCACCTCGTGCCCTTCCAGGGAGATCACATTCACGGCATGATTGAGGTTCAACTCACTAAAGATTAGCGTATCCCCTGCTGCAGGGATATGAAGGGGGCCAAAATAATCACGATTTCCTATTCCCGGCGGGAAAATCATCCGCTCAGCATACTCGTCATCATATACATTCAACTTGGAAGCACGTCCATGTTCTGGCAGATCAAACTGCACGCCATCCACGAAAACATCTTTCTCAATAATTTCCAGAGATTGGCCAGGTCCAGCAATACACCGCTTGATATAGTTCAAGCTGGGGTCATGGGGACCAATTTGTAGCCCCGGCCATTTGTCATTGGGATAGCGAAAAATAACAACATCACCGGTTTTTGGTTCTTCAAATCCAGGAAGACGATAGTAGGGTACAGAAAATCCAAAATTTGTCCAGGGTATACCGATCCAATCGGGCGTCCTGATACCATAGATGAATTTGTTACCGAGAATGAAGTCACCAATTTTGATGGTGGTTTCCATGGATCCAGTAGGCACATTGTAGGCTTCGATGACTGTAGCCCTGAGGATCAGCACCGAAACAATAATATGCATGAGCCCCCGAAAAGCACTGCTATTTCTGGATCGTTTGGCTTGTTTTTCTTTTTCACTCAAAATTCGATCTCCTGATCTTCGCTGCGTGCCATGTTAATGCGACGACTCTCTTTCAACGGTATATATTTTAAAAAGTTCAGATTTTTTTGTCCAAATAGGATGATCTAGTATGCTGCTCCATGTGAAGCAGTTTTCAGATCTGGTGCGCCAATCCAGCCCCCAAATATTTTATCACGAGAAATAGCATTCACCTCGCCATAACCATAGCGTGGGACCAATTCATAGCCCATGGCTTCAAGAAGTACCCTGGTATCGGGACTGATGGCTCCAGGACCATAGTGGATAACATCTGGACGCCATTGATGATGAAATCTGGGGACATTGACAGCATCATGTACAGGCATCCCAAAATCTACTATATTGTGGATGACCTGTAAAACAGTAGTAATGATAGTTGATCCACCTGGCGCACCTACTACGAGAACTACCTTGCCATCTTGAGCCAGAATGGTAGGAGTCATACTTGAAAGCATACGTTTTTTTGGCTCAATGGCATTGGCCTCGTTCCCAATAAGTCCAAATGAATTGGGTTCACCAGGTTTTGAGCTGAAGTCATCCATTTCGTTGTTCAAAAGGAAGCCAAAGCCTTCTACCGTTACATAGGATCCGAAAGACCAATTTAAGGTGGTGGTAACACTGACTGCATTCCCCCATTTATCCATCACAGAAAAATGAGTGGTCTCTTCGCTTTCATGACCGGCCAGTTCTATACTTGCTAAGTCCTTGTCATTCAATGGATAAATAGAATCACTTGGCGTTACTGAAAGACTATCATAATCTGCCATACGCAGGGATGCGTACTCCTTTGAAAGCAGCTTTTCCTGAGGAACTTCAAAATAATCTGAGTCACCAAGCCATACACTCCTATCAGCATAAGCTCGCTTCTCTACCTCACTCAACATCTGAATATGCTGAGCAGAATGCCAGCCCACTGAATCAAAGACCATAGGCTCCATCATATTGAGCATGGAAATAAGTGCAATGCCCCCTGAACTGGGTGGTGGCATAGAGATGACTTCCAGACCGCGATAGTTACCCACAACGGGCTCCCGCATTTTAGCTTTGTAATTGGTGAGATCTTGAGCTGTGATCTTACCCCCATATTTTGAACTACTTTTCACCAAGGCTTCGGCGACTAGCCCAGTGTAGAAACCAGCATTACCCTTTTTCTGAATCAGTTTTAAGGTTTTCGCCAGATCGGGTTGTTTGAAGGTTTCTCCAGGCATATAAATCTCACCCTCTCTGCAAAATACCCGTCTGGTTTCATCAAAACCTTCAGCTGCTTTATTTAACCAGCCAAAGGAATAAGCCAGATCGTAGGGAATGGTAAAACCCTTTTGTGCCAGTTTGATGGCGGGTTTCATCACTTTTTTACGAGACATCGAGCCATATTTGTCCAGAGCAAGCTGTAAACCGGCCACCGTTCCAGGAACACCTGCTGCCAGGCCACCACGAACACTCAATTGTGGAACCACTTTCCCACTATCATCCAGAAACATGTCCCTATGAGCCTGTCCTGGAGCCATTTCGCGATAGTCAATGGCAACTTTTTGACCATCAGCCATGTGGATGAGCATAAAACCCCCGCCACCAATATTGCCTGCCTGAGGATGAGTGACTGCCAGAGCATAACTGACTGCCACGGCAGCATCCACTGCGTTGCCACCCTTTTTGAGGATTTCAATACCAGCTTCACAGGCTTCAAGATCATGGGCCACAACCACCCCATTCTCTCCGTAGATGCTGGGCTGGGTCGCCAATGCAGCACCACAAAGGATCAGGGATAAGCAGAGAGTAGATATAATTTTCATTTGATGATTCCTTAAAGGGGTAAAAATGCTTCGGTGTAGTGATTTATTTGTGGTTTGGGTTCTGAGAAATTTACAGTGATGATGTCAAATCTACATTCGGGTTGATCGACCTCGTGCTTCTCCAGATACAGTTCAGCAATTCTGGCAATTTGCTTCTGTTTTCCAGGAGTCACACGTTCAAGGGCCATGGTGTCATCCGATTCTCCTGCAAAACTCTTCACTTCAACAAAGATGACTTCATCGGCTTTTATAGCAATCAGGTCTATCTCGCCGTCTCGACCAGCATGGTAGCTATGTTCCAGAAGATGGTATCCATTGCGTATCAAAAACATCCCTGCAATGATCTCCCCCATGCGTCCGTATGAGGATTCCTGATTAAAATATTGGTAATTTTTATTGGGACAGGAATTAACAGGCCGAAAACTGCGACGGTGTACAGGCGTTCGTCCATGTTCTCTCAGGGTTTCCATATGCGCTTTGGACCCATATCCTTTATGAGACTTAAAACTGTAATGGGGAAATAATTTATCATAGGAGATCATCATGGCATCTCGAGTGGTCTTGGCAATGATGCTGGCCGCGCTTATTTCTGGCACCAGATCATCTCCACCAATAATGCATTCCTGGGCATGTGGCAGTCCAGGGATTTTATGATTGCCATCTACCTGCACTTGTGTGAATTCACAATTCAGCTTTGAGATAGCCTGCCGCATGGCTTCAAAGGTAGCCTGAAGAATGTTATTCCGATCTATATCCTGTTCATGAACAATACCTACACCGATGGCCAGAGCTTTTGACCGAATCGCCTTGGCCAGAATGTTTCGTCGCTTTTCACTGAGTTTTTTGGAATCTCTTAATCCTTCAGGAATATCTAAAGGATTCAGGACTACTGCAGATGCCACCACAGGCCCAGCTAAAGGCCCCCGACCGGCTTCGTCCACACCTGCTATGACTTTGGGATTCAACTCTCTTCAGCTTCCATTTGCGCTCAATATAGGTGATACAGGCATGGAGGGAAGGGATTTGAGTTTCGCGATAGATTGTTTGTGTGTCCTGTGGTGTCGCATCGCGATGCGACAATACCAGGTACCAACAATCTGCATTTCAGGACAAAAAAAAAGCACCACGATAAATTGGTGCTTTTTAGGAGGTTTCTATGTAAAACTTAAGCGGTGACGGGTGCTACTCCCAGAACATCCTGGAATGCCTGAACAAATTGTTCTTTTGGAAGGGCGCCTGCGGCCATCTGTGGTTTTTCACCCACGGGGACAAACAGCAGTGATGGAATACTGCGGATACCAAAGACACCAGCAAGTTCCTGCTCGGTTTCTGTATCTACTTTATAAACTTTCACTTTGCCTTCATACTCGTTTGATAGCTCTTCAAGTACTGGAGCTACAGCTTTACAAGGTCCACACCATTCAGCCCAGAAATCGATAATACAGGGTGTATCACCTTTATACTTCCATTCTTCCTCTTTTTCGTAATCAAAAACTTTATCAAGGAAATCTTGTTTTGTCAAATTTTCAGTCATTTTTTCTCCCATTCATAATACCTGCACAAGTATCGTGTTTAATATATTTCGTTGTCAAATTTCTTTTGCTCACAGGTCTTTGAGGCGGAGAAGGGATGTTGGTTACAAAATGAGTTAGAAGTTGGAAGTTAGGCGTTAGGGGTTCTGTCACCCTGAGGTGTCACACTGAGCTTGTCGAAGTGCTCTCGAAGGGTGGAGTTCTATGAATTGTTTGAGAGGAAGTCCTCGTCTGAGATACAAGTGATTCCAGCAACCTTCAAGTGTTGGGTGAAAACACCATCACCATCAATCAAGGTTTTTGAAAAGGAACCGTCATAGATCTTACCACAACCACAGGCCGGGCTGCGGCTTTTAAGAATGGCTTGACCAACATGCACAGAAACAGCTTTGGCAGTACACCGAGATGCACCTTTCTGAAATGCTTCGGAAACATCCTCACCGTTTTCCCTAAACACCCCCGCTCCTTTTATTTCAGCCGGTGGACGAGGGATGGGCAAGCCACCCTCAACCTCTGGGCAAACTGGAAGAAGCGTCTTATCTTTTAGAAGGTCAAGTAATTCCGAATTATGCTTCCCCTGACCATCGAAGCGACAGGTTTCGCCCATAAGACATGCGGATATGATAATCGGTGGTTGTTGCAACTGGATCAGTCCCAGAATTTGTATTTATGGAGCTTCTCTGTGGTGTCATCTATGATATAGAATACTTGATGTTCCTCATCGTACACCAGACCCTCTGGTTGAACCATATCAATGGCATAGACATCCAGAAAACTGCCATCCAGGTTTACTCGATAAACGTTTGAGGCTTCGTCACTAAGAATCCAGAGTTTGTCCTGGGAGGGGATGTAACAAATACTTGAGAAATCTGGTGCAAAGGCAATTTGTTGTAAAGAATGAGTCAGGGATAATTCATCAAGAGTAATCAATGCCCCAAAATCTCTTTCTTTTACCATGTAGATTTTGGAATGGATTACATCCAGAGTAATCCCCTCCAGGCCTCCCCCATCACTCACACCTGAAATGTTCTGAAACCCAAGAGCGCTACCATCTGATTCAAGATGAATGAGTTGACCCAGATTCTCATCTACCATCCACAGTGTAGAGTCTCTGGGGTCAAAACTAACGCCTTCCAGATCATTGCCACTGTAGTTCAATGAGCGCATCAGATTGCCCAATGTGTCGATTTCAAATATGCGTCCACCTGGTTTGTCACTCACAGTCCAGAGCGTGCTTTTATCGCTTCCAAAACTTAAACCAGAAGGTGAATCCACACGGACACTATAGATTGCTATCAGTTCCAGGGAGTTTAATACCTTTATGTCTCTCGTATCTATTTCTGAGCCGGTCTCTCCAGTAATGGTCAGTGTAATTGTGTAGCTCCCGGGTGAATCATATATGTGGACTACTTCAGCCCCTGTACTTGATATGCTATCACCAAAATCAAATGTGAATTCGTAGTCACTGGCATCTTCACCAGCTTTTAAATCTGCACTAAACTCTATGGGATAGCCCTTGAGATATCTGGATTGTTCTGTAATTATTTTTGCCAGCGGTGTTTCTTCAGACCCGCCACAGCTCAAAAAGATCCCTGAAAGGAGAATTGGTAGAATTAAAGGGAGAGAATATTTTCGAATCAAAAGTGGTAGCCTATTTTTTATTTTTCTAAGATATCAGCCAGATCGTAAGTCAGAATTCGCGAATTCCACTGATCTACTACGGCGAGAATTTTTTCTCCTGTTAGCAAAGTCTTAGTGCTTATGCCATCGGGAGAGGCCAATTCATTTTTATGCCAATCATTAAGCAGATGGACTTGTGCGCCGCCTGCCATAATGTTTTGCTCATTATAATTCACACCATCGATAACACAATCTGATTCATCATCACAATAATATGGCGCTCGCGATCCGAAATGAGCGATTCTCTCTCCAGAATCAATGTTATAACAGTCAACTCGACCGGCCTTTTCATCTACAGCAAAGAGATAATCACCAAAAATACTCAAGCCTTCAATTGAGTCTTTTGAATACCCTGAAGTAATCTTGCCATCCACCATTTCAACACCGATAAGGCGGTTTTGAAATTTTCCTGTCTTAAGATCAAACACTCCGATGTATCGATACTTCTCAGAATTCCCGAATTGACTTTTCTCAGGCTTTTCCTCAGCTACAAAAAGTAATCCTCGTTCCTCTGAGATAGCCATCCCTTCGCTTTTACGCATTGTTATGGTTACTTCCTGGGTTGCAGCAAAATCTTTATCATATATGTAACTTGTTAAATCTCCAGTTACAACTTGCTTAAATTTTCTAAACCCAAAATTATAAACACCATCTTTACGGAAAATGGTTTTATCCATATCAGCGACATAAATGTCACCACTGCGGGAAACTATGAGCCCCTGGGGTTTTATGAGGAGACCATCATTTTCGTCCAGGTAGTATTCATCTGCTAAAACTTCTCCCTGATACCCTATTAATTGATCCAATGTCATATCAGGATTGAACCTGGCAACCGAACCAAGACCCTCAAGAGTTACATAAATGTAACCCGCCTCATCGCTACTGATACCGGTGGGCACAATTTCCGTAGTTTCCATCCCCAGAGTTTCAGCATTAATCGTTTTGAGTAGGTCTCCATTTAGTGAAAAGACTTGGATGCGATTATTGTCAACATCTGAAACGATGAGATCTCCGTTCTCCAATAATTCCACATCATCAGGCTGGGCTAACTGATCAGCGGCAGAACCATAACCACTTTGAGGATTTGGATAAATGTTGAGTGGAGAGATGGTACCTTTCGGTGGTACTGATATCTCATCCTTGGAGGCACAAGCCACAAATACTACAAAACTTATAACCAGGATAAGAAGACGAGAAGAGATCACTTTTGGCATGCTTATACCCTCTTGAGACATTGATGACATCTGACAATTATTATTTCGAAAAATATTGATGTACGTTAAACAAACCAGCCTGGCAGAACCAGGCTGGTTTTTCAAACATAAGACAGTTTAAGCGATTATTAGCGTGCCCACTCTGCAGTAAACATAGTAATACTACCTTCACGCTCGTTAGCACTGAATGCTACACCGTTTGTCGGGTGAACAGCCAAGCCTTCTGAACCGACTTCACTTTTTTCCATGCTGTTATCAGAATCAGGATCGAGACCAGCTGCTGCATATGAATCAAAAATGATGTTCGCAGGATCTGTAACATCATAAGCCACAACAGCGTGTGATTCTTGAAGGGCCATAAGCGCATAGACATGACCATCTTTTTCAATCACAGAAGCTTCTTCTGGCTCCGTCTGTTTGGTTGATTTACGAGCATCATGCTGCCATCCATCTGGCAGATCATTCAAGATCGTATGTGGATCAGTTGCTGTATAAGTGGTAAGGTCGAGGATCTGGAAGGAGCCATTTCTCTCATTTGAGATCAGCGCAAAACCACCACTTGGATAGATATAAAGTCCATCTGGTTCAGCTTCATTGTCACCAGCGTCTGCTTGCAGGTCTACAATAGTTACATCAGAGGCATCAAGAGGCGCATCATTGGCGTTGAAGACCAAAATCTGGCTGGTTTCCTGAACGGAAACAACAACGGTTCCATCAGCTGAAGTTTCACAGTGCTCTGGCTCAGAATCAACGTCATGATCGACTTTGTAATCCTGAATCAAAGATGCGGCTGCAATACCATTGCGAAGATCGATGATGGATACACTACCACCATGACGAGTATCTGGTTTACAGGTACGGTCCTCGCGATCATCTTCACAAGCAACGATGAGATAACTACCGTCTTTTGTAAATGCACAACCATCAGGATTGTATCCGATTCCAGCAACAGTAACAACACTGGTTGGGTCAGAAAGTTTTACAAACTTAATGGACCCTTGGCCACAATCTGCCTCGGCTACACAAACAGCGATGTAATTTTCGCCACCCATAACAGGTGAAACATCGATAGATGTGAACTCAGCAGTTGAAGAACCGGTCTCCAGCACTGCAAGCTCGTTGACAGCAAATGAACTTGTTGTGTAATCTATACTGAAGAGCTGGTTTGTTCCCGAGGCGACGAATACGGCCTGATCCTCTGATCCAGGTACCATTCGAATAATCTCAGGGTTAGCATCTGTTGCCGTCGCAACAGTCATAACTGTTTCAAGGTTAAAAGAATCAAAGGTTGGAATTTCATCCACCGCGTCATCTTCGCAACCCCAAAAGGCAGCCATTAGCACCATAAGTAATACGGTAACTTTTTTCATGTTTGTTCCTCCTTATAAGGACTTTTTGTTAACACTTCTTGTTGGTTACTATTAAAATCTGAAGTTTATCTGTAATAGGGTCTGATCATCATCCACACTAGACTCGATATCAGACCCAGTTGTTTCGCCAAGAATGTAATGTTCGAATTTGAGAGTCAAATTGTCATTTATTTCCAACATGGCGGAAAGTGTGGTCATTTGTCTATCCCAGGACATGGCTTCACTAAGATAAGCCCATGTCAATTCTTCTCCGGCACTGTTCTCTTTTGAAACCAAATTTAGAAAACCTTGCCGTCCCAGAAACGTAAGACCCTTGGCATGTAAAAATGAGGGTGCCTTCATTGAATAGGATGCTTCACCATAGGCACCCTCACGTGTCAATAATCCGTCCTGAGCTCGGATATATTCACCAACTAAATTCAATCCGGCAATTTTGTATGCCGCTCTGCCACCCATCCAATAATGGGTTACATCAGTTTCATCACCCATATTTGAATAAGGAGCAAGTGATTGTTTGAGGCTGGCTTTCCAGTCCCAATCATCAATGAGTTCACCCATGAAGTACCAGCCTAGCAATGAAATGCCGGCTATATCTATTCCGGCTTTGACACCATATTCAAAGGTTTGACCATTTTTAGGCTCATAATCATCATAAACCATCATTTTGAATGATTTGTCTTCAGCAGCATCATCGGTACCCAGAGGCCGTTTCATGGCGAATGACAACCCACCAGTGAGCTTTCCTTTCTCACCCAGCATAATTTCAGTAGTTCCATTAATGTGGGCCTCACGACCCTTCCAGAATGCAGTTCCCACAAGTGGATAACCTTCTGATTGTCTTTTCCTGGACACAAAGGGGCGATTCTTTCCCATCTCAAATTGGGTGTTAATGCCGGGGACGTTCAAACGAGCATATTGTTTATCAACATAGGCGCTCTCATCATCAAAGCGAAACTCAATGTTATAAGATAGATTTTCGCTGTAATTGACACGAGCTCCCAGCACAGCCATATCAATACGCATGTGGGGACTGCGGTTTCTGACCTTCTGATAGGTTAAATCCTGGTTAGCAAATCCACCAGCTCCCTCTACATCAATAAACTCTAATTCGACTTCACCACTGAGTTCAAGATCTAGTCCACTTCCTGTACTCACAGTAATGCCCTGTCCAAACGTGAAGAGTGGCAATAGTATTAGGCCACTCAAGAGCACTTTTAAGATATTCATTTTGACTCCTTGTCATTAATTGTATCAATTGTTGATTCAGCATCTCTTCGGAGAACAAGATGTCTAAAGTTATAGAGATAGAGTATACCTAACAGAATCCCTACCCAGATAAGTACATTGGGTTTCTGTTCGTTTTTAAATGCAAATTCGATACCTACGCTTTGCATGTATTCCATTGGTGATCTGGATATTGAAACGCTGGCTCTGTCTCCGACCTTGGCAAATATATAAGGTGGTTTGGGTTGTTTCTTTTTGAATTCTGGATCACTGCCAGTAATCCGATGGAAATTCCATCCCTGAGGTAAAATTACTGTCAAATCACATTGACCAATGGAGGCAGGCAATGTATTGGTATAGTGAACCTCCCAGTTGTAGGTCTTAAACTCTTCAGGACCAGCTGCACTCCAATCCAGAAATTCGTGGATCTCAGTGATGATACCGATGGTATGCTCACCCGAGATTGGCTTGGAAAAATTTATAACAAAGATTGGCGATGACCTGTCAATGGTAATTGCAGTTTGGTGCGTGATATCAACATCATCCAATGAGACTGATGTAATCTCCATATTCTCATATCCGGCAGGAATCTGAACTGACCTGACACTATCAATAACTGAGAGATTCACCTGGTATGTAAACTGCGCAGACCCGTCTTCAGAAATAGATACAGTTTGCTCAAATACATCAATCTGCTGAGCGAGCAGTAAACTGGAAAATATTGAGAGCCCGAATAGTGTTTTGACCATACTTATATACTTCATGGCGTTATCCCCAAAAAGCGGAACCAGGTAAAACCTGCTATCACCATGACAACTACACCTATGGTTGAAACGGTGAGTCCATATTTCAAGTTGTCAGAAATGGAGAATTGTCCTGCGCTATACAGGATCAGGTTAGGCTTGGCATTGGTTGGTAAAGTGATTACCCAGGTCAATGTAAATGCCGCTGGCAGTGCCAAAGATACTGGATCAAAACCGAACTGCTGTGCAATGGCGATAATAATGGGTATCATCACAATGGATCGCATTGTTTTACTGGTAAAGAAAAGATGTGCATACATTGAGAAGGCAATAATGATGATGTAGACCGTCCAAAAGCTTAGATCTGCACCCAGACCGACCATATCAAAAACACTGCCCACTAGCCAGCGTGCAGCTCCTGAATCAAATAAAGCCAGTCCACCGGAATATGCACCAGCACTAAAGATCATCACATGCCAGGGAATATCTGCATCGTTCCACTTCAACAGACCGATTTTTGGCAAAAAGACGAATACAACACCGAGCAGGGCTGCCATAACAGCACTGATCTCAAAACCAAACCAACCCACATGAAAGCGATCGGTGGCCCAGAGAAAGAGAACAGAGAGGAACACGCCTGCTGATTTTCCTTCAGCCAGGGTAAACCCACCCATTTCGTCCAGCATTTTACGCATCACTTCAAAGCCACCCTTAACCTTGGGCTGCTGGTCTTCTTTTTTGATGGGGAACAGGTATTTGGGTCCCAGCCACCAGGATATTGCCATAACTATAATAGTGATGGGCAGCATACCGAACATCCAATCAGAATAGTAGACCTTCTCATTGCCCATTTCAAAGATGAAGGCAGCTGCGACGATATTACAGGTGCTTCCTGTGATAAAACCTGATGAAAAAATACTTATACCCTGTAGATTCTGCATAAACAGGTTTACACCAAAGTTATTTCCATTCCCTGAAGTAGACCCATAGATAGATGAGATCACCAACATTACCGGAAGGACCATTACTGTCCTGGCTGTCGTGGCAGGGATAAAAGGTGCCAGAAAAAGTTGAAGAACGATAAACGCACCAAGAATCGTATAGGAACTATGTCCAAAACGCAGACCAATCCATAAGGCAAAGCGTTTGGCCAATTGGCTTTTCACCAGGGTTGAGCTGAGGATAAAGGCCAGGATATTCAGCCAGATGACCTCTAATCCGAATACACCCAACACCTTATCTTCAGTCCAACCATTAAAAAAGGTTAGCAGGCCCATAAGTAGCAGGGATGTGGCATATGTGGGGATGGGTTCGGTTACCCACCAGGTTAAAGCCAGGGCAAAGGATGCTATGGCTGCCTGGGCTTCTAATGTTAAGCCATCAGGTGTGGGCATGAGGTAGAGAATCAAAAAGAAGATGATACCCAATGGAAAACCAATGTATTTGGTGAGATTCTCTCCCCGACTGGATTCCCTCTGAGCAATAACGTTCAGATTCGTATCGAAATTTATTTCTTGAGCATTCATTGGTTCATCAGTTCGTTTATTAAATCACAACCCGGCTATTCAAACAGATAGGCAGCCTTGAGCTTACCAACTTCTGACCATTCTGGTTTATAATCATTCAGCTTATTGATAAAAGTTGTACAACGTTGCATTGCCTCAGCATCATATTGCCTGTCGTTGAGGAAATCATGATCGAAGGAGAATTCAGCAATTCGCATTTCCCCTGCTTCAGTTTCAACGATCCAGACACTCATATCCATACGACCGTATAGACCATCACCAAAGTCAAGTTTACCAGGTTTGACCATCCATTCATCGACTGCAATGCCTGCAACCATGGATAGCTCGGCTTCTTCAGAGATACCAAGTGTGGCGAGAACGGGATAGATTTTTACAAAACCGCCATAGGTATTTGAGGGCATATCGTCAAGTTGAACTGAGTTCGAAACAGCATATGTGAGATCTTGGCCACCATTCTTTGCAGAATAATACACAATGTCAGATTCGAGTTCAATGCGGTCGAATTTGGGAACATAACCCTCTGTCATTGTCAGATCCTTGGACAGAGTTGTCGTGGGGTCAGGCTGGCGAAATTTCAGACCAAACTCATATCCCGGGGCTATTTCTCCCCCCTTATATTTTGATTTCCTGCGTAATAGAAAACTGTTCTTCCGGAGGTCAAGACCTTCTGTATCCCAAAAGGAGACCTGTTTATGAGAAAGTTTTAGAGGGTCTTCTTTTATCAGTACGGGTATACCCTCAGCAGCTGCTACTTCCTGAACAAACTGCCAGTACTCAGCAAAGCCCTTCTCATAGTCACCAAACATCTCTGCATTGAGTAGGAGTTTATACTCACTGGAATTGAGAAAATATTCAGGTGCTGGTTCAACTGTCTCAACTGGTGCTACCTCTACTATTGCGGGCTGATTACTCGCACAAGATGCAAGAAATGTTGCGATCAGTACTATGTTTATAAATCTCGCGGTAAAACTCATAATGCTTTCCTTACTCCGTTTCAGTTTCTTCAATGACAACAATGTTTTTGGCGATCTCGCCAGTATAAACGTTGATTTGCTTGAGCAGATCCATGAGCTCCATGTGAAGGTCATGGGTTGCAACAGAATCTGCCCTCTCACTCTTCACTCGCTCGAGATGCCTCATCCGGTACTCTGATTCAAGGTCTCTATATTTTTGATCTTTTCGGATCACTTTCTCAATTTTTTTGGATTTTTCTTTGGAAAAAGCACTTCTCAACCGGGAGATTTGCTTCATAACTCTTACGTGGAAATCAGTCAATTCATTCTGCCCTTGTTCGGAGAATGGTTCTTTTAACTTACGTTTCTTTTCTACCAGCAGTTTGATTCGGCCATGGATGATATCACCAATACTTTCCATGTCTTTGACCATAGACATCATGCTGAACACTTTTGCTGCTTGAATATCACTCAATTCCTGCCGACTGATGCTAAAAAGGTATTTAGATACGTTTTGCTCAAGGAAATTGATCTTGTCCTCGCGCATATCAATCCCTTCCATGAGGGATAGTTGAGGATAGTACCGATCAGGTTCTTTTTCATCTCCCAGGAAAGGACGCAGGAATACATCGAGCATACGTCCCAAAATCTTGATCATGCGGAGCATTTCAGTTCGGGCCAATTCGATGGCAACAGCGGGGTGTGATACCTGGGAATTATCCAGGTGCCAGGTCACAGGCACAATTCCCTTTTCGATCTCCTCATCAGGCAGAATCTTTAATATGAGGGTTGCCAGGAAGGAGGTGAAAGGTAGAAAAACAAGCCCGACGGTAATATTGAATATGGTGTGTGCATTTGCTATCTGGCGAGGGGTTTCCATAGCCAGTTTTTCTACCCCAGTAGCATGAGCAACTGGAGACATCCACCTGACCAGATCAGCCAATTGAGGAATAAACCAGATAAAAATGAATACCCCTCCAAGATTGAACAGGACATGGGCAATGGCTACTCGTTTAGCCCCACGAATCGTTCCAATACTCGCCAGACCTGCCGTGATACAGGTCCCGATATTGGCACCCATAATTAAAGGAATACCCGCATCAAGAGAAAGCAGACCCTGCTGGGCAAGAACGATAACAATACCTGTAAAGGCACTACTGCTTTGAATAAGACCGGTAAAGAGGGCACCAATTAAAAGTCCATAGATTGGATTTTCTAGACCTTCCATTAGTCCGATGAATGGTTCAAAAGTCCGGAGTGGTTTCATGGAGTCTGACATGAGTTTCATTCCGAAGAACAGGATTCCAAAACCCAGCAACGCCTGTCCCAAATGCTTTATTGATTCTTGCTTTGAAAATAGATTCATGAGAAAGCCTATTGTGATCATTGCAAGAGCATAGTCTGTGAGTTTAAAAGCCACGAGTTGAGCCGTAATTGTGGTTCCAATATTGGCACCCATAATCACTGCGAGTGATTGAGCAAAACCCATTAGTCCAGCCTGTACAAAACTGACGAGCATTACTGTTGTGGCGCTTGAGCTTTGAATGACCATGGTTACAAAGGCACCAAGGGTCAGTCCCACTATTCGATGTCTGGTTAAGGCAGCGAGGATGTTTCTCATCCTATCCCCGGCAGCTTTCTTCATTCCATCACTCATCTTGTCCATCCCATATAGGAAGAGAGATAGACCACCAAACAACCCCATGACCAGAAAGGTCCATTCTATATCTGTTGTCACATGATCATTGGCAAGCAATGGTCTGGCTGAGAACAGCAAGATGGGTACAAGATACCTCATAAAGACAGCTTAACCCTCCTCATGGTCAGAAAGTTCCAGGATGATCTTTGCTATTTCACCAGTATGGAGGTTGATCTGCTTCATCATTTCCAGTAGCTCTGTATGAATGGCATCTGTTTCCACAGATTCTTCACGGGCAGCATGGAGACGCTGGAAATGGGATTCCCGGTATTGAGCCTCCAGGTTGAGGTACTTTTCCTCTTTGACCATTACCTTTTTGGCGCGTTTGGGGTCGAGCTCAGAAAACGTTTTTTCCAGACGACTGAACTGTTTGCATACTTTTGTATTGTATTTGATTAGTTCTTTTTTGCCTTCATCAGAGAAATCCAGTTGGAGCCCACGCTTTTTGGTCACGAGCGGTCTCAAATTCCGCTCCATGATATCGCCAATACTTTCCATTTGACTGGAGATGGTGATCATACCAAATACTTCAGCAATCTGAGTGTCTGAGAGTTCTTCCTGACCGATCTGAAGCAGATACTTCTTTATTTTCTTCTCCAGAAAATCCAGTTTCCGCTCTCGCATCTCGATGCCTTCCATGACGGTGAGTTGTGGATGCACCGAATCCTGCCCGGGATCATTTTCGAGAAATGGCTGTATGAAACCATCTAGCATTCTACCCGTAATCTTGGCCATTCGAGCTATTTCTGATCTGGCGAGATCCAATGCCATGGCAGGGGTCTCAATGGCAGACTCATCCAGGTGCCAGGTAGCAATTGTAAGATCCCTCTCGTCCTCCACATCCGGGAATATCCTTAGAATAATGTTGGCAAAAATGCCAGTGAAGGGAATAAACACAAACGCTAGCCCCACATTGAAGATAGTATGGGCATTGGCTATTTGGCGAGGAACCACTGCACTAAGGTTGGCCATACCTGTTTCAGTTGAAGTTGGTGATATGGCACGAATGATATCAGCGAACCAGGGGATCCAGAAAATAAATAGCATGACGCCAACAATCTTGAACATCACGTGTGCCATGGCAACGCGCTTAGCTTCCCGGGATGCACCTATACTGGCCAAACCTGCTGTAACACAGGTTCCAATATTGGCTCCCATAATGAGCGGGATACCTGCATCGAGACTCAGCAAACCTTGTTGGGAAAGAACAATGATGATACCTGTGAAGGCACTACTGCTTTGGATCAAAGCAGTAAAGGCTGCTCCAACCAAGAGACCCAGAATGGGATTTTCTAAATGTGATAGGGTAGTGATAAAGGGTTCATAAGTTCTCAATGGGTACATTGCATCCGACATGAGTTTCATACCATAGAATAGAATACCAAAACCCAGTACCGACTCGCCAATGTTCTTCTGGCTCTCATTCCTACCAAACATCATGAGGCCAAAACCAATGGCAATCATCAATAATGCATAATCAGTCAACTTAAAGGCTACGAGTTGAGCTGTGACAGTCGTACCGATGTCGGCACCCAGAATCACACCCAGGCTCTGAACAAAGGTCATGAGACCAGCTTGGACAAAACTTACCAGCATAACTGTGGTGGCACTGCTACTCTGGATGACCATGGTAACAAATGCACCTACCATGAGACCCATATACCGATTATTTGTCAGGGCCGATAGAATCGAGCGCATTTTATCCCCTGCTGCCTTCTTCATACCTGAACTCATTTTTTCCATTCCATAAAGGAATAGAGCGAGTCCACCAAGCAGGGTCATTATCAAGACCCACCATGAAATTTCTGACTGTCCATGGGGCTCAGCAGCCATTACTGTGGAATTGAAGGTAAATAGGGCTAGTAAAATTAGCAGTGGTCTGAATTTGGTCAACAAGTACAAGTAGCAAAGCCTCCGTTCAGCTCTAAGAGCTGGTTTTCTGTTTTCGAGCTTGAATTAAGGGTACAGCAAAACTTGCTGCAGCGACCACGAGCATTCCCAAACTTAGTGGGCGGGTAAAAAAGACTGTCCACCCCCCCATCATGATGGCGCGTATGAAATTTGTTTCGGCAATATTACCCAGAACCATACCAAGGATAATGGGGGCAACTGGATAGTTGTATCTACGTAAAATCCATCCAAATACTCCAAAGGCCAGACAGGCCGCTACATCAAAAAATGAATTCCTCACAGCAAAACTACCGATGATTGATACAGCAAATATCAGTGGGAATAAGACAGTTTTTGGGATGGTAGTTACTTTGATCCATAAGCGGCTTCCAAAGAATCCCAGAACCAGCAGGATAATATTTGCCAGCAAGAGACTGGCGAGAAGTCCGTATATAATATCAGGATTGGAAATGAATAGCTGTGGACCAGGTGTAAGGTCATGTATCATCAGGGCACCAATAAGTACTGCCGTGGAGGCGCTGCCCGGTATACCCAGTGTGAGTAATGGAATGAGTGCACCACCAACGGAGCTACTGTTGGCACCTTCAGCGGCAGCCACGCCTTCCAGGCTGCCATGTCCAAATTCTTCTGGATGTTTACTGACTCGTTTGGCTACATCATAGGAAATGAAGGCTGCAATGGTGGCTCCAGCCCCGGGGAATATACCGATGATGGTTCCCATGAGAGAGGATCGCATGATAGTATTCTTCAACTTCCAGTATGCACCAGCCGTTGGCCATTCTTGTTTACCTGACTCAACTTGCTGACTGGAGAAATCACCACCCTCCAGTTGCTTGAATATCTCGCTGAGGGCAAAGAGACCGATCAAGGCCGGGATCAATGCAAAACCATCGTATAAAAATGAAATGCCAAAAGTAAAACGACTCACGCCAGAAATTGGGTCGATGCCAATTGTATTCAACAGGAGGCCAAACATTGCCGCTATAAAGGCTTTAATCCAATTTTTTCCACCAAGGGATGCGACCGTGGTAAGACCAAAAATAGCCAGAGCAAAGTATTCTGCGGGATGAAATTTCAACGCAAACCTTGCTAAGGGTCCTGAAAAGAAGATTAAAATTAGCGTTCCAATGATACCTCCAACTGTAGAGGAAACCAATGAAACACCGAGTGCCATCCCCGGCTTGCCCTTCTTTGTTAGTGGGTAGCCATCGAAGGCTGTAACGACTGATGAAGGTGTGCCAGGAGCATTAATGGTGACAGCCGTAATGGAGCCACCATAGTTAGCGGCAATGTAAATAGCCACGAGAAGAATCAATGCCAGTGTTGGAGACATGGCATAGGTAAAGGGTACTAGCAAAGCTACACCCATTGATGGTGATAAGCCGGGTGTGGCGCCAGCCACAATTCCCATAGCTACACCAAGTGTAATAGTCAGGATGGGGACTACACCCAGAACAAATGCTAAACCGTCTCCTAAATTGCTTAATAATTCCACTGCTCAGATCCTTAGAAGAGGTTTTCGAATAGCATTCCCAAAGGAAGCGGAACGTATAGGGTTTTATAAAAGATGATATAGGAGAACAATATCCAGGCACCAGCTATGATAAAGGTGTTGCGCCATTTACGATATCCAAGATAGTAAAGACCTACGATAATGAATGCAAATGTGCTGAGGAAATAACCAAATAATTGCATGGCAAACAGGTAAATCACTAGAAATCCAATAAAGCTGAGCACGATATCTACTCGAGGACCAGTCTCCGCAACTGCTTCGTTTTTGCGAAATGTCTTGACCAGAAGTAAGATATTAAGAGGGACTAACATAAAGATCCAAAGACGCGGGACAGCGGCCGGTCCCACAGCTGAGCTACTTGGAAAATTCATTGATTGTATAAGAAAAAGAATGCTCACGATTAAAAAGAAGCCAATAACCAACACTCTCCCTAATATGGCCGAATATTGTGATTTGTGAACCATGTATGAGCCTGATAACCAGATACATACGAGTATTAGCGCAAGTATTTTAAAGGCTGAGCCACTTGCCATTTTCGCCATAAATCCAACAGCCTCTCCGGGAAGAATGTCACTCTTCTTCAAATAATATTCAAAGACCTTTGCATCTTCTGCCACAAGCTTAGAGAATTCAGGTTCAGCCACATAGGCAACATCTATCCCACCTTTAGCCCAAAAATCTCTCCATTCCGAATCAGCAGATACTTTTTTGAAAAGATCATCATACCATTGGATTACGTCGGGGGGAGTTCCCTTCTTCAGAGCAAAACCTCTCCACATGAATTCATTCTCCAGGTCAGGCATACCGAGTTCAGTAAAGGTTGGCACATCTGGGAAGGCTTCTAGGCGTTGTGGTGCAGATACGGCAGCAATAAACAAGTCGGGATTACCAAGGGCATCGCGGGGATTTCCAACATAGGCTACCCCCTGCTCTCCCAGGAGTGCAGCAAGTGCTTTTCCACCGCTTTTAAATGGAATCCACTTTGCATCCATCCCATATTTGTCCCATATCTTCAATGCAGTAACATGATCCAGTCCCCCAGCGGCAGGACCTACCCAGGTTTGTTCTCCTGGGGTGGCCAGGGCGTCTAAAACAATATCGTTCCATTCATAGATCGCCAATTTCCGATTGGTAATGACGCATTCTGGGTCAGCCATGAGCATAGCCGTCCAGTGTAGAGCATCGACATATCCCTCGCCCCCTACCTGAACGAACTTGGCAATATTGGATTTTGTGCAGGCATAAAGATTGTAACCGTCTGCAGGTGCCTGAATAACCTTTTTGAGTGCAACTATGCCACCGGCCCCAGGTTTATTCTCAACAACAAAATTTACATCTACATATTTTGCGGCGATTCCTGCAAACTTCCTGGCACTGATATCAATAAGTCCGCCGGGACCTGTGTATACCACAATTTTGATTGGCTTTTCAGGGAAGGCTGCCTTGGCTGAAGGCACCAATAGTAGAAAAGCCATTACGAGTAATATTAAACCAATTACTCGGAGGGTGATTTTCACCTTCGTGTCATTCAACATTTGTTTCATAGGCTAAAAGGGATCTATTACCATTTCTTGAAAGGATTGGCGATTAAATTCGAATTGTAATAGCGGGGATCTCCAGTGACTTCCTCTCCTATCCAATCAGGTTTTGGAAATTCCTGATCTTCAGAAAGCAATTCCACCTCTGCAACTGTGAGACCTTCATTTTCTCCATGGAATTCATCGATTTCCCACACGAATTCACCCATTTTCACCTTATAACGATGTTTATCAATAATGGGTTGTTCACAGAGCATATCTAACAATTCATCAGCATCTTTAGCTGGGATTTCATATTCGTATTCGAGGCGGGTTGCCCCTTTTGTGATTCCCTTGACTGTCATATACCCTGTGGCGTCAATGGTCCGAACGCGTACAACACGTTCTTTCTGACTATTCAGGTAGCCCTGTTTGTAATGCGTGCCTTTTGCTAAATCACGATAGGTAGTCGCTGTGACCAGAAACTTACGTTCTATTTCTTGACCCATGGTTTAATCCTCAAATCCCACCATGCGACGCATGGCTTTGATGTAGCTGATATTTTCATAACCATTGAGACCAAGTTTTGCAACAAGCCTCGTTACCAATTCGGGGTCAGCATCTTCAACTGCTGTGGTTCTGATTTCTTTGCCATCAATGGTGAGGTCTGCGATTTCAACTGTTGCTCCCTCAATCATATAGCCATAGCGTTTTTTGAAAACACCAACAGCCTTGAGATCAGAATTAGTATCAACCATTTTTGAGATGAAGGCATCATATTCCCAGGTATCAGCTTCATTTAGCCCAACCTCAATGCCAGCGGCCTTAAATACTTCTGCAGCTTCCTCTGCTCCGATGGGAAAAGTAGCTTTCATGATTGGGAACCATTGTTCCAGATCATTCTTAGCATTTCTCAATACCTTGATATCCATGAGGGTATCTCTGATCTTGATATTCTCACCGCTTTTCTTGGAAAGGATATACACTTCGCTACTCTCAATTTCGCGGGTGCATTCGTGGGCTTTGATATTCTCTTCAGCAACACCAAACTCATCACCAAAAGTTCGCCATTCCCATCTAGGGATAATCTTGCCTAATTCGATCTTTGCCATGTTCGTTGTCCTTTATTTGGATGGTTCTATCTTTAATTCACAGCCTTTATGTATTCCAAATGCTATGCCATAAACGGTCTATGAATCTTCACTACTGTTTATATTATACTTACAGCTTCGAGTTGTCACGACTATCTGGGAATATTCACTATATCACCGACCAGATATCGTCACTATAGACGAGATATCGTCTATTCCCACTAGCTAACAGGGGAAATCTACATCTTAGGTATAAGATTTTTGTTAGAATGTGAAACGAAGCTTATCGTCTCCAGGCAGCAAGAATTATGGTTAATCTTTTAGATCGATAAGACCATGTTTTAACAGTTTACTCCTCAAGGTGGTCCTGGGAATTCCCAGTGAATCAGCAACCTTTTGCTGATTCCCCGAGTATTTGTCCATGCTGTCATTAATTATCTGCATCTCAAACTCGTTCACCTGTGTGGTCAAGGACGACTCACCATCATTCTTTGTATCCATATTTCGCTGAATGGGAAGATAAGAATCAGGGATATCATTCAAGTCTATCACAGTTTTTCGGCAAAATACTGACATTTGCATGATCAAGTGTTCCAACTCTCGCACATTACCTGGCCAATCCAGATCCATGAGATACTTGATCAGCTCCGGTGAGAGCTGTTTATCTGCATTCAGTTTGGACAAAAAGAAGTGAGCCAATAAGGGTATGTCCGATTTCCGTTCGTTCAGCGCTGGGACAATAAGTCTAATCACATTCAGGCGATAATACAGGTCCTCGCGAAATGACTTTTTTTCAACAAGGGATTTCAAATCAATTTTGGTCGCTGCAATAATTCTGACATCTACTGGAATTACTTCAGTTCCCCCTACTCTCTCAATTTCGCCTTCTTGAATCACTCGCAGAAGTTTGGTTTGCAGCCG
The DNA here is from genome assembly GCA_016784025.1 of Fidelibacterota bacterium. GTDB lineage: Bacteria > Fidelibacterota > UBA8477 > UBA8477 > JABMPR01 > JABMPR01. The sequence continues at coordinate 95,737 of JADHVL010000006.1, read as the reverse complement.
CATGCTTAAATCATCAATATCATCCAGGAGAATAGTACCACCTTTGGCTCTCTCGAAGCGGCCAATGGATCGTTTCACAGCTCCAGTAAATGCTCCTTTCTCATGACCAAACATTTCAGTCTCAAAAAGAGTTTCACTGAGGGCTGAGCAATTAATTTTCACATAAGGGTTTTCCCGTCGTTGACTCAATGACTGGACTGCATTGGCAATTTTTTCTTTGCCGGTTCCGCTGGCTCCCTGGATCAGGACGGTATGTTCGCTCTCCGCTACGATCTTCACCTTTTCGAAAAGATCACGCATAATCTCAGATTGCCCAATAAGATCTGGAGAGACTTTCAACTCGGCCAATGAAGCTCGCAATACTTTGTTCTCAGAGTTCAAAGCTCTTATTGCAGATATCCTGGCCAAATGATGGAATAATTCATCAGGGTCAAAAGGTTTTGTGAGATAGTCAAAGGCACCCTTCTTCAAGGCGGAAAGCGCATTTTCAACTGTGGCAAACGCAGTCATGATTAATACTTGAGTATCAGGTGAAATTCGTTTGACTTCCTCAAGGATCTCCAGACCGTCAGCACCGGGGAGTCGATAGTCAGTGAGGACTACGTCCCAGCTTTCAGTTTGAACGGCCTCCAGACCCGCAGTCCCGTCCTCTACTGCGGTTACGGCATAACCAGCGTGCTCCAGTAACTTCTGTAGGGTAATTCGATTTATACGTTCATCTTCAACCAGTAATATTTTCAACATCTTATTCCATTTCCTCATCGATCTCAATTCGGATTGGGAGTTCAATGGTAAATTCTGCTCCCCCGAGATCACTGGTTGAGTAGCTTATTTCTCCACCCATAGCCCCAATAATCTCCCGTGATACATACAATCCCAACCCGGTCCCTTTCCCTACTTCTTTTGAGGTGACAAAGGGTTCAAACATTCTTGACCTTTCTTCGCTGGCAATTCCCGGACCAGAATCACCAACAATAACGGCGACATTGCTGCCCCTGATTTCTGTTTCCAGGTGGATGGTTCCCACGCTGCCAATGGCATCAAGTGCATTCATGCAGATATTTAAAAGAGCCTCTTCAAATCCCGATTTATTATTATAGACAGGTGGGATTGTGTCGTTCAAGTGTACCTGAGTGATAATCTTCTCTTTGGAAAGTCGATGCCCTACCAGATTCAGAACATCTCTCACACTTCTGTTAAAATCATAGTCTTTAATGGTGCCGGTTTTTTTTCGGGCACCTTCCAGCAAACGGGACACAATAATCTCAATACGATCAAATCCATCTTTTAGAAGACGAATATGATCGGCCTGATTCTCCGGATCGATGTGTAATAAATGAAGACAATTCTTTAAACCCATAAGTGGATTATTGATCTCATGCGCCACACCAGCAGCCATACGCCCCATAGCAGCCAGTTTTTCGGTTTGCACCAGATTTTTATTGGTTATTTCCATGCTGGATCGGGTATTGATAAGACGCTCTTGAAGACGTTTAAAGCGGTCATTTAATAACCCAATTTCATCGTCAGTCTCAAGGAGCTCCAGTGGCTCTGAAGTTTGAAAATCAATGGCATCAATGGCTTCAGCAGTATGTCTCAATCCCCGTGTAACACTTCGACTAATTCTTAAGACAATAAATATTACAAGCACCAGGGTGAGTAGAATCATACCAATGATAAAGAGCATGGTGCTGCGGAGTTCACTTTCCAGGGGCTTAGAATCGAGACCCAATCTCACTGCACCGTGTGAAAGTGTGATTAAACCAAGGGGAGCAGATATTTCCATTACCCCGCCGAATTGGTTGTCCCTGTAGATGTGAAATTGGGGATCCAGAGACTCAAGGGCAGAATTACTGTAAACGTCACTGTATATCTCATTTATCTGTGAAATATCAGAGTGGGCAATTACCCGCCCTCCTTCACCGAGGATGAGCGCAAACTTGATCTCATCCTGATATTCCAGTACAAAATTTTTGAGAAATGATTGTAAAAAATCATCGTTTTCTGAGCCAGCGAGATAGAGAGCATCATTAATGGGAATGATGGCAGTTTGAACCATGGTTGTAGCAACAGTTCGATGCTTGGCAATAATAGCTTCTTTTTGCGAAGTCATGATGGCAAAGAAAAGTATGAGGAGGACAATGGAGAGGCTTAACCCAATCCTGATCACCAGTTTATCATGGATGCTGTTAATTGGTTTCATCACATCTCTTGTTCTATATCATCTAAGAGCTGCCTGGGAAAAGTAAAGAGGCTATCATGACCTGCCACAAATCCATTTGCTACTTCAGTATCCCATCCAGAAGTAGATATATCACCATTCTCTATTAGTGAGCTCAGTTTTAGGAGGGCTGCTTGAACAATGCGAATACGAGAGGTATCAACATGGGAAGCTGCAACGAGAGGGACACTGGGAATGGCTGGTGACCTGGCCAGGATCCGAATTCCCGATTCTTCATAGGATTGAGCAACAACAGATTTAACCATCCCCGCATCGAAATCGCCTCTGAGGACTTTTTCAGCCACCAGATCATGATAACTCAAATTTTCGTAGTGTGATAAATCTGATAATTCTACGCCGGCTTGTTTCAACATCCAGATACCCATCCAGGAACTGAATGATTGCTTTGAGGCGAAGGCAAAGGATTTACCTGCTAGTTCTACGAGGTTTTCAATATCTGAATTTTGGGGAACGATGATATCATCATAATTTTCAATATTACCATCGTCATTAATGGGCATTGCAATACACCGAACCCCATGATTCTTATGGGCATGGATGTAGGTATAATTCCCAAGTGATGCGAAATCAATACGACCACCTGCCAATTGGTCAACGGTCTCTAAATAATTACGGCTAAGTTTCAACTTGAAATTGTATGGTGTATTGTTTGTGAGGTATTCCATTAATGGTTGGTAGCCACTCACTATGGATCTGGGAGAATACCTGGAAATCACACCAAAATAGATAGTCTCTGTCTTCTTATCAGCTTTGGGTGTTGGTTCAGGTATGGGAGTTTCAATATCCATGATGAATACATAGGATATTCCAAAGCACAGGAGGAACAGCAGAACAGGCAGGAATATTTTTGGATTCATGTTTTTCAAGATAGATGTTTCATGAAAAGATTCGATTTACCAACGTTCATCCTTAAAAAAATCTTCCTGATCATAAACGGCCTTCAACATATTGGTTGCCAATTTTCTGACATCTCCATTTACAGCGACTTCAACTTTGCGCACGTCTTTCTTTTTCAGTTTTTCCAGGACGATTTTGAGGTCCTCAATTTCATATTTATCCAGATCAAATTTAAATGTCCAAGCCATGATGTACTCCTTTTCTCGTCATCTCAATATTGGTGTGTCTAGGCCAGTGATGGCACTTTATCACCTGTCTCCAAATTCATTTGTTTAAACTTTTCCATATCCTGGAGGATAAAAAGTCCACGTGCACTGGCATATTTAGTTTTGGTTTCATCAATCAATTTTGCTCTAAGGTTTATTTTATTGCCATCAATGATTTTAATTTTGGCACAATACAACACATCCTTTTCGAGAGGTAATGGTTTGAAGAAGCGGGTTGTGTATTGGGCTGTCATGGCAGGATAACCATTCACCCAACAGCAAGCACCCATAAGCTCATCAAAGACTGCTGAGATAGCGCCACCATGTGTGTGCCCTGGTGGTCCCTGTGCCAGTTTCCCAAACTTGACCTCAGCATAGACTGACCCACTTGTTTCATTAAAGTGATATTTCAGAGAAATACGACGGTCATTATGTTCACCAGTTATAAATGAGATGAACTGTTTGCCAAATTCAATTGCTATGGTGTTCTCAAGCTGCTCATAGTGAACCATCTGCTACTATACTCCTCAATAGATTGCACATAAGCTAATGAGAACTTCTCAGGATTGAAGCTGATTGTTCGGACGTCAGGTGTTTGCAGAAATTAAATGATTATTTTGTTGTGCGCTTCACAAGATCATGAATGTGATCCGCTCCATCCTTCGAGAGCCTCAGGAAGACGCTACGACTATGACAGGTTCAATTAGTTCGACTCCTCTATACAAAAAAGCCATTAAGCTGTGGTGATGGCAACTTTTAACTTTTCATTTTTAACTTTTCATTTTTAACTTTTTTTAGAAGTGCCCGAGAACCCTCCCCACTCTCTGAGCTACGCCGGCCAGGTCTATCTGCGTCTACGGCTACGATGGATAGACCCATTATCCTTCCCTTCGAATGGCAATTGAGAATTGTCTCCATGTGCCCGGGGTTTCGTCTCCCCGAGCGGAGTCGAGGGGCCTCAACATTTGACGAAGTGATGATATCCCTCGACTCCGCTCGGGATGACGATCCATTGATCCTTTTGAGGAAGGACAAAAAAAACCACCACATCTCTGCGATGGCAACTTTTAACTTTTCATTTTTAACTTTTAACTGGAAGTGCCCGAGACTGGAGTCGAACCAGCACGTACAAAAGAGTACACTAGGACCTGAACCTAGCGCGTCTACCAATTCCGCCACCCGGGCATCTCTGACTTCGCTACTTACTGTAGCTTCGCCATGACTTGAAAAAGCGGGCTAATGTAATTCTCCTCTCAACCTCTGTCAATCAGGAAAAAACAAGAATAATCGCCAGGTTTGACAAGAGCAGCATACCTGCAAGAATTAGAACCACCAAGGGTTGAGCCAGGCTGAGTTTAAGAACGAGCACTTGCCAATTTTGTTCAGGCTCTCTGGAAAGTAATTTCAAACTTTTTATAAATAATACTGAGGTCCATCCATAGGCAAAAGGTGCCAGGATCGGTGTGTTTCCCCACAACTTTGAACTGGAGTCAAGGTTCCAGATGAGTAGACCATATTGTGAGAGCAGTGCTTCAAAGAAAAAAGCGATTAAAACCATGGTTAGAAATATGAGCGGCAAATGATAATCAAATGGTTTGGCTTTCAGATATTCACGTTCCAGAAAATTATTGCTCCAGATTAACCCTATATAGGCGATATTCGTCCAGAAGAGCATATAAATGAGGGGTAAGCCAAAGAGGGTGATGTGGAAGTCCCCATAACTATAGATTTTCATGATTTCACTGAGTGCATATTCTCTGAGAAATCCCAAAATCATCCCAGATATCCAGAGAACTTTCACAAATGATAAATTGTAAACAGTTCTGGCGTGGATCACCAGAATGACAGTCACCAGGATGATGCTGATTTCAATCAACCAGATCATCTTGCATTCTTCTGACTTGTTTATTGAGTGAAACCAAACCCCAGATCAATATTGGCAGATTGGCCCAGAGCAGATCATAACGTTTATTGACCAATTCACTAATGATGGCAATACCAAGTAAAAGATCAATGGCACCATAGGGCAAATATGTGAGGAGGAGTTTATTCATGTTTTATCCAAAGCACGAATTAATGCTATTCCAGGCGCGGATTGACATCGAGCTTCGCTCTCGTCTTACTTCGTTTCGAATCCGCGCTTGGAAAGGATTCGAAATTTGGTGGTCGCTAGTTAGTCGTTCCATTCTGCTTTAAAAATATGAGTCGCTCTTGGATTATCAGCATCACGATTGGAAGCAAAAGCCATAAATTTTCCATCAGGGCTAAACATGGGGAAACTATCGAAGAAGGTATTGTTTGTCAGGCGTTTTAGTCCTGTACCATCAATAGCTATCATATATAGCTCAAAGTTATGACCATAGGCAGCGGCTTCTTCATTCCAGTCATCCATGTTGGATGAGAAGACTACATGCTTGCCATCAGGATGCCAGGATGGAGCCCAGTTGGTGGCGCCATTGTTGGTCAATCGTACCTTATTCTGACCATCTACATCCATGGTATAAATGGATAGCGGCACGGCTTCAACCTGATCTAAAGACATATTTTCCTGCCAGCGCAAGGTGTCTTCGGCATTTTCTGGATACCAGGCGCGCCAGACAATCTTTTTTGCATCGGGGCTAAAATAGGGTCCACCATCATAACCTAGGTGATTGGTGACTCTCTGGACATCAGATCCATCCATGTTCATGGTGAATAATTCTAGATCATCATCTACTTCAGAGGTAAAAATCACTTTACCTGTGAGAAAGGAAACCGTGGGCTCAGCATCATAACCTGCATTTTCCCTGATTCGTACCAGATCAGATCCATCTGGATTGGCTGAATAGATATCATAGGGGAAAAGTGGCCAGAGGTATTTATTCCCCTGTGGTTTAGGTCGGGGTGGACAACTGTCCACGACACCAAAGGTAGAGGCAAAAATAATTCTATCCTTTTCCATGCTAAAATAGGAACAGGTATTTGCGCCAAGGTCAGGACTCACCATGTGCTGTTCGCTGCCATCTGCATTCATGATGTAGATTTTATCACAACCATTACCATCACGCTTACTCTGGAAGATAATCTGCTGGCCCTGGGGACCCCAATATGCTTCCCCGTTGTCACCTTTGAATGTCAATTGTTCCACATTAGAAAGACCAAATGGCTTTTCTTCAACCATGGTTTCCTGCTGGGTACTACAGCTCAAAATTGCCATGCTTAGCACCAATAATATATAAAACTTTATTTTCAAGTTACACTCCTGATTTTGTTTTAGTTGATTCTGAAAAAAACCTATTTCTTTTCCAATTCAACACGATACAAAAGAACAGCATTGTGCATATGAATTGCAAATAGATCTTTTCCAATTTGAGATAATTTTGGTAATGTAGTTGTCCAGCTCCCAAATGAGCTACGGTGGGCGATCTGTCCGGTTTTACTCACACCTTCCAGTTCGAAATTGCGGTAAGCCTGCACACCATTTTCTGTGAAGAATGCTTCATAGCGAATATAAAGAAACAAACCCCAGAGAGGCAGATAGTCTGCATCACTTATTGTGGATATATCAATAGGATGGTAACTGGAAATTAGGGTAGCATCTCCCAGATTAACCACATTCAAATCTTTTTCTGAAATGATAAAGGCTGCTTCACGTCCAAGCGAGTTAATTTCCCAGGTCTTCCAGGGGAATTGACCCATCATTCTATCTCGGTTAAATAGCGTCAGGCTTGACTCATAACCATCATGAATCTCTAGAAAGTAGTAATCTGTACCTGGCATAGCCTCAAGCCCCACTAGCCTACCTGGAACACTAACAGGGTCACTCAAAAGTTTGTTATGATTCCATAGATGAATATCGATGGATGCAGTCGAGTCGGGCTGGGAACGTGTCACGCAAGAAGAAGCGGTGATGAATTCATTGCGGTTGATCAATTTATCCATGACAAGGGTTAATTCACAATTGCCCTGATCACCAGGTACCACATTCTCCAAAAAGAGCAGAGTGTCCTCATTGCTCAATTCAAGAATCCAGGGTTGATCCTCCTGTGATAGCAGAATACTGCCATGATTGGTGAGACTTGAATTGAGTTCTCCCCCACCCAGGGGAACACCATGAACCAAGGTGTATTTTGGATTACCTTGAGAGTCATACACTTGAAAGGAGTAAAGTCTTTGTGGTTTGGAAATCTCGATGGATTCATTTTCTTGAATCAACATAAAGCTTGAGAGATCCCGATTTATTTTAAACACATCATTTGATGTGCGGGCAATTTGGATGACATGGTTGCCCAGACTGTCGTAATAGGAAATCTGATTCTCTGTGACAGTATACATGATCGGGAAACCACTGGTACCTGATCTAAAAATGACCTGCTCCAGCGGGGTGTCAAAGGTCCATTGTGCATAGGGCTCAATATGCAGGATATCAGCTCTGGCAATTTGCAGCAATCCTAAAAATATTATCAGATACTTATTTTTCACCATTCACCTATTTCAGTAAAACCACTTTATATGTCTCACTGCGAGCTTCACCCTGGAGTAACTGCACAAAATAAGCGCCACTTGGAAAACTCCGTCCGGTTTTATTTTCAGCATTCCAGGTCCACTGATAAGTGCCAGGTGAATTATTCACCAAATCTTTGTCTACAATCAGAGCTCCTCGTAAATCGTAAATGAGTAATTGACCATCAGCATATTGGTCTAAATGATACTCGATAGTGACAGAGGCGTTAAATGGGTTTGGATATGCTCGGGATATGGACATTTGCTCAGGAATTTGAATGTCTATGATATCGGTTGTTCTGTTAAAGTAGGCCAGAACGCGACCTATCAAATCGGCTCGTTGAGTCTCTGTATCAATGGTTTCAAAGGCCAGGCCCATGGTAAAAGTTGCTGAATTGTCGTCCCGGTAACTAATGCCGGCAGTCAAAGCATTTCCATATCTCAGTGCGACCTCACCCCCGGAGCTGGGTGTAAAATAATCTGGCCAATCTTCGATATACGGGCTGCTGCCATAATCAAAGCTGATCCCCTGGAAGTAGTTGGGTACACCATCAACATGGGTGTCATTGGCGTTGTCTCCGTCGTAATTCAGATGGAGTACCTGATTCATAAATTGCATATCAGCAGGTGAGCCTGCACTGAGGTCATAGCCAATTTCAGCACCTGATGCGAATAAGTTCCCACCCCCAGACAAATACGCGGAGATAACATTCTGCTCTGAAGCGCTAAATGTTTCTGAGGTCCTGCTATCATCACCTATAAACCAGAACACATGGGAGTAATCATCGAGATTTTGAGCTGTTGTTACCCATTCATTGCTCACAGTTGCTATGGCTGCTTCTGAGCCACTATTCACAATAGCCTGGGAGTAATAGGTTGCGAAATCATGTTGAGTAGAGGTCCATGACCCATCAGTGCGATCAAAACCATCAACAATAAGGAGGGTTGGTTGAGTACTATTTAGACGGACGCCATAAGTATCAGAATATGGACTATGATTTGGTATTGGCGCCGTATCGACTGCTCTCATGCGAAATTGAATGTAGGAGTTTTCTGGAAATCCCTCAACAGTAAAACTGGTTAAATCTGATGTGAGGACATCGGGACCATGATTGGAACTCCAGGTTGTGCCATTAAAAGAGAATTCCAGGACATAACCTCCCAGATCTGGATCATCAGGGGCTTCCCATTCCAACTGTAATTGTCCATCAGCATTGGGTCCGATATAGGTAAAGTTCGGCTGTCCCGGAGGCAGGAGATCTACATCGCTGAGTTGTACTCGGACATAGGTCGTATCCCAATTGTTGCGGGTATCAGAGCTCATCACAGATATGACATAGGGACCTGGCTCGTAAAGATTACAATCGAGATAGTCGTTTGAAGTGATGCGGTTGGTAACGATGTATCGATAGATACTGGTGGAGGATCCAGGAGCATACACCCGATTGATATTCGAATTTGAGTATAATTCATCAGCCTCAAACCAAAAATGAGGCCCTCGTAGCACCTCAGAGGTATCCGACGAGTACAATGCCCACCCTATGGTATAAATCCCATTATTCATATCAATGGTGGATAAGAGGTCAGTGGTATCCGCAGCCTGTGCAATGATGTCAACCTGACCACTAAGTGTTTGGCCAGGGAAAGGAGTTGATGTACCATCTCTTACAAATTGAATTATTGGAGATCGTGGATGGTAGGGATCCACAAAAGGAGTGATTTTCCCAGGTAAAAGTGGATTGCCGGTGGGGTGTCCACTAGCGCCACCACCATAATTGAGATGAATGTGGGCATAACTGTCTGTGTGCCCGACCACAGCCCCCTGTGCCACTGTGTTTCCCACCTGAAGCCCTGCTAAAGGGATGACATGGACATAGGCGAAATCCTCCACTCTGATCCAGTCAGACCCAATACCTGAAACCGTCCCGGCCATAATGCTCAGGGCATTCTCACCGGGTGCTAGAGGCATGTCAGTACCATTGTGAAAATGATCTCGGTCCTCACGACATTCATCAAAGGTGGCAGAGATGCGATGCTGTTGATCCATAGGCGCCATGGGCCAGGGGAAGTTGTTTATCTGGGCCAGCAAGCCCAGAGGAAAAAGAAAAAGGATGAGTTTAAGGGGCATTACTGGCTGATCTCTAGCCATTCATAGTTGGTTCCTATGAAAAATCGGTCACCGTCATTTTGAATTTGAAACAACTTGGGAAAACGAGGATCGATTTGAACGTCTGTGTTCTCTTTTGATTGGGGAAAAAAGATTTGTGAGAAATGGGTGTTTCTTTTTGCAAAGAAATCGGCAGCAACACGAATCACAGCAACCTGGCCCTGGTTATTGACTGACAGACCTAAACACACTCTATTATTATTGTCAAATCGTATCTTTTCAACTCTCTTTGAGTTTAGATCAAACAATTGTATGAATTCATGGCTACTGAGCACGGCAAGATATTGTCCATTGGCGGATACCTTTAGCTCATGGCCAAAATTCTCATTATTCCAGAGCATCTTTCCATCACCTCTAAGTTCTGCAATCATGGGTTTCATCTCTTGATCAGCAGCGGAGTAGTCATATCCGCTTACAAAAAAACGCTGATTTTGAAATACCAATTTCTGCAAATAGGTGAAGGGTAGATAGGATGTTATTTGCCCACGACCATCGCTATTTACGCGAATAAAAAGGGATTTTCCTGCACTGCCACCATTAAAACCTGGGCGCTCAAGCAAAATGTAGCATTGATCCCCTACCCACTGCATGAGAACATTGCGCTCCATACTCATCTCTCCATCATCCTCATACAGCTGTCCTTCAGCGATGAGGTTTCCAGATTCATAGAAATAGATCAGGGCTTTTACTGGATCTACAAGTGCGAGTATTCCATTATCAGATATGGCAGCTACCAGGGGCTTGAGATCAGAATCCGAGCCGCGATTGACTGCATAAAGCAATTCGGAGTGATTATTCAGCACAAAATAATCTGAATAACGTTGGTTGTTTTTTATTTCTCCGAGATCCTGAAGCAAGGAAAAAAGACGATACTCCCCATTTGGTGACAGACTAATAGCGGCATTTGGATTATAGGCGGGGATTCTTCTAACAGTCTGATTATCAATCATATACTGTGAACTACTTGAAGTATAGTACAAGGGTCGTCCATCTTTTGAAATCCAAGATTCTGCTGCATCATTGATTTCAATTATTTGATCCACCTGAGATGCAGGCAACAACCCGGCGAGCAGTATCAGTAGAACTAAAATGGACTTACTATATAACTTCATTGGCTTCCTTCTTTCCTTCAAAATCGACTAATCAGAATATGAGAAACCGTGGTTAAAATTCCAAACTTATACTAAAGCGACGTGTATCGTTTAATATTCCCCAATCACCATAGGCCAAATCCAACTTGAAGCGCAGGTTCCGGGCTATGAGGAAATTCACTCCCCCACCAACATTAAAGCCTTCTGGAGAAAGCGTGTTTCCATCTTCATCCACATCATCGAGATAGAAAGTCTGACCAGCTCTAAGGAAGGCTAAATCCATAAGGTTGAACTCTCCTCCGACGCTAATACTTTCTGAATAATTGTTGGGATGAGCAGCATCAACGGCCAGAGTGAGTTTTCCGTGGGGAATTTTCAGTACATCTGCCGCCAGTCCGACTCTAAAAGTCAGAGGGAGTGACCAGTAGTCCGTATCAAGGTGTGCATTGATACGGGAGTTGTTACCTTCCTGGTCTGGAGCAACATCAACCTCGATCAAGGTATCATCCCCCTTCAACTGCATTTTTCCACCAAAGTTGGAAACACTCATACCTACTCTCAGATCTCTGAACTGTGTTTTAAATGTAGTACCGAGATCCACAGCTACAGAGCTGGCTTTCATATGCCATATTCGCTCTTCGATATATTTCACATTAGCACCAAAGGTGAATCGATCCGTGAATTTTCTACCCCACCCCAGAGTTGCAGATAGATCTGATGCGCCAAAACGTTCTCCAGTGCCATCTGGCTGATCTACGGTGGTGACATCCATTTCTTCGATAGAAATGCTGGTCAAGGCGACACCAAAAGTTCCCAGATTCCCCATGGGGAAGGCTGCAGAAACATTGTTAAAGCCAATGCCTGCCAACCAATTGGTCTGTATAAAGCTCACCTCACTCTTGTTCATCAGTGCCAACCCAGCTGGATTCCAATATAGAGAATGAACATCATCCACTACGGCTACATAAGCATTGCCCATTGAGGTTCCCCGGGCTCCAATCCCAATTTCCAGGAAGGAAGCGGCTGTGCTCCCTCGTTTTGAGACAGCTTGTGCTGTAGTAGCCATTAAGAGGAAGATGATTGCTATACGAAATGAGTTTCTTGATAGTTTCATATCAACCTCCTACTTAATCACTGCGAATTTGCTAACATGACTACCAATCCCCGGCGCATCTATATGATATAGATAAACGCCGTAGGCTATCTCCAAACCATCTCTGGAGAGGAGATTCCAGGATTCAGCCCCATCCCATATTTCAGAGTTGTGCTGGATGGAATTGACGAACTTACCGCTGATAGTGTAAATACTGATGGTACATTCCGGAGGTAAGTTAATGAAATCGATTTTACGAATTCCCCTGCCAGAATCATAAAGATGCTGCGGTTCCCACGAGGCTGTAACTACGTAGGGATTGGGCACGACAGAGATATCCTCCAGGAGACTTGAAGGTGCAACCACATCGATATCACCACCCGTTGCTGAGAAAGTCAGAACATCATGTGCAGAGAATGGTTTTCTGGACTTGACAATGAACTGATCACCAGGCTCTGGAGCCCAATTCTCCCAAACACCATCTTTCAATCTTGCTACTGAATTTTCTGTACCAATCCAGATAGCTCCATCGTCAGTTTGATTAATACACTGCAGGAGGTCCGTGCCAAATGCTGCAACATTCTCTTTTGTAAAGGCAGAATAGACGGTGTCCACTTCGTTAAAGTCAATAACGTTATAGCCTTTCTTGGTAACAAGATGAACCTTTCCATCTGTACCCAGCAAGATATCGTTGACCTTTCTGTCCAGTAAACTGTCTCTATTTGAGTAGGTAATACTGTCCATGGCAAAGTTATAGATAACCAGACCCCTATCTTTGGTCCCTATAAAGAGATCGGTCTGATTGGTAGCCAGGGAAATGATCTTATCTGTGGGTATTGCTGAATTATCCTTGTTCAGATACCAGAAACTACTATCTGCCGGTTGATAAAACTCTATACCTTCTGATTGAGTACCCACCACGATGGTTCCATTATCAAGGGCAAGCATGGCTGTGGATTCATCCTGCAACACACCAGTTACCAGTGTGTCTCCACCTACTATATTAAATTCGCCACTAAAAAAGTTCAAATAAGTGATATCGTCCTCACCCCACACCTCGGCAATCTGGCTACGGTGCCAATCCCAACGAAAAATTCCTTTGTCAGAAATTGACCAGAGGATTCCATCCTCATCTTCGAGAACTTTGTCAAAACTGAGGAAATCAAATTTTTCTTCCTCAGTACCACCTGCAGCAACAATCAGATCGATTTCGAAGTTTTCCCAGCCGTACTGGTTGTGGACGCTTAGTCCACCTGTAGAGCCCAGCATAATCCTGCCAGCATTGTCATAGGCAATATCAAGAATGTTGGTGGTAATTAGACCTGCCTCCAATTTTATATTGCCCCAGCTTTCTCCATCATAGAGGCCTAACCCCTGACTTGATGTGGCAAATACAGTAAAATCATCCCATTGAGCAATGCGGTTCACATTGCCAACTTTGGACTGACTCACCATTTTCCAGGTCACACGATCTTCACCCCCTGCCTGGATGGTGGGATAAATCACAGAACCTGGTCTAAGGGTTGTATCGGCAAGGGTCTGAGCTATTATTCCAACCGGTAGATCATTGGTAAGATCTTGAATACTGAATGCCATACGTTTATTCAGGAACATTGAAGTATCCGTGACAGTGGGGTTGATAGTTAACAGATAGTCGAAGGGGACTAATTTGAGATCAACATTATTGTGTTTTTCTGCATATAAATTGATTTCATAATTCAATCCCGAGCGCATCCAGCCTGTTTCAGCCTCATTTAATCCAATGATATCATTGGTTACATTCACCTTGAACCCCTCAGTAACCATTCCTCGGCCTTCACCAGAAAAACTACTTTGATCAGAAAGTAAAATATTTCCAGTTGAAAGGTTTGTTAGCTGATAGGAGCTTGTACGACGTGGAATCTCATCCACATCATTGGCGTCAAAATGTGGCTCGCCGGTATCTGGCCTGGCGTTAGCCTGCGTCCCATTGGGATTTGTGGACTCATTCCAATTGTCCTGATTTGGATCATCACCAAGATTCAACTCGATTTCAGAACAAGGATTTAGTGGGTCTCCCGTTTCGAATTCGTCATTACACCCATCTGAACCAATATCATCGTATATTTCTTCCCAACCATCCCATAAACCCAATGTGGGGAACAATGTGAAGGTAGTATCTGGGATTTCTACAAAATATTGGAGATAGGTTGAATCGCCCTCTGTGACGGTTTGTGTGTCCACAAAGGTGGTAATAAAATTGAATCCATTAAAGATAAAACTGCTGGTACTGGCGGTTATTCCCTGAAATAGATGGGCACCGGGGAGTGTGAACACCAAAGTATCAGAATTTGGTGGAATGAGCATCTCTAAGGTTGTGCTCAGCACAATGGTAGTGGAATCATCGGTCCAGGTGCGCCAATCAAAGTCATTGTCGATTCCGTCTTCAGACCAATCGCGAAATGTGATTTGGTACTGATCCATATTTCTAATCTTTGAAGGATCAACAACCTCTATTTCTAGAGATCCTGTTCCAAGGGTGGTGGCTGCATCAGCGACAATTTCGGGTGGTATATATGCCATTGCTGGTGCATTTGGTACTGCAACTGCAGTATTGATCCCAAATTTAACAGGAATACCGGAAGCATTGATCTCGATCTTCTTGGTACACTCAGAAGGAGTGATGGGTGGTCTTAGATCCACATCTGAAATACCACGGTCATAAAAATCATAGTCAAACCCATAATCATATGCTACAACAGCATAATAGTATGTTTGACCGTTGTTAACGGTCGTATCTGTCCATGAATGTCTCAACCCTGTATCAGTTCCCATATCGAGATGAATACCATTCAGGCCATATGGATGGGGACCCTCCAGGCCATCTGCTTTGTCAAACTGGGCAATTGGTTTGTTAAAGGTCTGATTGCCATAGGTATCGGTAATATTCCATATCTCATTAAAGGCGGGATCAGTGGCACGATATATCCGATACCCTTCAAAATCGAAACCATATATAGGATCCAGACTGAATTCAGCCTTATCATCCCAGTATAATGTGACTTTTGCATCCCCGGGAACCACAGTAAGTTTGGGGAGATTTGGTGGTTTGGCGAAATTATAGTCACTGTTGTATATCTGTTGCATGGTCTCCGAGTTGCGCAAGATATCTTCATAATCATTACCAAAAATGAGTGCTACTGCAAATTTGCGTTCCTCTTGCTGTGGTAGCTCAAAATAAGCCGATCCATACATGAAGGTTAGATCAACTGTTTGAGATATGTCTGTGAATGATCCTGGTGATAATTGCTCCCATGCATTGGCATCACGGGTAAGATCAATACCAGGATAAGGGCCAGCGGTAAAACTTGTGAGACCAATCTGATCGGATTCATCATTGTCAGTATACTCAAAATTTGGTTCACCTGCGTCTGGAATGCCATTTCCTTCAGTTCCATCTGCATCAGGTCCAAGATATTCACCGAAATTGGGGCCCACACCATCAGAACCTGTATCATCCACGTAGGGATCCCAATCACCATCATTGTCAATACCATCATCCTGACTTTCATCAATCATTCCGTCTTCGTCATTATCCCTGTCATCCAGAGGATTTCCAGGTGATTCGAGGTATTTCCAACCAAAATAAGCTGGGACGTATCCACCATCATTTACTGTCCACAGGTCATGATCCCACTGATACACAATATCATTGACTGTGTCAAACCAGGCATCATCATCCCGTTGATCTCCATCATCACCTACATCTGCATCTCCATACATCCCGAAGATGAATTTTTGATAATCCCATGAACTGATATTCTGAATCCAGTAGGTGAAAATGAGGATATCTTCTGCAGCAGGATGCGCCCATTGATACCCTCTGGCAGAGACATCGACGCCCAGACCTCTTTTGAGGCCATCATAAATGTAATAATCCATGTCTTGTTCTGAGGTATTGGCACGACCAGCAAAGGTTTTTATCAGGATCTGATGATCATTTAAGATAACTTCAATTTCATACCACTTATCATCAAGCACATTGATGACATCGGGGCGTCTTCCGTCTCGAACATCAATTGCTTCGGATCGTGCAACATCACGGACCAGACCATTGAAGGTTGTATTCATATCGGTGAGTACAGCAAAATTGTTCGAATCAGAGTTCGCCAATTGTACAATGCTTCCCGTATGCAACGAATCATCGACTAAGACTGGGTAATGTTTAAACTCATCATTATTGAAATCATCCATATGGAAATAGCTTTCCTGATCTGCACGACTGTATTGACCGTACTGACCTGCCCATCTATTGTCCCAATCAGCAGGCAAATTTGCCCAGCTATCAGGCCAGGAAAGACTATCGTCACTCATTGCGATGAGTGAATCATTGGTATTTGCATAACCCAGTATTGGTTCAAACTGCCAGAGATAGTCATCTGAGGTAGGTTTATCTATAGAGCTTGAAGGCATACCTTCACTGAGAATATGAAGTGGGGCACCATTTGCATTTGGAGTTTCTGCCGCCACGAGAGGTGAGAATTCCGCGAGATACGAACGACCGCTACCAATGGGATAGATTCCACAATCATATCGTCCTGGAGAGTTTCTCCAATCAGCAATAGAGCCATAATTTGTAAATCTGGTGAGAATTTTATTTCCGTTGTGAACACCGAGCCTGCGATTTCCATGTCCGTTGGCATCTGTACCGAGAGCACCCACTTTTCTCATATTTTGAGGTTTGGGATGGATATTTTTGTCTGAGCTCGCCGCTTCCAGGACAAAAGGAACTACCAGGAAGATCATCATCTGTACTAAAGTCTTATTGATTTTCATTGCTAGCCCTTGACTCATAATGAGGTTGAGATACCGATTCGAATCTGTCTTGGAGACGAATAGTAGCTCGGTCTGTTTAGATATTCTTCAAGTGTATTGTAATTCCAGCCAGGATCCTGAGTGGTATAAGTCGGAATAAGTGAATAACCCGAACGACCCGTATCTGAATAAACTGAGACCTCATTTCGAATATCGAGAAGGTTATAAACGTTGGCTGTAAACCCTATTTCTCTTCCAAGCATTGCGAATTTCTTAGAGATTCTCATATCAACATTGATTTTGGTCGGTCGACGGCCACTATTTTCAAAGCTCCCTCCTACCAGATTTAAAGAAGTGGGTGTATAGGGCAAGCCTGACCCATACTCACCAATGAAGCTGAGGTTGACTTTATAGGGTAGTTTGAACAATACAGAACCATTGAGTGTGTGGCGCTGATCCCAGTCCAGGTAAACCAATTGTTTTTCTGAATCACGATTATTCTGAGCATCCCAAAATGCTGATCTTGGATCTGACGCATTACCTTCGGCAACACTGTAGGTGTAGTCTATGTTGGCTGAGAAGCCTTGTGAGAGTCTTTTTGTCACGGAGACAGTAATACCCTTTACATTTCCATAATCTCGGTTGACGTATACGCCGTAAACTTCATTGGTATAGGTAGTGACAATCTTGGAACCCAATAAATTGCTGATGTCCTTGTAAAACCCTGTCACATCCACACCAATATCCTGGCCAAATTGCTGTTGAAATCCGACCTCGTATTGAACGGTCTTTTGAGGTTCCAGGTCAGCATTACCCATGGTGGCAGAAGCAATGCTTCCACCTGCCGGAACTTCGAAATCAGGGTTTATATAGAGATAGGTGTAACTTGGAATTTGGAAAAAATGACCATAGGAGAAATGCAACACACCTTTATCTGTGATGGGATAAGCCATAGCAAGTCGTGGGCTGAACTGAACCTTCTTTGAGGCTTCCTTGAACCAGTACTCCATGCGATCTTCCAGGGTTTTAGCATTGGTATCTATTGCTTCTTCCTCTGAAATCTGACCATCTCCATCTGTATCATGGAATCTGTTGATCAATTTTAGCGGAGACCTGGGGTTGGGATCTGCAGGATCTGAGGGTGTCACACCATCGGGATCAAATATTTCGTATCGAATTCCTGCGTTAACAATCATATCAACCACTTCAATTTTATCCTGGAGATAGACTGCAAACTCAGACGGATGTTTAATCATCTCACTGTAAGTTGGTGTTGAGGGACTCACATTTGGGGTTAGGATTTGAGGGGTGGAATAGCCTTCTGCAGGATCATAAATAATGGAAAAATCCCTACGGAAAATGCTGGTATATTTGTATTCAAGACCACCCTGAAGCTGGTGCATATTATTTACCTGATTGGTCATATCAAATTTGATGAGCTGGCTGCGAGTCATTCGATAAAGATGATATTTTGATATTCCACCTAAATTAAATTTCTGACCGATTGAGGCATCCAGAATGTTATTGTCATTCTCATATTCCTCCAGATTGTTGGTGTCATAGGAAGTATCAGCGGGCATGTCAAAATCTGAGATATTGAACATGTTTGACATAAAAAGCTGATTCCAGTTTACATCATAAATTGGTTCATAATAGGATCGGCCAAAGTTTCCCAGGATTGATGCTTTAACACTGTAAAATGCCTCTGGGCTGAGGGTATGCTGCAACACCAGACCGATGTTCATATTGGTCCCATAGGAAGTAGCTCGACCCTCAGGAGTATATTTCCAATTTAAGCCATTGCTGTTGTAGGTTTGGGAACTTCCATAAAGGACATTTAAAGAAAGTTTCAATTGTTGTGAGAATCGGTGTGTTAGTTTGCCCTGTAAATTAAGACTCTTCGAGCTATAGAGAGGTACCACGGCGTTGTCACCACGCATATTGGTCCATTCACCGTTTTGATCTCCATCAAAATACCATTCCCCACTCAAGGCTCCGTTGCCATCGACATCTTCATAGGTGAATTGTGGAAAACCGACATCTGTATCTACATCTGAGTTCCATTCTCCATTTCCATCAACATCACGATACCAGGTACCTGTGGCATTATCGAGATATACATCAGGATCAACCGGATATACACGATCGCCACCATCCCACAAACCATTCCCCGATTCACCTCCATCACGGATATTATTGCCCTCTCCGCCGTTGGGGTTGAGATAGAAATCCCAATTGTCTCCATTGGGGTCACCACCAAGATTAAGGGGTACACTGGCACAGCCGCCTGTCCCATTTTCATATTCATCGGGACAGCCATCCTCGCCATAATCAATATAGTCAGAAAAGTATTCACCATTCTCGATGGGCATGGAATTGGTGTTATCCCAATAAAATGAATCTGTATTAAAACGTCGTACACCATACAGGCGACCAGCTAAATCTTCATATCTTCCAGAGGTGAAAAATGACGTACTCTTTGACAATCCTGGTACTGGACCACTCATACTCCATTGAAAATCATGTCTGCCCTGGGGTGTAAAAACATCTGGATTCGTACCGAAAATATCTACCTTGGAAATATCGATATCATCTTTCAAAGCCAGATCTCCTGGAATGATACCAAGATATATTTCAGGATCCATTGAGATATAGCGACCGTAACGGTAGCTCAACTCTCCAGAGTAATCACTCAAGCTTCCATCCTTGGTAATAATATTGATAATACCTGACATGGCCTGGCCGTATTCAGCATTAAATGTTCCTGAAATGACCTGAAGTTCCTGAATCGCATTGTTTTCGATGCCGACACCCATGTTCTGACCATAGGAGTTGGTCACAGGTATCCCATCGATCAAATAGGCGACTTCAGAGGAGCGTCCGCCCCTGATATGAATGGCTCCAGCACCATCCACAACCACACCAGCCTGTAGTGAGACTGCAGCCTGGAATGACTCAACAGGCAATGCTTCTAATTCGGCAGAACTTATATTCGCCTGTGCATGCGTAATATCAGCCTGTATCATGGATCGGTCTGCCGTGACGGTGACCACGTCTCCCTCAATAATGCTGAGCGTCATCTGCACATCCTGGGTTGTGGTCAAATCAATCATTATCCGAATTCCGTCGATGACCTGTTCTGAATAACCAATCATGGAACAGCGGAGTTGATATTCACCTGGTGCGATGTTCAGTATGTAGAAATTTCCATCTAAATCGGTTGCGCCACCCTGACCGGTGGCTGGTAGAAAAACATTTACTCCAATAAGGGCTTCACCTGTACTTTGATCGGTCACCCGACCCGTCAATTTTCCTGAAGTCCCTGAAAAGAGAAATTGTGCCCCAATCAATAAAATCAGAGATATACGACATAGATTTTTCATACCAGTCTCGCCTTAATTGTTTCTGTTAACAACCTATATAAAAAATAAAGGCACCTCTTCGAAATCCCTGGAGATTGGAAAGGTGCCTTGAGTACTTCTTACCTAGCTAGAGGTAATCCGGGAATGCATTAAAAATACAGACTCAGATTAAATCTTTGCACATTATTCAATCGCCCGAAATCGGCATACGCATAATCAAATCTCAACCCTGAAGCTGATCCAAAAATTGGTAGATCAAATCCTGCACCAAATGTGAAGCCTTCCTCGCGAGTTTCCAGCTCGGATGCTGCCAGGCTGGTGTTGGTCTCTACGAAAGGTGATTTCCAACCTCCTCTAAGAAAGTATTTATCCAACACGCTCAGTTCGGTACCAATGTTGATAGATTCATAATTATCATTGGGATGAATGGCATCCACCGCTACCGTCAACTTAGTCACACCCAATTCAATCACGTCCATGGCTACCCCAACCCGGAAGATGAGGGGTAAATCCCAATCATCCAGAGCATAGTCTACAGGAATAGCATCGTTGTTGCCTTCAAAGCCAGGTGCTGGGTCATAGCGCTCAAGAATATCCCGGCCAGACATTCTCATACCTGATCCATAATTGGAGATGCTCATGCCGAGACGCATATCATTAAACTGGGTTCTAAACAAGGTACCCACATCAACCGCCATGGCACTGGCACGGCTATGCCAGATGGTCTGCTGGATATATTTTCCGTTAAATCCAATGGAAAATCTATCCGTAAGCGATCTTGCCAGGGTCACTTGCAAGGCTAAATCACTGGCGGTAAATTCCTCACCAGTTCCATTGGGTTCCAGCTCAGTAGTAACCGGCATATCATCCATTGTTAATGAGGTGATACTAATGCCAACGGTTCCAACACCATAGAGCGGAAAAATGACACCCAGATAATTGATGGCTACATCGGCAATCCAATTGTTTCTGAGGAACATGATTTCGCCACCACCAGCCTGGGCTATACCAGCCGGATTCCAATAGAGTCCAGAGGCATCCTGACTCATAGCGACATATGCCTCGCCCATACCAGTTGCACGGCTACCAATACCTATTTTGAGGAATTGTGCTGCAGTTGTACCACCTTTGTACTGTCCAAAGCTCATTGAAACTGCAATTACAAGGAGCATGATCATTTTCTTATACATGGTCAATCTCCTTATTTAATCACGGCAAATTTGCCGATAGTTTCTGCATTATCGGTTTCAACGTGGTAGATGTAAACACCGTAGGCAACCTCCAGATTGTCCAGATTTAGAAGATCCCAGGATTGAGCGCCGTTATAAACAGTCTCATGGTGTTCCAATTTTTTTACCAACTCTCCAGCCATGGTGTAAATTCGAATTGTACAGTCTGTTGGGAGATTGATGAAAAAGATCTTACGCTCTCCTCGTCCTGACTGTAGATAGGGTTTTTGCTCCCAAATGGCAGCGGCTACGTAAGGATTTGGAACCACTGCAACTTTTCCAAGCTCATTAGCAACCTTTTCTGCATCCTCTTTTGCTGCAGTAGTCTCATATCTATAGATATCCCGTGAGCTGAATTCCTTACGGGTGTAAATATTCAAGACATCACCAGGTTGGGGACTAAAGGTGTTCCACTCAGTGGCAGAGAGTCTTTGTTCCACACCTATTTCTGTACCAAAATATCCTATATCGCCTGAAAAGTTGATGGCTTTAACATTCTTATCACTATAGATAGTTTCATCACCCCAACTGGCTGAAAAGATTTCAAATGTGATTCCAGATGTAAAATCACTTGATGCATTTGAAAGATCCATTACCGCATAACCTGTACCTGTTCCCAGGTAGTATTCATCGGTGTCACGATTGAATAAGCTATATACCTTGTTATTAGGAATCGTGCTATCAGATTTCGTGTACACAACAAAGGCATCATCAACCATGAAAGCCACACCCTTTGCAGTACCAAATACAAGATTTCCACCTTGAGATTCGGGTAACTTATCAATGGCGTAGATATCATCATTCTGGAGCCCATTCACATTGTCTTTGGGATAGTGAGTCCAAACTGTGTCAACATAATTGTAGGAAATAACACCCTTATTCGTGGCAATCCAAACGAGATCATCATCCACCATGATATCATTTAAGTCTGTATCGGCCAAAGATTCTAAATAATCAGACAAGGAGTCAGGTCCAGGGTAGTATTCAATGATATCATCAAAACTGGTCAAATAAGTGCCACGCGTGTTCACCCTGACCAGACCATGAGTATCAGAACCCAACCATATGGCACCTTCACTGTCAACATCAATGGCTACACAGGCAGCATAATCCTTGGTATTATCAGGATTCTCCAGTGTAGCATTCTTATCATCTTCCCATTCGTCAAAAACAGTTTCTAATTGAAGATGGTGTTTCCATATCTCTCCATCGTATAGAGCTGGTCCCCGATTGGTAGCCACCCAATAGTGGCCTTCATGGTAAACGATGTCCTTAATCCCAACACTGGACAATAGACCACCACCTGAATTGGAGAAATTCCAAAACTTCCAACCCTTGGTATCCTGATTGTAAATTGCCAGACCTTCGCCCGCAGTTCCTATCATCACACCATCCTCAAGAGGATAGAGACTCTCAATTTTTGAGATTGGTGATTGAAAAGTGAATTCCCATGTTGGTAGCAAATCACTGCCAATCTCATCCCCTGTCTGCTCTTCATTGGTGTACTGAAATGGGGTGATTTTACTGGTTGGCTGCAAGGTTGAATCCTGAGGACTCGTAACAATTACATTCCTGCGCTCACCAGTTTGGACATCTGTGATTTTGTAGGTCATTTGAAATTGAGTTCTCGTCCAGGCACCCAGACTCAGTGAGGTATCCACCACAGTTTCAAAGAATTCGAGACGGTAATCAAGAGGCATTGCAATACCAGGTGTTCCCCCACTATATACTCTGGCATTAGGAGACCAGATACAATCTCCAGATGACCACCCTAGTCGACTGTAGTCCAGCTGGAGAGTATCATTTTCTACAAAAACTTGAATCCCATTGCTTATCTGATTAAAATCCTCTCCATGAATCCCGTATTGAGTATCAACGAATGGGATTTCATTTGCTGGATCGGTGACATCAACGATTGAGAAGGATTCAGTTTCCATCACCAGTTCCTGAAAATCTCTTAAATCCACATCTGGCTCACCTGCATTTGGTTTGCCATTGGCTTCGGTTCCATCTGGATTAGTCAATGGATCCCAATTATCACCATTTGGATCATCACCAGGAGACGCCACTATTGCCTCAGAGCAGTTGCCACCACCAAGCTCATATTCATCAGAACAGCCATCTGAGCCCACATCATCATTTACACTGCCATCGATGGCTGGGTTCCAGACATCCATGGTGGGGCCAATTTCAAAAGCATCTGGATAGATAATTACTGTATCAGTTGTAATTGTAGGTCCTTCCAGCCAGGTCTTGATTTCCCACTCAAATCCATTGTGCTCAAAAACGTTACCCACAAGACCCTCGAGTACAACTCTTTCAGTTAAAGTACTGGAATAGATAATGCTATCCTCGCTGGCCGGGATAATCATATCAACGTATATCCCATTGTCCCTTATCTGATCCATGTCAGCATAGGAATCCCAATCACCATCATTATCAATTTCATCCATTCCTGAATCAAGAAAGCGAAGTTCCAGGGTTCTTCCATCTGGAATTTGCGTCGGATCAATGATTTTAAAATCAATGGTTCCAGTACCAGGTAGTTCGTCGCTGCCATCTACTGCAGTGATTTGTGGAGGCAGATATCCAATTGATGGTGCCTGAGGTGTCACAACTGCTGTATTTATATCAAGGGTGACATTTCCTGCAAAATCTTCCTGGATTGTTTTGGATGTCTCAGTAGGTGGAATCGTATCGATAGCTGATCCTGAGTCATAAGCACAGAGCGCATAAAAATATCGCTGACCATTGACCAGGTTTTTATCCACAAAGCTGTGTACAAGACCTGAATTAGCACCCATATCGAAATGAAGCCCGGAATTTTTAATCTGCTCCACTTCATGAGGGCCTGATAAGCCGTTATCCAGATCAAATTTGGCTATTGGATTCCAGAGGTATGGACTCCCATATGTATCGGTAATATTCAAAGATTCATTAAAGCCAAAATCAGTGGCCCGGTAAATGGCATATCCCTCAAAATCCTTGCCATAAAGGGGGTCTCTTGAAAGTTCGGCGCCATCATCCCAATATAGTGTGACCTGACCGTCACCGGGAATAGCTGTTACGCGCGGCTTATTCGGTGGTTTAACAAAACGATAGCCTGCATCATAAATTTCCTGCATAATTTCAGCTGTAGCATAGAGGTCCCTTGTATTATGAGGGTCTTCGTACAGGTATTCACCTGTGGCTGCGTTGATATTATAACCAAATAGCATGGCAATTGAAAAACGACGGACATCACCAGGACCCATTTTAATTGGACCTGAACTGTACATAAAGATATTGTCTGCCCGTTGCTGGAAAGCTGCCGTATCAATTGGAGCAGTGAGACGACTGGAATAATAGTAATCTTCAGTCTCAGTACTGTTGTCATATTGATCCACGATAAATCCGGTCAATCCTATCTGATCCGCTTCATCAAGGTCTTTTTCATCAAAATTGGGTTCCCCTGGATCAGGCAATCCATTTGCCTCAGTACCATCTACATCAGGAGCGACGTACTGGGCATCATCTGGACCTACACCATCGGTACCTAAATCATCATTGACTGGTTCACCTGGTTCCCATTCACTACTAAGGTTCCAATCTGAATAGGGACGCCAGTCACCATCATTATCGATGCCGTCCTGCATAGATTCATCAATCATCCCATCATCATCATTGTCAATGCCATCGCGAGGTTCACCTGGTGATTCAAGAAACTTATAACCAAAGAAGCCTGGAACGGTGTTACCAAATACTGGATCACCGATGGCATTATCGTCCCAGCCGTAGACAATATCAATAAAGGTATCGAAATAGGCATCATCATCATTGTAGTCCGATGCCCCGCCAACATGGGGATCACCGTACATTCCGAAGTACATATTGTCCAGCGTGTCATTTCCTACGTTCTCTAATTCATATACAAAGAAGATCACATTTTGCGCTCGCGTGGCGATCCATTGGTAACCGCGTGATTCAACCTGGAGACCCAATCCACCTCTTACCGTATCAATGGGAAAAGATGGGTAAAATTCATCATCCCTTAGTGAATCTGACCAGCCTTGTTGTGGCCAATATGTGTTGTGACTCTTAATATAGAAGTCATCCATTACATAGTAGGATTCCTGATCTGCCGTCGTCACACCCTGGCCGTACTCACCTGGCCACATAAAGTCGTTGAAGGCTGGATTGAACCATTTGCTGGGCCACGAATCCGGTTTCCCATCACGGTTGTCATCAATAGTGGTGCTCATGGCGATGGATGACTGGAAGGGATCGTGATGACCCGGCAGGGGTTGCCAATCACCGGGATTATTATCAAATCCGCTATTATCATAGGTAACACCTGCTACAGTGAGACCATCACTAACGATGATATCAGATGTGCCACCATGGGTGGTGATTCTTGCACCTGCGACGACACCAAACTCAAAGGCATAGCCACGACCAGAACCAATGGGCCATTCCATGGAAGGCTCGGTGTTGGGGCGTCCAATAGAACCATAATTATAAAACAGGGTTCGGACACGATTTCCGTTATGGGTACCAGCCTTGCGATCGCTGAGAGCAGACGCTTTCGACATGTGGTTGCGTCGATCTAGCGTGTTGTAGTATTTCAACCAAGCCGCCCGATCAAGTTTGTTTTCGGGGACTGGATTATTTGTATTTGATCCTGCGTTCAGCACACCAATGAAGGTGATGAAGGCGAGCAATAAGGTAATATTCTTCTTCATATTCAACACCTTCCTAGAAACTTGTTGAGAAACCGATTCGGAACTGACGAGGACTGCTAAAGTATGTGGGACGTGTCAAATAGTCTGTTAGCGAGTGTCTTCCGTATATGTTTCCATTGTCGGGTGTGTAGGTTGGGATTAACGAGTAGGTTGCTCGTCCAGTATCGGAGAAAACACTTCTCTCATTCTGGATGTTAAGCGCATTATATATTTTGGCAAATACGGTCCAATGCAGACCAGCAATTACCACATCTTTGTGCATATTTATATCAACATTGAAATAATCAGGTTTTCTATCTGAGTTGGGTGCATCTAGCGAGCTCCCCTGATAGGTAGGTGTATAGGGCAAACCAGATCCATATTTGGTGAGGATTGATACTCCCCACTTCTGTGGCTCAGAGAGGGATATATTCACATTTATGGTATGGGTTTGATCCCAATTCAGGGGTAATACCTGTTTTATGACCTCAGCTGGCGGATCACTTTGATTGGCGTAAAATAGTGCGAGTGGATCGGAAGCATTTCCCTGAGCTACCAGATAAGTATAATCAGCTGAAGCAGAGAGCAGCCCTGTCCGACGTTTATTGATGGAGAAGGTTATACCACGGGTATCACCGTAGTCCCTGTTGGAGTAAACCATATAACTGACAGTATTGTACTTTTCATATTGGTCTAAGCTGAGGAGGCCTGAGAAGTCCTTATAAAATGCTATAATCTCAATCCCCAAATCAGATGTCAGCTCTTGCTGCAAGCCAATTTCGTAAGTAACCGTTTTTTGTGGTTTCAGATTGGCATTTCCCAGTCGAGATTCATTACTGGCCGTACTGATTTCCATCTCAGGATTTGAATAGAGATAACTGAAGGTTGGTATCTGGAAAAAGTGTCCATAACTAAAGTGGATGATACCTTTATCGGTGATGGGATATGCCACACCGATCCTGGGTGAGAACTGATGCACAGGTTCAGTGTCTTCATAAAAACCATTATAATCCCGCCATGGTTCACCGTTGGCATCCAGGGTATCTAAAATTTGATCAAAAGCGGTTACTTCTCCTGCAAATTGGAAAAAAGTATCAATTCTTGCAGAATCAGAGCTGGCAAGCGTATACATCCAATATTTTGGATTCTCGGGATCGCGGTAATCGCTGGGGACAAAATAGTTTGGATCGAAATAATCATAACGCAAACCAATGTTCACAATCATATCTGTAAGTTCGATTTTGTCCTGGAGATAGACATAGGCCTCACGGGGTGTGCGAGTATTGAGGGACAATTTTGAGACCGCATCAGTTAACCAGTTGTCATATGAGTCATTGGAAAAACTTGATTCAGTGTCTTTGATGGTAGGTACCCAATCGAGATTTTTCTGAACAAATACTGTATAAGCCTTATACGCCATTGAGTGAGTCTTGAAACCCACTCCACCCTTGAATTGATGGGTATTATTTATCTGCCAGGTTAAATCTCCACTCATGAGATAAGTACGGTTGATTCTTTGGGAGTAGCTGTGACTATGACCGCCAGCCAGATATTCGTTTACTGGCTGCTCAGAAATTTCATTTGGCAAGAAGTAAGCCTTTTTAAGATCATTGATTACGAATTCAAAACGAATCTGTTTCACCCATTCTGTGATTCCAGGGGTTGTCAGTGCTTCAATCCATGAAGGTGCACTCATTTCTTCCCAGGTATTTGTAATCCCCAAAGTCCAGGTATTCTGACCAAAGAAGTCCTCCACATAAAACATGTCACCGCCGATGGAAAGGCTGTCATAAAAGGAAACAGTCATATCACTTTTTAATATGAGCAGAGAATCACTTACTGATCCATAATAGCTTCCCATTCCAATTCCCGAAACGGGATCAGCAACAGCATCGGATAGAAAATCAGCCCATTGGGAAATATCGGTATAGGTGAATGATTTTTCTTCACTTAACTCTTCTGGATCCACATCGATGTAAAAAGTTTTTGCAGTGGTTTGGTAGAAAGAACCTTTAATGTTATAAAACATTCTTTCGTTTAATGAATGTCGTAGATCCATGATTATGGAGGTGGAAGTTGACTGATTTGTAGGTCTGCCGGAAGGATTATACTTATACGCAAATCCATTTGTCATGGAATAGCTTTGTGATTGAGCTGAATTATGGATAATGCTGGTGTTCAGCTTCATCTTAGGAGAGATACGCCAGGTCAATTTGAGCATCCCATTAACACGAGTAGAGGTATTCATCCTGACTATACTGGAGTCACCAGAAGCACCACTATCCCACATATGATTACCATTAAAGTCTATATAAGGTTCCCCATCCAAAATGCCATTATGGTTGGCATCGACGAAGGGGTCTCCAGTGAGAACGCCATCACCATTTAAATCAACAAACTCCCAGTCTTCAGAATCAATGTATCCATTCTGGTTAAAATCAATATTGTGGTTGTAACGGCCATCTCCATTGATGTCTCTAAAAGGTTCACCCAGTGTAAAAGAGCCATTCCCATCAAAATCAAAATATGATTCGCTACCAGGTTCCAGCTGTCCATCTTCATTCAAATCTGTGAATGGTTCTGCAAAATTTAATAATCCTGCCCGACCCCAGGGTGAATCACGCAATTCTTCCACAGCCTTGGATGTTAGATAGTTCACATCATTGGGGCTATACTCTTGCACCCCTCGATACAAGCCCCCATAATCGTAATAACGACCGTTTGCAAAAAAGTTTAAATTTTTTCCAAAACCAGGAACAGGTCCTGACAGGCTCAATTCAACATTTTTTATGTTTGAGGGATCGAATTCATCGGCATGTTCAAAAAAGCGGGTATTTTCGGTATAGTAGTCGCCCATATAAGCGCTGAGATTACCAGAATATTTTTCGCCACCTTCCTTGGTAATGATATTAATAATTCCAGACATGGCTTGACCATATTCAGCATTAAAAGTTCCACTTAGAATCTGGAGTTCCTGAACAGCGCTAGTCTCAAGTCCCACTCCAAGCCCACCTGAAGAGAGATTTGTGACAGGTACACCATCAATCATATAGGTTACTTCGCTGGAACGTCCCCCTCGAATATGAATCGCTCCTCCTGCATCACTTACGATTCCAGCTTTGGTGCCAATCACACCAGCCAGAGATTCAACTGGCATTTCAGCCATTTCAGAGGCACTCACAATAGATCGACCTGAGGTTAAATCCTTTTGAACCATTGGGCGTTCAGCAACAACAATGACTTCCTGATCAGATTCAAGAACCTGGACTGTCATGTTAAAATTTATTTCAGTGGTTAAATCGCCACGAACAGAAACTTCGGTCATAAGCTGGGTCGTATATCCAATCATTCCGGCACGAACTGAAAATATGCCCACTGGTACATTAATGATGAAGTAGATTCCCTCGCTATCAGTGGAGGCTCCCATACCAGTATTTTCGACGATAACATTCACCCCAATTAGACCTTCACCAGTTTCAGCATCAATTACTCGACCGGATATTTTTCCAGTAGTTCCTGCTAATAGATTGGTGGTGATTAAGACTAGGATCAATACGTTAAGGATGGTTCTACGAAGATTTACCAGCACTGAACTCATACACTCTCCCTGGTTCTATTTCATTACTAATGTAAAGAATTCTAATCCACTATTATAGTCGCCTTCCGCAGACAAGTCAACTATCTTAGTTAGTTAGCTTACTATTATTAACTAACTACCAAAAAAAAGCCCTTTTCCCTTGTCAACCCTCAGAGTTCTCTCTAGATTTATGGCACTTTCAAATGGCATACAAACGAATGGATCACTCTTAAGATGTATCCATTCTTTTTATTTAATCGAGAGTGAATATTGTCAATCAACAAAGGAGGACAAAAATGGGAATGAATTTACCAAAATGGTCGATTACCCTACTGCTGCTTGCATTCGCAGTTTTCGCCATGGCCGGCGAAAATGGTGTAAACAGTTATACAATGGGTTGGTCAGAAACCCATGCCACTGATGCAGACGTGTATTGGGGTATATCAGGGTCGTATGACTTTGATGAGGATGGATTTCCAGAAGTCATAGCTTACTCAGATGAAGGTGGACTCACCTTGCATATGTATGAGAATACAGGCAATGATATGTGGACTGAAGTTTTCATGTATGATATCGCTGATGCCGGTGATAGCTATGAAGTTGCTGACGAAGTAACAGATCTTGATCGCAATGGCATTGATGAATTTCTTGTAGGTGGTTCCGGATCTAGTGATGGAACCCTCGATGCTCTTTTCATATTCGAATATGATACAACAGCCAGAACTGATGGTATGTTGAATTTTATCGAAGTTGCTGCAGTGAATCCGGCCGAAGTTGCCGGTATCACCGATGATGAGGGCGAATTTGCTACATCCGTAAAATCACTTATGGCGGAAGATTTAGATGATGATGGTGTCACAGAAATTCTGCTATATGATGGTCGTACTCATGCAGTACAGGTCATGTCCCTTGACACAAACTCTACCTTTGGTTTTCCAAACTGGATTTTAGAGTTTACAGATGTCAGTTTTTGCTGTTCCGCATATGGCGTTGTAACCGGAGATTTTGACAATAACGGTACCAACAACTTTGCCATGGTCGAATGGGACTATAATGGAATCAGCTTTTTTGATGTTAATGGCATCAATGACTATGAACTGATTCTTTTCACCGATGATCTAACAACATATGATGGTGGCTCCTTACGCTCATTAGACGTTGCTGATGCTGATGGTGATGGATATGATGAAATCTATCTTGCTTCAACTGCTGGTACAGTGATCATGTATCATGTTGGTGCTGATCTTGCTGATTTTGATGTTGATACAGATGTCTATGAAATCTTTTCATATGATTATGGATTCAACGGTGCCAAGATTGGGAACACAGACATCTGGCATGGCTCCTCTGATGGCATTGACTATATCATTACTACTGATTCAACTGCTATAGTTGATTTAGAGTATGATGGTATCGGTGATGTTACCAGTGCAGCTTCCTGGACCGGTTATGAAATACTGAATCCTGATGCTCCAGGTGAGTGGCAGGATGTCGTGCTTGGTGATTTTGACTTTGACGGTCTTGATGAGATTATGGCTGCTAACCGCCGTGCTCCTCTCCTTCAGGTTTACGAACATGATGGTTGGAACACCGTTCCTATGGTAAGTATGTATTCCGTTGTAGCTGATACTCTTGATCATCCTGGTTTCCAAACACGTGGTATGACAGCTGGTAGTGATCTGGATAATGATGGTTTTCAAGAAATCATTATCACTGACTACCAAGTTCATGGTATACATGTTTACGAAGCTACCAGTGACAATACTTTAGAATGGGTTGCAACCATGGCTGATGATTCAACATCATATTGGGCTACCCCTCGTCACGTCATCACAGGCGATCTTGATAACAATGGTCGTGGTGAGATTATCTACATGGGTATGCGCGCCCTGGGCGAAGCTTACAATGGTATCAATGTCTGGGAATGGGATGGTGTAGATGGTAGTGATACCTATACACGTTATGTAGTTCCAATCCTCGTTGATGGTGTTGAAGTTGACCGCTATTATGGCGATCGTACCTTGAATACTGGCGATGTTGATGGTGATGGAGCCAACGAATTGCTGGTTGCTGTGAATGGTTCTGATAATAGTTCTGATGTTTTCGTCATCGGTTCGATCCAGGGTACTTTCTCTGGTGGTTTCTTCGATCTGGTTGTTGAATACTCCAATGTTCGTACTGTTACTGGCGATTTCAACGGATCTCCCTGGGGACAGCCAAATATTGGTGACCTTGATGGTGATGGCGATCTGGAAGCACTGTTTGTTGCATGGGATCATGCTACACTTCTCGTGGTTGAAACAACAGCTGCCAACACATACGAATTACAGAGTGTGACTCAGTTGGATTCAGCATTGACTGACAAAGCTATTTACGGTACTACATTTGTCACCGATATTGACAACGATGGCGCAGATGAGTTCTATTGTGGACTTTATTCAGCCGGTTGGGTTGTTCAAGTTGATGGTGGCGACGATGTAGCTGATATCAGTTATGCCAACGGAAATGTAACTATCATTAGTGATTTTGGTGCTCCTTGGGATCTCGCAGGTGGAAACGCCGATGATGATGCCGAAGCTGAGCTCTTCACTGTAGATTATACCCATGCCCGTGTATACCAGTGGGATTATACTGGAACAGGTTGGGACATGTCTGTGGTAGCTAACTGGGATTACACCATGGGTGGATTCGCACTGGCTTTCGCTGATGATATTGATGGTGATTCTCATCCAGAGATTATTCAGGGATTCCTGGAACCACCACTTTCAAGTGGCAATGGATACGGATACACCTTCTCAGTTTCTGAGTTTATGGGAACCACGGGTACAGATAAGAACTGGACAGTCATCACACCAGATGATTACAAACTTGCCCAGAACTTTCCAAACCCCTTCAATCCTAGTACAACTATAGAGTTCACTATTCCATTGGCAAAAGACAATGTGAATCTGACTATCTATAACATGCTTGGACAAGAAGTTATTCGTTTAGCTGATAATGCTTCATACGGTCCTGGAACACACAGTGTTTCCTGGAACAGCTTGAATGCAAACGGAACACCTGCCGCTGCTGGTGTATACATTTATGAACTTAGTTCAGGAAATGTTTCCAAAACAGCTAAGATGACCCTCATTAAATAATTTGAGAGTCTAGTTTTATTAAAAGGCCTCCTTCGGGAGGCCTTTTTTTTTGATACTTCATCAATGTTTAATCATTAATTTCTCCCCTCACCATCACCTATTCTTTTAGCTTTACGCTAGCTTTATGGTGTATTAGAATGACAGAGAATCCGCCTCAATGAAAGGACTAGCCAGTGCCCATTTTCTTTGATCTTCCCAACGAATGGATTGCGTTTCTTGTATTTTTTTCAATCATCATATTTTTTATAGGAATTGCTGAAGTTGCCCGATCTCTTCTGAAGCTCTCCCCTGAGCTTTCAAGAAAATTTGTCCACGTCATGGTGGGCATTCTGGTTTCTCTGGCACCCTTCTTCCTTCAGTCAAAAATACCAGTCATCCTCCTGGGCATCATTTTCACCATTCTGAACTATGTTGCCCTTCGGAAGGATAGCCTCAAAGGCATGCATACCACTGAGCGCGTGTCATTCGGGACTGTCTATTTCCCAATTGCATTTACCCTGCTGGTCATCATGTTCTGGGATCGCAACATTGTACTGTTTATAGTGGCTATGCTGGTTCTGGCCTTCTCGGATACAGCCGCAACCGTGGTTGGAGAACGGATCAATTCAAAGCACAAATTTATTTTATGGCATGATAAAAAAAGCTGGCCAGGTAGTATTGCCTTCTTTCTCATGACGCTTATCGTGGTCATGGGAGCCTTCCCCATTTATTCCAACATCATCAGCAATCCACCATTACCCCTACATCATTTGGTAACCATGGCTTTTTTCACGGCTTTTGTTGCTACGGTTGGTGAAGCTGTTTCCAAGCGTGGGAGTGACAATCTGACGCTTACCCTGACTGCAGCACTGGGTATGGATTTATATCTATCATCCATGCACTCCGGTACGCTTCCAAATATGGGTGGCTGG
Source organism: Fidelibacterota bacterium (assembly GCA_016784025.1). Classification (GTDB taxonomy): domain Bacteria; phylum Fidelibacterota; class UBA8477; order UBA8477; family JABMPR01; genus JABMPR01. Next base: position 61,846 of record JADHVL010000006.1, on the reverse strand, counting down.
CTGGCTGCATCCATGATTTTAGGTTATGGAGCCCACAAACTCAAAGCCCTCAGTGTGAGTGGTGGTTTTGGCGCCTTCCTGCTGGGAGTGTTCATGTTTGGTATGGGTAGTTGGCATACCATGCTGCCACTGATCGGTTTTTTTGTCCTCTCCAGTCTTCTTTCTAAAATTGCAGATAGACAATCCAAAAAGGATATCATCTCATCCAAAGGGTCCCAGCGAGATATCGTTCAAGTGTACGCCAATGGCGGTATACCGCTGATTTTTACCATTGCATGGTATCTTAGCAATTACTCAATTGATTGGCTTTACTGGGCCTTTCTGGCCTCTCTGGCCAGTGCTACTGCAGATACCTGGGAAACAGAGATTGGCAGCTTCAGCAAATCACTCCCGCTAAACATTCTTACCTGGAAAAGAGTTCCCAAGGGCTATTCAGGCGGGATATCATTGCTAGGAACCTCAGGCGGCGTTCTTGGCGCTGCAATTATTGTCTCCATCGCTGCACTTATGGGATTTATTCAGTGGGATATGAACCTCATCGTTGTGATAATTATTGCCGGATTTCTCGGTAGTATTATCGATAGTATTCTTGGTGCCAGCATACAGGCCAAATTTAAATGTGAGGTCTGTGGCAAGGCGACTGAGAGAGTCGTTCATTGCCATGAAGAGACTGCCCACGTATCAGGCATGCTATGGCTGGATAATGATTGGGTTAATGTGGCTGGATCGCTGTCCGGTGGATTATTTTTTATTGCTGCGTATATTCTTTTTCCATAGATGGTTTAATAAAAAAGCACCCGAATAAATTCGGGTGCTAATGAGAAGTGCTAATAGACTCAAATTTTTATTTGAGCAATAGCATCCGTTTGGCCTGGGTGCCAAATTGGGTTTCCAGGACAACCATATACACGCCTGCAGCGAAATCACTTCCATTAAAATGAAGCGTATGCCTTCCAGCCGGAAGATTATCGTTGACCAGAATTTCCAATTCCCGACCTCGAATATCAAAAACAGATACCTCTACCTCCATGCTTGAAGGCAAGTCGAAGCTAATCACCGTCTCAGGATTAAAGGGATTGGGATAGTTCTGATGCAGACTGACTGTCTGTGGGAGCTCGGGAAGTTCATCATCAATGGAAACACCTGGCATCTTCTTCACAACTCTAAAATTATCCAGATAGATACGACCGGAAGTGGCACCTGATTCTGAATTATAGGTCATTTGAAAGCTATCCACACGATAGGCTTGACCATCCAGAGTGCCATTGCCAATCCAATTGCCCACCATGGAGGGATCCGTGAAATCCCATTCAAGCAATCTCCAGCCCTCCCAATCGATGTCAAACCAGACAGAGACTTCATGAGCGGGCCAATCCGTTCCATCGCCTTCATCAATAGCAAATCTGAATTTATTATTGCTGCCGTCGCCATAGACATAACACTGCATGATATAGGTATTGTCAAATATGACGTTACGCGGTCCACCGCTGGGCATATACTCACGTAATAAATGACTACCAGAGGCCAAATCCCATTCATAATTGATAAAGCCAGCCCTTTTTTGTGACTGAACTGTGCTTGTGCCAGGCAGATAAATAGAGGTTGAATACCCCCAGTTGGTGGTTGAACCAATGGTTCCAACGGTTGATCCACTTCCTTCTGGATCCCACCATTCATTTGTAAAGGTAAAACTATCGATGTAGTTTATGGTGGAATAGTGTTCATTTGCAGTTGAAAAGGGAATCAGAATCTGTGCATCAACAGTATTTCCCAGAGCATCAGCCAGCGTGGAATCCAGGGTGAGCAGATAATCACTGGCTGCACCAATTCTGCTGTATGGCTTGATATCCAATACTGATTTTCCATGAGCAGTAGATAATAAATAATCTACCTCTATGGGAGTTCCACCTTCTTCTAAATGAATAGATTCCAGATTGACCGTTGAGGAGTTCAACATCTCATCAAAAACCAATGAGATATTGCCATCCACATCAAATGATTCTGTACCTACATTGATTTCTGGTGTGCTATACAGCACTGTGGGACCAGCCTCATCCAGGGCTTTGGTGTGAAAGGTGATGATGATATCTCCCCCGGCTGTACCATCAGCATCCCCATCTAAAGCTGAGCCATTGATATCCATGGCAGCATCAGTAAGGGTCATGGTATAACTGCTCATATAAGCAAAGTTAGTATCCGGATAAATTATTATTCTATGATCACCTTCAGTCCAGGTATAGTGATCAATGGCAATTTCTGGACTAAAACTGAGAGATGATTCAACCGAGGCAACATCCATTGTTTTTGAGAACTGGATTGTGAGCAGCGTACTTACCTCCACAGTATCATCCTGAGCAGGATAAACACTGGTCAAAACAGGTGGCAATGATGGTAGCTGGCTTGTTTCAACCGCCGTTGCTAACTCAGACTCATTCCAATAACGATCCAGCATGGTGGCGCTATAAAAATAGCTGGTGTTTTCATCCTGAGTACCGTCGAATTCCTCTGTAACTGTAAAGGCTTCAGATCCGAAATAGACACCGACAATATCACTTGACGTTACCATGATGTCATCAGACTGTGATCTGTACAATGCCCACCAATAGTCACCAGTTGCCGTATTGTCAGGCGTAACCGTGAGATCGAATGTGAGAGAATCAACGATATCCAAAGCGATGGCAGGTGTGGGAGGCGTTTCGTCTACAAACAGTCCATTCCCACGAATCTTGGTTTTTTTGCTGAAAAAACTACTTCCAGCAGTTGGCCAATATTGATAATCTTGCCAACTACCATAAGAGAAAAATTGAAATCCATCTACCCAGCTTACAGAGCGTGAGATATTGACGATACTGGCATGTCTGTTCCAGATATTGTTTTGATCCAGAATATAGGAGCCAGGACCTACTGAGAAAAGTCGACCGGCATTTACGCCAGGTTGAATATAGTCACCCCAGCAATAGGGACTGTCATCGGTGAGCATACCCACAAATCCTGAGGATGTTGTCCAGTGATAATGCATGGGAGTTAATTGATCGATATAGCCTTCATTAAACCATAAGGCAGCGTCTTGGTAGACAACATTATATCCATTCCAACCGCTCCAGTTGTATTTCCCCAAAGCTGCAACGGAGAGTCTTACCCATGGTTTTTGAGTCTGCATTGAATCGTGGAGTGAATGGACGAAATCGGTTACTGATGATCTCCAGAAATCAGGCCATGAATCGAATCCCGCTGGCACACCTCCATTGTATGGATGATCTATATCATATAGATAGCGACCAGATTGACTGTCCCTCAATGATCCGATATGGCTGTAATCCGTTTCCTGGTCCAGCGTGCTGACTTCTTCCAGGCTTGTAGGAGAAACTGAGTTTAAAAGTAGATTGTCATACTCATTCCAACGAACATAATCCAGGTGTAATCCATCGACATCATAGTTGTTGACGATTTCCATAGCGACATCAACCAGATACTCCCTTACCTCAGGCATGCCTGGTGAAAGGGCTCTATATGCTGGCATGGGTGCTCCGCCCTCATCGCGACATACCCAATCTGGATGCTCGGCTGCTGGTGCTCCTGGCACTGTGGAGGCCGCCTGAAAACAATTGAACCAGGCATGCAATTCCAATCCTCTCGCATGAGCTTGCTCAATGGCGTATTCAAGGGGATCATATCCAGGGGAAGAACCGCCTGCATAGGCACCCCAGGGTTCATAAGATGAGTTGTAGTAGGCTGTTCCGCTCTGTCGTGCCTGGAACAACACGCTGCTCATGTTCGCGGCTAAATGGTTGTCCATGATAGTCCGTATGCGAGCCTGATTTTGTTCGACGCTGCTACCTGCGCTTATGTGTTCCCAGGTGATGACCCAGGTTGCTCGGAACTCTTCGTTATCGGTTTGAGCCCAAACCATTGAAACCAATAATAGTAGCACAATACCAATTGTTTTTAACCGCATGTCTTCCTCCCTTTAATAAATCTCCATGAAGATAAGCATGAATGCACTTTAAGTAAGTAAATTTAGCATACTAACTATGAGAGAATTGAGTTTAAATTGGACAATTACAGTCAATAATAAAAAGGGCGAGTAAACACTCGCCCTTTTTTAAGAAACAATAGATTGCTCTTATTTTACAAGCAACATATTCTTTGCACTCACTTCTCCGTTAAAGGATAATTGATAGATATAAAGACCTGAGCTCAGATCTGATCCGTTAAACTGTGCAGTGTGAATTCCAACATTCAGATGTTCGTTCAGTAGTGTTGCAACTTCACGACCATTCACATCAAATACTGTCAACTCAACTAAACCATCCTGATGTAGCTCGAAAGGTATGTTGGTTGAAGGATTAAATGGATTGGGGTAGTTCTGCGCTAAAGTGTGTGCACTTGGAACTGTGATGGCAGGATCTACACCCTCAGGGTTTAGATTCCAAACAGAGATACAATTGTAGCCCCATTCAGCCAGATACATAACAGTTCCATCTGCATTCCAGGCTGCTCCACGACCATTGTAGACACCACCCTGCAGATAATCACCCTGCTGTATACCTATGGAATAAAGTTCATTTCCATCAGTATCGTAGACATACCACAGTGATCCATGCTCCTCGTCACCAGTAAAATTTATCTGAGTGTTTGCAGCATAAATATTACCGTCAGGACCTAAGGTTACATCCTCAGCCCAGAGATAGTCCACATGCTGAGTAATACTTGTATCACTTACCACAACAATGGTAGTATCAGTGCCAATGATGGTTGTATCATTGGAAATGGTGATGGTTGTATCCATGACACCTTCTGGCTCCCAGTTACCAATTACTGGAGTAGTCAAGTCTGGCTCATGGGGCAAAATACCAGGTGCATCACTATGATACTTGTAAACTCCCCCACCAGTCCAGGTACTTCCAAAATAGAGATCTGTTCCATCAGGGGAAACTGCGATAGCTCTATTGATTTTTGGAAATGCTGTTACAACATCAGTCTGAAATACCAGATCTGAGTTCAACATTTTAACTGGATAGTTTGAACTTACACGACCGATATAAATATTTCCGGCAGCATCAACAGCAGGTTTGGTCAATGAGGATCCATCTGGATGCTCATATTTTGCCATACCGGTACCATCAGTAGCATTAATCTTATACAGGGCACCATTACCAAGTGCAACCAGGATGTTTCCATCATGGGCTCTGGCCATACCCCGACAAGAAACTGTCAATGTATCTGTCACGCCACCCACGGTCACAAAATCGATGGGTGAAAATGAAAGGGGGACACCTGCTGCTGTTACTGCATGGATACCAATGGCATTTACAGTATCAGTGGCAGTTGGGTAGTAGCTTCCTGTGGTAACACCATACATGGTATACCAGATGTTTCCACTATTGTCAACAACGACGCTGTGAATACCCCAACCATCTGAGACCTCTAGCTCAGGGTAAGAAACCACAACATCATCAAACTCCCAACCACCGAACAGAGCACTGCTCAGTGTCAGAAATACGACCAGTACGGGTAGCATTTTTCTCATGTCTTTCTCCTTCTTCTTGTGTCTTTTTTTGTGCCTAAAGATAATTTATGTGAGTTCACATTCATTGCTTTATAGCACATCTTTGTTAATTATATCTAATTTCTTTAATCTCGTCCGTAATAAATAGCACCAGCCTGCCCCATATCGAGTTCTAAAACCCGCTGAGTGACATCGCCTCGAGCCTGTCTAACAATGTATAAATAGTCACCACTGCCCCACGATAATGCTCCAATTGGTGATGAAAGGATGGGTTCATGAAACGGGGAGAGTTGACCATTTTCGTAAATGATAAGAGGAGGATCAGTCATGTTTCCTAAGAATAATGAACCAGATTGAGAGATTGCTATTGATGTAATAGAGAGGGTTCCGTCTAGATCCAATTCATCTAAAGTTGTCAGCAGCAGTTTTTCTCCCAGGTCATCTCCTGTAATCTGACTGCTATATATACCTTTTTGCAGCACTACATCTGCATCATCAACTTCATTACCAACCACATAGAGATTCCCATCAAACACACGAATGGTTTTAATTTTTAGGCCATAAAAGGTTGAATCCACAGTATAGGTTTTAGTTTCTGCATCAAATGGATAAATCAAACCAGACACTCCAGCAATAAAGATGGTTCCATTTTCATTGAAATCAAAATCCACCAAGGCTTCAGGCAGGGCTTTAAACCAGAGACTCTCCACCACATCTGGAGGGGTTATTCTGGAAATGGCTGTGGTTATGATGAAATAATTTTTTCCCTCCGGTCCCATTTTCATTTTCCCAATTCCAGTGAGTCGGGTCGAATCGTAATAGGTGTGCAAACTATCCTGTTCAATGATATGGAGGTGGTTGCCTGCATTCACAAAGAGATTGCCGGAATTATCACATGAAATTGTTGAGATATATGTGTCACTATCAATAAAACCCCCAACCTCCTTCACAGCTGACACTACTGGAAATGGTTGGGAATATTCAGCAAAATAATAGGCGCCACGAACGGCAACTTTAACCTCAACGGAGTCTCCCGTGACGTTTGGCACTTGTACTCTAAGTTGGGTCAATGTTGAGGAAAGCACAGTACCAGGAACTCCATCAAAGAAGACGGTGTTATAAGCTACAGTTGAAGAAAAATTCTGTCCCGTAATATTGACCACTCCAATACCTGCAAACGAAATATTATTACTGCTAAAATTGCTATCAGGCACCACCGTCGCAATAACCGGATCGGGATTGCCTTCGACATTTGGATCGTATATGCTTTTCGGCTCCTCCTCACAGGCTATAAGTATGAAGAAGGTTGCACTCAATAACACAAGTGGATGGATAATACTCTTAAGTAATTTCATATGATTATGTCCTGTATTTTGCATAATACGTTACCTCCGATGACTAACGTACAATTATAAATTTCTTAAACGCAGATTGTCCATCTGGCGTCTCAAAATGTGCTATATATATGCCACTCACAACAACCTGTCGTTGATCTGTGTTCAACCACCAGTATTCTGTACCACTACCATTGCTATGATCGATGGTTTTGATAAGATCTCCCCTTTCGGTATAGATCCGAATGGTACAGTGACCGGGAACATCAAAAAATGCCAGTTTATCTGGGCTACCAATAAAGGTTTCCTGATGGATGTTGAATGGGTTGGGTACAACCCGAATATCATTTAGTGTACCGGGTCTCCGTTGGAGTGTTGCGCCTTCGGTAGTCCTGGTATAAAAACGACTGCTGTGGAGCGAGCCTGACGGATTGAGATTGGTGTTATTCTCAGTCCCATCATCAAAGGCAACCAGGTAATAGTAATACTCCTGACCCCTCACAGGTGAAATGTCATCATAATAGTAACTTAGCGCATTATCGGTGCCAAAGCCGCAGGCATAAATTTCTTCATAGGTCGTGTCTGGTTTTCCGATAGCGCGAAAAAGTCGATATCCGCCAAAATCAGGATCTGATTCCGAGGCACTGGGCAACCAGCTTGTATAAATCCTGTCCCCCCCTGATTCAACGGAAAAACTGCTGGGTGGCAGCGGAGGTTGAGGAATCTGAAAATTCGCATCCCAGTTTCTTTTGGCTCTTCCAAAAGTCAACATCAAAGAATCTTTTCCCGTCTCGACCCAGGTATTTTTGTATTGATTCAGATTTCCAGTTTCGTCGCCATTAGGCAATAGAAAAGGTCCATTATCACCAGGGGTGTCATAGGCTTGTTTCCACCGCTCGCCTATCATTTCGCACATCTGACGATTCAGTCCGTTGATTCCTTCAGCTTCCACAATGGTGACACTTTCACCTGGTCCAAGATCAAAGGGACCATAGGTCAACATGACATTTGTGCCTCCCCCATCATTGTGAACCTTGTAGGCATCATCGAAGAAATCTCCGAAGACTTCATCCATTCGGGTCTGGGCGCCCTTATTTGCACCAAATGGAATGCCACTCAGCATCTCATACAAACTTTTCATTTTGGGAGCATCTTCAAGGCGTTGATCACCAACCTGAGGATAGGTGTCCCCTGCATGCCACCCTAAAAAGGCGGGTTGATAGATCCAATCCTGACTGTCGCTGGCAGATCTATCTACATGAATGGCAATAGAGCCCACATGATGAGGTGAAGTCAGGCGACCAGTTGCAGTCATATCAGGTCCACCCAGATTATCAAAGGCGTTGTTTTCTCCCTGACCAGCCCAGGAGAATCCGGCTCTCAGCCAATCTACAATGGGATTTGCCGGCGTAATCTCCTCAGTGTAATGCTGGGGATAATTCTCACCACGGCGGGTAACCCAGGAATGTTTGCCATAACTTTGACCATCGCCGATGGTCCAGCTCGCTTCACGTCCACCAGAATAACGAGTACCCCAACCAAATCGAACACCCCTTAGAGTATCATTCAATTCAATCACATCGTCACTATTGGTATTTCCTGTATTTGTGAAAGTAAATTCCTTGATGAAATAGTTATCATGATACTGCTGACTGAAGGCATAGACTTTACGGGTCATGGTCAATCCCATGGAAGAATTGACAACGTTATTAATCACCCGATCAGCAACCTGGTCTGGATCAATACTATCGATTTCACCAGCATAGATGACTCGTAAATCATTACCATCAACAAACACATCTGGAGGTCTAAATTTGGCAGTCTGGGTCAGCTCCATTGGGAACAATCCAGTCTCTGCTGCTGCGAGAGTATAATAGATACCATAATAGGGCCAGAAGACACCTCTGGGATCTCTAAAATCCTTAACTCCAGCCCAGGCTCGTTTGATTACAGCATTGTCTTGATAGGGATAATCAGCCGGCCAGATGAGACCTTCATAGTAGGAATTATTCCATGCTCTTTCAGCACCATAGGCCGAGAAATGACTCTGGAGAGTTCCAACCCTCACATATCTCTTGGTGGCAGCATCGACCTGTCCATAAACATTTGCACCAATGAGAATCAGTATCGCCAAAAACAGTAGGTTTTTGATATAAATTCGATTCATCAGAAATTAAACCTCAACCCGAAAGTGAATTTACGGGGGTTTAAGAAAGTAAGAGATCGATAGTTGGGCATATCGATGTATGATTTAGTTTCCCGCCGGCGCTCATTGTCTGCAGCAATTTGGGGATCATTATCAGGATTTGGCACGAGAGCCTCATATGCTATATCATCTTCACGATATGCACCGACATAATCATCCCCATGATTTATGCCCTCTTCGAAGGAAAAGTTGAGAGAGGTGAGATAATCAGCATAGTCAAATTGATCTGAAAAGCCACTATAGCTCAAATATTTGTGGTCAAAGAGATTGGCAATATCACAAAATGCCACCAGAGACGAACCACCTACAGAAATGGATCTCTGAATACGCAAATCCACATCCCATCGAGACAACCATTGGACATAGACATCCCCTGCCTCAGGAGTATTATAAATAAATTGGCTTCCCGTTTTGTGGCTGGCCAGGAAACTAAGTTCAAATCTTTCTGCGGGGTGCATACCAGCCAAAGACGGTCCAAATTTATGAGGAGTTTTCATGGAAAGATTTGCACGAAAATAGGGTTGGGCTCTGGGTTTGCTATCCACGACGTTGAGATTTTCATAATCTCGCTGTTCCTGGGGATTCTGAAACTGACGTAACAGTCCAAAATAGCCACTGGTCTTTACCATATAGGTATAATTGATAAATCCTGAGAATATGCGACCCTTGGGCTTACTAAGCGTGACTTCAATACCACGAATATCCTGATAGTTATTGCTTTCTGCCTTACGATAGTGGACTGAGCCAGTGGCATTCTTATAAATCACCCAGCCCGGTTGTTGTGTAATGTCTTTATAGTAGGTGGCTAAATCGAGTATGTATGTGTTACTAAATCCATGTGAATAGCCCAACTCATAGGCAATGGTTCGCTCCTGTTCCAGTTCAGGGTTACCAAGATTGGTGACCAATCCGTTGGATTCTCTCTGAAGTCTGAACCGGTAGGTGGAACCCGCTTCGGAGTAAAAATGTCCATAATTGAAATACAATTTGGAATGATCGGTTATGGGATGGGAAATTCCCAATCTTGGACTTAGCGTAAATGTGGATTTTGCATTTTGTTTTTCTGCTAATTCCTCGAGATTACTACCCAGCCCTTGTTTAAAAAGATCATCATAGGCATCCAGTTCATACACATCGGTGTTGGCTGATGAATATTCTGCACGAAGACCCAGGTTTGCAATGAATCCCTCAAACTCAAGTTTGTCCTGAACATAAGCACTTAACCTGATGGGAGTTACATCATAGTTCATGGTCCTGGACCAGGTATCCTTATCACTTTCGGTGTAGGATCTTATCTGCAGGTCATAAAAATTGGCCTGTACCCCCATCTTGAGCTGATTGCTTGAATTGATCTGGTCGGTATAGTCTGCTTTCAGGAGTGTGGAGCTGGTGTGACTGGTATCCCGTCCCAGGTTCATCCAATCGGCAGAATTGTAACCATAAGGTGCTTCATCATGGAAATAGCCTGGAAATATTTCAAGTTTCGTGGTGTCTCGAGCACCCATCTCATAAGTCTGGTATTGGGTTTGCCCATGTTGGAAGACTATTTCATAATAGGAGTCAGAACTCAGCATATGGTTATAACTCACATCAAATCGTCCTCGGAATATTGAGTAGGGGCTATAATAAGCAGGCGTAAATAACCCTGTTGGTGTCACCAGATTAGCCACACTATAGGTTCCACGTAAAAGATTGCCCTCAGGCACTGTGGTCCAGTTGTATTGGTTTACTGAGTGCTCTTCTGAATAAAGCAATGTGGCAACCAGCTTCTGATTGGTGCTCAAATCATAATTCAATTTTAGACGGCTGGAGTTAGAGCTATATCCATCTCTGGACAAGGGAACAATAAATTGCTCTTCTTCACTTCTTATGGATAGATAAAATCTAAGCTTTGAGATTCCAGGAGCAGGACCACCAAAACCAAAGTCCAGTGTTTGATCTGGTTTGGTAATTTCACCAGTCCTGCGATGTTCATAAATCCATTCCTGTTGTGCTGCCGATGCAGTCATTCCAGTTTCTGTATTGTTATATGAATTCCAACCTTCAAAGCCTGGATACTGATCTTGAGTATATGTATCCCAGCCACCACTTCCAGTTCCAGTCCAGGCAACATCGTCATCCAGATAGGGGCGCATAAAATATGAATCCTCATCAAAAGGCGATATGCCATAGTGTTTGGGAGCAGCGGGACTATTCTGATAGTAGAAGGATCCTGAGTAATGATCTGCTGGACCCTCGGCTGTCACAATGTTAACAATACCAGACCGGATGTTGCCATACTCGGCATTGAATCCACCGGATTGAACCTGAATCTCTTCTACAGAGCTCAAACTCAAGGTTGTCACAGGTGCATTTGAGCGACTGTCGTTAGATAGGAAGCCATCAACCATAACCGCAGTCTGGGAAATCGAGCCTCCCCTGACCTGCATATTTTCAACACCGGCCTGGACACCCAGTACAGCAGTAACCGAGGAAATGGGCCATTGTTGGATTGACTCTGAATCCACGTTTAACTGACTCCCTGATAAATCCTTGGCAACAATGGGTCTCTCACTGATAACTGTGACCGCTTCCATGCCCAGAATTTCAGAGGACATAGATAAATCGATGGTTGATGTGAGTCCCATCACCACATCCACATTCTGCATAACCAAAGGAGCGTAACCAATCATGGATGCGCGCAATTCATGCTTACCTGGACGGATGTTTAGAATAGCATAATAGCCATCAATATCTGTGGCGGCACCAGTACCTAGATTAGAGATGAAAATATTTACGCCAATCAGGGGGTCACCTGTTTCTGAATCAGTGACATGACCACTAATCTTACCTGTGGTTGCTGAAATTATTGTGCTCACACAAATGAGCAGTAATAACACTCCGCGCCTTATCTGATTAGACATTACTCCCCACCACTCACATTACAGAGAGAATCTGACAGTCATCCGTTGTACATCGCCTAAGCGCCCGAAGGGCTCATAAGCATAATCAAAGGCAAGACCGAATTGCTGGATTCCGAGACCAAATGAAATATCATTCTCATCATTGGCAGACATGTATCCCGCTCGTAGAGCAAGCATATCGATAGGTTTGTATTCAAAACCAATTCTGAGTTGCTCTGCGTGTGAGCGATAATGCAGCACATCCAGGCTTACTAACATGATCTGCTGGCCCATGACATTTCTCACCAATTCAAAGGCATCCATTGATATGCCAAGTGTGAAGGTCAGGGGTAGTTGAAAGCCTTCCTTTTCGAAAACCACTTCATTTGAGAAATTTTTCACAGACATACCAAAAGCCAGCGTCTTCCATCCAGTCCTATAGATGGTTCCAAAATCAAAAGCATTGGCGAAAGCCAGATGAGACTTGACCGTATCAGGATTGCCATCATCATCGGGGTAAATACTCTTGCCATAATTAAGACCGATGTACTTGACATGAGCACCAACTGAAAACTTATCGTTGAGAGACTTGGCATAACCAAATCCAGCAGCAAACGCTGAAGGTGTGAGTATCTCAGTATCTTTATATCCCAGATCATTGTCCCAACGCTGAGTTCCCTGAATTTCTCCGTAGTCAACTGAAACAAAGGACAGTCCGAATACACCAAATTCACCGGTTCCTGGTTTAAAGGCAGCGGAGAAGGAGTTGTAGGCGATATCTGCAAACCACTGATTCTGACTGGCCATCAAGTCAATGCTGGGATTCATTCTGGCCATTCCCGCCGGATTGAAGAAAATTGAAGCAGAATTAGATTCAACCGTGGTCAATGCTCCAGCCATACCTCCGGCCTTGGCATCAGAATCAACACTTAAAAATTGAGCACCAGACTGAGCCAATTTTATCTGAGCCATGGCCAGACCGCCATTGAGGAGAGGAAGGATGAGCAGGATTCTCAAAATGTTCATATAATGATTTCTTAGACTCATTTTTAGTCCTCCCTCAGAATGGATAGTCGGAACTCTGTTTCTTCAACAGTCTCCTGTGGATCAAATTTTACAAAATATTTTTGGGGGCTAAACTCGAAGACTGTTCTCGATTTAATCAAGTGACATTCAGCGATAGTCTCCATATCAAGGGTGTTTGAGGTAGGTACCATCTCAATACCACTGGTGTCAAAGACCGAAAATGCATAGAAATCATCTGCATAGAAAATGTAGGTCCCTGCAGATGCTTCTTCCAGGTCCAACAGGCAATAGGAGGAATTTTTGATTTCTGGTAGATCAGGCAGAATTATGTTGAAGGTGGTATTCAACTCCACCAACTCTTTATTCAATGACTCCAGATATTCATAAGCAACGGCAAAACCAAGTGTGTCCCTTGCAAAATATGCCATTGCTGGTAGATCTGAATAATCCAACAAGGAAAGTCCCTGCAATCGATAGACTTCTGTATGCTCTCCCAGTGAGACCGCAGCTCCGGAAATCATGATGTCCCAGATTGAATCTGCCGGGACCAGACCGACACCAAAATCTATGTATTTATCTTCATCGGCGCTTCCCAGTACCCATAAGGTATCAATAGGGTCTGCACTAAAATCCGCAGATCCAACTGGATGTGTTTGGAAGTGTATCTCAATACTATCAAATGCTGCATCTGAAGAATTGTAGAAAAAGGAATTAAAAGCAAAGATGCTGGTGATACCCGCTTCTGTCTGCAAGACAAATACATCAGGAGTTATGATGGAATCTGCATCCAGCCAACTCTCGCCGATTCTTTCATTCTCAGCCATGGCCCGGTCAACTGTCTCATCACTCCATTGCGGTCCCAGAAAATTTATATCCAGAAGCGTGAAATCTTCGGCCAACCTACCTGTGAGTCGATCACAGGCGATATCATCATAATTTGTTTCTAATGGCTCAACTGGTTGGTAATCCTCACAGGATATCAGAAATGCTAGCGCAAGGATGACTAAACTACTGGTTAGCCAAATTTTTGAATTAGTGTTTTTCCTCATACTCATATCCTTTAGCGAATAATTATAATTTTGCGAAACGTTGATTGACCATCAGGTGTTTCAAAATGAGCGATATATATTCCACTCACCACAACCTGCCTGTATTCGGTAATAGAATCCCAGGACTCATCACCACTATTATCAGTATGTTCAATTGTTTTTATCAATTCACCACGCTCGGTATATATGCGAATGGTACATATACCCGGGATGTCATAAAAATATAGACGGTCTTCCCCAGACTCACTGAATTGGAGTTTTTTCGACTTGATATTAAATGGGTTAGGAACCACACGAATCTGACTGAGTTGATCCCCGGCAGGTCGTTTAAGGGAGGCTCCCTTATTGGTCATCGTGTAAAATTTGCTGCTGAAAAGTGGTGCACCAGGAGATACCTGATTCGTATTTCCATCGTCATAAGACACAACATAGTAGAAATATTTAAAACCACGCTTCGCTTTTACATCGGCCAATTCATTGGTGAGGTTATCCACATCACAGGAAAATATTTCCTCATAGGTCGTATCTGGTTTGTGAATCGCCCTAAAAACTTTATAACCCATAAATCCAGGATGGGTCTCAGCGTTTGAATCCCATGCGAGGCCAATTTGATCACCGCCTGAGGTCACGGTAAATTCAGCTGGCGGTGGTGGTGGTTCTGGTACCGCATAATCTGAAACATAAGTATCGATGGCGCGGTGAAATGTCTGGAAAAGCGAATCCTCACCAGTAAAGACCCACTTATTCTTGTATTCGTCCTTAGTACCTGGGATTGATCCATCAGGATTTAAAAGGTCGCCAACTGCAACATTACCGTCGAACCAGTTCCCACCTACCTCATAGCACATATCTCGACTAATTCCGGCAGCCGCTTCAGCCAGAACAATATGGATTTTCTCTCCAGGAGCCATGTCATAAGGTCCAAAGGCATGTAGCTGTGAATAACCACCTGGATCGGTTCCCCAGGTGTCTGCGTAACTGTCTCCAACTGCTTCAGCATGTGATTCAGGGGGATGACCCGCAGCCATATGGTTATATCTCGCCTGCATTTTGACGGGATTGAATTGATCATTGCTTTGGGTAATGGGTTCGTCAGAACCTGTGTATAAAGTAGTTGTTGGTTGATATAAGTCATCGCTTTGGTCAGTAGTAGATTTATCAGCATGGATGGTGACTACTCCCACAAATTGCTGAGCACTGAGGTGACCATCTCCCCCATCACCATAGTATGGAGAACCAATATTATCATGGCCATCGGCTGCCTGAGAATGCAATCCATGCCATGAATAGAGCGCACGAATTTCATCGTCTGCGGGATTCTCTCCAATCACTTCATTGATAGTGTTGGCGCCCCAGGCTGTATTTTGAGGGGCCCAATATCCACCAGCACCGTAGGGACCACTTTCCCTTGTCGGAGCATAACGATATTGCAATCCAAAGTATACACCAGTCAGTGTTTCACTAAATGAACTTCCGTCTACACTATAAATACCGGTATTCTCAAAGACATAATCAAAGACATGGTAGTTATCATGATTTTGATTTGAGAATCCCCGAATGGTCCGTGTCATTGTTATACCAGTGGAGGTATTGATAATATTTACGATTTTGCGATCCTCGATCATGGCAGCGTCGACACTATCTACAATATCCAGATACTGTAGCGTACTGGCTGGATCACCATCCACAAACACTGCGGGATGATCATATTTACCGTACATCTTAAAGGTTTGGGTCATGATCTCAGTTTTACCATCCACTGGACCACGGGGACCCACATGAGCCACTTTAAAATCAAATTCATTGTTTACCTGGTAATCGAAAAAATTGGTGGTACCAATCCACAAGCCTTTGGCGGCTTGAGCATCTTGAAAGCTATATTGTGCCGGCCAACGGAGACCATCCTGTTGATCCCGTATTTGACCAGTACGACCAACTTCAACCTCGCTACCCTCTTCAGAATACCAGTTATGCAAATTACCTACAGCAATCCACTTGCTTTCGGCGGCAGATATAATATTTACCAGTAGACCGATCCCGACCAGTATGCCAAGCGCCCTCCAATAAATCTTACTTCTCATTTTATTAGCCATCATAAATTTATTGTCCTTATTCATGCATCTGCATTCTTCTAGAAATCATAAGAAATATTTAGACCCAAAAAGATGTCCTGGGGTGAAAGAAATATGAACGAACCCTGGTTGGGCATATCGATATATGCCTTATTCTCAACCACTTCATCCAGAAAGCTCGATTCAACTTCTTCCCAACCAGCGACGTGATTGAATTGCAGGTAAGTCTCAGTGGCTGCATCATAATAAATACCACGCTCACTCCGTGCGTCGGCAGACAGCTTATCCACATCAGCAATCCATTCAATGGGTACAAAGGCGACATCGTCTGGTCTCACATCACCTGGATTATCATTGTGCTCAATACCAGGGAAAACGGGTTCACCGATGGCATCTAATTTGTCTTGAGGAAGCAATAGGGAGCCTAAATAGAAGTCATAGTCATGAATATCTTCAAAACCATACCCACTAAATATTTTAAGATTCAAGGCATTGTTGATGTCAGCAAAAAACTTGATACTCATTTTTCCTGCCTTGAAAATCTTGGATATCTTCAAATCCACTGATTTTGAATCCTGCCATCTAAAATTGTAACCAATACCTTCTATGCCTCTGGGATTGTATTCAAACCAGGAACCGGCTCTCCAACTGCTCAATACATTAAGATGCCATTCGGCCAGTGGTTTTTGGCTGAAGATGGTAGGTCCAAAGTTGCGAGGAGTGTGAAAATCCACCACTGATTTAACCCGTGGGGTCGGTCGCGGCTTACTCTGTACTGAATTGTTTTTCAGATAGTCCCTCTGCTCGCTGGGATTTTGATAATATTGTTTTACACCAAAATAGCCTGAGGTATTTACGCGATATTCAAAGTTTACATTTCCAGTAATCCAGTCACCCACCATTTTGGATATATCAGCTTCAAACCCCCTGATATCCTCATAACTGTTTGCTGTGAGGTGGCTATAATTCACCTGACCGCTGGCACTGATGTAGCGGGTCCAGTCCTGTTGATCAGTAATATCCTTATAGTAAGCAGCAAGATGGAGTAGATAGGCATCAAATAAGGCATGGTCATAGCCCAACTCATATGAAATGGTCCTGGCTTGATCCAGATTAGGATCACCAATAATTGACAGTTGGGTGAGATCTTCGATTTCTCGATCGCCATTGAGAACCACCTTGCGTTGCACTCTAAATAGACTTTCAGTGGTTGGGACTTGTCGATAATGACCATAGTTGAAATACAATTTTGAATTAATGGTGATGGGATGTGAGATTGCCAAGCGCGGACTCAGGTAAAAGCGTGTCTTCACATCCTCTTTCTCAAAGTTGTCCTCTGCACTCTGGCTATAGCTTGAGGAGTAAAAACTTTCATCATAGGGGTCAACCTTGTACCATGAGGTATTGGGACTGATAAGCTCGGCGTTGAGACCCAGGGAAGCGATAAAACCCTCAAACTCCATTTTATCCTGGAGGTAGGTGGTAAATCGATATGGAGTGTAATACATCCGCGACCAATAATTTCCTTCAGGTAAAAAGTAGTTCAATGAACCAAATTCCATTTCCAGATCATCATACACAAAATCAAATCCAGCCTTGATTTGGTTGTTCTGGTTTACTTGATTTACATAGTCTCCACTAATGGCAGTGGTTTTTACCACAGACTGATCTCGGGAGGTACTTACTGCACCACCCATATTCATATTACCATCGATAGTACTAACAGGAGTACCATAGAAGCCTACTGGACCTTCATCCACAAAATAACCATCAAATATCTCATAGACTTTGTCTAGATTTCTCTCAGGACCTGGAGCTGTATCATATTGTTTCTTTATGTGTTTTGCTATGATCTCATAATAGGAGGAAGAGCTGAGCAAGTGCGTGAATTTTGCAGAATAGGTTGCATGTGAAACGGCTGTAGGTGCCCAGTATTCATTGGAGTACAATCTCCAGGGCATGGTGAAACCCGAACGGTTGACCTGTGATGCCAGATCCCATACTGAGGACATATAACTGGTTAGTCCACCTCTGGATGAGGTGGTAGCAGTAAGATTTCCAGCCATATAGGTAAAGTTTAATTTTTTGGTTTTGTCCACATCAGAAGTCAGTCTCAGCAAGGTCGTCCTGGACAGGGTTCCGCTTTCAGAGACAGGATAGAGGTATTCACTGTTCTCCTGTCTATAGGAAAGAAAAAATCTCAAATTGCCCAGGTCCTCACCGATAACTGGAACTGGTCCCCCAAAACCACCATCAATGTTTATATCAGGATTGACAATATTTCCAGGTTTGCGATACTGCCATTCAAATAATCTTTTTGCCGCTGAGGGTGTTAAATCGTCTGAGGGATCATCATTTGCCAGCGTGGCTTCTGAAACTGCATTCCAGCCCACAAATGAAGGATATTGACGTTGGGTGTATTTATCCCAGACCGTGTATGCTCCATCTTCGTTAAAATCGGTAAAGGTTTCGCCTTCATCCCAATATCCATTGTTATTGGCGTCAGTATAGGTTTCACCAACCTCAGTACCGGTCCAGGCTACGGCATCATCAAGATAGGGCCTCATATAGAACGAGTCTTCATCATAGGGTGATATACCGAAATGCTTTGGTTCTGCGGCGCTATGCTTGATAGTCAGGGTTCCACTGTAACCACCACTTCCGTCCTTGGTTACTACATTCACCACACCAGATCGAACGTTTCCATATTCAGCACTAAAGCCACCGGTTTGAACCGAAATTTCTTGTACCGAGCTAAGTGGAATGCCTGTGATTGGTTTATTGGTTCTCTCATCTTTCAACTCAATCCCATCAATCATGAGAGCTGTTTCTTCAGTTCCACCACCCCTGACAGAAAAACCACTCACTCCAGCCTGAAGGGTCAATACTTCGGAAATACTAGTGACTGGCAACTCCTCTATCCCCTCAGCTGTAACACTGCGCTGGCTGGCAGCCACATCCATCTTTATTACTTTGCGTTCAGCGACGATCACAACTGATTCACCTTCAAGTACCTGTTCTGCCATTTCAATATTAACGGTTTGAGTTCGATCTATTTCTACGCGGATATCTTCAATGGTGTATTGTGAATAGCCAATCATGGTCGCTTTTAAAGTTTGATATCCTGGTGGAACATTAAGTATGACGTAATAACCAGTAATATCAGTAACCGCCCCAAGGCTGGTTCCTTCAACAATGATATTGACGCCGATCATGGCTTCACCGGTGGTCTGCTCAACCACCTCTCCAGAAATTTTGCCGGTGGTTGCTGCCATGGTAGTGGATGCCAGGACTAACATGATAAGGAATAGACTCGCTTTTCTCATATATCGTTCCTCAAGCTGTGAAATTTTTATGATGGGGTGTCAGTGAACCCACCAAATTCCAGATAAAATGTTTCGTGTTAACAACCATAATTTTTATTGGATTAACCTATGGAAATCTAGAGCAATAAAGTGGACAAGATTGTAGAACCTTGACAAACACATTTGTGTGTATCTCCATCAATTTTGAATTGCTGAAATATAGGGATTCAATCAGTTAATACTAATTATTTATTAACTAGAGGATGAGGACTTGCCTATTCCCCTATCTCATTGTTTTTTATAGTCAAAAGGAATCATCCCATATAGAATCATGAGATGGATTATCCCCTTTTAGCGAGAGTTTTTCCCGTTAGAAAAGGTTTAAATCAATGTGCCTCTAACCAATTGTCACCGACCCCGATATCCACTGTCAGTGGAATATCCAAATTGACGGCGTGTTCCATGGTCTCCCTCACAAGAGAAGTGAGCGCTTCTATTTCATCATCAGGCACTTCAAACACCAATTCATCATGGACCTGCAGGATCAGCTTACTCTTTAGACCTTCAGCTTTTATTCGCTTATGTACCTGGATCATAGCCAGCTTAATGATGTCTGCTGCCGTTCCCTGAATGGGCATATTAGTGGCAATGCGTTCTGCCCCTTCCCTGCTCATTCTGTTGGAGGCATCAATATCTGGAACAGGCCGCTTTCTGCCAAAGAGGGTCTGGACGAACTTATTTTCCCGGGCGAACTCGATGGTCTCATCCAGGTAATTGCGTATTCCGGGATATGTGTTGAAGTAATCGCTGATCAATTCAGCAGCTTCTCCTCTGGATATTTCCAGTTCATTGGACATCCGAAATGGACCAGCCCCATACATGATACCAAAGTTAACTACCTTAGCCCGACGACGTTGGTCCTCAGAGACACCAAAGAGATTGGTACCGAAAACATGAGCAGCAGTGGCCGTGTGAATATCTTCCCCATTTTTAAAGGCCTCAATCAGACGCGCGTCCTTTGAGTATTGAGCCATGAGCCGCAGTTCGATCTGGGAATAATCAGCTGCCAGAATTTTCCAGCCGCTGGATTGAGGTCGAAAAGCCTTTCGGATGTCCCGACCCAGTTCAGTTCTCACTGGTATGTTCTGAAAGTTTGGATTGGTGGAACTCAAACGTCCTGTGGCTGCAATGGTCTGGTTAAAATTAGAATGAATGCGACCAGTCTTTTCATGAATAAGCAATGGCAAAGTATCAGTGTAGGTCGATTTGAGTTTAGCAACTTGTCTATAATCCAGCATATAGCGCGGGATAGCATGCTCCTTGGCCAGTATCTGGAGGACATTCACATCGGTGGAATAGCCTGTCTTGGTCTTGCGGATAGGCTTGATACCCTTTTTCTCAAAAAGAATCTCAGCCACCTGCCGCGGAGAAGCCACATTAAACTCTTCGCCAGCTTCTTCGAAAATGGCTTTTTCAAGCCTCACCAATTCTTTACCAAGGCTCTCTGACATATCATTCAGAATCCCGGCATCTACAAAAGTACCTTCACGCTCCATGTCCATAAGCACGGGAATCAGGGGCAGATCGATGTCATCCAGAACCGAGTTGAGCTGGTCCTTCTCAATTTTTTCTGCGAGTATCTCGTAGAGTTGAAATGAAATGTCTGCATCTTCGGCTGCATATTCACTGATGACATCCAGGGTTACCAGATCCATGGTGATTTGGTCTTTGCCCTTACCGATCAGTTCTTCTATGTGGATAGGGTCAATACCGAGATATTGGACACTGAGGTCATTCATTCCATAACCACGCCCACCTGGATTCACCAGATACCCTGCGATTTGTGAATCAAATCCAACCCCGGCAACATCAATTCCATAGCTTTTCAGCACAGAAAGATCGAATTTGAGATTGTGCCCCGTCTTCTTTATGGTCTCTGAGTCCCAGAATGGCTTGAGTTCTCTGAGAACAATATCAATATCCTCAGGGGTAAAACAGCCATCCGCTGGGTTTGGATATTTTACAGCGATATAAACGGCACTATTTGCTTCCCACGCAAAGGACAGCCCTACAATTTCTGTGGTGAGTACATCCAGACTGGTTGTTTCCAGATCAAAGGCTACCATCTGTTTTGTTTTAAGGGTTTCCACCAGCTCAATAAGTTCGGGGATGTGTTTTACCACGGTATAGTTGCGAGATCTCTCCTCCCTCACTGGCTCATCACCCGTTGAATAAAGTGTGCGTACATCATCAAGAGGTTTCATGAGATTGAAAAGCTCAAATTCCTGAAATACGCTACGTGCTGCATCAATATCCATGGATTCGATGCGAATCTCATCCCAGGATGGCATATCGTCCATATCCGTTTTAATAGTGACCAATTCTCGGGATAAGAGTGCCTTTTCCTTATTCTCTTCCAGCTTGAGCTTCAATTTTGGGTTTTTAACGTCCTCCAGCTTCTCATATAGCTCAAGCATGGTTCCATGCTCCTGAATCAGCTTAACGGCGGTTTTAGGGCCTACACCGGGCACACCTGGGACATTATCAGAGGCATCGCCCATGAGTCCCAGCAAATCGATGATCTTTTCAGGTGGAACGCCCCAATTCTCCTCCACGAATTTAGCAGTCCAGACGACATTGTCTTTTGGATTCACAATTTGGACGTGGTCATTCACAAGTTGAGCAAAATCTTTATCACCAGATAGCACTCTTACTTCAAATCCCTGTGCTGCACCAAGTTTGGAGAGGGTTCCAATAATGTCATCCGCCTCAAAACCTTCACGCTTCAAATAGGGTATATTTAGTTTGGTGACGATATCGTCGATGACAGGCAGCTGGGCAGCCAGATCGTCAGGCATTTTTTCGCGGGTGGCCTTATAATCCGGATATTGTTTGTGTCTGAATGTCTTTTCTTTGGTGTCCATGACCACAGCCAGATATTCTGGATTCTCACGGGTCATGAGCCGCAGCATGGCATTCATAAATCCAAAAATGGCACTCACCAACTGCCCCTTGGAGTTGATCAGGGGATTTCTGATGAAGGCAAAGTGAGATCTGTAAACGAGAGCTGAGCCGTCAATTAAATATATTACATTAGATTTTTTATCGGTCATGATATATCCTGCTTATGGTTGAATTTGCTGAGATATAAGCATTTCGACATGCTTATGCCAGCATGAATTACCAGTTTTACTGGACTGAAACTGAGTTTAGTTGATATCACCCAGAGGAATGAACGTGTCAGCCTGCCCAGAGGCATACAATTCATAAGCGCCAGCATCATCGATTTTCAATTTAACAATACTCCCTGGCTCATAAACGCCTGAAACAATTACCTGCTGGTCAATCTCAGGTGCATCCCAGATAGTGCGACCCAGCATTTGCTGATCATCATCTGGATCTGGACTATCTATGATGATATCCAGCTCTTGCCCTATCAGAGCCTGATTATTGTTGAAGGCAATGCTATGCTGGAGATCCATAACGGCATCCATTCTCTGGATTTTTACTTCCGTCGGGACATCGTCTTCAAGATCAGCGCCACTGGTATCTTCTTCCTCAGAATAAGTGAATACACCTAGACGATCAAATTGAATCTCTTCCAGGAAATTTAAAAGAATATCGAAATCGTCATCAGTCTCACCTGGGAATCCAACGATGACAGAGGTTCTCAATTTCAAGTGAGGTATCTCCTGACGCAGTTCCAAAAGCAATCTGCGGAGCCCATCGGCGTCAAGACCTCGTTTCATTGATGTCAGCATATTTGTAGAGGCATGTTGAACCGGAATATCCAGGTAAGGCAGTATCCGCTTGGCATTTTTGAAGATGGGAATAAGCTTCCGAGAAAAATGGGAAGGGTGAGCATAGTGCAAACGGATCCAATCCAGGCCTTCAATCTCATCCAATTCAGTCAGTAGTTCATGCAGATAACGTTTGGGTTTCAAGTCCCAGCCATAGGTTGTCGTGTCCTGTCCTATCACCATCATTTCCCTGACACCACGTGCCACCAGAGATTTGGCTTCACTGACCAGCGAATCTACTTCCCGACTACGTTGCTTACCTCGCATAAGAGGTATTGCACAAAAGCTACATACATTGTCACAACCCTCGCTGATTTTGAGATAGGCATAGTGACGGGGAGTCAGGAGTTTTCTACGATGATCTGGATCGTCGGCCAGGTGCGGTTTGGAAGCGATATACTCAAAAATATTCCGAAAATCTTCGGTGACAAAAAACTTATCAACCTCAGGCATTTCAATGGTGAGCTCTTTCTTGTAACGTGCTGATAGACAGCCAGCTACAAGTAACTCCTTAAGCTGACCATCGGTTTTTAGCTGAGCGGCTTCGAGGATGACCTCAACCGATTCTTGCTTGGCGTCACCGATAAAACCACAGGTGTTAATGATGATGGTACTGGCGTCCTCAGGTTCCTCAACCAGCTCTATCCCGGCAGATTCAAGTCCCCCGGCAATAATCTCACTATCAACAGTATTCTTCACACATCCAAGGCTGATGATGTGGACTTTTTTAGTTTCTACTGGGGTAATCATATATATTCTCTTTTAGCGATGACATTAATATTAAACCGTTAAAACGGTTAGTAGCTCATTGTGGTTATAGTAACCCACGACTTAAGTCGTGGGGTAATGACATTCGTGAGTTCAGTAACCGTTTCAACGGTTTATCATAATAATGGTGTAGCCCACGACTTAAGACGTGGGCTGATTCACATTCATGAGAGGTAGGGTCGTAATATATTACGACCCTACCTCAAATAATGCCTGCACATAACTCGCTGCATCGAAATCCTGGATATCTTCTTTTTGCTCACCAATGCCGATGTACTTCACGGGGATATCTAGATTGTGATGGATGGCAATGGCTATCCCACCTTTGGCAGTCCCATCCAGTTTTGTTAGAAAGAGATGATCCACTGGCGTGACCTCGGAAAACTGGCGCGCCTGAATCAGGCCATTCTGTCCTGTTGTGGCATCGATGGTCAATACAGTTTCATGAGGTGCACTGGGAATAACTTTTTTGACTACTCGCTGAATTTTATCCAACTCAATCATCAGATTCTTCTGGGTGTGCAATCGGCCTGCTGTATCAATGAGAACCACATCTATGCCCCTCTGATTCGCACTTTGCAGCGCATCATAAACAACTGCACTTGGATCTGCAGCTTCCTTTTTGGTCAATTCGGCACCACTCCGTTGTGACCATATCTCAAGTTGTTCTATGGCGGCTGCGCGGAAGGTGTCACCAGCGACCAGGAGTACGCTTTTACCCTGACTGGTATAATGGTAGGCCAGCTTTCCAATGGATGTAGTTTTGCCTGTTCCATTGACTCCCACAACCAGAATGACATGAGGTTTTTCAGAAACTTCCATGGGGGTCTGTTTAACTTCCATACGCCGCATAAGATCAGATTTTAGAAATTCTACTACTGAATTCATCTCCACAACCTGGTTGAGGGGAAAATTCGTTCGCAGATCCTCAATGATTTCTATGGAGAGTTCCACGCCAATATCTGCAGAGATGAGAATCTCTTCAATCTCCTCGAGCAATTCATCTGTGAGGGGAACTGATCCGGTAAATAGCTTGCTGATACGGTTGTTAAACTGTGTACGAGAACGGCTTAAACCTTGTTTAAGTCGATTAAATGCAGACGAAAATATCATATTTTGACACTTTACTTAAGGATTAAAAATCAGGCGTTACGAGGGTTGCTTGACATCAACCTGATAAAGGTGGTAATACCGTTTCAGATAAAAGAATAAGGAGGCGGTCCCAACAGCAACGGTTAGATAGAGTAGGTATTCAGCCCAGGGATTAAGATCAAATATCATGAGTATGAAGGTGATGCTGGTCAGGAATATAGACCATTTACCAGTTCGATTTGCCTGCATATCACGCTTTGAATCCTTACTCACATAGTATCCCAGGCCAAATATTAAAAGCTCTCTCAAGACGACAAAAGCCACAAACCAGCCTGGTATTGCCTGTGAGATTGGTTTCGCAAAAAATAGGACACCAAATACAACAATTTTATCTGCCATGGGATCAAGGAATTTCCCAAAGCGACTCACTTCATGATAGGAACGTGCAAACCACCCATCCAGATAATCTGAGAACATGGCGAGAATGATCCAGAATACGGCCCACATGGGAAATTCTGCAATTCCCCCTTCCCAGGTATTCAACAAATACACGAGAGGAAAGACCATAAAAGCTCTGGCCAATGAGGTCAGATTTGCGGCAGTGAGAAACTTTTTTATGGTTGCATAATTTACCATTTATTGACTAAACCTAACTCCGTATTTTTCTAGTTCAAAGTCAGGGTCAGAAATAAGTTCCTGTGTCTGACCCGTTCTGGCAATTTTTCCATTAATAATACAGATAATATCTGATGATTGCCTTACAAATTCAGCATTATGCGAGATGACGATAACCCTCGCATTCGAGCCGGTCAAATTATGTAATTTTGATAGAAGCACCATGTTTTCTTTTGCTGTCACACCAATCTCTGGTTCATCAAGGATTAAGCGGGTTGGCTCAAGATAAAACACACAAACCAGTGCCATGCGTCGACGTTCTCCCCCACTCATGAGCAAAAAGGGAAAATGAAGCATTCCTTCAGGATTAGAGAATCCAAGTTCCTCAATAAGACTGATCAATCTGGATTGGTTTATTTCCTGTGAGAGCAAAGCGCTAAGTTGTTCACTTACGTTTTCAGCAAATAGAAAACGGTTGAGATGTTGAGGTAAATAATACCATTTTTCACCTGGGTTATGAGCTGATATCTCTGCCAGAGTTTCCCCATAGGTACTCTTACCAGATCCATTTTTCCCAATGATGCAGGTATATCCCACACCGTTTATGGATAGCTCAGGAGCTTCCAGAAAAAAGTCTGTATTGTCGTTGTACCGCTTGCTCAGTGCTGGAAGTGTGTGACTCATAGGGCGACCAGGTGTACATCGGATTGATCCAGATCGATGACATGGGTTCCCCACGAGAGCTCTGAGGTGAATTGGGTGACATGTATAACTGTTTTGCCGGCTTGATGGGCTTTTACTAGAAATGTTTTGAGTAGGGCTGCTTTGGTCTGATCTAGATATGAACTGGGTTCGTCTAATATCAACAACGGCGCATCCTGCAACATGAATTGAGCCAGTGCCAGGGATTGTCTTTCTCCCCCTGACAAACTGTCCACGCTCCGATTCATAAGGGTGTCCAAGCCCAAAGTCTGGAGAATGTCCAACATATCAGGACTCCCTAAACCATCACCCCCGTAGCTCAATTCTTCAGCTACAGTTTCGGAGAAAAAAAGATCCTCAATCTGTTGAGTAAGATAGGCTAACCGATTGGTTTTTATGGCTTCGGGATATCCCGGCCTGACGATTTTATCATTTAATAGGACTTCACCTGAATCTGGTTTTACCAAACCCAGAATAAGCTTTACCAGACTGCTTTTGCCGCTGCCATTTCCACCAATGATGGTCACAAATGATGCAGATGAAATGCATAGGTTTAGATCCTGAAATATGACTTTTTGATATGTTTTCCAGCGATAAGTGAGTGCCAGATTTTTGACCTGAATATGGCACGACATGGTTTTATTTCTCGCGTTGAATATTGTAATCAATAAACTGAATCATGGAGTGTTTAACCGCAGAATCTGGGAAATCGCTCAGCGCGGTCTTGGCTTTGTCAGAATAGTCCTGAAGTTTTTGTTTGGTGTATTCCAGCCCCCCATAACGATTGATAAACTCCAGGACATTTTGTTGAATAACCTTGTCGCTACCCTTTTTGGTCAGGCGTTTAAACTCTCGTTTCTCCCGCTTGTCACACTGCTGCAGCGCATGTATCAGGGGTAAGGTTACCATGTTGTGTTTGACATCCAGACCAATGGGTTTCCCGACAGATGAAGCACGTCCTTCAAAATCGAATAAATCATCTTTGATCTGAAAGGCAATTCCAAAATTCCGGCCATATTCATAGAGGGCATCCCACACCTTTTGGTCATCAGATGTAGTCATGGCACCCAGCTTACAACCTGTGGCAAGGAGCGAAGCAGTTTTATCTTCGATCATATCATAATAAGCGTCTTCGGTCATGGTATCAGAACGAGCACGATCAATCTGGTCAATTTCACCCGTCACCAGCTTGTCAGCGGTATTTGCCAGGATCTCCAACATCTCTGGATGCTTGAGAGCCACCATTTTCACAAGCGCCTTGGAAAACAGATAGTCTCCAATAAGCACGCTGATTTTATTGCGCCAGATAGAGTTGATGCTGGGGAGACCCCTTCTGGTTTCAGCCTCATCCACAACATCATCGTGAACCAGAGTAGCAGTATGCAAGACCTCCACAAGTGTGGCAGCGGAATAAGTTTGTTCGGTGCACTCTCCACTCAGTCTGGCCGAAAGCAGCAAGAGCATAGGGCGCATCTTTTTGCCCTTCTGGGCAATGACATATTTCATGACCTGATTAATCAGGAACACATGGGATTTGAGAGAATTCTCAAAATAATGCTGAAAGCTATTCAACTCAGCCTGAATAGGCCGAAGGAGATCATCCAAGGAAATCTTCAAGCAACTCGTCCTCTTTATTTATTCCTTCAGAATCAACTTCTTCCGATTCGGCTTTTTCCTGCTTTTTTTGTTTCACAAGTTTCGCCACAAAAATGCTGACTTCATAGAGGAGAACCATGGGCATGGCTACACCCACCATAGTAAAAGGATCAGCAGGTGTAAATATTGCTGACACCATGAGTATACCGAGATATGCAAAACGACGAATTTTCCTTAGAATATTGGGGGTCACAATACCGATTTTGGCCAGGATGAATACAATGACGGGAAGTTCAAAGGCCATTCCTGTAAAGAGTATAAGAATTGTGATATAATTGAGATAGTCAGTGATGGTTACGTAGTTAACAAGACCTTCAAGACCATAATTCAGCACTGCAAAAAATTTCAGTGACCAGGGTATCATTACAAAGTATGAGAAAAGCCCCCCTATAACGAAGCTCACAATAGTTGTGATAATGAGCATGGGAGCGAAAGAACGCTCATCATCCAGAAGTCCGGGAGCAATAAATTTCCAAACTTGATGAATAATGACTGGTAGGGAAAACACGATACCCAGGACCACTGCCACACGCATTTTAGCTAGGAAAACACCAAGAATAGTGGTATTCAGTAGGTCCAGTTTGGGTTCAGTGTTTTCAATTGGAATGCTCAAGATGTAAATGAGCTGGTTGGAAAATATAAAACCGACAATAGCAAAAAGAAGAATACTACTAAAAGCTTTTATCACTCTCCACCTCAACTCTTCGAGGTGATCCAGCAGGGGCATTTCGGTATTACTTACTTTTGACATAGTCGATTAAGATAAAAGGATTAGAGGTGAGAAAAACCCCAATTGAGGATAGATGTGAACAATTCTAATCGATCTACCACCTTCAATTAGCCACCACCTTTGATTTTGTTTTCAATAATCAGCATAGGGATGTATTTGAAATCTGATTTTTTCAGCCATTAATATTTGGAAATATTGAATTTGAATTACCCCGTGTTGCGCTTTATACTATTTGCTGACTATGAATCGATGGTGCATACAAAAGAATCAACAAGCTGTCTCAGATAATAAATGGATCAAAAATAGGTCTATTTCGGGATTCAGTCTGGTCGAGCTTATGATTGTCATACTCATTATTGCTGTGCTTGCGGCTGTTGCTGTTCCCATCTATCGTGGTGGTATCCAAAAAGCGGTACGAGCAGAAGGCGAGGCTGCTCTCGGGTCAATACGTAATGAAGTTCGAGCTTATTACGGTGAGTGGGGTGAATACCCTAATGAGGAATTAGGTCAAGTTATGAACCAGGATTGGCATAACATTCAACCTGGTGAATTGGATGGCAACAATTTTACTGAAATGTCCTATTACTACCAGGGAGGTGGTTCAATCTACCTGATTGGAGTTCATCGGGGACAGGTAATGGATTTGCACCGCTCCCTCAACCAGGATGGCCTTTTTCAGGACTGGGATGTTAAGGTTGACGAATAATTACTAAACTGCAAAGCTACTCTAAAAACTGAACCAACCCCTAACCCGCTTTTACTTCGCTCCATCCTTTAACAGAAAATCCACAATTTTTCCTGGCAAGATGCTCATGACATTCTCTGTGATCATGGCTTGATCCAATTGCTTCCTTCTCTCTTGCGTCCAAAATGTGTGAAGGACTTTTTCATCAATATGAGAAGTAATTTTAAAAAGAATCCTGTCTCTGAAATTCTGGCGGATGATGCCGTGTTCATCTAAAAATTTGCGATGTTTAACCAGAGCATCTGTTAAATCTGGCATCCCCTCATCCTTGAGTGCACTGGTTTTAATTACCTGAGGTGGCCACAATCCTTTTTCAGGATGTCTCATCTCCAGCATGGATTGAATCTGAGCAAAAGCTTGATTGGCACCTTGTCGATCTGCCTTATTAATTATAAACAGATCAGCAATCTCCATAAGACCTGCCTTCATGGCTTGAATATCATCACCAGATTCTGGAACAAGAACCACCAGGGTAGTATCAGCAGCCTTGGCGACATCCAACTCCACCTGACCTACTCCCACAGTCTCATAAACAATAATGTCATAGCCAGCAGCATCGAAAATATCAGCTGCATCCTGGGCCCTTAATGCCAGGCCCCCATGACTTCCACGGGTGGCCATGGATCTGATGAAAACACCCTTGTCAGCATAGTGGCGTCCCATGCGAACTCGATCTCCCAGAATAGCCCCTCCTGTAAAGGGACTGGTGGGATCAACAGAAATGACAGCAATTCGTTTGCCCTGGTCACGCCAATAGGTAATGATTCGATCGACCAGTGAACTTTTACCAGCTCCTGGAGGGCCTGTCACTCCGATCCGATATGCTCGACCCAGATGCTTAAAGAGCGCATCTGTAATTTCCATATCGAGATTATCGGTATTTTCTACAAATGAAAGCGCCCGGGAAATGGCCAGGCGCTTGGAATCTAATATTCCATCTAAATCAATTTTCATGGTGGGTAGGATCAGAATTTGAGCTGATATATTTCCTTAAACTTGCTGTATTTACGGATAATCACCTTCTGCCCATCGCGGGTAAGCCAATTTTTCTCTTCTAATTTTTTCATCATGCGCGAAACCGTTTCGCGAGTGGTTCCAGCCATGTTGGCAATATCCTGCTGCATGGGCATATTCCCTAGGGTGACGTCACCCATTTTATAGGTTCCGTTTTCTTCAGCCAGACCAATGAGGATGGACGCAATCTTACCCTCGGCATCACTGAGGGTCAAATATTCGAGGTGCATATCGGTTTTACGAAGACGCAAGGCTAATTCCATCAATAAGGCCGTAGCCACTGTGGGATGGTGTTCCAGTAGGTCCAAAAATTCTCGGCGATTGATAGTTTGAATTTTGCATTCAGTCAAGGTAATGACATTGGCAGATCTGGTTTCTCCATCAAGGATGGCCAATTCACCAAAGAAATCTCCTTCTCGAAGGAAGGCCAGGACAGCTTCACGTCCATCTTCAGCCAGACGTGTTACTTTTACGGATCCTGTTTCAATGACAAAAAAATTGTCCCCAGATTGTTCCTGATGAAGGA
Source organism: Fidelibacterota bacterium (assembly GCA_016784025.1). Lineage (GTDB taxonomy): Bacteria > Fidelibacterota > UBA8477 > UBA8477 > JABMPR01 > JABMPR01. The sequence goes on along the minus strand of JADHVL010000006.1, from coordinate 30,815 downwards.
TATGCTGATCTTTATCGTAGGTTTTCTCCTGACATACCTCAGCAAGATGTGTGAGCACTTTGTCGTTTAAATCCGAGAATAAAGGAACCAACCTCAATGAATCTTTGATTTCATCTAACCGATCGCTCATCCTGATCTCCTCCTGGTGACAACTAAGTCAAAAATATTTTGAGTTTGAAATCCGTGATATTAAAAACTCGTTTTCAGCAACATTATTAAATATTCAATAAAGTAGGCAGAAATGAGGCAAAGCAAAAACAGAAAATTCAAAATAGAAAATTATTTAACCTGCTGCGCCAGAGAAGAAGGACATGCAAATGCTTGATTTTTATTTCCACTTAAAGCGTTGACAGAGGTGTGGTGCGCATCTATATTCGCGGGCATTTTTGAGGAGAAAGAAAAAATATGCCTGTAAAAAAGACCATCGCGAAACGTATCAGACAAGCTGAAAAAGCCCGTATACGCAATAAGCATTATAGTACATTGATGAAAAGCGCTATCAAAAAAGCCATGGCTGCAGACAATGCCGAGAACGCAACTGCTCTTGGGCGTTCTGCACTCGTTATTATTGACAAAGTAGCTGCTAATGGAATTATCCATAAAAATAAAGCTGCCAATCAGAAATCACGTGTTGCCAAACATATGGCCACCTTTTCCTAAAGCACTTTTCTGCATTTTATAGTCGCTTCGACTATAGCGTCATTTAGACCGGTGATTCACCGGTCTTTTTTTTACTATCAAGAATAGAGCATCACGCATTTGGACATTGAGCTGTCATCCTGAGGCTCTCGAAGGACGAAATGTCCTTTTCATGTTTTCAGAATTGAGGCTTCGACCAGCCTGCGCACTCCAGTACTACGGCCGGGCAGGAAGTCTCAGCCGCCGGGCAACAGGACATTGAGCTTGCCTGCCCAGCCGAAGCTGGATCTTGTACCCGTCGAAAGGTGCGAAGGCTGGTCGAAATGTCCGACAGTATTTGTAGGATAAAAGGCTTCGAGAGCCTCAGCCTCCAGGTATAAGTGCTAGTATACTTCGTTGGTCAAACAGTGGACAGAACCACCTGCATAGCGAAAACTGGTCAGGGGTGTCACGTATCTCTGGATACCCATCTCAGCCAGCTGGTCTTCAATACCAGGGGTTGAAAACCTACTGCTATTTACCATGATACCCGGTGCAATGAGAGCATTCACTGCATAATCTCCCAGTTCATCCTCCACACCAGAGGCGTCTAATAGTGAGACTTCCATAACTTTTACACCTAGCGAACGGATCGCGCGCATGCTTTTTTCACTGAGCATATCTGCAGTCACAATGACAGCTTTCATTTCATTTTCCACTGTGACAACTGGGGTAAAGACAGTATCCAGATGGTATCCTTCTGATTCTACCAGGATGTAATGATCTGGACGAATGATGCTCCGTACAAAATCATGCCCAGCCTTGTTGGAACGAGATAGACCACCGAAGTAGTAGCTGCCATGACTGGTTTCAAGATAATTGATATCACCGCCCTCGAGAAGAGCGCCTTCTGGTAGAGTAACCACCGTTTTTCCAAGTTTGGATTCCACTAATTTGGTATGGAACTCACCTTCATAGATGCGGTCTTTTACACTAAAACGACTTTTGATCCAGATGCCCCTGAAGATCATTCCCCCATCTCGAATAAATACAGCATCATGATAGAGGCTGTCAGGTCGATTCAATTCATCAGGAAATGGAACAATATGTAGGTGAAAACCGGCTGTTAAGAGGGTGTCTATAAAGTTCAGCCATTCCTGTCTGAGCAGGTTTTGATCAGGAACGATACCATGTTCCTGGGCATAAAGCGTGGCAAAGTTCATACTTGATTCTGTGTCCCCTTGATGAACGGGGTAGCCTTTGTGCCACATACCGTGGACTTCAGCAGTCACCGGGGCTAACCCCAGTAATATTATTTCTCGATTGTGTAGGTGTGAATTCATGGGGTGAAGATAGGATAGAAGTTAGGAGTTAGAAGTTAGAAGTTAGGAGATAGAAAGTAGGAAGTAGAAAGTAGGAAGTAGAAAGTAGGAAGTAGAAAGTAGAAAGTAGAAAGGAGGAGAGCTTTCTGACAAACTGAATGATTGGTTCGAATCCGGTAACATGATTGCTTTGTTCGTAAGCTTCGTTCAATTCGTTGTGAAATAAATAGAAGGAAGAATTTAAAGTTATGGAGTTTTGCAGGATTCCTTCACCTGAACTAATTCGGGTGTGATGAGAATTGATATAATTGAGATTCTCTTTGTGGAACATGTAGTTCTGATTTAATTAGACGCGATGGATATTAGTAAAATATTAAGCGAATGGCCTTTTGATCCCCTTACCGTAAGTGCCAGAATAATTAAGGCTGAGGATGGTCGACAGTTGGTCCAGATGCGGGTTGACCTTGGTCTTATCCAAATGGAATATATAGGCAGGCCTGATGGCTATCGTCCTGAAGGTTTTGAATCCTATCTGGACTATTATCGCTCCCTGGCGGCCGCCGAAAAAGAGTTCACCTTAGATCCGCGTCAATCCTTTAACCTGAGACAGGAGGGGCTGCAGTATTATCATCGCTATCTCAGTCTGCACCAGTTGAAGGATTACCAGGGTGTTATACGTGATACCCGCCATAATCTTGATATCCTCAATGTCATCGCGAACTATGCCGGAGCAGTTGAGAATATTACCAGTCAACAGCACCGACCATATGTAATGATGATGAATACATCTGCTAAAACCATGCTGAAACTTGAGTCCAACGACAAGGGTGAAGCCTTGAGAATTCTAAAAGCAGGTGTTCGCCAAATCAAACATGTCTACAAAAATGTTCTCGATGATCCTCAACCCGATTTGAGTCCTGAAATTTTTCAGCTTCGTGAATTACAGCACCGCATTACTGACGATGGAATCCCCTCAGAGTTACCTGTACAGGAAAAACTGGAGATTGAACTGCAAATGGCTTTGCTTTCTGAAAATTATGAGGAAGCAGCCATACTTCGAGACCAGATTGACCGATCATCCAAGTAGACCGTTTTAAAATTTACAATTTATTCAGGTAATATCAGCGATCGGTAGGTCGCCAGATTTACAATTGGTGGTTTAAAGAGATCCTGAAGAACCATTCCCACTGCACCAAGAGTTCCGGCCCGATTTTTCAGTGCACCCGCCTTAATTTCAACTACTTCCGCTGGAATCAATAAAACATCTTCTTTGGCACTCTTCGTCGCCGAATCAAGGACTATGGGACACTTATCAATCACGGGGCCACCCATAATGATCAATTCCGGATTAAATAGATTGATCACACCAATTGTGAGTATTCCTAGTATTTCTCCAAATTCTTTGAGGGCTTCCAGAGCTAGGGCATCATTATTCTTGGCTGCAGTAGCAATGCTCTGCAAATTGATCTCAGAATCTTTGAGGACTGTCATCCTTCCATTGGCGCTTACAGCCTGCTGCATTGAATATTCCAGATGCGGTGTCGTAAGAATCTCGCCATAACGATGTTGATCCTGATAGAGGATGGGATATTTGCCACGATTAATTCCACGGGCAGAAATTTCGGTATAACCAACTTCTCCAGCTGAAGCAGTAATTCCACGATAGATATCACCATTTATGATGATTCCTGCTCCAATCCCCTCACCCAACCAGATGTAAACCACATTCTTGGCCTGCTGGCCAGCACCCCAATGATATTCACCCAGCGTAATGGTCTTCACATCATTTTCCATGTAGATTTTGGTATCCAGGGAATCTTCGAGGAATGTTTTTATTGGAAAGCCTTCCCACTCTTTTAATGAATGAGTGGATAGAATAGAACCCCCTTCATAATCAATCAGTCCAGGTAGCGCAATTCCCACACCCAGAATCGATTTCATTTTCTCTTCATCACCGACCATTTTTTCAATTGATTTGGTTATACGGGTCAAAATGGCTTTTGGATTGGTGTTGTCATTAAAATTCACCACACCTTCATGCAAAATTTCTGCATTCATATTGGTGATGAGTATGGTAGCACTATGTAAATGTAGTTCTACTCCGATAGCCAGTCCAGCATCAGCATTGAACTCTAGCATCACAGGTCGTCTTCCACCCTGGACAGTGGATTCCCCCTTACCAATTTCAAAAAGAATATTAGTCCCGAGAAGACGGCGAACAATACCACCAATAATTACTTTTGAAACACCCATGCGACGGGCTACTTCAGATCTGGAAATGGGACCTTCATCACGGACGATCCGCAACACTGAGATTTCATTAATTTGACGAACGAAATGGAAATTCGATTTTTTCATAAATGTCTCCAGAGCTCAACTGCTATAGCCATCCAGAATGAATTCATTAGTTTGTTGAGGTCTACTTTACAATCTTCGTTTACAGTTTGTATTCCCAGGTTAGTAAGTTAATCTTTTTTACTTACTAATGCTATCGCTTTGTGTATTGATTCAACAGAGAGCTGGCTTAGATTCAACTGAATGCATTTTCATGGCAATATTCTCTAGTAGTATGTGCAGACCTTGCGTGGATGAAGATCACTTTGCTATCCACAGACTCGATGGTTAGGTAGAATCACAAATTAGGAAAGTATCATGAGCCCATACATACTCTTTGAACCTGAGAACCTATCCCCCTTTGGACCAATGACACTACTTCGTTCCGTTGCAGAACTGCGATACGGCATTTATTCCAATCTGGAAAGAGCCCAACATATTTTTGCTGATAGTGACATCCAAATGTGGGTTCGGCCCATATTGGCTAAGGAGCACATTGAGAAGTATCCCAAAACTCCCATAAATAAGAATGCTGGGAAAGATGCCATATTTCTGAATGGGGCAACTCCAGCATGGTTGTACCCCGCTGCCATTGCAATTCTAGAGGAATCAGATACATCTGCAGTAGTCATTGATGATCAGATCATTGCTGCACGCCTGGGATCAGCATTGAAATTCAGCGCAGACTTTCATCTATCATTGGAAAAGCTACAAAATATTATCTGCGATGCTGAGTTATGCGAAAAACACCCGAACTGGATATGGGATTATTTGGATTTTATCGCCCCGGCCATTGAATTTGACGCAAAAATCTGGGTTGAAGAAAATAATATCCTCAACAAACTTCCAGCTGATCTTTACACCCTTACAGATCGCAATATTTTTATCCACAACACAGCACAGATCGGGAAATTTGTGCATCTTGATGCCAGCAATGGACCCATTGTTATCGATCAGGATTGCAAGATCAGTCCTTTCAGCTCAATTGTTGGTCCAGTATATCTGGGGAAGCGCAGCTCATTAAAGCCTTCCACCTCCATCAGACACACTGTTGTTGGCCAAGTATGCAATTTAGGCGGTGAGATCAAGGGCTCTATCATTCATCCCTATTCTAATAAGAGTCATGCTGGTTTTCTTGGTGATTCTATTCTAGGGTCCTGGATCAATCTTGGAGCAGGAACCATCACCAGCAATATGAAGAACAATTACCAGCAGATTCGTGTTTCCTGGGATGGCAATAATTACGAGAGTGGTCGTCAATTTCTGGGCTCCATTATTGGAGATCATACCAAAACAGCCATTGGGGTTCGCTTAAATACTGGCACCCTCATCGGACCATTTTGCAACGTCTTTCAAGCCGATTTTCCACCACGTGCTATCCCATCATTTTCATGGGGAAATGGAACACATGAGCTAGAAAAAGCACTTCAAACGGCTGAGCTGATGTTGAAGCGCCGTAGCTTAACCTTGTCTGAGACTCAGATTAAGTTGATCAAAGATCTGGCTGAAGATCACACACACTTTATTCGTTTTTAAGAAACATTCCACAACTTTACAGGATACTCATGCACTATTCTCGGATTTTTAGACTTTCTGCTGTAACCCTGGCAGTCCTCGTACTCATCACCTGTAGTAGCCAACCAGCTGCTGTTGATTCATCACCATGGGTAAGGACGACACTCAAGAAATTAAGTCTGCGCCAAAAAATATCTCAGATGATGGTCTATTCCATGAGCCTTGACTATTTGCCAGCAGAATCTGCCCGTTGGGAAGAAATCCAGGATCTCCTTGAAACCGATGGCATTGGATTTATCCACGTCTGGGGTGGTGAAACCGCTTCCGCCTTAACGCTGCTCAATGAAATGCAGTCTCGTTCTACTGTCCCGATTATGATACAGGCAGACCTGGAGTACGGACTTCAGAAAAGGTTTGGTGCAGGAACACAAATTCCGTGGCCTATGGCACTGGCTGCTACCGGTGACCCAAAGCTGGCATTTGAAGCAGGTCGAATTACCGCTGAAGAAGGCCGTGCATTGGGTATTCATCTGGCTCTGGCCCCAGTTGTTGATGTGAATAACAACCCATCCAATCCCATCATTAACACCCGAGCGTTTAGTGAGGATCCTGATGAAGTCTCACGGTATGCCATCAGTTTTATGCAGGGACTTCACTCCCAGGGCATGTTAGCCACTGCCAAGCACTATCCAGGTCATGGTGACACTCATACAGATTCCCATATTTCGCTGGCACAAATTCCCTCTGATTCTGCCCGTCTGTGGGATGTAGAGCTCAAACCTTTTCAGGCTATCATTGATGCAGGGGTTGATCTGGTCATGGTGGGTCATCTTGATGCCGGTGAATTTCAGCTGGAGCCGGGTATTCCCTCCAGCCTCTCCCCCTTCTGGTTACACGATATATTAAGAAAGAAACAAGGTTTTAAAGGCGCAATCATTACGGATGCCATGGCCATGGGTGGCATCACCAGAAATTATCCCGATCGATATGCCTTGATCCAGACCATAAAGGCGGGCTCTGATATCATCATTCAGAATCGGAATTATAAAGGGTCAGTTGACTGGATTGAAGAAGCCGTGAGAGATGGATTGATCAGCGAAAGTCGAATTGATGAATCCGTCGTGAGGATTCTGACTCTCAAGCAAAAACTTGGTCTGGACAAAAAGAAAACTTTAAGTCTAGCTGATATGCAGACCAGACTGGGCACCCAACACAATAAGTCTGTGGCTCAGGATATCATGAGCAAGGCCATCACACTGGTTAGAGACAATCAGGATCTTGTGCCTGTAAGTACGACAGATTCACAACATGTCTATATTGTCGATATTCGTGACTGGGCCAATGATCATGACAGATCAACTATTCAGTCGGTGCTCCAACACTCCCTCAACAATGTTTCAACCTGGATCCTGGACAATTCTGATTTAGCCTCGACCTATGACAATGTTCTGGCAAGTATTCCAGATTCTGCCAAGGTGATTTTGAATATCTTCAGTCGGGTCAAAATGAACAAGGATCGTGTGCTTTTACCGCCCCTGCAAAGTGATTTCGTTGATTCCCTTTCTCGTAAGACACCTCATATGACTGTCACCAGTTTGGGAACGCCCTATTTAATCCGCGCTTTTCCAGACATTCCCACCTACCTCGTGACTTATGGCAGTCAAACGGAGATGCAGCGGGCGCTAGGCAGGGCACTATTGGGACAAGCCAACATTACTGGTAAGCTTCCCATCACCATTCCAGATATTGCAAAACGAGGTGACGGCTTAACCAGAAATGGAATTCCCACATCAAGTGTGACAACTCATGTCAAATCCAGACTTCAGCCAACGATTCTGCAACATGTGGCTCCTGAAGACATTGGCGCTGATCCTGGCAAAATAATGCACCATGTGAATCAGGCTCTTGACGAAAATGCCTGGCCCGGCGGCGTACTTCTGGCAGCTAAAGACGGCAAAATTTTTATGCATGAATATTTTGGTGAACATACCTACGACTCAGAACGACACACCTACCGTGGGAACATTTTTGATCTGGCCTCAGTCACCAAAGTGATAGCCACGACATCGGCAGCCATGAAACTTTACGAGGAGGGCAAACTTAATCTGGACACGACGGTGGTCTCCTATCTCCCAGAATTTGCTGGACCCGATTCGCTGAATGACTCATTGAAACAAACCATTACCATTAAAAACCTGCTGACACACACTGCAGGCATGAAACCCTTCAAGCGCTTTTACCTCATGGAGCCTCCCAACAGTGAAGCGCTGCTGGACAGTGTGTTTGAGTCAGAACTGGACACAATTCCAGGCACCAAATACAAGTATTCTGATATCGGTTTGATAACGCTGGGGAAAGTGATAGAGAAACTGGCTGGGACTGATTTGAAAGCTTTTACGGATAGCGTCATATTCGAACCCCTCGCCATGCATAGCACTGGCTATCTACCTGATCAAAGGCTTGATCGAATTGTTCCAACTGAGATCAGTGAGTTGGATAGCATGTTGGTACATGGTTTTGTCCATGATGAAAACTCACATTCCCTGGGTGGGATTACTGGCCATGCTGGTCTCTTTGCTACTGCAATTGATCTGGCTAGATTTTCACAGATGATGCTAAACGAGGGCACACTTGGAGATACTGTCATATTCAAACCTGAGACCATCGAATTATTTACCCAACGAGCAAATATGCTGGATGAGGAAAACTCACGCTGTCTCGGTTGGGACAGTCCTTCGGAGAGCAGTTCAGGTGGTGTCTATTTGAGTGCCAATAGTTTTGGGCATACGGGGTTCACAGGAACTTCCATTTGGATTGATCCAGACAATCAGATGTTTGTCATTTTGCTCACCAATGCGGTCCATCCAAATCGTAGTTACAAATATCCCAACTATTTTGACTGGCGTCAACGTGTCCATTCATCCGTATACGAAAGTCTGGGATTTACGGAAATCACGGTAGGTCTGGAATGGCGTGACCGCTGGATTAGAGAAGAGCGACGCCGGAACTCCTGGTGGTATAAACTTTGGCATTAAAGTTTGAAATGTCTTCGCGGGATCCCGGACACGTCATCTCGAGCGGAGTCGAGAGATGATCACACCAGACTGATGCACAGTATCCCTCGACTCCGCTCGGGATGACAAGCCAAAAATATTGAAAGAATACGATAAGAAACTAAGCAGGAGTTAAAGATGCACATAAAAATTCGACCCCATAATGAAGCCAGCCGTAAGCAATACAAACAACATGGGCATTACCATGCCGGTGATGCTGGTCTCGATTTATTCATCATGGAAGACCAAATCATCAGAGCTGGTGAAACTGCACCTCTGAAACTGCAAATATCCTGCGAAACAGCCTCAGGCCAACCCTACTATCTCATGCCCCGTTCAAGTATCTCTAAGACCCCTTTAAGGATGTCAAACTCCATTGGATTAATAGATGGTGGATATCGTGGTGAAATAATCGGGATGGTGGACAATATTAAGACTGAGGATTACCAGGTCTCTGCTGGAGATCGCCTGTTCCAATTGGTTGCCATGGATGGCTCACCCATCACCTTCGAACTGGTAGAGAACCTCAGTGACACCGCGCGTGGCACCGGTGGATTTGGGAGCACAGGGAACTAGTATTCCCAATATCACCGGAATGGCGGTCTGAGTTATTTAATTCAGTCGCTACAACTCATCAAAATTATTTCTAATTGCTTTCATGTAATTCCTGGTCACGAAAAATGAATGATATCGGTTTATATCACTGTTATTATTCAATATACAGGTCTATTAATCACTTCTTTTTTCGTTGATTTTTACTTGGAGTCAGATTGTAACCTGAATATAATTTGGCGCTCTAAAGGTGTGAGTGCTAATTGAGCATAATTTTGAATTATATACGTCAGTTGCAACTGACAATCCTTTAAAAGAAACGAGAGGAAAAAGAAAAAAATGGGAAAATACATCGAATTTGATCAGGAAGCCCGGTCCAAACTGAAGACTGGTGTTGATATTCTGGCAAACGCTGTAAAAGTAACTCTAGGGCCTAAGGGTCGTAATGTGGTTATCGACAAAAAATTTGGTGCACCAACGATTACTAAAGATGGTGTAACCGTAGCAAAAGAAATCGAACTGGATGACCCCCGTGAAAACATGGGTGCCCAGATGGTACGCGAAGTTGCTTCCAAGACTTCTGACATTGCTGGTGATGGAACTACAACCGCTACCGTACTTGCTCAAGCCATCGTCACACAGGGTTTGAAGAATGTTACGGCTGGCGCCAACCCCATGGAAATCAAACGTGGTATCGATGCTGGTGTTAGAGAAGTTGTTAAGTATCTCCAGACATTGAGCAAAGATGTTAAAAGCAATGAAGAAATTGCCCAGGTTGGAACCATATCAGCTAACAATGACGTAGCTATTGGTGATTTGATTGCCGAAGCCATGGACAAAGTTGGTAAAGACGGTGTTATCACGGTTGAAGAATCCAAGACCATGGATACACACTTAGAAACAGTTGAAGGTATGCAGTTTGACCGCGGTTACCTCTCCCCTTACTTTGTGACCAACGCAGAGAACATGGAAACACTTCTGGAAGATGTTTTGATCTTGATCTACGACAAAAAGATCAGCACCATGAAAGACCTGCTCCCCATTCTTGAGAAATCATCACAGACTGGTCGTCCTCTCCTCATCATCGCCGAAGATGTTGATGGTGAAGCTCTGGCAACTCTGGTTGTCAACCGTCTCCGTGGAACACTGAAAATTGCTGCTGTTAAGGCACCTGGTTTTGGTGATCGTCGTAAAGCCATGTTAGAGGATATCGCTATCCTGACTGGTGGAATCGTCGTTTCTGAAGATCAGGGTTACAAGTTAGAGAACGCAACGCTTGAGTATCTTGGTAGCGCAAAGACAGTTATCATCGATAAAGACAATACTACTATTGTTGATGGTGCTGGCGAAAAAGAAAAGCTGACTGCACGTATCAATGAGATCAAAGTTCAAGTTGAAAATACAACTTCTGATTATGATCGTGAAAAACTCCAGGAGCGTCTGGCCAAATTGGCTGGTGGTGTTGCAGTGCTGAATGTTGGCGCGGCCACTGAAGTTGAGATGAAAGAGAAGAAAGCACGTGTTGAAGATGCCTTGCATGCTACCCGCGCTGCTGTTGCCGAGGGAATCATCCCTGGTGGTGGTGTTGCTCTCCTTCGCGCTTCACAGGTTTTAGATCTTAAGCTAGAAGGTGATCAGCAGTTGGGTATTGATATCCTGCGTCGTGCACTGGAAGAGCCTATCCGTCAGATCTCAAAGAATTCGGGTTGGGAAGATTCAATTGTTGTACAGAAGGTTAAAGAAGGCAAAGATGACTTTGGTTTTGATGCCCGTGCAGAAGATTTCAAGAATCTTCTCAAAGCTGGTATCCTTGATCCAACCAAGGTTGCCCGTACAGCCCTTGAGAATGCAGCTTCAATCGCAGGTCTCTTGCTGACCACGGAATGTGCCATTACAGATAAGCCCGAACCAGCTGGTCCTGCCGGCCCTCCAATGGATCCAGGTATGGGTGGCATGGGCGGAATGGGTGGCATGTACTAAGCCAACCCAGTAACACGTTCATTCAAAAGGCCGGTCATTTGATCGGCCTTTTTTTTATTTAACCACAGAGAGCACAGAGAACGCAGAGGATTATTTTATGCTTCTCTACACAGGTAGGTAGCACCTGCAGTGATCTTTTGTTTACAACGAATTTAACAAAGATTACGAACTCAATTTTGGGATGGAATAGATTTATCTTACACCTTGTATGCTATAGTTGACCTATGCTTCTTGGTAAACTATATTGCGCGGCTTTTTTGATGGCGTGGTGCCCAAGTTGGTCTAAGGGAGTGGTTTGCAAAACCATCATTCGCCGGTTCGAATCCGACCCACGCCTCAGTTTTTTACAATAGATATACCGTTTGGCCCGGGTGGTGGAATTGGTAGACACAAGGGACTTAAAATCCCTCGCCCTAAACAGGCGTGCCGGTTCGATTCCGGCCCCGGGTACCATTCTACGCTTCGCTACGATTGGCGAGCACTTCCTTATTAAAATATTAAGATATTTTCCGGATTACTCATCGTAGTTCGAAGAACGTAGATGAGCCCTGGCTACCATTCTAACAGACTGATTCTCAGTCGCTTACAGACATCACTGAAACACAATAAACTTTATGTTAAGATTCTACCATCTCTGAGATATTGCTGATGTGGGCTAGATTTATCTCAGCATTGTGGATCAGCGTTTCGGATACTGGCAATGAGTTAGGAATCACTCTGGGGCAACAGACCCCACCAGGAAAACCATACTTGGACAATAGTTTTTATTGGACCTGTGGAATATTAGAAAATCCAGGAAATCAAAGTGATGATAGTAAAACCTGTAACACCAAGTACAAGACTCCCAAGTGTGTGACCACGTAAAGCAGCCCTAGTGTCCAGGCCTGAGAATTGACTCACCACCCAGAAATAACTGTCATTGACATGACTCACAGTCATTGCTCCTGCTCCAATAGCCAGAACAACAAGGGCACGACTAACCGGGCTCGTTAAACCCAGTGGATCAAGCAAAGAAGCCATCAGTGCAGCGGTTGTGATAATTGATACTGTGGAGCTGCCTTGTGCTGTTTTAAGCATTGCAGCCAGGAAAAATGGCAGAAAAAGACCAAGATTCCATGTTACCAGATTATCACCGATAAAATCAGCAATACCTGACGCACGTAGAACGCTCCCAAAGGCACCCCCTGCGCCAGTAATCAAAATAATGATACCAGCACTTTTAAGGGCTTCACCCACCCATTCAAAGCGCTGCTCGCGAACGGCACCACCACCTAGTGTCATTGCCAGAATCACTCCCATGAACAGTGCCATGACTGGATGACCAATTGTTGATACAAATTGGGAAAAACCATTCTCTCCCAGTGGATGACTGGGATAATCAGCTAAAGATTTCATAGCAATCAACAAAATGGGCAATAGAATTGGTCCGATGGCACTCAACAGGGAAATAGAAGGAGCTTCTTCCTCCTCTACAATGACCTGCTCTGGTATGTTGGGATCAGCCTGCTTGCCCAGCCTGATAGCCCAGAGCCAACCAGCCAGAGTGACCGGGATCGAAACTGCAATTCCCAACAGCATTACTAAACCAAGATCAGCATCAAGGGCAGCAGCAGCAGCCAGCGGACCCGGAGTTGGTGGGACGAAAACATGGGTCGTATAGAGCCCGGTCGCCAGAGCAATGGCAAAGACGATCAAGGGAATCCCTGTCTTTTTTGAAAGCGCTTTATTCAAGGTGGAAAGAATAACAAATCCAGAATCACAGAAGACTGGAATGGAAACAATGGCTCCAGTGAGATTGATAGCCAGGGGTGAGCGTTTCTCCCCTACTGCCCTAAGCAAGGCTGATGCTATCGCCTTTGCACCACCATTTTTTTCGAGATAAGTCCCGATGATGGATCCCAGGGTGATAACAATACCGATACCAGCCAGGGTTTTTCCAAAACCAGTACTGAGTGCGGTTAGAACATCACTACCACTTAATCCTGAGAACAATCCCAGAAATACACCTGCGCCCAGCAGGGTCAGGAATGGATGCAACTTGAGTCGTGTGGTTCCTAAAATGATGAAGGCGATACTCGCTAATAGCAATAAAATCTGAATCATGGTTGCGACTCCTTAAATGAATGCATCTGTTTTGCGAAAAATCTCACGATCTCCAGATAACTGGCGGTCTAGGTCATCCATGGCAACTTCCCCAGGCTGGGTTGGAATTTGAATAGCAGAACGTGGTTAGTATACATATACCACTGTTCGCCTTTTGCGCAACTTAAAATTGAATCGGAATAAAAAGAAAATGATTTTTGCGTAAAAGTATTTACCAGCTTGTTTTTCAAGATGTTATTTACGATTATGAGAGCATTATGGATGTACGAACAGGATATAAAAACCAATCGCGGCTGGAGCAAATTAAAAACATCTATACTGCTGGTCTGGCCCGAGTCAAAGCTGAACAGGCTCTCAGATGTAGGCTTGATTTTGACAATAGTATCTTGATGATTGATGATCAGAGTTGGGACCTGAACAGTTTCGAAAAAGTTCTTGTGCTGGGAGCGGGGAAAGCCGCAGGCTCCATGGCTGAAGCCCTGGAGGAAATCCTGGGTGATCGCTTCGATGCTGGTCTTGTGATTACAAGTGATGGAAATTCAAGATCCACAAAGAGGATCAAGATCAGGGAGGCTGGTCATCCCGTTCCCGATGAGCGCGGCCGGAAAGCAGCTGGAGAATTAACGGCCTATGCCGACGCTGCCCGCAGTGATACCTTTGTATTGTTCGTGTTATCTGGAGGTGCCTCAGCACTTCTGACACTCCCGGTGAATTGCATCTCACTAAAATCTGTACAGGATATGACCAACCTGCTATTACACGCAGGAGCTGATATTGGTCAAATCAATACCATAAGAAAGCAGATATCAGCCGTAAAGGGTGGAAATTTAGCTAAACGGTTATTTCCGGCTACCGTGGTGACACTCAGCATCAGCGATGTCCTGGGCTCACCACCCTCTGTTATCGGATCAGGACCGACGGTTGCTAATTCTTCCACGGCGGCTGATGCCATCCAGATCCTGGAGAAATACAAACTGTTCCAGGAAGTCGACTCCTCAATCCGTGATCATCTGCTTGAGTCTGCTACAGGGAAGAATCCTGACAATGCATCCCCTGACCATCCATGTTTCCAGAACACCTCCTATCATATCCTGGCTGAAAATAGAAACGCCCTGGAAGCAGCAAAAGATGAAGCTGATATCATGGGGTTCGATACCCATATTTTGTCTGATAATATGTACGGAGAAGCTCGATTGGTCGCTGATGAACACATTGGGGAAATCAAAAATTGGTTGCAACTATATGATCCAAAGACACCACAGTGCTTCCTTTATGGAGGTGAAACTACTGTGACCGTGCAGGGGTCAGGTCGAGGTGGGCGAAATCAGGAATACGTTCTTGCAGCAATTGAGCTGCTACCACAGCTTGGTGATGTCTTATTGTTGTCAGCTGGAACTGATGGAATTGATGGACCCACTGATGCTGCCGGAGCATGGGCCGATGCTGGATCGGAAAGACGGGCTGGCAAGCTTGATATTGATCTCCATGCTGAATTACAGCAGAATAATGCCTACGCAGTTTTTAAAACATTAGAGCAGCTGTTTATCACAGGTCCATCAGGCACCAATGTTATGGATCTAGTCATTTATCTATGGTACCCTTAAGCAGAGCCGAATATTCTGATCGCCTCAGAACACGGAGATAGAAACCGGAGGGAGATTCTTTCAATCCTCCCAGCTGTTCAGCTGCCCACTTTCAAAAAAAAGAGTTCTCCCCTGGCGGTAAACCCAACGTTCATAAATCGTGAAATTATATTCTGTCCGATTGATCTTTTCAGGTTCTCCCAGACTCCGACGGGCTCTTTCTGTGGTCATGCCCCTCCAAAGTGTGGCACTCACAATTCCCTTCATGGCACTAGGAGCATAACCCTGTGGATCATCTGCTGTTCTCTGAGCAGAATAGATTTTGTCATCATCTTCTGGAAGATCCTTGATGCAGCGGATGGCCAGACCCACCTGTTTACTGGCATGGTCACGATATACTCCGGAGTGTTTAGAATTCAGACTGCGGTAAAAAGCGCTCCCTGCATGGATCGCAGTGGAAGACCAGAAAAAAGCTGAGTTGCCCCAACCACTAAAGGAGCCACTGAGATAACCTCGAAAACCACCTGGCAAAGCCGAAAACGCAGTACTGGCAAACTGGTGGTCCTCTGTGAGTTCACCATGTTCCCAATGTTCACGTGCACCTGAAAGTTTTCCGCCAACACCGTTGCCTCTATAGGCTCCCGTTCGCTGGGCTTCAAAAACATTCATACCCAGGGTCTGTTCCAATGCAGTCCATTCAGCATCTGATGGGATGTGCCAACCGTCAGGAGCCAACCCCCGAGGATCGGTCACGGCATACCAATTGTATAGTAACCCGTATGTATCTTTTTGATTATATACGGCCATGGCCCCTGTCTGGGCGCCTGTCCAGTCCTTGTTATGCGCGAGTAGTGGAATGGGTGTGCCGTCCCGGTATCGGGTTACCCTGAGATTCTCTGCCATCCAGGTTTGAGATCCTATCTTGATGGTCCGATAAGTGTTACCATCTACATCTACAACATCCAGGCGCTGTTCAGAGATATCCAAAGCAGGATTGTCTGATGCTAACGCTGCTCGCTTGCCCATGACAGAGACGGTCCCAGGTGCAGGCCGATTGGCTCGTAAGGAGTCTGGTGTTCCCGATGGAAATTCAACAAAGGTATCAAGATATCTGTAGTATCGTCTGTTTGGGACCCCAGGTCCGATGATCTCCTCGCCATTTCCCAAAACGAGTCGATGGATTTTCTCAGTGGGAATCGCCATTTGGTCACAGGTGTCATTCTGAAGAAACACAGAATAGAACATGGCCCAAATAACCTTGCCTGAATAAACATCTGTTTTTGTAAATACAGAATCGGCCTGTGCCAGTAGTGCAGAACTGCATAGAATAAAAACCAGAATGATCCTCAAAACATCCACCCCCTACAGATCAACTTTAATATGAGGGAAAAAAGTAGTCTAATTTTACTACGGAATCAATGTGCTTTATGGTACTAGAGTCCACGATCTGCATATGATTACACCAAGGAAGCTATGCTCCCAATGGCTTGGGGGGATAAGTTCCTGAATGATCGCGTGAATCAATTTTAGGCTTTGAGCTGAACGAAGCCGATGGCAATTCCAGCCCGGTGTATCTCTAATCGACTGATTCACAGTCACTCTCAAGCTCTTTAGAAACTCATTATCATACACAAATATTGGCCACTTTTATCCCACCTGCACCTACTGGATTTATATCACCGTGCGGACATAAATAAATCCCATACTAGTTTCAATTAAATATCCATGAGAATTCCTGGAACGATTTCGATATCCCTGTGTAATAACCATTCAGGACTACAGCTTACGGACTGAATCTTTAACCCAGTAAATGTGCTTGTTAAAGAGAAAAGACAACATACGTTGCTCCCCACTGAAGATAACGTGACTAAACGACTTAGAGGAACCAGGTTAAAGTAATAGTACAAAATGTTGCAGATTAATTACAACTCCAGCCGATTAAAACTACGTAGCAATTGGTCCATCCTCTTTCTTCTATTGATGGGTGTAGCTTTACTTTACCCCTTCTACCACGTACATCATATTCACACTCTTGAGAAGGCAGGTCCCAATGTCGAATCTCACTATGTTGGGGCTATTTCTGATCACATATCTGATCACCACCATGAAGATGAAAACCCTCAATCCAATGATCATAGGCATAAATTTGATAATCATGTTGATTGGCAATTCTTTAGGCATCAGTCAACTAACTCGTCTTTGAATGATGATGAATTTATAGAGCAAGATGGTCTGGACCTTTGCAACCCCGAACAGCTTGTGTCAAGAATCAATCTGTTTGAGCGACAGCAACCAAGTGAGCTCCATACATTCGTTTCCACCATTCGTGGGCCCCCTCGTTTAGCATAATCTTTATACATCCAATTAATATTAGATAACTGTTTATTACAATTTAAGTCCGTTTTACATGGACTTTATAATGAGGTTTTATTGATGAATTATTTTTTAAAACGAACATTAACTAAAAACAATGCTTTGATTGTTTTGGCTGTCATGGCGTTTCTTTTTGCAGCCACACCTGATGTGTATGCTCATGGGGTGACCGAAGGTGATAAAGGCTATATCCAGGAGAGTTCAGGGACCATGATAGTACCTTTTATTTATCTCGGTGCTAAACATATGGTCACAGGGTACGACCATTTACTCTTTTTATTTGGGGTCATATTCTTTTTGTACAGACTAAAAGATGTGAGCATTTACGTAACACTTTTTGCTCTTGGTCACTCCGTCACATTACTTTCCGGGGTACTCCTCGATATAAGTGTAAATGCCTATATCATCGATGCGATCATCGGCTTTTCCATAGTGTACAAAGCCCTTGATAATATGGGGGCATATCAATCCTGGTTCGGCTTCCAACCAAACACCAAAATCGCTACGCTGATCTTTGGTCTGTTCCATGGTTTTGGGTTGGCGACTAAAATACTAGACTACAAAATGTCATCCGAAGGGCTTATCCCCAACCTTCTCGCCTTTAATGTTGGCGTCGAATTGGGCCAGATAATGGGTTTAGCAATAATACTTATTATCATGGGCTACTGGCGAAGATCGGTAAGATTTATGGATCATGCCTATAGCGCAAACGTACTTCTCATGGCTGGTGGTTTCATATTCGTCGGGTATCAAATGACCGGCTTTTTCACTTCATAAATATCTAAGGACAATACCCATGAACAATAATTTACCTACACAAGCTGATCTTCCATCAAAAGCCCAGCTCCTAAAATCAACAGTCATTGCCATAGCCATAGCAACAGTCATCCTGATCACTGCAGTTCTCCCAGCAGAATATGGAATCGATCCCACAGGAATAGGAAAACTGATTGGCTTATCGAAGATGGGAGAAATTAAGACCTCTCTATCTAAAGATGCAGCAGCCGAGCTTGCTAAAGAAAAAGCCAATAAAGCTCAAATGCTTGCTGTCATTAAAACCAAGCCGGTGGTCTCAACTAAAAAGGTAGAACCGAAACCAAAAGCAAATCTCAGGAAGGATTCAATGACAGTTACTCTCAGACCTGATGAGGCTACTGAGATCAAGCTGGCTATGAAAAAGGGTGAACAGGTCAACTTTATCTGGAATTCAGATAAAGGACGTGCAAACTTTGACACCCATGGCGATTCCAAGTCGCTGAATATCAACTATCACAACTATGACAAGGGGTCAACGGTCAAAGATGAGGGCATGCTTGAAGCAGCCTTTGATGGTCACCATGGCTGGTTTTGGAGAAATCGTACAACAGGAGTCATGAATATCACTCTTGAAGTGAGTGGAGAATACTCTGACATCAAGAAAGTCATGTAGGCTGAATCCAGCAGTGCAAACTTAGTTCGAATATCGTGGTGAGCAGCTTTTATGACTTGGGCTGCTCACTTCTTCAACAAGGGACTTTAATCCCTTGGAATCGGACAAATCACACACAAAATAAGTGCCCGTTTCCTGCACACACTATTTTTCAATTCACTGATATCGTTGTTACATAGACACACGCGATCGCTTAAAACATAAATCGAAATCCAATTCGCCAGCGAGTGTCCTTTTCTAAACTGGTGGTGGGGATTTTTTCCCAGATCGGCACCTGGACCAGTGATTCCAGGATCAGTGATCCGTATGTATACTTAAATCCTGGCGATAAAAAGACCACGGACTCCGCATCGCTCACCTCGGCTGAGGATGATTGATCCCCTTGATCTATAAGAAGATTGATTTCAAAAACCGGTGCCAGCGCAATATTTTTTAATCCATCAAGTGGAAGCTGTCTTGCTATAGCACCATCCAGGGTGTATTCCCAGCCACTGTTCATTGCATCTTGTTGTGAAAAGATATCCTGGATTCGAAATGTTGTGGAGGCATCCATAGCCCAGGTACCTCGCCGAAGCGACAGATAAACACCTGGTGTAAATGACCAATAATCATCTGAAAATCCATCTTCCCCGGTAGGCAATGTGAATTTTGTCGTCGCAGCAATACCCAGTGTCTGATGTCTGGTGTTGGTTCTATGGATGAGATATTTGATGAGCAGATTGAGATCCGCAAGACCGCTGCTTTCGTTTACAGCACCCATCATGGTCATCTCTCTATTCATCAAGCCTTGCATTCCTATTAAGGTAACATTTGGCCTGAGACCGTAGGCAGCCATAAACACCTTCGCCTGCATTTTCATTTGACGGGTCGGTGTCGATGGCTGGGATGTGGCACCCATCTGGCGCGACTGAACACGAATCATCCACCTGTTCTCAGCCGGCGTTAAACCAGCATCCACACTAATGCCTCCAGCTGAGCTCTCCCCTGCCAGAATAAAAATACCTAACAGCAGCCAGTAATAGGAGTATTGCTTCGTTTTTTTGAAGGGTGACATTACTTCAACCGCTTCCCAGGAGTGAAGTTAGCACGCTTCATACCCTCATGAATGTTGGCATCAGACACTTCAACGCCTGAATCGATTAACACCATTACTTGCTGGGAAGTCCAGTCTGCTTTCGAGTCAGCAACACCCTCAAGTGCATTCAACTGTTTCTCAAGGCCACCATGGCAACCAGGGCAATCCATTCCGAAGACTTCATAAACTCGAATTTCGCCACGGTCCGCCCATGCTTCAGGGAGTGCGGATTCAGGTTTACTACCGCAGGACATTAAAAGGATCGCTACAATAACAAGGATCACTATTAGCTTATATTTATTCATTTCAATTTCTTTCTATATTTTGGTTTTGATCTCACAACAACGTGGCTCTTCCTGGATCAGATAATTATCCCCCAGAGCTGAGCCTTCCCGCATTTGGGACTTTGACTTTGCACACCTAATTTTTAGGAGTACAAACTCCCCAAATGAAGCCCCACAAATTGATTGGATTTTAGATGATTAAGGGGTGAGCATGATGGATCCAATGGACTGGATCAGCTAAGGTATCCTCCTGGTGGAAGAAAAATTGAGTCTGATCAATAACCTTTTCAATTTTTGGAGGAAGAAACTCCACTTGTCCGCGATATGAGAAGTCTCGGGTCAATATGAATAATTTAGCACTGACAATATCAGGGGTACAGCAAGCATCATATTCTGCTAAAGAGCAACAATTCACACAATCTGAGGCCTCATAGCCATCTTTATGGCCATTTCCACTCACACCTGAAGTCTCAACCAGGCAATCCTCACAATCCAGAATACTTGAGCCAATTGGTTGCAATATAACCAGAAGAATGATACAGAGATTGAGGAGCCTTTTCATATAATCAATCTAAAAGGAACCATCCCGATTGGAAACAATGATTTCGAATGGATATACAGCTCAGATGACCTGTACGAATTTTACTCAAAAAGGATACCTTAAAACTAAAGTACTCTTTTACAGGTTCATAAACGTTGGTTTTTAAACCTGGTCAATATGTAAAAAAAAGAAGCTCGGGATATTGTCCACAGCTTTCAATCTTACCACACGAGCCGATTTATTTATCAACTACAATAGTAGACAGATAATCCCACAAAATCGCTTCGGTCTGACTATAATCATCTCCGTTGTTAGACGTCACAGCCATTACCAGGTCATAATACGGATCAATCCAGAGTATCTGCCCACCATAACCGGCACCATAATAGATATCTGCTCGACTTAGTAGACCTGCATCCACCATTCGGTTTGAATAGCGCCACCAGTGATAACCATAATTTGTCCAGATATTCATTGCACTGAGACTGTCAGTTGAAATAGTCACCCATTCCTCAGGAATCACTTGAAGTGAATCCAGGGAACCCTGATCCAGAAATAATTGTCCGAATTTTGCCATGTCCACAGCTGTGAGCCTGAGTCCAAATCCACCATCGCTCACTGATTCGTTCATTGCCGACCAGGACCATTCCATAATTCCCAAATGATTGAACAAGTTTTCAGCTGCAAAATCACTGGCTGAATGGCCGGTGCTTTTAGTAAGAATTATTGACAGCAACTGGCTGAGACCGGTGTTGTAATTGGTTTGTGTTCCGGGCTGGACAACAACAGGTCGATCCAGAACAAACTGGATTTCATCCTCTGCTTGATTCCATAGATTGAAAACATTCTTGTTATCAGAGTATGGCAAATCCAATTCATTCCATTGAAAACCGGCGGACATTCCCAGTAAATGTCTAATCGTAATCTGTTCTTTCCAGGCATTCATATGCTGGATATCGGTGTATTCCTGGAAGTAGTTCAACATGGGTTCATCCAGTGATTCAATGTGTCCTTGAGCAAGTGCTATCCCGAACAGAGCTGATAACACACTTTTTGTGACAGAATACATGGCCCGTTGATGAGATTGGTGAGAGCCGTTGAAATATTCCTCCAGGACCAGCTGATTGTTGCGCATGATTACAAGACTCTTTATTCGGCCATAGGTTCCGGCATCAATATCATCCACAAGCCATTCCAGGGCCTTCCCATTCAAACCCTGCTCTTCAGCCAAGGGGTAGTTGGATTGATGATCGTCAAATGAATCAGTGCAGGAGCTGATAAAGGTGGCGAGGATCAACCCTGAAAAAATGATGCGAATAAGGGTTGAATTGCCCTGTAACTGGTAACCACTATTCGAAGCGTTCGTGTTCATCTCTTTAGGTTATTACTCTACGAATAATTCTTTCATTGTGTTAGCATTTCCATGGCATGTTCAAGCTGGTTGTCAATACCAAGTTGCGCACCTTGATCATCCTGGGTAATTCGGGTGTCAGGTGGAACACCATTCCATTCAATTGGTAGGCCATCGTATCTAGATGTACTGGTTGTCGGGACAATAATCAATTTGCCACTGGGGAGATAGTAATCCTTACTCAATGGAGTTCCGTCAAACCCACTGTTCCCACCCCCAGCGGTGGTATCTCCAACAAGGGTAACATTCGGCAGCTGTTTCATAACTTCTGAAAAGAGTTCTCCCATGCTGAAAGTAGCTCCATTAATTAGCACAACCACCGCATTGGTATACCTGTATTTGGAATAATCCGGTTCAAGCGGAGGGTCATCATAAGGAACACCTCCTTTCAGTGAACCCTGGAGAAAATCTAGAGGTGATTCAATGAATCTGCTGGTTATAATCCTCATATTGTCCGTCTCGCCCCCGTCATTATTGCGGACATCGATGATGAGACCATCTGTGTCTTTAACATGATCCATCACATCGTCTAAATCTTCCATGAGATAGTCATAGTCGAAGGTTGAGAGGTAAATGTATCCAATATTCCCAGGTAAGACACAGTATTCAATTTTTTCACGACCTGCAAGAAGTAGCTCTTCATCAACATATCCTCTTACAAGTTCCGGGCTATAAGTGTGTCTATCTCTCATCATTCTATACGATTTATATGGATAGACCAAACCGCCCCCATCTGTTTGGAAATAGATATGCGGATCTTTAAGTTCCTTTAGCAAATCATTGAGTATCTGGTAGATTTCGTCACCCCTTGCAAACTCAGCTTCAGGTCTGAACTTTTGGTAAACTGTATCCCAGTCAATACCTTTCTCTTCAAGCAGTGGATAATACTCATCTATACGTTGCCAAGCGGATTCGAAATCAGCTAAATTCCTATTTGATTGAGCTGGTTTTACAATGAAACTTTCACAAGCAAGTACCAGGAGAGTGAGAAACGCTAATAATATGAGGAATACAGATTTTATTTTCGATAACTCCTTAGAAATTGTACTTCAAGTCGACTGTGATATTATCACTGGCTGAAAGGATAGGGTCCCATTCCTGAAGTCTTAGAAATTGAAACTTGTAGGCTAGCCTGGCTGAAATATTGTCTGATATCTTATACAGAAGGCCAACATTAGTTGTCACTTTTGAGGCAGAAAAGAGATGAAGAATTCCCAGTGGTTCCTCATCACTTCCAGTAAAATCCACCATTCTTAGCCCTACTGAGATTAAACTGGCCCTTACTCCCCCAACTACCCAAAGTTTATCAGCAACAGAGTAATAATGCCTAGAATTCGCAGCTAATGAAAACATACTGAAGAAGGAGAAGGATGCATTTAATCCGTTACCCGCTACTTTTTGATCAAAAAATATGGTGTAAAATTCAAGTGATGGGCCAAGATAGTTGAGTAATTTTGGAAAAGATTTAAGAATCCTCTTATTCCGATGGAACTTATCGAAGAACAATGAGAATTCAGTGATATCCGCTCTCATATTATAATTCATAATATCAGATGAATTTCGATGGTGCAGGCCGATGGCATACCCCTCACTTTTGTCAATCTGTGACCAGGCTGCTCTGAAATAAGGAATATTGCCAGAGTATTTCTCTTTTGAAATATACTCATCCCGAATAGATAATTTTCCTATCCCGTACTCAATTGCAATACCGTTTCCAGTAGGAGGATAAAAATATTCAGAATCCTGATTAAATGAATAAACCGGGATTACCAGGGAGAAACATAGAGCAAGTGATAAGTATTTATTTAGCAAAATAATCCTCCGAAAGTCAGTCAACTGAGATAGCCAGGGTAATATATATTGGTGCATCTAAACTGTTATTGATCTTCGCCAAAAGATCATATAGGAATTTAACTGGTTATGGAAAATTGGCTCGGCTTCATCAGAAGATTAGCATTTATGATTGAAGATTAGGGGTGATCTTATAGTGATTCTCGCCAAGCCATCATCTCCTTATAGACTGAATTTCTGGTTACGCTGTCAGCCATAACTTGCTCCAGATTCAGGCCATTGACATTTATGAGATATTCCATCATCAGTCCCCAGATGTAGTGTGGTCGATGGGTGCTCGCTGTAGGATTCCATTGGGAATCATCCAGGTACAGGTCAATCCTTTCTGGAATCGTGTAGCCACTATCACGAGGTGCCACAAATTGATTAACCCCATACTCACAATATCCTTCCACCTTCCACGTGGGCTGGGTTCTGGAAGCAATTTCACCGAATGCGTCGCCAAGGTACTGATGCATCAGTTCGTGTGTAGCTACATGTACTACACTTCCTTCACGTGTAAGGTATTTTGGTCGCCCATTGGTTCTCTCCCCCAATTCCTTAATGAAATCTATATTAATGTAAGCATTACCAAGTAGACAATATCCCATCACTCTTTTATCCCGCATGGTAAACTGGGAGAAAAAGCTGAACTTGTCCTGGGTGGCGCAGAGTATGAGATTCATTTTTCTATGGGGATCATAAGTAGGGACAGCATCAAGGCGCGTGAATATGTCGACCATTATCGAATCCGTCTCTGACCACATAGGCGTTTCGGTGTGAACCGTAATGGCTCTGTACTGTTTCTCCTCAGCCATGAATAATCCTGGTGAGGTCAGTACGCCGAGGCACAGAAGCACTAAAACCATCAATACTGAGATCACAATGCCGAACCACAAAATTATTTTTTTGAGTATTTTTATCAGGAGCCCTCCCAATTAAAAAGTATGCTCAAATGTAGTTGCTCTATGGGGTAATTCAAAAAGGCAATGGATATGGGTTAATCCTACTCAGTGTCGAGTGATTCTCATGAGATGGTTGTAAAAATCTCAAAAGGGGTGGTTATTGAAACCTGATTCCGATGTACAATAAAGCCCCAGACTCTCGCCCAGGGCTTTCAATCTTACCATACTTGGTTATAGTTATTTAAGATATAACATTTTGATCGTTTGACTGAATTTCCCTGCATTCAAACGTGCAAAATACACACCCGTACTCACTTGATTACCTGATTGATCCAATCCGTTCCACTGCACCTCATAGTTGCCTGGTGATTTAGCAGCATCTTGAATCATCATGACCTCCTGACCCTGAATATCGAAGACTGCCAGATTGACCATCGATTGTTCAGGCAGATCATAGCTAATGGTTGTGGTGGGGTTGAAAGGATTGGGGAAATTCTGATCCAGACTATAGCTCAGCGGTATGCCAGGGCGCTCATCCTCTATCCCAACATAGCCTAGAATTATTCCTGAGTCCTCCCAGTAGGTCACACCCTGGCTTGAAATCTCGATATTAAAACGAATTGGGGTTCCATCTTCCACATCCGCTCCGGTCCGTAAAACAAAATAGGTCAAACTTGACCTGATCTCCCCGGCCGGAATATCCTCAAATGCTGCGCTGGAAGTCCCACTTACCAGCGTTGAATTTGTGTCAGCGGGGTGAATGTTAACGATAATATCTTCAGCAGTTCCCATTGATCCAAGATTCTCTATATACAGGTTAAAATATATATTGGAATTAGGCGCAATTGCTCCTTCTGCAGGATGGAGTTGTACCAAGGCTTGATTGGCAAGAGGTCCCACAGTGGTAAATCGAGCATAATCGTGGGGACCAAAATATCTTCCCTCGTCTATATCCAGGGTAGTGGTCTGAACAAATATATGTGATTCCGTCTGGAGGGCAGGAACCAATGCTTTCGCTAAACCGTCACCTGCTTCCCCATCATTATGCAAGCCATCATCGAATAGCTGAAAGCTATCTACCAGGGTACTGTCCATATTCTTAAGAATTGCATAGGCTTCGTAAGCATGGTCATGTGTGTTTGTGATGGTTGCAGTAATTTCCAGACTATCAATTGAAGGATCTGCATAGATGGAATTGACCAATAAGTCGTTGCCCCATATGCCGCGAATTTCAAAGCGCTCGCTATTAAAGAAATTCCAGATTTCCACATCAGCAGTTATGTCACGTATGGTGGCTCCCAGGAAAGCCAAAGTCCCTGTCTCATACTCTTCACCCCAGCCAGGCCATGTATGACCAGCATTATTAAGAATGTACATGACGACTTCGCTATTATCATCACAATCATTGTATTGTATAACATCAACGGTACACTCATCTGAAAGATCAATATCTGGCAATGAGAGTGTATCCGCTTCATAGTAACAACCATTAAAGTCAACCCAGTGACCAAGGGTTTCATCGGCTGAACTCCAATATTCTGAACCGCGATAGAGAACGATGGAATCGCCAGTGGCATGCATTAACAACATTGGTATGGGCAGAGCAGAGTCGCAGTCATTCATAAGCGCGTTTGTCATCGCTCCTGCAAGTGATGCAGCTTTCGCAAAACGGTTGTTTAGCTCACAGACCAACTTAAGGGTCATAAAGCCACCATTTGACATCCCACAGGTGTAGACCCGGTCAAGATTTATCTGGTAGTTGGCATACACAGTATCTATTAATGCAGAGATAAACGCTACATCATCAACATCAGGTGCAGGATAATTAGGATTGTTACTGATCCCGCTATTCCATACAGTATTGATTGCATTTGGATAAACCACAACAAAGTTGGCTGTATCTGCAACTTGATTCATCAGGGTATGCTCAATCTGCCATTCTGCTGTCCCACCATAGCCATGAAGATTGAATACCAGCGGCAAGCCTGGCTCAAAATTTTCAGGGAGGAAGACAATGTAGTCCCGTTCATATCCATCTAACTCAAAACTGCCATATTCCAGGTCAGCCCATAGTATTGATGATAACAAAAGTAAAGCGATGATTGTTCTGTGCATGATTTCCCCTCCAGTTAGGTT
This sequence comes from Fidelibacterota bacterium, assembly GCA_016784025.1. Taxonomy (GTDB): domain Bacteria; phylum Fidelibacterota; class UBA8477; order UBA8477; family JABMPR01; genus JABMPR01. The sequence goes on along the minus strand of JADHVL010000006.1, from coordinate 3,771 downwards.
TTGATTTCAACAGTAATTTGGATCAGAGTCAAGGGTTTTGTATATATACAAAGTATTAACTGCCGTTACCGGCACTTTGCTGGAAGTCGCTTTTAATCCAGTCCTATGACATTTGCAGATATTCGTCTTCGCGAGGACCTGCCTGGGGCAGGGACGTGGCGATCTCTCCCTTTTCCATTCCGGAATTTGGAGATTGCTTCGTCGTTACTCTCCTCGCAAAGACGAATCCAGGCAGTGATTATGCTGGTCTTAATTGATCTTGTCTCAAAACTGAGCGAGATAGGTGGTGAGGTTTTCCTCAGATTGCAGATTGATTTTCTTCCGAATGCGGTGACGGTAAATATTGATAGAAGCGGTTTGGATATTCATGACTTTGGCTACGTCCTTGGTTACCAGGTTTAACCGCAGCAGGGCACATACTTTTAATTCACTCTCTGAGAGATCGGGGTGACTTGTCCTCAGCTCCTCATAGAAGCCAGAGTGGACCTGTGTAAACCAGAGTTCAAAATCTTCCCAGCCCCGCTTCACTGTGAGATGACTTTTTAGAAAACGCATCAATTTTCGGATGCTCCCCTGTGATTCTGGTGGAACCTCGGTGGTGAGGCTTTGGAGATTATCATGCAGACTGTCCATGATGCTCTGCTTTTCACTGAGGTGGAGGGTTTTGGAGAGGAGTTCCCGGCGCAAATGATCGATTTGCTGTTCGGACTTCTCCTGCTCCACGCGGGAGCGCTCTTCCATCTCAACTTTGAGTTCAGCTGTGCGCTGACGCACCAGTGCTTCCAGCTTCTGATTCTGAACCCGCAGACGCCAATTGCGCCACCACATGATTACCGTGAAAGTACTGAGGATCAGCATCACTATAAGGAACCTGAAAAGCCCGGTTTGCCAAAAGGGTGGTTTGATATAGAGTGTCAATGCGACACCGGCATTGTTCCATACACGATCATTATTTGAGCCAGCGATACGCAGAGTATACCACCCTGGATCAAGACTGGTGTAGGTAACAATGTTGGTATTGCCGGCCTCCACCCATTCCGGATCAAAATTTTCTAATTTATAGCGGTATTGATTCAAATCAGGATTCCAATAATCCAGTGCAGCAAATTCAAATCTCAACACTTTATCTTTATAGCTTAAGAGCAACGTATCCAGGTAGCCAACTGCCCGTGGCAGAATGATGCGATTATCTATTTCCTCACCAACTAATACGCGTTCATGATCGACCCATAGATCAGTGAGGATGACCGGTGGAATGTGATCATTAATCTGAATTGAATCTGGATGAAAGCGGTTCAGTCCATTACTACCACCAAAATATATGTAACCGTCAGAATCCTTCAGAGATGATTCATAATAGAATACCTTGCCCTGCACCCCGTCTGCCTCTTGATATATCCCCCTAAGACCCTGATCAACATTAAACTTAAGTATGCCCTCGCTTGAGCTAATCCATAAATTCCCATGATCATCCTCCTGAATCGCACTGATATCCATGTCTTCAGGATCAAACCCGAGATCCATCTGATCAAAGGTCCCACGAGCGCTATCCAGGCGACATAACCCACCACCCCGTGTGCCGATCCAGAGTTGAGAGTGGGAATCTTCAAGGACTGTTCGCACGATATCGCTGGAGATCGAAGAGGGCTGATTGCTTACCTGAAAGTGCTGAAATATGTCTGAGCCATTAGAGAGACGATCAAGCCCAGCATCCTCGGTACCCACCCAAAGATCACCACGTCTATCTTCCAGGATGGAGGTAATCTTATCACTGGCAAGTGAGTTTGGATCCTCAGGATTATGTCTCACAAATTCAAAATCATCTGAGTCGGGTTGGTAGCGATGCAGACCTCCGCCCTGTGTACCCACCCAGATAGTGCCATCTCTAGTTTCATATAAGGCAAAAATATCATTGTCACTCAATCGGCTGGCTTCAAGACGATACTTACGATAGTGCTCCATACTATCGGTGGCTGGATCCCAACGAAAGAGACCGGCATGATTGGTTCCCATCCATACCCGTTCCTCCTGATCTACCATGACCTTAAAACTATAGTTCATACTCCAGACAGCCGGGCTTGAGTCGTCTGTCTGGAAATCGATAGAACCACCCTGAAGGAGATCCATACGTTGGAAGCCGGAGCCTGCACGTGCCAGCCAGAGACGACCCTGTTTATCAAAATCCATTCCAAGGATCACACTTGATTCTAGCTTTGAGTAATCCGGATCAGATTGATTGAAGTGTTTAAATCGCAATTGGTGAGGGTTACAAACATCTACCCCTCGGCCACTCAAACCAATCCAGACAATCCCCTGGGCATCAATACTGAGATTCCTAACGATGCCGGCAGTCATGCTGTTGGGGTCATTTTTATCTGCTCCGAGGAATTGGTATTCTCCAGTCTTTGGATCAAGGAGTGAGATTCCCACTCCGGATCCCAACCACAAAATCCCATTCTCAGCAATATCTAGTGAGAAAATTGCATTCTTATTGACCATAAGTGGGTCATTCCTTTGAATGCCAAAATATGTGATTTTACCAGTGATCTTCGAATAGCGGAAAGAACCTATGGGAAACATCCCAACAAAAAGGTCCTCACCATTGGGGTCGGCCTTCAACGCGGTAATCAAGTTCGTTCCAGCCCGTGTGGGATTGAACCACTTGTAGATTACAGTTTTGAATTCATGACTACCGGGAGCAAGTGAGCAAAGATGGGCACTGTTGGTTCCAATCCAGAGTAGGCCTTCAGTATCTACCTCCATTGCTGTGATCCAGCTATGGGGTAAGGATGTTTTGGATCCAGGTTTGTGATGATAGTTTGTGAATGATCGCTTGTCCTCGTTCAAATAGCTCAATCCATTTTGAGTCCCGATCCATAAGCGTCCATCCAGATCAACCTGCAAAGCAGTGATTCGATTGTCTGAGAGAGATGTTGAATCTTCCGGGTCATGCTCATAACGGATAAATCGTTCCTGGCGTGGATCAAAGCTGGCCAGTCCTTTGCCAAACGAACCTATCCAAATAGTACCATCAGGTGTCTCTGCCAGGGCAGATATCCGAGGACTGGGAATGGTAGAGCTATCCCTTGGGGAATGATTATAGACACGCATGGCCCGGCCGTCCCAGCGATTGAGTCCTCTGTAGGTGCCAAACCACTTAAACCCTCTGCTATCATGCAAGATGGCATGAATTTCACCGTGGGAAAGTCCCTGATCTGGTCCGATGTTGCGAAATCGTAAGTCGGGAGCTTCATCCATTGCCCAAAGGCAGCTGATGAAACAGAAAATTGCAATTATTCTAAATGATGTTGTTTTGATCTTTTGCCCCCAAAAGTATCCTGCGATTTGACCAGTATTGCCAGGTATTGCTAAAAAGGTAATAGATTTATCAGCAGTTCATACAGAGATTTAGGACTTCTCTAATTAGAATCGCAGCCTATGACATAGCGAGAAGGAAGTAATAAAGGTCGAATTCAATCAAGAGCAGTCTGTTCTTAGTTGTAATGCATGCTCTCGGTATACTAACTCATGTGCTGACTCAGGTGGCCGAAACCAATCAATTTACATACATGTTATATGAAAAATCCCGGACTTTCGCCCGGGGCTTTCAATCTTACCACATTTCATACCAGTTATTTTTAGTTAGTATCATATGACACCAAAGGAAAATGGCAGTATTTTATCTGCCAGAACCCCGGAGGTATCATGGACCAACAACTTGAGAAAAGACTTAAATCAAAGTCTGTTAAGAATGCCATTATTAACCGGATG
>JADHVL010000026.1 GCA_016784025.1 Fidelibacterota bacterium | reverse complement strand
ACAAAAAACGCTTGCAGGGCGCAAGCGAATCAATCTCAAACAGCGACACCAGGAGGTGTCCGCAACATGATTAGGAAGCCAAGGAAGTCTCTCTTATTTTATTGTCCAAACTGTGCCAAATGTTCAAATGACTTACAGTATCAGCCCCTACGGTGAAAGCTCGGGGTAAGTTTAATAAGCTATAAGTGAAGCCATACCTCCATTTAGTCTTCCTTTTATTATGTTTTAACTCACTCCTTGGAACCCCTCTGTTCCAGAAGGATTCTGTTGAAACAATTGAAGAAGAAGTTTATCTCTCAGTCAGGTATCTTGGAGTAATTGATGAGATTGTTATCGCCTATTACACAGGTGAACGGTTCTACCTGCCACTGACAGAACTTTTTGATATCTTTGGTGTTAACTATGAATTTGATCCATCCAGGTTGTCTATTGGCGGCTTTTTTCTAACAAAGGGCAATCGCTATTCGCTGGATTTTAGCAGCAGACAGGCCACAGTTGGAAGTGATGTCTTCCAACTCGATGTAAACAATTACAAAATAAAGGAACTCGATTTTTTTCTTACCCCGGAAATTTTTAAAGAAGTTTTTGGGTTGGAATTAATTGTAGATCTCTCAAGACTATCCATTCGCCTGATTACCAAACATCAACTCCCCATAGTGAAACGACATTCACAACGTAACAAGGAGGCGCTTAGAGCTAGATCCAACCCATCATCTGATGAGCAATATGACCTTCTTCTGGATCGAGATCCACGTATTCTTGATGGCGCTCTTTTTGACTACTCCCTACTAAGCACCGTGTCTTCAGAAAGACAATATGGTAATCTGAATTTAAACTTAGGTGGAGAAATCCTCTATGGAGATGTTCAAGGTACCCTCATTACAACGGTTAATAAAGACACGACAGTACTGGAGGGAACCAATGTGCGCTGGCGCTATGCCAATGAAATTCAACCGTGGTTTTCCACGGTTACACTGGGACAGCAGAGCGCTTCTGGACTAACCAATGCAACCTTCCAGGGTATAACGGTGACGAACCAATCCCTGATTCCCTTACGAAGCTACGATAGCTACTCCATAGATGGTACTACCGATCCAGAAGCTGAAGTCGAGCTGTATCAGGATGGTCGCTTGCTTGAAGTGATACAGGCAGATGATATTGGTTATTATCGCTTTATGGTGCCGCTGAACTACGGTACTTCCGAATTCATGCTGAGGATATTTGGAAAACAGGGTCGTGTCATTGAATTGGAACGACGTGTTCAGATTCCCTTCCATTTTCTACCAGTTGGAGACTTTCGATATGATGTATCAGGAGGCCGAATTGCCTCTGAATCTCTAGGTTGGGAGGACCAACTGAATACTTCCACTGGGAATTTATCTTTTGGGATGACCAACTGGTTAACCGGTAGTTTAGGTGTGGAATATTTCGAAAACAGCAATGGGGATAGACCTATTTTTAACACAAAATTATCATCCAGAGTAGCTGGCGATATGCTGGTAAGTCTGGATGCTGTGCTTGAGAATTTCTACCGACTATCTGTCCGTGGAGTTGGTCCCAATGCATCTTCATTTTCATTGGACCACACTTATTTCGATAAACAGGATATCTACAACCCCTTCGGTGTGAAACAGAATTTCAATATGAATCTCTTTTATCCTTTTAGAATGGGAACTATGCGCTTTACAGGCAGAAGTTCATTGAGATGGGTGAATCGAGAAGACAATGATCAACTGGATATCAAACTGGATGTCAATCAATTCCTGCGCGGATTTCGGTTTCGTTATGGCTTAAATGAACAGCATAATTTTTCGCCCACAGGACACCAAATTGCCAGTGAGGTCATTCTTGGAGCTGTATATCTGATTCCTAGACTACCTTCATTTCACTATCTTTTAAGAGGAAGTTATTTCCGGACTGATCTCAGTATCAATAGTTCTATGGGTAGGGCAGAAGAAGTAAAATTTCAATTTATTAAACAGTTCTCCTCCAAGTTAAAGACTCAATTACTAACCTCATATGATCTGAATCAGGATACCTATTTCTTCGAAATGGGATTAACATGGGATCTGGATGCGATTCGCTCCACATCTACTCTCAGAAGCACCCGTTCCTCGCCATCCTTCACCCAAACATTGCGTGGGTCAGCAGGTCTTGACAGGACCAACGGACAAGTCATCTGGGATAGCCGACAACAAGTGGGACGATCTGGAGTGAGTATTCGAATGTTTGAGGACGAGAATAATTCTGGCACCTTTGATCTGGACGAGAAAATAATTCCAGGAAATGCTGTCACCATAGAGCAGTCTTCCAGCCGATTGGTAACCAAATCAGGGATTACCAGACTCACTCAACTCCAACCCTATCGTCGATACAATTTTCGAGTGAATGAAGCCAGAATTAACAATCCCATTTTGGTTTCGAGCAAACCTAAATTTTCTGTCATAACAGACCCCAATCGAATAAAGCGAATAGATGTGCCCTTCTATACCACAGGTATCATCGAGGGACGTGTATACAAGGTTAGGGGCGATGAATTTATTCCAGTAGCAGGGCTTAAAATTCACCTTCGAAAGATAGATGGATCATATGAATCTATGTTGCGCACTTTTGCCGATGGTTCTTATTACTCCATGGAGGTTCCACCTGGCGAGTATGAAGCCTGGGTGGATGAAAGCCAATTGGAATTTCTGGGGGTCCAATCAACTCCTGAAAAGCTTCTTTTCTATGTCCTAGGAAGCTCTGACGGAGATTATGTCGAAGACCTGAACTTCATCTTGGAATAATCCTGTTTTTCCTCTAAAACTGCGGAGGTGGGGCTGGCTTATTGCCGAGAACTGCCTCAATTTTTTCCATCACTTCAGGCGTTAAAGCTGGCAAGGCATCCAGAGCCTTTAAATTATCTGTCAATTGGGACATTTTTGAAGCACCCAGGATAACGGTACTCACATTGGGATTGGCGGCGCACCAGGCCAATGACATATTTGTCAGGGAGTGTCCAATATCGTTGGCTATCTCCTGAAGCTTAATAGCCTTCTGAATTTTCGCCTGACCCTCTGGAGATTCGACAATCCTTTTTAACCAGCCATATCCAGGGAGATTGACCCTGGCATCATCAGGGATTCCCTGGCTGTATTTCCCTGTGAGTAATCCTGAGGCAAGCGGCGACCAGATAGTGGTACCCAGACCAATTTCTGCATAGAGCCGTCGATAATCAGATTCAACATAATCTCGACGGAACATATTGTATTCAGGTTGCTCCATGGTTGGGGGGATAAGTCCATATTGACGGGCAATCCCATAAGCTTCCATGATTTGCTGAGCGCTCCACTCAGAAGTTCCCCAATACAAAACTTTACCCTGATGAATTAGATCAGTCATGACACGCACAGTTTCCTCAATAGGTGTGGATTCATCAGGTCTGTGACAGAAGAATAGATCGAGATAGTCTACTTTGAGTCTGCCCAGAGCAGCATGACAGGAATCTGTAAGATGTTTACGGCTTAATCCTCTCTGAGTAGGTAGCTGCCCTCCCCAGAAAGCCTTAGAGGAAACAATAAAAGTGTCTCGGCTCCAACCCAGTTGCTTGAGTGCATCACCCATGATCTCTTCTGAGGCACCGTCAGCATATACTTCTGCATTATCAAAAAAATTCACACCCTCATCGTAAGCTGTTTTCATCATGTCTACAGCCAGGGGCAGATCAACCTGAGCCTTAAAGGTGACCCATGAACCAAATGACAAAGTGCTTACTTTTAAACCTGAGCTTCCTAACCGACGATATTCCATATTCAATTCCTCTTTCAATAAGTGATTTGGGGCAAAGAATAAAGAGTAGCCTGCCAAAATCCAATCTAAGAAATCAAAAAAATGCTTGCACAATAAACCTCAAAAGAGTATACTGTATATATAAGACATGAACAGTATTAACAAGAGACCCAATGTCATGAAAATTATTATTTCAAATGCCGATCCTACACCGATTTATGAGCAAGTCGTGAAGCAGGTCCAGAAACAGATAATTGCTGGAAAATTACCCCCTGGATCTGCATTACCATCCATTCGAAAGCTAGCCGTTGATCTACAGATCAGTGTTATCACAACCAAACGGGCTTATGATGAACTGGAAAGAGATGGCTTTATCAATACAGTAGGCGGGAAGGGCAGTTTTGTCGCTGAACAGAGTCAGGAATTGCTCACTGAGAAGAAAATGAGAGAGGTGGAAAAAATTCTGTCCCAGGCAGTCAAAGAAGCCAGATCTCTGGGAATCAAACTTGAAGACATGCACGTCATGCTCGATCTCATTTATGGAGGTGAATAAATGAATGCGCTACACATCACCGGATTGACAAAATCCTTTTCAAAGTTCTCCCTGGAAAATATCAACCTGGAATTGCCACAGGGATATATCATGGGTCTGGTAGGGAAGAATGGTGCTGGAAAGACCACCCTTTTCAAAACCATCATGAACCAACTCTTAAAAGCTCATGGTGAGATTCAAATATTTGGCTACGACCATCAGACTGATGAAGCACAGGCCAAATCCCAGATCGCCTATCTTTCGGAGGATCCAATAGGAATGGGTGACCTCTCGCTCAAAACCCAAAAGGAAGCCTTTGCCTCGGTGTATTCAGACTGGGACGAGACAAAATTTCAGCTCTTGATGAGTAGATTTAACCTTGATCAAAAAATGAAAACCAAGACATTATCGAAGGGTATGAAAGTCAAATTTGGTATCGCACTGGCACTTTCCCACAATGCCAAGTTGATTTTATTGGATGAGCCCACAGCTGGGTTGGATCCTGTGGCCAGAAATGAGGTCATGGGGCTACTTCAGGAAGAACTTAGGGATGAAAGCAAATCCATACTGTTCTCAACTCATGTGACTTCTGATCTGGATGGAATTGCGGACTACCTGACCATCATTGACCAGGGACAAATCCTCATGAGCGAGAATCGGGAGACAATCAGTGATGATTGGCGCATATTGAAGCTGGAGGACCTCCCCACAGGTGTCTCATCTCTGGATGCTGTCCAGGGCATCATACCAACATCCTTTGGATACTCTCTGCTAACATCCGATTTTGGGAATCTTCAAGAACGCCTTCCTGCTGATACTCCAGCCGAAATACCCAATTATGCAGATATAATGATCCACATGGTGAAAGGAGATTGAGCTATGTTTGAAATTATGAAAAGAGATTGGATTCTGATTAAGCATAAATATTTATTTCTATTGCCCATTCTATCCATGAGCCTGATTCTTTTATTTCCCAAAGCGGATGATGGCTATTTTGTAATAGGTGCACCCGTTGTCTTCATCTTTTCTGTATTTGTATTTATACAAGATGATACCAGTCTTCGGCAGCTACTGAGCATGCCCTTTAGTCGAGCTGGAATTGCCAGAGCACGATTCCTCTCAGGCTGGGCATTCATGGGCGCAGGAATGCTCTATATCGTCGTGCTAGGCTTTGGCCTAGGCCTCATATACCCCGAAGCATTAAAGGCTTTTATTCATCATCTTGACCTAAAAACGCTATTTACCTATCTCTGGGTTTTGTCAGGTATAACATTGATTGCATATCCTGTCCTATTTATGTTTCTTGGCAAAGGTGTTCAGGCACTCATAGTATTCGCATTGGGACTCAATGCTCTTTTTGGTGTTTACTTTCTCATGCGCTTCAATGCTACTGGACCGGACATTTTTGAAATATTGAAGTCGCTTATCATCTCGTTGCAGGCATATCATATCAGCCCCTTGAATTATCTAACCAGTGCCCTCACGCTTTTGATATTAAATGGACTCAATTTGAAGCTTTGTGAATGGATATTCCTCAAGAAGGAGTTTTAAAAAAGAGGTACTTTCAAGATGGTGTGAAGAATGACTTCTCTCATCTTATGGAAAATGGCATAATTTCTGCTTTTCCCTTGACTTGCGGGTGGCAAAAGCTATTTTTTTCGAAAGCATATAACGTGTGGCTCAGATCACATTGAGCGCACATCACTCTTTCCACTTAAGGGGTATAAAATGAACAAATTCATGACACTTTCAATTTTACTTGCTGCAATTCTTCTGGGATCTTGTTCTACAATGAGCTTTCTCCCTACAGAGGGTGGTGCAGCAAAATTTAATCTGGCTACAGTTGAGTATGTTCAGGCTCAAGGTGAGGCACAAAAAGAGGCCTTGGTCTCAGACCTCGCTGGTAGTTTGAGTGCTGTTCTCGACTCTGTTCTGATGGAAGATAGGGCTGCATTACTGGTCATGACTGCCCAGTTAGATTCTATCAATTCCCTCATGCTTGAGTTCACTGTACAAATGGACTCATCTCAAATGTATGTAGATAAATCAATTAACACCATGCAAAAAGAACTGACAACTGTGAAAACCAACGCCAGTAGTACTCGCATGGTTATCCGTCGCATCAACGACAACATCGATAATCTTCCTGTGAAGGCGCTTGAAACCTTTAACGAAGCTATTAATGACTACTTGACAAAGGATGAGGCTGCAACCGAATAGTACAGCCCTTTTTTTGAAACCACATCTTTTAAGTCCCCTCGCTGACTCCAGCCGGGGACTTTTTTATTTATTCTCAAATCATGAGAACAAGCGTTCTGGAGAAGGTATATGCGTCAATCGATTATTTTGATTTCAGGTGTAAATGGTGAAATCGGTCATGGTCTGGTTAGTTCTCTCTACAATCAGGGTATCCGCAATCTCATTGGTATTGATCTAAGCACGCCAGATGATTTTGTTCAGGAAAGAACTTTGGATTGTCTCATAGGAAATATTCTGGATCATAACCTGTTGGATCGAATCAACGCTCAATATCAAATCGAAGCTATTTACCACATGGCCGCTCTATTGAGCACCAGGGCAGAATTTTCGCCAGTGATTGCCCACGAAGTGAATGTGGATGGTACCCTGAATCTGCTGGATCTCGCCATGGAGCAAGCCCAGAGTCATGGTCAATCTGTAAAATTTTTCTTTCCCAGCTCAATTGCAGTTTATGGAATCCCAACCCTTGAGGAGAAATCCTCAGTGGGTGCCATTAGTGAAGATGATTACCGTCATCCCCAAACCATGTATGGGTGTAACAAACTCTATTGTGAAAGCCTGGGAGATTACTACAGCCACTATTATAAAAGACTCTCCACGACAGACACAGCAGGTTTAGTTGATTTTAGAAGTATTAGGTTCCCAGGAATTATCAGCGCTCACACGCTTCCAGCAGGTGGAACCAGTGACTACGCACCGGAAATGATCCATGCCGCTGCCAAGGGCGAACACTACAGCTGCTTTGTGCGGGAAGATGCCACCATTCCATTTATGACCATGAGTGATGCCATTGTCGCCATCGAAATGCTCATGGCAGCACCCAAGGATGCCCTGACCAAGATGGTTTACAATGTGAAAGCCTTTAATCCCTCGGCAGGGGAGTTTTTATCCAAGGTTAAATCCTATTATCCAGAAGCCAATATAGATTTTATTATCCACGATAATCGCCAGTCTATCATTGACAGCTGGCCTGAAGATATTAATGACGATCAGGCCAGAGCTGACTGGGGTTGGTCAGCCAACCACGATCTGGATAAAGCTTTTTCAGAATATTTAATGCCCGTGATCAGGAGCCGTTATGAACACAACTAAAACACGTCTAATTGCAGAACTCGCCGAGATTAAATCTGCAGGACTATTCAAAGCTGAACGGGTGATTGAATCACAGCAAAGTGCCGAAATCCAGGTTGGTGGTACCTCTGTGCTGAATTTTTGCGCCAACAACTATCTCGGTCTAGCCAATCATCCCCGTCTCATCAAGGCAGCTCAAGATGGGCTGGCTAAATGGGGATTTGGACTCAGCTCAGTCAGATTCATCTGTGGTACCCAGAGTATTCATAAAGAATTAGAAGGAAAAATCGCCGACTTTCTGGGTCTGGATGATGCCATCCTCTACAGCTCATGTTTTGATGCCAATGGTGGACTTTTTGAGACTATTCTGGGACCTGAGGATGCCATTATCTCAGACCAGCTCAATCATGCCTCCATTATTGATGGTGTCCGTCTTTGTAAAGCCAGGCGATATCGCTATGCCAATAACAATATGGACGAACTGGAATCCATCCTGAAGGAATCACAGGATGCCAGAACACGCCTTATATCCACAGATGGTGTTTTTTCAATGGATGGCTATGTTGCTCAAGTAGATAAGATTTGTGATCTGGCAGAAAAGTACGATGCTCTCGTTCATGTGGATGATTCACATGCCACAGGATTTTTTGGACCCAATGGAAGAGGCTCCTACGAATTCCGAGGTGCCATGGGACGTGTAGATATCATCACCTCAACCCTGGGAAAAGCCATGGGTGGAGCCAGCGGAGGTTTCACAGCAGGCCGCCAGGAAATTGTGGATATGCTGAGACAGCGCTCAAGACCTTATTTATTCAGTAACACACTGGCACCTGCCATCACAGCAGCCAGCATTGCCGTCATTGATCTCCTGTCTGAATCTTCAGATTTACGTCAGAAACTGGAGGAGAACACACGTTACTTTAGAGAGAAAATGACTGAAGCAGGATTCGATATAAAAGCGGGGGAGCATCCTATCGTTCCTATCATGTTTGGCGATGCTAAACTGGCTGCCGATATCGCTGCCGCCATGCTGGAAAAGGGAATCTATGTGATTGGATTCTCATTCCCAGTAGTGCCAAAGGGAGAAGCCAGAATTCGGACTCAAATCAGCGCTGCCCACACCCGCGAGCATCTCGATCGGGCAATTCAGGCCTTTGTCGCAGTTGGCAAGGAATTCGGGGTTATTTAATTTAATACACATTTGATATTTGATCGTGGTAGGGTCGTTGCATGCAACGACCCTACCACCACAATAATTACCATCATTTCCCCCAAAAACCCACTAACAGATCAGCCCAGTTTATGCTATGTTTTACGCTACCATGTTAGGGCTCAGAACTATGAAAAAATTGTATATCATCAGGCATTCCAAGGCAGTTGAAACAGCACCTGACTTTTCCGATTTCAACCGCTGTTTGGCTGAATATGGTGTAGAAAAAGCGACCGCCATTGCCAAACATCTCGCCCAGGATCTAACCGATGTTGATCTCATACTTTCAAGTCCCGCTTGTCGAGCTCTTGAAACTGCAAATATCTTTGCCGAACAATTGAATTATCCCGCATCCGATATCGTCCAGCTGGAACCTCTCTATCATTTTGGGGGAATTGACCAGGCCATTGACATCATCTCCCATGTTGACGATGATGTGGAAACCCTTATGCTCTTTGGCCACAATCCAACTTTCAATGCCTTAAGCTGGCATTTATGCAAAGACTTTCGTGAGGGGATGCCAACTTCATCAGTTGTTGGTATCAATTTCAACACAAGATCCTGGCAAAAGGCAATCAAAAAGGGTGGTAAGCTGCATACCTACCTCACAAAAAAGAATCTGTCCTAAATTATAGATGCCCAAATCTTCTAAGAAGTTTCGTGTGACAAATAGAGATCCTGAGCTCAATTGGGTCCCAGACTCTGAACAAAAATATGCTGCCATCGACATTGGCTCTAATGGTGTCCGTCTGCTCTTATCCAAAGTGATGACCACCGGAGCACACTGTGTGTTTGCCAAAGAATCTCTGGTAAGAATGCCTATTCGTCTCGGTGCAGATGTATTCAGGCATCAAGCCATTTCTCCCCAAAAGGAAGAGCAACTCGTTTCCACCCTCATAGCATTCTCTCATTTAATAAAAGCTTATGAGCCACGGGACTATCGGGCCTGTGCAACCTCGGCCATGCGCGAAGCCCGGAATGGAGCCAGCATAGCAGCTCGAATTAAAGAGGAAAGTCAGCTAAATCTGGAAGTTATAGATGGTGGTGTGGAAGCAGAGATGATCTTTGCATCCCATATCGCCGAAACACTCCATCCTGATAGAGCCTATCTCTATATTGATGTAGGTGGTGGAAGTACAGAATTGACCTTTTTTGCCAGGAGTGAACGCTTGATATCACGTTCCTTTCCCATTGGTTCGGTCCGTCTATTGAATCGGCAAGTGAGTCAGAGTGTCTGGGATGATATGCAAGCCTGGGTATTAAAATATCGCCCGGTCGATATTCAGCTAAGTGCCATTGGCTCAGGAGGTAACATGAATAAAATCCTCAGACTCTCCAGCAGCAAATTTGATAAGCCAGTTAGTTTTACCGAATTAAACGAGATTGATGCCATGCTCAATTCATACAATATTGAAGAGCGCATCAGAGTGTTACATCTACGACCAGACCGAGCCGATGTTATTATTCATGCATCAAAAATATTCAAGTCCATTATGCAATGGGGTGAGATTGATGAAATATTTGTTCCCCAATTTGGCCTGGCAGATGGATTGGTGCATCATATGCACGATGAATATGTAAAAAATCAATAGGGGATTCATCTATGGGATCTGAAAACCCAATGCTGGATGCTTTGAGCGCCATCCTGCCTGAGGATCGGATTAAAGCACGACTCATTGATCGCCATAGTTTTGCCAGAGATGCCAGTTTTTACAGGCTGATTCCAAAGGTGATCGTTCAACCTGTGAACGAAGAAGAGATCATCCATCTATTTGCATATTCTCAGCGAAGTAAGATACCCCTGGTTTTCAGAGCTGCTGGAACCTCTCTGTCTGGTCAATCAATTACTGACGGAATTCTGGTAGAAGTCAGCAACAAATGGCAGGACTTTTTCTTCGATGAAGAGCGAGGAACTATTCAACTGGAACCGGGCTTAATTGGTGGGCAGGTGAATCGGCGGTTAGCGCGTTATGGTCGCAAAATTGGCCCTGATCCAGCATCATTAGATGCCTGCATGGTTGGGGGAATCATTGCCAACAATGCCAGTGGTATGTGCTGCGGCGTAAAGGACAATGCCTACCACACCATGGATTCTGTGCGGTTCGTTCTCCCTAATGGTCAGACCTACGATACCATCGATGAGAAGTGTGATGGGCAACTTCTAGAGCAATCTCCGGAAATTCATCAGGGTCTGCTTGATCTTAGAGAACGCGTTCTCGCTGACAAAACCCTTTACCAGCGGGTGAGAGATAAATACACCCGCAAGAACACCCAGGGCTATTCACTTAATGCACTCATCGATTATGAAAAACCCATTGATATTCTAAGTCATCTCCTGGTGGGCTCCGAAGGAACCCTGGGGTTCATTTCCAAGGTACGGCTAAAGACGCTGGCAGATGACCCACACAAATCTGCAGCACTTCTTTTCTTTAAAGACATACGCTCAGCAACAGAGGCGGTGCTCCCTCTGGAAAAGGCTGGAGCACAGGCCTTGGAGCTCATGGATAGAGCAGCGCTACGTTCCATACAGGATGAACCAGGCATGCCTGAGGAGATCAAAACGCTACCGGAAAATGCAGCAGCGTTACTTTGCGAATTTCAGGCACCTCATTCTAAAAACCTTTCAAAGAAAGTGGATGCAGGTTTGGATGTCCTAAAAACTGCCAAATTGATTCATCCAGCAGATTTCACCAGGGATGAGCAAACCCGGTTGCTCTATTGGAAGATACGTAAAGGCTTGCTACCCTCAGTTGGTGCTGTGAGGAAGTCAGGAACAACTGTTATTATCGAGGATATTTGTTTCCGATTGAAGGATTTAGCCGATGCAACGCTTGAACTTCAGGACCTGTTTAAGAAACATGGATATACCGATGCTATTATTTTTGGTCATGCCAAAGATGGCAATCTCCATTTTGTAATTTCTCAAACCTTTGCTGATACCGCAGGCCGGGATCAGTATGAACATTTTATCAAAGACGTAGTGGATATGACAGTAGGCACCTACGATGGTGCTTTGAAAGCTGAACATGGTACGGGTCGTAACATGGCACCTTTCCTGGCAACGGAATGGGGTGAGGTAGCTGTGGACATCATGCGCGATCTCAAAGCCCTGATTGACCCCGATCTGCTCCTGAATCCTGGTGTGATCATCAATGATGACCCTGAGATTTATCTCAAAAATATAAAACCTACTCCCACCATTGAAGCGGTGGTGGATAAGTGTATCGAATGTGGATTTTGTGAAACCTGGTGTCCTTCAAAGGACTTGAGCATGACACCGAGACGCCGTATTGCAACCTGGCGTGAAATTCAGCTTTTGCAAAGAGGCGATTTTACTGAGAGGGAAACTGCAAAGGTTTTGTTGAAGGATTATGCCTTTGAGAGTGTTGACACTTGCGCAGTTGATGGGCTTTGTGCTCTGGGATGCCCTGTAAAAATTGATACGGGAGACTTAACCCGTCATTTTAGAAAAGAAAGTCATGGCCTGATCAGTCGCCGAATTGCCTGGTGGACCGTAAGATATTTTAGTTTTGTAGTTGAGATGATTCGTTTGGGTCTCAACCTGGTAACTCCTATTGCTCGACTCATTGGTAGCCAGAGAATTGTTACTTTGTCCATGGTTCTTTATCGCTGGAGTGGCGGAAGAATTCCCGTCTGGCACAATTTTATGCCCACTGGTGGCAAGGGATTGCCTATCATCCGCATCAAGAACTCTGATGAAAAAGAGGAAATGGTGTACTTCGCCTCCTGTCTTAATCGAGGTATGAATAAAATCCCAGGTGAAACCAACAAACTGAGCACTCCAGAGGCTTTTATTCAACTCTTGCAGGAGGCAGGCATACATCCAATATACCCTGACCATCTGGAAGACCTTTGTTGTGGAACACCCTACTCATCCAAGGGGTTTGACAAAGCCTACAAACTGATGGCAGAGAATACCGTACGCTCACTCTGGAAAACTTCACAGCGTGGCACACTCCCCATTGTTGTGGACACTTCGCCCTGTACCTATAAGATGCAGCATTACGATACCGTCCTGGAGGGTGAATATCTTGAGCAATGGAAGACTTTGCAGATTGTGGACATAATTGCCTACTTAAATGATACCATCATACCTCAGTTGGATATTAAACACAAAGCAAACAAGATCATTCTGCACCCTACCTGCTCATCGCGGAAGATGGGTCTGGAAGGGAAGATGTTGGCAGTAGGCCAGTCCTGTGCCCAGGAGGCTATTGTCCCTGAGGATATAGGATGTTGTGGTTTTGCAGGAGATAGAGGTTTTCTGGTTCCAGAGCTTAGTGAACATGCCACCCGTGATGAGGCAGTAGAAATGCGCCAGCATCATGGGGTAAACGGACATTTCTCCACATCTCGGACTTGTGAAATGGGGATGTCAAATGCCACCGATGAAAGCTATTCATCTCTGATTCATCTGGTTCACAGGGCTGTATTCTCAGCAAATGACACTCTGAACTGATAAAGCGATTGCAGCTTTGAAGGACTCAGATCAAAAACTGATCTTTTATTGATTCAAAATAAATCTTTTGGTGAGTTCTGGATACGTTATGAAGTGTTGATTTATTAAACATCGACATTAGTTTTGTCTCATATTAATTAATTATAAGCTTTTTTGAGCTATTGTGACGCACTGATGTTAAAAGTCAGTATTCTGACTGTTTCGGGGGAGATAGCAATATTTTTAAGATTAATGCTACTATGTTTGAACTAACTATGATCCATTTCCAGGTATTGCAGGTATAGACATATGTCCTGCAATGGGTCGCCAATTACTACTCGTAGTATTTTGAATTGTCAAAGTCAATAATGAGAATAGTTCAACTGTTAAGCTCACAGAAATAGAATGGGGAAATCAATGCATATTCTGAGATTTATTCGACGATTAGTTAAGACTGTATTTGGAACAATCACCTATGAGCCACCAGCATTTTGGAATCAAAACAGGGAAAAACCATCAACGACCCGAGTTGAAACAAAAGAATCAACTACAAAGGCTCAAATCACCAAACAAGAACAGCTCGAAGAGCTAGAAGGCAGTGGAAAGGCCAGTAAAGCAAAGCAGGATGGTGAAAAGAAGTTGGAAGTTGAAGGATCTGACAATGAAAAGACTGGCGGTATAACTTCTGAGAGTAGTAGAAAAAGAAGCGAGCGCCCAACCATACCCCGGGCAGTTAAAATAATACTGCCCATCCTATTTGTCGGAATAGGTGCTGTCATGGTGTGGCAATCAACAGTTCCAGAGCCTAAAAAAATTAAGGTAACTTTCTCAGCTCCCCGTCCGATGGCATTGAAAAATAATGCCGTCCCCAGTAAGCTCACACTCCGTTTTAATGGTTCTGCTGCTCGACTGGAGGATGTCCAAAAAACAGTCACTACAGGTGTTGAAATCTATCCGGAGATAGCAGGAGAATGGAAGTGGGAAAAGGATACGAGACTCACCTTTCAACCTACAGTTGATTGGAAACCAGATACACGCTACACCATAAAATTGGCAAAGGAACTGTTCCCACCGCACGTATTATTAAATCTATATAAACCAGCTTTTACTACAGCTCCCTTTACATTTAAAATTGTTTCATCAAAGTTTCATATCGATCCGGTAAACCAGGATCTGAAACAAGTATCAGCCACGGTTAGCTTTTCTCACCCTGTGGATCCAGAGTCCTTTGAAAAAATGGTGAAACTCAGACCCCAAAAACTGGATCGTTCCATCCAATCGTTTAGTGATCGGGATTATGATCTCAATATCACCTATGATGATTATTTCGGGAAGGCTTACATCTTATCCGAAAGCTTACCCATGCCTGAAGATGATCTTTCCATGGATTTATCCATCTCTGAGGGAGTCGCCTGTCGGAGTGGCCAACGCTCGCAAAATACACCTACATCCAACATTACCATCCCAGGTATTACCACATTTATCAAAATTAGATCTGCCAGTCAGTCAATGGTTCGCAATGATGATTATAAACTAGAACAAATTCTGGTCGTTGATTCCAAAGGGAAGGCAAAAGCTGAGGATTTGATCAAATATACAGAAGCCTGGATTTTACCCAAGGATTTACCGGCGACTCCTGGCGTACGAGCGCGAAGGAATTATGGTTGGCCAAACACCTTGCTGGTTGGTCCTGAAGTGTTGGCACTCGCAAAACCAGTGCGACTTGAAGAAATGGAAGCAGAATTAGAATATTCTGAACTTAATAGCTTCAAAATCAAAGCTGAACCGGGGAGACATCTTTATATTCGTATTAAGAAAGGTGCTCCATTCTATGGGAAATACAATCTTTCAAAGGATTTCGATAGCGTTCTGAGAGTTAAGCCATATCCCAAACAATTGGAAATTATGCATGATGGTGTTGTGCTCTCATCCAACGGAAAAAAGAAAATTTCAATTCTTTCTATGGGGGTGGATCACGTCAGATTCAGGATAGGACGAATCCCATCAGATCAATTGAATCACCTCATCAGTCAGTCTGATGGTGATCTAACCAGTCTGGAATTCAATAATTATAATTTCACCGAGGAAAATATTGTAGATAACACCTATTCAACAAAAAGTCTCACACGTCTGAAACCCGGAGAAGCCAATTATTTCTCCTATGATTTTTCAAGCTATCTGGTGCAGCATGATCTTGGAACACTCAGGAAGGGTATCTTCTTTTTTGAGGTTCAGGAATGGGATTCCAACAATAGATATGCCCGCGGAACGAGTGACAAACGGTTGATCATGATCAGTGATCTGGGCATGTTGACCAAAGATGGACCGGATAAAAGTCATGAGATATTTGTCCAATCCATTTCAACTGGAAAGCCAATTTATCGAGCCAAGGTTGAAGTCATTGGTAAAAATGGTGTACCGATTCTTACAAAATATACAGATTCCCGGGGACATGTTGAATTGCCCACATTTTATGGTTTTCAGCGAGAACAAACTCCCACCGTTTATGTGGTAAGCAAAGGCGATGATTTGACCTTTATGCCAGTAAATGCCAGAGGACGATGGCTGGATTACTCCAAATTCGATGTTGGTGGCGTTCATGGTCGTTCAGACGAGTCCAGGTTGAATGGCTATTTATTCTCGGATCGCGGAATTTATCGACCTGGAGATACCTTTAATATCGGTATGGTTGTGAAAGCAGGAAACTGGAAGCATCGTCTGGCAGGAACCCCCTTACAGGTGACCATTTCTGACTCACGTGGGCTTGAAGTTCATAAGCGCCAAATTTCGCTCAATTCAAGTGGCTTTGAAGCCTTGGATTACAAAACTGAGAACACGTCACCTACGGGTGTCTATCAGGTGAATCTATATACCATGCGGAGAGGTCAGCGTTATCAGCTCATTGGATCAACGACGGTGAAAATTGAAGAATTTTTGCCTGATCGACTCGCTATAAACTCCCATTTTGATGATATAGGAAAATTGGCCTGGGTCGCACCTGAGAACCTACAGGCTTCAGTGACGTTACGAAATCTCTTTGGCGCACCAGCAGTTGGCAATCGGCTGGTAGCAAATTTGAAATTGTCACCGGGAGTTATGTGGTTTAAGCAATTCCGTGACTACCACTTTACTGATCCCATGACTAAGGGGAAATCCTACACCGAAACGCTGGCTGATCAATACACGGATGTTCAAGGAAAGGCAATATATGAATTAGATCTTTCCAAGTACGATCGAGCCACATATTCGCTGAATTTCATGGTTAATGCCTTTGAGAAAGAGGGGGGGCGGAATGTCTCAACTGAATCACGGCTCCTCGTGTCCCCACTGAAATACTTGTTGGGGACAAAGGTGAATGGTGATCTGAACTACATCTATAGAAATTCAGAACGCATACTTTCACTGATTGCGATTGACAATGCACTTGATAAAACCCTGGTGAAGAATCTGAAATTTGAATTGATGCAAATACAGCAGGTATCGGTGTTGACCAAAAATGCAAATGGAACCTATGCCTATAAATCAGTTCCCAAAAGCGTAATCGACACTTCGTTCGTTATGGATGTTAATGAAGAAGGCCTGAATTACCCTCTGAAAACAAGCTCACCTGGTGAATATGAACTGATCATCAAGAATGCAGAAGGTATCCAACTTTCCAGGATTCAATATACAGTAGTGGGTAAAGGCAATCTGTCTCGATCACTTGATAAAACCTCTGAACTGGAGATCAAACTTAATAAAAATGATTTTGATCCTGGAGAAGAAATAGAGATCTATATCAAGGCTCCCTACAAAGGCGCAGGTTTGATCACCATAGAGCGGGACAAGGTTTATGCCTTCAAATGGTTTAAATCTGAGGATAATTCCTTCATTGAGAAGATCCAATTGCCCAATGACATGGAGGGGAATGGATATATCAATGTGGCCTTTGTTCGAGCGGCGGATTCAAAAGATATCTATATGAGCCCACTTAGTTATGGAGTTGCTCCATTCTTCGTAAGTAAAGAAAATAGAATGAATCCCATCACTATTGAACTTCCCACACAAGCTCGGTCTGGTGAGGTCTTTAATATCAAATACCAGACGGAGAAGCCAGGGAAGATTGTTGTCTTTGCCGTTGACGAAGGCATTCTGCAAGTTGCTGGTTACCGCACTCCTGATCCTTTATCTCATTTTTTCAAGAAAAAAGCACTTGAAGTGAAAACATCACAATTGCTGGATCTGATCCTACCCGACTTCAGCCTCTCCGATGTGAAGGGCGCCATGGGTGGGGGTATGGGCATGGACGAGATTAATAATAATTTGAACCCATTCAAACGGAAACAGCAGAAACCAGTAGTGTACTGGTCTGGGATACTGGAGACCGATGAGACTCCCAGGACACTTCAATATAAAGTACCAGATTACTTTAACGGAACTTTGCGTGTCATGGCCATTGCTGTTTCACAGTCTACCATAGGTCGCTTCCAGGAAAAAGCCGTGGTACGAAATCCATTCATCATAAGTCCGAATGTACCCATGTTTGCAGCACCGGGAGATTCCTTTTTGGTCTCAGTGACGGTGAGCAATATGTTGCGTGGTTCCGGAGCTGAAGCCAAGCAAACGCTTTCCATATCAAGCACTGTTCAGCTTTCATTGCAGCACAAGAAATTCAATTTACGCGTGCCTGAAAATGCTGATACAACTCTTAGTTTCTATGTAAAAACAAATAATAAACCTGGTGGTGCAAACCTGACATTTAAGGTCATTGGTGGCGAAGAACAATCGACATTGAGTTCCTATCTGAGTGTACGCCCCGCTATCCCATTCCAAACCTGGATGACTGGCGGAATTCTAACTAAGGATAATGTAGATGTCAAAATTACCCGGAAATTATACGAGGATTTTCGGACACTGAATGCCTCAGTTTCTTATTTGCCTGTTGGTCTGTCAAAAGGTCTGGTGAGCTATCTTGATGGTTTTCCACACGGGTGTACTGAACAGGTTGTAAGCCAGGCTTTCCCTTACCTTTACCTCAAAGAAACCAATGGCTTTGGTATTGATGACAAATCCGCCAGGTCAAAAATTGACTATGCATTGAAGGTTCTGCACGCTCGTCAGTATAGTGATGGAAAATTTGGCATCTGGGCAGCTAATGCACACACATCAGATTTCATCACAGTTTATGCTGCTCATTTTATCACGGAATGTCGACAGGCTGGATACTATGTCCCCAGCAGTTTATATGATAATGCTTTGACAGCTCTTGAAACCATGGTGGGAGAGCGAGAGAGTGATCTTAAGGAGTTAAGAATCCAGGCCTATGCCGTTTACATCCTGACAAAAAATGAGAAGCTCACTACGAATCGAATTGCGACCCTCATCAATCAGCTAAGCAAACGAACCCAATTGTGGCATACGGATATTGCAGGTGCTTATATCGGTAGTGCCTATAGTCTTATGAAAATGCATAAAGAAGCTGACCGCATCTTTAGTGATATCTCCGTAAAGATTCCAGAACACACGGAATCCTGGCATTTCTGCGATGCAACCACCCGGAATAGCCAGTTATTGTATCTATTTGCCAATCATGCGCCCCATATGTTGGATCAGATATCGGCTGAAATGGTCGGTAGGATTGCCAAAGTGCTTGAACGAGGATTATATACAACCATCACATCCTCGTATATGGTCATGGGATTGGATGCCCTCGCTCAGGTATCAGGTGCACCAGCGAATGATGAAGTGGATATAAGCCAGCTGATTGGTAAGGGACCGGCAGTCCCCATACCCCTCCCATTGGGTAATTTTCCAAGTGTAGATTTTTCAGCAGAAGCCAGAGAGTTACAAATCGATAATGGTGAATCCAAACCACTGTACTACCAGGTTATTGAATCCGGATTCAATACGGAATTACCCAGCAAACGTATCAGCAATGATATTGAGTTGTATAGAGAGTTCAGAAATGATGAGGGCGATCAAGTGACTTCTGCTGAACTTGGTGAGGAGATTTTTGTCCACTTAAAGTTCCGTAGCCTCAACGATCAATACTTGTATAACATAGCTATTATCGATATGCTGCCAGCTGGACTGGAAGCCGTACCTACCAGTCTGAGATCTAATCTAAGTGGTTCATGGAAACCAGAACACACAGAGATCAGGGAAGATCGATTGATCTTTTATGGGACGGTATCTCCTGAGGTTCAGGAAGTCTCCTACTCATTAAGGGCAATCAATAAGGGCAGTTTTACAGTTCCACCACTGTATGGAGAATCAATGTACGATAGGACGATTTTTGGTGTTTCACCTCAGGAACCATTTGTCGTTGAGTAATATAAAACGCCCCCTCCTGATAGTAGGAGGGGGCTTGCTATTTTTTCTGATACTGTATTGGGCGTTTTATCCATCTGAAAAAATTTTAGATCAATTCGATTTCTCCCAGGTTGTCTATGACCGACATGGACAAATCATGCGGATTTCCTTGTCTGATGATGACAAATATCGGGTTTATTCACACATAAACTTGGTCAGCCCCATCCTCATAGATGCACTATTGCTCAAGGAGGATCGCTATTTCTTCTATCATCCCGGTGTTAATCTCGCATCCCTTGGTCGCGCTTTTTTTCAAACCTTTGTCAAGGGTGGCAAAAGAATCGGCGGCTCAACTATCAGTATGCAGCTCGTTCGATTGATTCATGGTTTTGAAACCCATTCAATTTCAGGTAAAATCAAACAAATTATTCTGACCCTCTATTACGAACTCTACTACAATAAAAATGAAATTTTGGAAGCCTATATCAATATTGCTCCCTGTGGTGGGAATATTGAGGGCTTTGCTGCTTCTGCAATGATCTGCCTGGATAAGCATCTCATCGACCTGACGCTGCAAGAAGCCTGGTTTCTGTGTGTGTTACCGCAAAATCCATCCGCCTATCGCCCCAGGTCTAAATCTCCTGAAAAATCGCTTCTGGAAGCATATGAAAGAATAGCTTCATTCTGGAGGGCGGAACATCCTGAACAGGTCGGTGATACATCGCTTTTTAACATGCCCCTCAATTATCAATATCGCGTACCCTTTCTGGCACCCCATTATACAACCAGGCTCATGAATAAGTATTCTGATGAAGTTGCAATCTATGGGACCCTGGATATGAAAATTCAAAGGAGCGTTGAAAGAATTAGTGAGCGCTACATTCAAAGACAGCGTGTTCTGGGTGTGAATAACGCTGCCGTGATGCTGGTTGACGCGAATTCCATGGAAATCCTGAGCACAATGGGGTCCATTGACTTCTTTAATTCCGAGATAGAAGGACAGGTAAATGGCACCACTTCTCGTAGATCTCCAGGCTCGACGTTAAAACCATTTATCTATGCACTTGCTATGGAACAGGGCCTGATACACCCAGGAACCATGTTAAAGGATGCTCCACTAAGTTTTTCAGAGTACTCGCCTGATAATTATGAAAGAGATTTCAAAGGACCCGTTAAAGCATGGGAAGCCCTGATCAACAGTCGCAATATTCCTGCGGTTGCTTTGGCTCAAAAACTAAATGATCCTGATCTCTATGATCTTATCCATGGTCTGAACCTGGGTAATTTAAAGCCTCAAGATCACTATGGATTGTCAATAGTGCTCGGGAGTGCGGAGCTGAGCATGTTTGAATTGGTTGAGCTTTATGGTCTCTTGTCGAACAATGGTCAATACCAGCATCTTGTCGAGGCTTTTGAACCCGATACAGAGGCCGATAGTACGATTCATTCCACTCTGAGTGAGGAGGTTTGTTTTATCACCCGAACCATCCTTGAGCAGAATCCAAGACCAAACAGTTCAAAATGGTCGCTCCCCATCTCGAATCAACTGGCTGTTGCCTACAAAACAGGAACATCAATCGGTTTTAAAGATTGCTGGTCCATTGGTATGTTTGATCACTACATCATTGCGGTCTGGCTGGGGAATTTTAGTGGCTATGGAAATCCCTCGTTTAACGGACGTCAAATGGCAACTCCCCTTATGTTCGAGATTATCGATTCTGTTTCGCCAGACCTTGTTTCAGAGCATACTGATGAGGAAGCCGAATTGCCTATGGGGGTCATCCGTCAGGAAATTTGTACGCTTTCCGGTCAGCTAGCACATACCCATTGTAAACAAAAAATGATGACACTGTATATTCCAGGAAAATCACCAATCAAATCCTGTGATATTTGTCGAGAAATCTATATCAATGTGGAGACTGGATACCGGACATTTATCCAGTCTGGTGAAAATATAAAAAAGGAGGTCTTTGAGTTTTGGCCAACAGACTTGCTTTACCTATTCAGACAGGCTGGTATTCCTCGTGTAGTTCCACCCCCATTCGATCCAAAAGAGAGTATTGAAAGAATGTCAGCCATCGGAAATCCGCCTCAGATTCAATCCCCTCTTGAGGGTACAGAGTATCTAATTACCCTGGGAGAAACCTGGTTTAACAGTTTGCCTTTACGCGTAACAACAGATGCAGATGTGAAGGAAGTTTATTGGTTTGTTGATGATATATATATTGGAAAATCAGATCCACAGAACACGCAACACTGGTCCCTTAAGCCAGGTGTGTTCCAGGTAAGTGCTATTGATGACCATGGCAGGGGCGATACACGAAAGATCAGGATAAGTCTAGCCCGGTAACTCACCACTATGTGAATAGGCATTTGGATGCAATGTGTTGCGGTTTTACAGGAGATATAGGTATTCTGGTTCCAGAGCTTAGTGAACGTGTCACCGATGAAAGCTATTCATCTCTGATTCATCTCGTACATAAATCAGTCTTCAGTTAGGCTAGATTCAGATATACCCCACGAAGTATGGGCATATTGCGACACACCCTTCTGAAAAAAATATTTGCCCTAACTGAGGATTTGTTATATATTACTACAAATGTAGGAGAGTGGCGATATGAGTAGTAGGGTAAATCTTGATGCATTAAGTCAATTTGAGTGGCTCATCATGAATCATATCTGGGGAGTAGAAAAAGCCTCTGCCAGAGAGGTCATGGAGGCCATGCCTGAAGAGGGCCAACGTGCATATACAACCATCCAAACCTATATGGAAAGATTGGTGGACAAAGGCTATCTCACCAAAGAAAAATTAGGAATGGTAAATTTCTACACGACTGAGATACCTCGAGAATCTGCCGTTGATGGTGCCACCAGCAACTTTATTGACAAGGTGTTTCAGGGCTCAGGATCAAGTCTGGCTGCCTATCTACTGAAAAATAATAGACTGAATCAAGATGATCTTGATAAGATTAAAGACATTTTACAGGGGGAAGAAAAAAATGATTGATCAAGTTTTAAACATGCTCATACAGTCGTCCTGGCAGATCCTCATTCTGTCACTCATTGTCTGGCCATTAAGTAGATTAAGTAAAAAGGCCTACCCGAATTTTGCCTATATCCTCTGGGTCGTGATCCTCGTAAAAGCCCTTATCCCCATCAATATCACCCTGCCTGGCCAACAACTTCCTATTGTTGAATTAGCACCCGTATTTTCAGGTCAATTTATTCAGGATGCCAGTATTGGTTCGTCAGGGAACCTCTCAATTAAAACCATCCTGGCCATCATGTGGCTCACAGGTGTTCTCCTCTTGACCATAAAACTTTTTGTTTCGGAGTCCTCACATCGGAAAAAAATAAGAAATGCTGTACCAATCACACCTGAACCTTGGTTCGAAGCCATGCAGATAGAAATGGGCGTCAGACAAAAAATCAGATTGTTTACAGATGATCATATCCAGAGTCCTTTAATGCAAGGCTTATGGAAGGTTAAAATTTACCTGCCTCTGGAATTCAGCTCATGGACGCTTAAAGAACAACAGAGTGTCCTGGCCCATGAGCTCACCCATGTGAGGCGATTGGATATGGTCACTATCTACCTTCAAGCAGCAGTAAGAACGCTCTATTTCTTTCATCCCATCATTTGGTTGGTAAATGATCAAATTGATTTGGAGCGGGAGAAGATTTGCGATGATGCGGCAATTGAACTTTCCAGAACCGAACGCAAAGCATATGGAGATCAATTATTCAGACAGCTGGCAACCGAGCAGGGCACGAGATCAGTTCCTGTATTGGCCGGTGGTTTTTTTATGAGCGATAGCAGCATCATCAAGCGCTTTCGATATATCAAAGAAAAGAGGGGAAATATGCAAAACAAACTAAAACCACATCATGTATTACTCATCCTGATCGTTATCAGCATGGCAGTTCTCATTGCATGTAATTCAGAGGAATCGCAGAGCACAATGGAGCCCGTGGGTCTGGAAAAAACATCTGGAACGAACGAAGCTGTTGAATATCAAGCCTATGACAAACCACCAGAACCAAAGGGAGGGTTTGCAGCAATTCAGAAGAATGTTCACTATCCCGAGTTAGCCAGGAAAGCCGGGATAGAGGGGACCACCATTCTACAAGTAATCATTAACAAACTTGGTATTGCCGAGGCTCCTGAAATATTGAGGAGCTCAGGAAATGCATCTCTGGATTCAGCCGCTATGAATGCGGCCATAAAGACCGAATGGATTCCAGCACGGATCAAAGGTGAAGCAGTCAGTGTGAAAATTTCCATTCCAATTGTCTTCAGGTTAAAGACAAAAGATGTGGCGAAGGAATCTACCCCAATTGATTAGAAAGGGCGGGATTCCCATCAATTAAGATTCATAGTTTTCAGTACGGGCGGATTGCAATCCGCCCGTACCGGGTTGCAATAGGCATCTATCTTACAGCAAAACCGCCCTATCCTAACATCCAGAATACCCAGATGACTGCCAGGGCAGGACCAAGTATCCCCATTAACAAACCTCCTCTAAAAAAATCTGTGGTTTTCATACCTCCAGTGGCAAATGCAATGGCATTGGGAGGTGTGGAGATGGGCAAACACATGGCTGCTGAGGCGCCCAGGGCTAACGGAACGACTACGATGGGTTCAAAACCAACTGCAACGGCGATACCCAGAGGAGCAAGGATATTCGTGGCGGCTGTATTGCTCATAAAATTTGACAACAAGGTGGTGATATAAGCCAATACAAAGGCGATGGCCAGCAAACCCATAGCATCCATGGGGATGAGACCCAGCACCCAGGTGGCAAGACCACTGATTTGAATGGCCACACCCAGAGACAATCCGCCTGCCATGAGCATCAGCACATCCCATTGGAGACGGCGAACTTCAGCAACATTCAGGATACCAGTTACTGCAAAAATTGTGATGGGAATAAATGAGACGACTGCCGTGGGCATGCCGTGTATCGAGCCAGTCATCCACAATATGACAGTCAGCATGAAAACAGGGAATACCAGAAGACGTTTCCACATGGGAAGCAAGGAACCCGTTCTGGTTTCCCATTCCAGTCCACGGAGATCAAGCGTCTCAGAATTCGATGGATGTGCGAATCGTAAATAGAGCCAGGCAATAAAAAATAGCACGATGGCTGGGGGGAGGCCCAAAGTCATCCATTCAACAAAACTAATGGCATGGGTCTCACTGAGCAAACCTGCGGCAATGGCATTAGGTGGACTCCCAATGATGGTTCCCATACCACCCACATTGGCCGCGAAGGGGACACCGAGTAACAGGGCCTTGACAAAGGGATCTTTTTTATCGATCCCGGCAATGACTGGTGCCATAACTGACATCATCATTGCTGTAGTAGCCGTGTTAGACATAAACATAGAAAACACAAAGGTCAATCCCATGGCTCCCAGCAGCACATTGGAGGGTCTTGATCCAAACCATTTTAGAACAAATCGAGCCATCATTCTGTCGAGACCAGTGGTTTGAGCCGCCTGGCCCAAAACAAAGCCACCCATAAAGAGCCACATGATAGGACTGGCCCAGGGATTTACAAACATCTGCCAATCCTTGGGACCCGTGGCATACACACCACCAGGTTGACCTAATATGAGAATTTCCAGACCAATGATGAGGATGGCAACGGCAAATGCAGGAATAGCCTCTGTCATCCATAAGCCTGCCGCAAAGATGAGGATAAAGAGTGTCCACATAGCAGCTGGTTCTAAACCGGAATATGAGGGGATGAAGGCGATCATAGCTGCAAAAAGTGCAGCGCAAATCATTTTCACCAAGCGCCTCGTGGAGGAAATTTCTAATTTGCCGAGTAGTCGCCTGGCTTGCCGACGGGTATCAAGCATCTAATTCCTTAATAATCCAAGCGGCGATTCGAATCGCCGCCTAGGGATAAATGTAAAATCTATTTCTAGGCTGGACTTTGAGCTATGATTCATGCTCAATTAAAACCTCTGCCACCGATCTGGAACAATCAGCAAGATCTTTCAAATCATAGCCGCCCTCAAGACCTACCAGCAAATGAGGAGTAATATCCAGACAATAACGGGTAAATTCTGCAAAATGTTCAGGCAAAAGCAGCATACCACCTAGAGGATCATTTTGACTGGCATCAAATCCGGCACTGATAATGAGTAACTCAGGTTCCCAATTTTTGAGGAAAGGTAAAACTTTCTTATCAAAGGCATCGAAATATTCATATTTACCAGACCCGATTGAAAGCGGAATGTTCAGCACATTGTTGAAATCACCTTTTTCATGATCGGCACCTGTACCTGGATAGTAAGGCCACTGATGGAGTGAGCAATAGGCCAGGTTTGGATCAGATTCAAGAATGTGCTGGGTGCCATT
Organism: Fidelibacterota bacterium; assembly: GCA_016784025.1. GTDB lineage: Bacteria > Fidelibacterota > UBA8477 > UBA8477 > JABMPR01 > JABMPR01. The sequence continues at coordinate 27,290 of JADHVL010000026.1, read as the reverse complement.
CCCGTGATGGACATCCCAATCCAGAACTGCTACTCGACTTACACCTCTGACAGTCATGGCGTAATTGGCTGCGATGGCACAATTATTAAAGAGACAGAATCCCATGGCGTTATCACGCTCAGCATGATGTCCCGGAGGACGAGAAATGACAAATGAAGACTCCTGGTGTCCCACAATACGATCAACTCCATCCAGCCAGGCACCAGTACTTTGTAGTGCTATGTCATAACTCTCTGGACTGACCATGGTATCTGGATCCAGGCTAAACCCACCGCGTTCAGCAGTGTTGCGGACATTCAGGATGTGCGCTGGAGTATGAACAAGCTTTATTTCTTCAACATCGGCCCTACGAGGTTCCATCCATTTTATCTGGTCAAGGAATTCACTTTTACGAATTCCATCAGTGCAGGCAGATAGCCGCTCAGGTCGTTCGGGGTGACCAAAGCCGGTATCGTGTTGTAGAAATCGCTCGCTGGTAATAATGTTTATCATGGCGGCAAAGATATTCAAATCTCATGCCTTGTACATACGTATGTAGTAAGAAGTACAAAAAAAATCAAAAAAAGAACAAAGCCTCTTGCAATTATGACCCACAAGACTTAATTGTGACCCAGGAGTCATATAATGAATATTAGTTCAAATACCACTGTTTTAAGCCGCAAAGAAAGAGACAAGCTACGCAATAAGGAAGCCATCCTGAAAGCTGCCGTACATCTCTTTGCCCAGAAGGGCTTTGCTGAGACGAAACTCGAGGATGTCGCCGCTCTGGCAGAGTTTGGTAAGGGTACCCTCTATAATTATTTTAAGAATAAGGATGATCTGCTTCTCTCAGCGTTTGACTATGCTGTAGGGAATGTACTGGATTTTTTATACGATCAACTGTCCTCAGTTTCTGATCCCCTCCAGCGAATTCGCCTCATCGCCAATTCTCAGTTTAATTATTATCGTAGCAATACTGATTTTATGAATGTGATTATGACCAATCACCAGATATTGATGAATCATGCCTGTAGCAAACAAGTTTTTGATCGTTTTCAGGATTTAAAAAAGTTGGTGGTCATCGAAATGCAGGCCGCCATAGATGCAGGTCAATTGCGTCCGGGGAATGCTCAACATTATGCCAGCTATTTGAGTGGGATGATTCACGGGCAGGTCCGATCTCTCAACACAGGGGACATGCAAATGGATGAAATGTACGCCGATGAAATTATAGATATTTTCTTAAATGGAGCCAAATCATGAATAAATATTTGCTGACGTTGATGGTCAGCCTCACGTTGATTAACTCGGTGGAAGCTGAGACCCTGGAGCTAGAGCTCAACCAGGCTATCAAGCTGGCATTGGACAACAATGTGAATATGCAAAATGCCCAGGAAGATTTGCTCAAAGCCAAGGCACAGCGCAAAGAAGCCTTTTCATCAGCCCTGCCTGTAGTATCAGCTTTTGGCCAGGTATCCCATAGTTTTGCCATTGGAGCTCAGCCCATAGCCTTTCCAGTTCCCTTTGGAGTATTGGATGCAAATGGTGCTCCTATATTTTATTCTACTCCCGGCAATCCAGGAATACCAGTACCACGCAAGGACGAATACGGTGAGGACATTCCCGGCCAATATTTACAGGCAACGGGGATTCAGATGGTACCCCTGGAACTGGCTTTTGGATCAGACAATACCATGGTCTATGGACTCAGCCTGACTCAACCTCTGTTTGAGGGGCGTGTCATCGCTGCAATCCGTGGAGCCAATGTGTATGGTGATCTGGCAAGCTCAGCTGCTGATGTCACTAGACTCTCAGTTATTGAGAATACCAAGAAAGCGTATTTTGGCGTTTTATTGGCTGACAAAATGGTCTCTGTTATGCAAAATTCATTGGAAGTCATGCAACGAAACCTGGAAAATGTCACAGCACTATATGCCCAGGGAAAAACAGCTGAATTCGATGTGATCCGAGCTGATGTTCAGGTTGCCAACCAGACCACCATGGTGAGTAATGCCCGCAAAATGAAAGCATTGGCTTATGCAGGATTAAAGCGTAGCTGTGGGCTCCAGATTGATCAGGATGTGGTGATACTGGGTGAACTTCAAACTGAAATTGTGAATGATCTTGATCTGGCTGATTTAGAGCGCAAAATGATTTCAAATCAACCCATGTTGAATCAACTGGAAGCCAACGTTAAACTCATGAAAGAGAATATCCTCATGGTGAAGGCAGAGTTTATGCCTTCAATTGCTTTAACAGGCTCTTATCAGGAAATGAAGTCTTACAATGACGACGGGTTTGCTGATGCAAATTTTAACGAATCCTCATCAATAGCAGTGGGTATAAACATGCCCATTTTCAACGGTTTTGGATCCACTGCCAGAGTGCAGAAGGCCAAAGCCGATCATCGGAAATCAGAATATCAGCAACATGATATGAAGGAGAATTTACTCCTGGAACTGAAAAGTATTTTCCTGAGCATCAAAGAATCCTCCCGGAAAATTGATGCCGGGCTCAAAGGTGTAGCCCAAGCCCATAAGGGCGTTGATATGGCTCAAAGACTCTTCCAACAGGGTATGGCGAGTCAACTGCAGGTTTTAGATGCCCAGAGCGCAAGTGACCAGGCCGAACTTGGTCTTTACCAGGCATATTTTGAATATAACAGCGCCCGTGCTTCATTGGCACGTGCCCTTGGAGAAGAATAATGAAATCGATTAAGACATGGATATCCATACTGCTTATCACCTCAAGCTTATTGGTCGTAGCCAATTGCGGTGGTGAGGCTGAATTAAAAGAAATTGTTGAAACAAAAGTCCCAGTGGCACTGGATACTGTGAGATATCAACCCTTTCAGATTGATTTCCACAGTATTGGAAGAGTCGTTTCTGAAAATCAGGTAAGTTTGTTGTTCCAATCAGGTGGACAGGTTGATTCAATCTGGGCCAATATTGGAGACTACGTATTCAAGGATCAGCGTCTGGCCAGTATCAAAACTGATGTGTATTCAACCATGTATGCCCAGGCAAAATCCATGTACGAGAAATCCAAACGCGATTTAGAAAGCGCCAGGGAGCTTTTTAACTCCAACGTGATTTCCTCTGATCAGTTTGAGATGGCCCGCATTGGTCTGGACAACTCTAGAGCCGCCTACACCCAGGCAAAAAACTCTATGGATAATACCATGTTACGCGCTCCTTTTAGCGGATGGATAGTCGCCAAGAATTTGAATATAGGTGATCTGGTAGCTCCTGGAGGAGCCATGCAGCCACCCATGGTTCTAGCTGATATGAACCGCTTAAAAATTATTGTCCCTGTACCCGAAGCTCGCATTGGGCAGATCAGAAATGGTCAATTCGCCCAGATTGAGTTTAAAACCTTCCCAGATCGGGTATTTGAAGGTGCTGTGCTCCGCATTGGAATGGCTCCCAAGAATATGTCTAATAACTATGATGTTGAAGTTCGTATGGCCGGGAATATGATGGGCATGAAATTGGGTCTGGTTGGTGATGTTCGCATTGTGCAGGAATATTATGAAGAAGCCCTGGTATTGCCCCTCAATCTGATTCAGGATGATGGGCAGAAGAAATTCATTTTTCTTGAGGAAGAAGGTCGCGCTGTACAGAAAGGGGTCAAAATTCGTGCTCTATCAGGATCACAAGTATTCATTGAAGCGGATATTGCCCCTGGTGATATGATCATTGTCAAAGGTCACAATGATGTCAAAGATGGTGTTCTTTTGGATATCGTGGAGTAGGGAAGGATCACCTCATGAAAATATCAAAACAGGCCATCCAGCATCCCATGGCCGTCATATTTGCAGCCCTGGGAATTTTTATTGCCAGTATTACAGCATATTTGACGCTTCCCCTGGAGTTGGTTCCCGTCATCGAAATCCCGTATGCTTTTGTTTCAGCGACCTATGTGGGAGCTGCGCCTTCTGAAGTGGAAACTGAGATTATCAAACCCATTGAAGAGAAACTGGCTCAATTGCAGGATGTTGATGATATCACCGGATATGCCATGCAGAATGTTGGTTTTATCACCATCAAGTTTTCGCCAGAGGCTGATCTGGATTTAAGTATTGATGATCTCAAGGAGAAAGTTAACGAAGCCATACCCGAACTGAGAGAAGAGATAGATAATGTGACGGTAACGGATATTGATTTTGCCGATACACCCATCAGCATCCTAAATATCTATGGAGATTATTCACCTCACGATTTGCGGATTCAGGCTGAACTTATTAAAGATCAACTTACCAGAGTATCGGGAGTGAATCAGGTTGAAATGTTTGGTGGAGAAGAGCGCGAAATAGCCATTGAAATTGACCCAGATCTGCTCCTGGCCAATAATCTCAGTATCCCCCAGGTATTGATGGCTCTGAGAAAGAGCAATATGAACTTTCCTGGTGGTACTGTAAAACTCAAGGGACAGGATATATTTGTTCGGACTGTGGGTAAGTATTCTGAGATCGACGATATAGAGAACACTATTCTCGGCGTAGATCAATCAGGAAATGTGAAACGTATTCGTGATGTTGGGACGGTTACCGATGGATTTGAAATCCCTTCCAGCTACTCCAGATTCCAGCAACAAAATAGCGTGACCTTGCTTATTTCAAAAAGAACCGGTGCCCACATAGTGGAGGCCACTGAGCAGATCGAAGCAGTTGTGGACAAACTCGCTGCAAAATTTCCTCAGGGGATGGAATATGCTTACACGGCCAGACAGGCCACAGATATTGAAAGGCAGAATAGTCAGCTGAATCAGAACGCTGCCTGGGGGATTTTGTTTGTTATCATTGTGCTGTTTGCTGGAATAGGGTTCAAGAATGCCCTGATCGTATCCATTGCACTGCCCTTTGCACTCATGTCTTCCTTCCCTCTGATGGCTGTCTTTGATCTGGCACGGACAGGTATTTCCATGTTTGGTCTCATTATCGTTTTAGGTATTGTTGTGGATGGTGCCATTATCGTGGCCGAATCAACCTATCGGCATATGGAAGAAGGTTTGGATCGGAAGGCGGCAGCCATTAAAGCACTTGATGAGGTGGGTGTCCCAATTATGACTTCAGTATTGACCACCATGGTGGCCTTTGCACCCATAATTTATATGACGGGGACCATGGGTCAGTTTTTATCTGTGATTCCTAAAGTCGTGATATTTACTCTGGTGGGAGCATTCCTGGCAGATCACTTTCTTATACCAGTTCTGGCCTCCAAATTGATGGTGGTCACGAAACGAGCTGGCGTGCTAAGTGGTGAATGGATCGGTAAGCGTCTATATACTAAGATGGTTGGCTGGGCTCTATACCATAGACTCATCGTTATATTGGGAATCACAGTCATTTTCTTTATGTCCATTGCTGCGGTTGGAATTTCTGCCGTCAGTGATACCAAACTTGTGAAGTTAGAAATCTTTCCCAAGGTTGCGAAACCCAGGATTATTGTAGATATCAATACCCCTGCAGGCAGTCAACTCGATTATACAGATGCCGTGGTTAAGGATATAGAGGCATATCTCCTGACCTTTGCTGAAGTGGATCGAATTGTCTCTACGGTTGGGGAGAGTGGCGTACAGAATGTACGTCTGGCTCAAGGAGGGGGAAAAGGCGCAGAAATAGGCCAGATAAATGTGGATCTGGTGGACGCAGGTGACCGGGATATTTCCGTTGATGATCTCATGGCCATCATGGATGCAAAACTCTCCCGTATACCAGGTGTTGAAATTGTGTTGCAGACCATCGTGGAAGGACCACCCATAGCCAGCAATGTGATCATAGACGTCAGTGGTGATGATCTGGATGCCATTGGCTTTGTTGCTGAACAGGTTAAACGAGATCTGGCCACCGTTGAAGGAGCTCTGAATGTGGAATCCAGTTTGGGTGTCCGCAGAACCGAATTTCAAGCCGTTGTAGATCATGATCGTGCTGCAAGTTATGGACTATCCAGTCAGGAAATAAGTAACACCCTGGCAGCAGCTATGATTGGTCTGGAGGCTACGACCTACTCGGATGGACTTGAGGATATTCCAGTTGTGGTTCGCCTGGAGACAGATGGTGACGATGCTGTAGATGCTATTCGGAATCTGAACATCATGAACCAAATGGGTCAGATGATACCTTTTGAGAATGTAGCTTCACTGGAGCTGGGAAGCAGTGAAACTCTGATTAAACACCAGGATTTCAAGCGCAATATCTCAGTCTCCTGCGATCTGGCGAAGGGCGTCGATGCAACAGATATTCGACGTCGTATGGATCCTTTCCTGGCTCAATTGGCAGTTCCCAACGGTGTAAGTGTGGAATATGGTGGAATTGAAGACGAAGCCGGTAAATCGTTTGCTAGTCTTGGTAAAGCCATGATTATAGGTTTCATCGTCATTATGATCATCCTCAGTGCCCAATTCCAGTCTATCAAACAGCCCCTGATTATTGGTTTGGCTATTCCACTATCATTTATTGGGGTGATCTTTGGTCTCATGGTCACACGGGTTCCATTTGGTATTATGGCCTTTTTTGGTGTAGTAGCTCTCATGGGAGTGGTGGTAAATGATGCAATTGTGCTTATCGCCTATGTCAACGATCTCCGTAAGACAGGTATGCGGGTAAGGGAAGCGTTAATAAAAGCTGGCAGGAACAGACTACGTCCAATCATCCTCACGACAGTTACGACGCTGGCAGGTATGATTCCCTTAAGCTTGAATCTCGCAGGTGGAGCCGAATATTGGAGACCCCTGGCGGTTAGTTTGATCTTTGGTCTGGCAGTTTCCTCCTTTCTGACTCTCATCGTGGTTCCAGTTTTGTATTCCATCATTGAGAGCCGTGCAGAGAGAAAAAAATTGGAGCGCACAGCCTAGTCGATTTTTCAATCAGATTTTAGTTTATTAAAAAAGTTTTACGAAGGGCTTTGTGATGGCACAAAGCCCTTTGCTTATCTATCTTAGTCAACAGTTTTATAGATCAATTAGTTTCAAAAATTTATGGAGAGATTATGATGAAAAACAGACTGACAATAGTTTTGATGGTACTGTTGGCTCTATTCGCATTGGGTCATACAGCTGAACGACTCGTCCTGGCAGAGTATTTTACAAACGCTGGCTGACCTGGTTGTGGCCCCGCAGGGGCAGAGTTGGACGTGTTCCAACAAAATAACCCAACCGCTTTTACCTCTATTCACTACCATATGTCATGGCCAGGCAGTGATCCATTCTACACCTATAGTAGTGCCGATGGGAATGCCCGCAGGGCACACTACGGTTTTAGTTGGGTGCCATATTTTGTCGTCGATGGTGGTGATCATGCGACACTGAATGAGACCCAGGACGTTTCAGTATGGGGAGCAGCCATCATGGATCAAGCTGCTTTAACATCACCCCTCTCCATATCCGCTACGGGTGACATGAATTATCAGGGAGAGGGCTTCATTGATATAACACTTTCTCCTGAAGCTGGAGTAGACGGCGACTATACGCTCCAGGTTGTTCTGGTTGAGGATGGTATCTACTTCATGGGATCAAACGGGTATCCACATCATGAAGCTGTCATGCGCCATATCTTCCCCAGCCCAGCAGGTACACCCATTAATATGGTGGCTGGTATCGACATTACTGAAACCATCAATCTCCAAATACCTCAGGATTTTGTAGTTGCCAACTGCCGTCTCGTCGTGTTTGTTGAGGCATCAGATCAATCAGTCTTGAATACCGCCACATTTGATGTGGTTGAGTTGACCCCAATCAATGTTCCATATATCCAGGTACTATCCACAAATATCGACCTGTTTGATGACAACGCTGACAACAAGCTTAATCCAGGTGAATCAGCTAATTATTATGTGACCATTGATAACAATTGTGGGTGGGTTGAAGCAACTGGAATTACTGGATATTTATCCAGCACCAATCCTTTAATTAGTATTAGTGATAGCGTGGGTGTGTTTAGTTCACTTTCTCCATGTAGTACTACAAGCAATGAAATAGATAAATTTACATTCACTGTTTCATCAGAAGCCCCACGTGTAAGTGAATTTGAATTCAATTTACGCATTCTTGCAAACCAGGATTCCGAGACTCCATATGAAACGAATGAGACTATCACCGTAACCATTGATATGTTCCAAAATCATTTTCCCATTGACTATGAGTCTGGGATTGTGAGTGGAAATGCAGTGTTAGATCTAGATGGTGATGGATCTCAAGAAGTGATATTTGGCGGGACTGATAGCCTACTTCATGTCATCACGGTGGCAGGGCTTGAATTGTCAGGTTTTCCCTTTGTCTCAAATGGTAAAATTACGTCCGCACCTGCAATTGGAGATGTGGACAATGATGGTGACCTGGAAATTGTATTTACTACCCTTGGTGGAAGTATATATGTGGTTGAGTCTGATGGAAGCGGTGAATTAGTTGCCCAGGCCGCCGGGCTCGTCCTGGGAACCCCTGCTATAGATGATCTGGACAATGATGGCGATTTGGAAATCGTTACCACTGGATTTGACTATGATATCACTGCCATTCATCATGATGGAAGCGCCCTGTCAGGTTTCCCTTTAATTCTGGATGGTGAAAGGATGGAGGGTGGAGCTGCAATTGCCGATTTGAACGGTGATGGCTTTAATGATATTATCGTGGGCACCACTGGTGACTTTATACATGCATACGATGCAAGTGGTAACAGTTTGACTGGATTCCCAGTCAATCTATCAGCTGATATCAAAACAGCGCCGGTGGTTACTGACTTGACTGGAAATGGAAACCTGGAAATTATCGCTGGTCAATTGGGTGGAATGATCTACGCACTGTCCAGCACTGGTACAGAGCTGTGGAATCATCAACTGGTTGCCATTCCTGTATTGACGGGTCATTCCGTTTTTGATTATAATAGGGATGGTCTCATGGAGACAGTCTACATATTGCCTGATGGTCGAGTAAGTGTGTTGGATCATGACGGGAATATGTTGGAGGGTTGGCCACAAACTCTGGCAACTACCTGCTACAGTCAACCGATTATCGCAGATATCGATGGAGATGATGTTCCAGAAATAATACTAGGGGATGACTCAGATAACCTCTATGCATTTCATATTGATGGGACGCTTCTGCCTAATTTCCCAATGCTACAGGGAGACAGAGTGCATAGTGCTGCAACTGTGGCAGATTTGGATCTGGATGGAAATCTGGAGATTGTCGTGGGGACTGACGCTGGCCTCAGTGTTGTGGATATGCCTGCAATAAGTGAAGCCGGACCCTTTTGGTATACATCACGAGGGAACTACCAGCGGACAGGATATTTCCCCAATCCCATTGCGAGTTCATCTTCACAATCTATTCTGCCTGATATTCTGACCTTAAAGCAGAATTACCCCAACCCCTTTAATCCCAGTACAACTATTGAGTTTGGGATTCCTACTAGCTCAGTTACAGATTTAACAATCTTTGACCTCTTAGGTAATCAAGTGACTCGCCTGATTGATAAAAATCTTTCAGCAGGGCACTATTCTTTAGTTTGGAGTGGGTTGGATCATGCAGGCAATCAAGTTGCTGCAGGTGTGTATTTTGCCCGGATTCAGGCGGGTGGAGAAGAACAACTCATAAAAATGATGCTGCTAAAATAAATTAACTCACAATCTTAGCTAAGAAGGCCATCCATTGGATGGCCTTCTTTTTAGTATCAATACTAAGGTTCAAGAATGAACAATTTTGGATGGTAAAATTAATTTTTACTAACGTTTCTTTCACGAGGAGCTTTGTGGTGGCACAGGCCACCTCGTTTATCTATGTTATGGCATGCTTTACATAGGCACATAATACAATTCAACTTGGAGAGATTATGATCAAAAACAGATTCGCAACAGTAGTGATGATACTGCTTGCGTTATTCGCGTTGGGGCATTCTGCCGAACGGTTGGTTTTAGCTGAATATTTCACAAACGCTGGCTGACCTTCCTGTGGCCCCGCAGGGGCTCAGTTGAACGTGTTTCAACAAAATAATCCGACAACACATACCCAAATTAACTACCATATGTCATGGCCGGGTACTGATCCTTTTTACAATTTTAATAGCGCAGATGGTACAGCTAGACAGGGCTATTATAATGTTCAATGGGTTCCATGGATTGAAATTGATGGTGTTACTGACGGAGGCAGTACAACGGCCTGGGAGAGTCATATTTTAGCCAATGCACAGACTACAGCACCACTTGCTATTAGTCTGGCAGGCAATTTTGACTATCAAACTCTCAGTGGAAGTGTACTTGTGACGCTAGACCCTGAAGAGGGAGTTAGTGGAAATTATACCCTTCAAGTCGTTCTGGTCCAGGATGGACTATATTATATGGGATCAAATGGCTACCCAGACCACGAAAATGTCATGCGGGATATGTTTCCCAGTTCCTCAGGTACAACTGTCGCCCTGGAGGCAGGCGTTCAGCACGTGGAGGTAGTTGATTTCTTCCTTGACCCTTCCTTTATTGTAGATGATTGTAGACTGGTTGTCTTTGTTCAGGGTTCGGATCAAGCCGTGCTAAATGCTTCTACAGGGTATGTGGGTGATATTGCACCACTCAACATCCCAAATCTGGTTGCCGCCTCCTCAAATATCATCATAGTTGGTGATGATGGTGATGGTAAGCTGAATCCCGGTGAATCAGCCGAGTATACAGTGACAGTAAGCAATAGTTGTGATTTTGTCAGCGCCTTTGATGTGACAGGTTATCTATCTACATCAAGCCCATATATTACCATTACGGATAGTGTGGGATTTTACAATATGATTGTGTCCTGCGATATTGTCACAAATTTCAACGACAAATTTGCTTTCTCGGTTTCAGAAGATGCACCAGATATCTCAGATTTTAATTTTAATCTTAGAATGGTTGCCAATCAAAGCACCGAGGATCCTTATGAAGCGATCATTCCTCTCACCGTAAGCATCGATTTGTTCCAAGCCAATTTCCCAGTTGCTGTTTCTCAACCCATTACAGGTGGAAATGCAGTTGTGGATCTTGATGGTGATGGAACCAACGAAGTGGTGGTGGGTGGATCTGATAGTCTTGTTCACGTCTTTACGCTGGCAGGCACTGAGTTGGCCGGTTTTCCATACGCCACTGGGAATGTGATTATTGGTGCTCCAGCTGTTGCTGATATTGACAATGATGGTGATCTGGAAGTTGTAGTGGCTTCCCGCGATCGCAAACTTCATGTCATCCAACATGATGGGACAGGCGCCGCAATCACAGAAGCTTCAAGCTATCTTATGGGTACACCTGCTCTAGATGACCTTGACAACGACGGAGACCTTGAAATAGTCGCTGGTGGGTATGGTTATGATTTAGTAGCTGTTCACCATGATGGTACTCCTCTGGATAATTATCCTGTCATTATTGACGGCGGAAGAATGTCTGGTGGTGTTTCCATAGCAGATATTGATGGAGACGGAAGCAAAGATCTCGTCCTAGGTACCTGGAGTGATAGCGTATTCGCCTATAATCTTAATGGAGATTTGTTAAGTGGATTTCCAGTAGATTTGGTTTCCAATGTTGCCTCTCCTCCTGTCATTGCTGACATTGATGGGGACGGCTCACTGGAAATTTTAGCCGGTCAAGATGGTGGCTATTTCTATGCTATTGGTAGCGATGGAAGTGTACTTTGGACTCAAAGACTTTCATCTGCCAGTATTCGTACCTCTGCAGCTGTGTATGATTTCGATGGTGATGGTTTTATGGAAATTATTTATACAACTCTCGCTGGACTCATCAATATGATTGATTATCAGGGGAATGCTGTAGCAGGGTGGCCGCAAAGTCTAGATGGCGCCTGTTATAGTTCTCCCGTTGTTGCAGATCTTGATGGTGTAGGTGCGCCAGAGATTATAGTTGGCTCAAACTCTGGAGAATTATATGCCTTCCATCATGATGGCATGTCCGTGGATCTATTTCCACTAGCAATGTCAGGACCTGTCCAGGGAACTCCAAGTGTGGCTGATTTAAGTCAGGATGGTACTCTGGAGATCATCGTTGGGTCAAATAATGACCTCACTGTTATTAATCTTAAAATGCTCTCTGAGCTTGGTCCTACCTGGTCAACTGCCCGCGGTAATAATCAGAGGACCGGTTTCTATACTGGTCAGTTCCTCAGTGTTGATGGATTTGAAATGCCTGAAGTGCTTCAATTGAAGCAGAACTATCCCAATCCTTTCAATCCCTCGACTACCATTGAGTTTGGTATACCTGTCAATAGTTTCGTAACCCTGATGATTTATGATATTCTGGGTCAAGAGGTGAACAGCCTTGTTCAGTCGGAACTTGTAACTGGCACATACCGCTATCAATGGAATGGTACTGATGCTTCTTCCAAATCGGTAGAAACAGGTATCTATTTTGCCCGTATAACTGCTGCTGGCTCAGAGCAAATAGTAAAAATGATGTTGCTTAAATAGACATCACACTATAAATAGAGGTTAAGGAGGCCATCCATTTGGATGGCCTCCTGATTTTTTGTACGAATCATCAGGTTCTACAATATTTTTTACAAGTTAACTTCAGAATACCCGTACTGTGTCATACTTCGACAGGCTCAGCAAGACACACTTCTCGTCTCCCTGCCTGCCAAGCCGAAGCAGGAATGCGGAGGCTGGAGGCTCTCGAAGGGTAAAGATAATCCAACTAAATTGGGTGCATTTTGAAGTTAAATTGGTATTATATGCTAGACCTGAGTATATACTGGTTCATTTTATGTGTCAAATCATGAGATATCAATGAGGAGTTTTAGCATGAGATCATCTGGAAATTCTTTAACCGGCAAGGCACTTCTCGAAAAAATTCGTTCTGACTTTATTGGTTTAGATACCACCTACCAGACGGTAGGAGGGGAGCAAACCAGACGAATTTATCTGGATTCAACTGCCAGCTCACTCATGCTTAGACCTGCAGCTCATATTACGGCTGACTTCATGAATCATTACTCCAATACCCATAGTAAACTCCATCATTCCGCCCACATTTCCACAGCTGCCTACGATTGGGCTCATGAAAGGATACTCAGCTTTGTAGGTGCAGATCCTGATATTTATACCTGCTTCTTTACTGGCTCTGGAACCACAGGGGGCATCAACAGGATGGCGCGTGTCTTCCGAGATGTACATCCTGAAAAAGATACAGCAATCATATCAATCATGGAGCATCACTCCAATGATTTGCCCCATCGAAAGCATATGAAGCATGTATATCATGTCCCCGTCGATGGTCTGGATGAAAATCAGATGTGTATCAGTTTACCCAAATTGGAGGAAGCACTTCGGAATGGGGCTGGTAGAGTTAGTTATGTCTCCATTACCGCAGTGAGTAATGTAACGGGAATTATTAATCCCATTCATGATATGGCTCGCCTCGCCCATAAATATGGAGCCCTGCTCATGGTGGATGGTGCCCAAAGTGTTGCTCATCTCCCCACAAAAATGTTTTTTCCTGATGATCCTGACGCCTGTATTGATGCTCTGGTATTCTCTGGGCATAAAACTTACACACCGGGATCACCTGGGGTTGTTGTGGCCCGCAAAGACCACCTATTAGCCATTGAGCCTGAAGAGGTTGGCGGAGGCATGGTAGATCGAGTCCTGGAAGATCGCTACCAGGTCAAAGAGACATTTCCGGATCGAGAAGAAGCTGGCACCCCCAATATTCCAGGCGCTATAGCCCTGGCTACAACAATTGAAATTCTTGATCGTATCGGTATGCAAACACTGATGGAAGAGGAAGAGGAAGTTCTGGAAGCCGCCATTAATGAGATGGCTAGCATCCCAGAAATTCTGGTCTATGGTGGCACTGACCTGAAAGCTTGTCCACGAGCTGCCTCAATTTCCTTTAACATTAAAGGAATGGACCATGGGTTGGTGGCCGCCCAGTTAAACGACTACTTCAATATTGCTGTGAGGAATCAATGCTTTTGCGCTCACCCATATGTCAAGGAAATGATGTCTGATGATCTGGAAGCTGAATTTGGGGAAATTGATTTTGGTAATATGAGCCCGGAATTTATGCGCAAAGCAGGGATGGTGAGAGCCAGTTTTGGACTGTATTCAACCCTGGAGGATGTGGCTCGACTCATGGCCGCACTCAGGGATATTATACAAAACGGTGAGACATATGCCCTGGACTATGAGCTGAATTCAGAGAATGATTACGTGAATACATCCTATCGGGTTGAAAATGAAGAAATATTTAGTATTGTCGGAGCAATAGATCAGTATATAGGTGATTGAGCCCTATTTGAGTAACAATAGTTTTCCACTTGAGACATTTTCGGAACCTGAGCTAATCTGAAAGAAAAAGCTACCAGAAGTTAAATCGTTTCCCCCATCATCTTTACCTGACCACAGAAAATTGTATGCACTTCCATCACCAATCCAATTTGTTTCTGTGAACACTTCCTGACCTCTCGTGTTGAATACGTGGAGAGTGTAAGCGCCTGATTCATTAGCATGAACAGGTATGATGGTGCTGTTGTTAAAGGGATTGGGGTATGCCTGGCTTAGTCTATTTTGATCTGGTTGTTGGGCATCCGCAATTAATCCAGTTGGGATAAAATTACCATGAACCTCGGTGCTACCATCCCCTCTGAAGATCAGGAGATTTCTATCTGGAAGCTCAATCCACGGTAATTCAGCTACATCTCCACCTGCAGGAGGTGTGCTCATAACCACTCGATGATTGCTCTCTGATAGGTGTGGGGGCAGGCTATCATTTTGACTGGCATCAAAATAGTGAATATCACTCATTAACGATCGACGATAAGCGTATAAATCTAATCCATCAGAAAACAGGAAATTTTTTAATTGCCAGGGTTGCTGCTCTTCCAATACGATGAGTGCCTGCTGGATTCCTTCAAGCACCGAATCTGATTCTTCAATATTTTTAATGATCCAGAAGAAAAACAACTCCGAATCTACCACACTATCCCAGCCTGATCCATCCCAGGGTCCCGCTCCATAAGTTTGGGGTGGGTGGAGGGCCAACCAATCATCTCCAATGAGTTCACGAACCGATTCCTTGATTACATCACCATTATGACCAAAACTGAAATTTACACCATCATCACTGGTATAAATAAAGGGGTGGGGATTTTCAATATCGCTTGCCCCCGAACTGGTTTGACGAAGATGCCCCATAAGTATGGGCACCTGGGTTTCCGCCAACAGCATCGAGGTATCATAATAATAATTGACATCTGAATAAGCTTCTTCATCAGATCGAACCGTTTGGAATTCAGGAACACCCAGACTCTCGTGATAGCTCGTCATGGCCCAGCCGTCTCGATTATTGTAAGGCCATTCACCTGAACCACCCTGCAAGCGAAATTCCTCCAGCTCACCCATGAGATAGGGGTGCCAATCACCATTTGTATAAGTGCTGCTCAGCGATTCGCCTGGTAAAGCAATCACACCCAGCATACGGCACGGGAACAATGGTACTATCAGCAATAGCAGGACTAAAGCTCGCTTAAGAAATGGTAACAACATGGCGAAAATGTAGTTCATACAGGCATGGATTGAAAGGATTTGGTGTGGATTGCTATCATTTGGTAGCAAAGTTATTGCAATTTACTGGGTTGCATGAAGACCTCTAAAAACTATTTTCAATTCTATGGAGAAATTTCAACCCAGCCCTTTTAATCCTGCCAGCTGGCTACCCAATGGTCATTTTCAATCCATTTTTGCATCTTTATTCATGCCAGTGAAACTCCCGAAATATCGACGGGAAATCCTGAACCTTCCAGATGGGGACGTCATCGCTGCAGATTGGGTGGATGGTGAACCTGGAACACCCCTGGTCGTGCTCATCCATGGAATGGAGGGGAGCTCAGAAAGCCGTTATTGCAGGCTATTCATGAACGAGTGCGACAGGCGTGGGTGGCGTGGTGTGGTCCTACACATGCGGAGTTGTGGGGGACTTATCAACAAACATAAACAATTCTACCACGCTGGATTTCACGAAGACATTAAATATTTCCTGGATGAACGACTACCTCAAATGGAAATGAGTCAACAGGTATATCTACTGGGTGTTTCTCTTGGTGGAAGTCAGATCGCACACTACCTGGCTAAGGGAAAGTCACTGGAACGCGTTAAGGCAGCTGCCATCATATCCACACCCCTGGATTTAGGAGCCTCCGCAGATTTTATGAGCAAGGGTTTTAGCCGGAATTATGTCATTAAATTTCGGAACTCTCTGTTGCTGAAATACCATCTCAAAGCAGAACTGATAGGTGATGCCACAATGGCAAATCAATTGGCTAAAGCAAAAACCTTCTGGGAACTGGACAATGCTGCCACAGCACCCATCCATGGTTTTAGAGATGCGGCTCACTATTATGCTGAAATGAGTTCAAAAAACTGTTTGAAGGATATCCCTGTGCCTACACTTTATCTGGCCTCACGGGATGACCCCTTTGTTCCAGAAGCATCCATGCCTCAAAAGTCAACGGGAATGGTTACCTCGTTGTTGACAGATAGAGGGGGACATGTGGGATTTGTAAACCAATATGGGAAGTCGTGGATGGTTCCCACCGTCTTTAAGTTTTTGACAGAAAAATAAGTTAGATTTCAATTATAGAGAAAAGAGGATGTAATGAAAAAAAGTTTATTGCTGGTATTAATAATCGGGCTGACCATGATGTTCACCTTTTGTGGGAAAGAAGCGGAAGTATCACCTGAAAGATTTAAGGTCTTGGTAGATACAGTAGGTCAGGAACTTGAATATGATGTCTGGATGGACCTCACCTATGAGTTGAGCAAAAATTATCCTGAGGAATATGCTGCAGGTATGGCAATGGTTCGCTCTGCAGAACGTGCCGTCATGGAACGCGATGAAGACCGTTTTGTGAAAATATTTGATTTATTGAAAAACTACCCTGACAATGGTGCTCTGGAGGTTACTGATCAGATTGCATTTGGTAATCGATTGGCCTGGGTCATGTCTGACCAGATGCTGCTTTTTAACGAAGCTCCTGCTGTGATGGAATATACAATAGAGAAATTTAGAGCAGAGGAGGAGGGACTGAAGTGGCAGGATGAATTGGGAGCAATGATCTTCGATACCCAAGCCAATATTTATGAGAAGCAGGATGAGACTGAAAAAGCCCTTGAAGCCTATGGCGTGGCCCTTGAGTACCTAGAGCAACCTGAAACTTTATTGCGCCGCGGACTCATTTTTGAAGCTCAGGAAAACTTTGCAAGTGCGCTGGAGGATTATATTGCTGCTCTGCAGCTGTCCCCAGGCAAGGCCCTGATTAATCAAAAAGTGGTAGAGATGTATACAAAACTCAATCCTGGAAAAGATTCACAGCCCTTCATGCGCGATCTCCACACCAGTCTTGATGAACGCCGCAAAGAGGAAGTTCTCTCTGAAGTTTTTAATATCGATACCCCTGAATTCCAAATGACTGATTTTAGTGGAAGATCTTTAAACAATGCCAACATGTTTGGCAAAGTGGTCTTTGTGGACTTCTGGGCTACCTGGTGTAATCCCTGTCGTCGAGAATTACCTGAATTTCAGGCCTTCTATGAACTCTACAAAGATGACCCACGTGTTGTGTTTGTTGCTGCATCCACAGACCAGGAAAAACAAAAGGTTCAGCCTTATATTGATGAAATGAAATTTACTTTTCCCGTGGCATATGCTGGAGATACTGCTACAAAATTTGGGGTGGAAGGTATCCCAAGTCTGTTTATAATAGGACCACAAGGAAAAATCCGTTACAAGATCGTGGGATTTGATCCAGACAAAGACTTTGTCAGAGAGATGACATGGCGTCTGGAGAGTTTGCTTGATAGTTAAACTATTAGTGGAGGAAAGTGGTATGAATCGGAAGTTCTTATTGGCAATCATGATATTCTCAATGGTTTTCGCCTATGGCCAGGAAGCTAAAACAGGTTGGGGCTTTGGCGGCGTACCTGCCGTTGCCTATAATTCAGATACTGGATTTTTATATGGAATTGTTTTTGAAGCATACAACTACGGTGATGGATCTCGCTATCCTGATTATGATTACACAATCAAGCCTACCTGGACCAGAACCACCAAGGGCAGTGGAGAGAACACCCTCTTTTTCGATTCCAAATCCCTACTACCTAATGATATCAGAGTGACAGCCTACGCAGGATACCTTACGGAGCAGGCTTTACCGTTCTATGGATTCAATGGTTATGAAGCGAATTACACTCCTGGATTTGAAGCTTCAGATTCAAACAACTATGTTACCAGGATGTACTATCGACATGAGCGCAATACTCTGCGTTTATCAGCCGATTTTCAAAAGAGTGTTGTCAATGAGAATATCCGCGTCATTGCAGGGTTTGGATATATCGATACAAAGGTGGACACGGTGGATGAGGCAGGATTGAATGAGGGTAAAGATGATGATCTCCTACCCCTGGATTCCCTCACTCTTTACGATGATTATGTCTTTAAGAAATATATCAGGGATGAAGAGAAACATGGTGGTGTGACTAATTTCATTAAACTGGGTCTTGTATATGATACCCGAGATAATGAGCCAAATCCCATGAGTGGCATCTGGACCGAAGCGCTGCTCACCACTTATCCTGGCTTTATGGGAAGTGATTTTCCATTCACAACACTCACAGCCACGCACAGACAATACTTCACGTTAATTGAGAATGACTTGTCATTTGCCTACCGCTTGGGCTATCAGCAACAGATAGGGGAGGCCCCCTTCTTCATGCTGCCATGGTATCAGAGTAGCTATAAGATGACCGAAGGTCTGGGTGGATCAAAATCCCTACGTGGTATCCTGAAAAATCGCATTGTTGGAAACGCTATTTTTATGGCCAATATGGAAGCGAGATGGAAGTTCTATAAAACAGTCATTGGCGGGCAAAACCTGTACCTGGCTCTGAATGGCTTCTCTGATTTTGGTCAGGTTCTGACTCCCTACGAGGTTGAAGGTCAAACACTTCCAGTTGCTGCTGAGGAAGGTTTGCATTTATCATTTGGAGGTGGTTTAAGAATCGTGCTCAATGAGAATTTTATTATCGCAGTGGATTATGGTCTGGCTAAGGATGAACAAGATGGCAATTCTGGTCTATACATAGGATTGGGCTACCTGTACTAAACCAAGACAATAATTGACCAAATCATTAGAGGCGTAGTGATGACACTGCGCCTTTTTTTATGAAGTGACTGGTTTGTAATCAGATTCTCTTTTGGAATACAAGCCTTCCTATTAGTTTATCCCCGAACACCTCAACATTTTTTGAATAGAATCTGGATATTTAAGTGCGGGTATTGTGTCAGCTCTTTTAGTGATACCTATCCCATTTACACAACTCAAATATGGGAGTGAAACATGATCAAATTCAGTAAACAACAGCTCAAAATTCCACAGATGAGCAAGCCCGTTTATCTGGTAACGGGTGGCATGTCAAAATTTGATAGGGCCATACCGGAGAAGCGGACCGAAGAGCTGGTTATCGATGCCTTTTTAGAGGCAGCCGAATTTATCAAGAAATCCCCTGAAGAATTAAAAGAGTACATCCATAGTTGCTATTACGGTCATTTCGCAGATCATTTTGGTGATCAACTGCTAGGGGAAGCAGTCATACATGATCGGCTCGGCCTGGATCCACTTGGAAATGTCGGTATTAAAACCGGTGGTGCCACAGGAGGCTCAACCATCTGGGAGGCTTACAAAGCAGTTGCCTCAGGCTACTCAGATACTGCATTGGCCATGGGCTGGGAACGCATGGATGAAGTGCCCACCGATGAGGGAAATCACTACATCGCCTCAGCAGCCGATAAAGACTGGGAAACCCCCATGGGTCATATCTATACGGGATACTATGCTGTCATGGCTCAAAAATACTGGCAGGTATTTGGTAAAGAGGAAGAATCCTTCCGCCGGACTTTGGCTGAAATTGCTGTGAAAAATAAGGGCTATGCCCGCATGAATCCTCATGCCCAGAGCCCCATGAAGATTACAGTCGAAGACGTACTTAATTCTCCC
Source organism: Fidelibacterota bacterium (assembly GCA_016784025.1). Taxonomy (GTDB): domain Bacteria; phylum Fidelibacterota; class UBA8477; order UBA8477; family JABMPR01; genus JABMPR01. The sequence goes on along the minus strand of JADHVL010000026.1, from coordinate 7,295 downwards.
ATTGTTGCCCATCCACTACGGGCGCTTGATTGTTGTCTCATGAGTGTTGGTGCATCCTGTGTCATTTTGGCTGATGAGAAAACAGCCTACGAGATGACAGACAATCCACTGCTCCTGTATACATCTGCTGGATCCCATACCCTGCGCGTGGCTGACCGTCGCGATATGGCTATCCCATTGTTACCCAATGAGAGTCCCGACCAATACAAAGATCTGGGCGTTCGTTTTCCAGGTGGGGACAGATATCCTGGTTTTACAGGGTTCCTCGCTGCACGAATGGCAGCCTACTATGCCTATGGCATGGCTGGCATTGTTGATCCTACAGAAGACCTTGATTTAGTTGAACTACATGATGCATTCACCATAAGTGATATCCAAACCTATGAAGACATCGGAATACGTCCTTATGGTGAGGGACGTACCTATGTGGAATCAGGCGACTGCTATCATACCAATCCATTTACTGGTCAACCAGGGAAACTGCCAGCCAACCTTTCAGGAGGTCTCATTGGCTGTATGCATGCCGTGGGAGCCACAGGTATTATGCAAGTGATTGAGGTGGCTCAACATATTTGGGGCCGCTGGTCGGAAATGCACGCTGATGAAGCGAAGTGGAAACGCTTTAACCGTGTGAAACCAGATGATTGGACCGATTTACAGGTTAAGGGAGCCAAAAGAGGAATGGCCATTAGTCATGCCGGTGTTGGATCGCATGTAACTGCTACTGTCCTTGTTCATCCAGATCATCAATTAAAAGGGAGGGGCTAAGATGACTACTCAAAATAGAGGAACTGTCAAGGTCGAGAATGGTCGTTATCGTGTATCAGGTAACTTCCATTATGCCTACCCGAATGAGCCTATCAGAGATGAATCAGGAAAACTTCTAGGTATTACGAACCCTGCTGATATGACTCATATTCATGCCTACGGCGGGGAAGCTCCCTTCTTTGAGAATCTTAGCAATGCCAAATTGTTGGGGACGAAATGTGCGAACCCAAAATGCGAGACCTATGGTTCGGTCTATATTCCATATCGTATTCATTGTCCAGATTGTCTCATGCGAAATGAAGAAGTCGATCTCACTGAACTAGCTCGCAAAGGTGCCAGCGTGCATACCTTTATGATCACTGAACGGACCGGGGCTTTCAATACCCTGGAAAAACCAATTCGTTTTGTAAACGTTGAGTTTGAAGGTGTATCAACTATCCTGATGGGGTATCTCTCAATTGGTGAGCCCACAATTGGAATGAAAGTGGTGCCAATCTTCCAAACAAAGAATCCAACTTTCACCATAATGGATCTTTCCTGGGTACCTGCAGGAACAAGTGCTGCGGACTTACCTGAGGGATTTAGTTTTTAACCTAAGTATAATGTAAAACCATCAACTCCAGGCTGGGATTTGAATTCCAGCCTGGATGATTGAATTAAAAATATTCGCAGCTCCTCATCCATTTTTAAAACAAATATTCATTGATTGCCGAGGTGTGGCATGTGCTTTTACTTGGTATGGCATGTGTTTAGTCTAATTTTGCGCCAATGAATTCTTTGAACCAGGAGGATGTACTTTGAATCGTTTTATAGAGTGGTGGCAGCATCTACCATCACAAATGGATCCAGTCATTTTCACTATTGGAAACTTCCCACTGCGCTGGTATGGTATGATGTACATTGCTGCCTTCGGAACGGCTTATCTCGTGGCAAAATATCGGATCAAAGACGAAAAGTTACCTTACAGCATAGATTTTCTAGCTGATGCCATTATGTATGCCATTGTTGGTGTCATCCTCGGCGGACGTCTTGGATATGTGCTCTTCTATGGTTTTGAAGATCTGTTAATGGATCCAATCCGAATTATCTCCCCCATTGCCAAAATCAATGGCCATTGGAAATTTACTGGTATCTCCGGTATGTCCTATCACGGTGGTGGTATTGGCGTAACTGTTGGGCTTTGGTTGTACGCACGTAAGCATAAAGTTAAGTTTTTTGATTTGACAGATTTGATCATGGTAGGCATCCCATTGGGCTATACTTTTGGACGTATTGGGAATTTTATCAATGGCGAACTTTATGGCCGTGTCACAGAGAGTTGGATAGGGATGTATTTCCCTCACGCCAGAGACGGGCTCTTAAGACACCCTTCCCAGTTATACGAAGCATTGTTTGAAGGGATAGTATCATTTGCTATTGTCTGGTCATTTAGGAAGAAGGCTCCCTTCCAGGGCTTTCTCTCCGGTTTATTTTTATTCACATATGGGTTTGCACGTTTCTTTATCGAATTCTTCCGACAGCCAGATGAACACCTTGGGTTTATCTTGCTAAATTATTTTAGTATGGGACAGATCCTCAGCTTCGTAATGATGCTGGGAGCATGCCTGGTATGGTACCTTGGGTACACCCAACATAAGAATTCTGGAGAAATTGTTAAGTGACCCTGCTTATTCTTGCCATTGGAGCGCTTCTTTTAGGTCCATTCCTGGCAAAGATCTTTGAGCAACAACCAGGCATCAATCGATTCCTGGATGGATTCATCCTGGTCTCCATAGGGGGCATCGCCGTCGTCCACCTCTTGCCTGAAGCTGTGGTTGAAATTGGAGGGTGGGCGCTCCTCATGGTCGTTCTAGGGGCTTTATTACCCTACTTCGCAGAACGGGCCTTTCATAACTATGAACGGGCGACTCACAGTGGTGTTCTCGTCCTGGCATTCAGCGGTATTCTGGTGCATACACTCCTGGATGGTATTGCCGTGTCACAGGCTTCACGAGACCATGGGTCTGGTCAGGTATTGGCTTACGCAGTGATCTTACATCGTCTTCCAGTTGGATTGTTGATCTGGTGGGCATTAAAACCGCTCAGCAATATTAAAGTCATCGTGATTGTTCTTGCGTTGATGAGCCTGGCAACGGCTGCAGGATTTAGTCTGGGGGCGGCGGAGTTCCCTGGAGCACAATCCACTTACATTACTTATTTCCAGGCTCTGGTAACTGGATCACTCCTACATGTTCTCTTTCATCGCCACATTCACGGCGCAGCTTCTGAAGAAAATGAGCCCGACCACAAACATTCCAATTCGAAGAATGCCTTACCATCAGCCTTCGGTGCTCTGGCAGGGGCTGGTCTGCTTTATCTTTTACCACTGGGTCATGAGTTACCTCATGCCCATTCAATTGGATCAACTGCTCATCTTACCTTGTCTCTCTTTTTCGAGAGTGCTCCCGCCTTGTTATTGGGATTTACAATTGCATCCAGTATTCAAAATTTCATTCCTGAAGCAGGGATCAATTGGCTTCATTCAAAAAATAGATCAATTAGAGTGGGGAAGGGGATGCTCTTTGGACTTCCGCTGCCCATCTGTTCCTGTGGGGTTGTCCCGCTTTACCATAGTCTTGTTAGACGCGGCGTATCTGTGGGTGCTGGAATGGCATTTTTAATCGCCACCCCTGAATTGGGAATTGATGCTATCATGATTTCCGTACCTCTCCTGGGCTGGAAGATGACAGTTGCCCGTTTGATTGCTGCTGCATTAATAGCCTGGCTCACTGGGTACATCATGGACCTGGTTGTACCTGCAACACAGGCAACGGCCATCCCTGTGATTGAACCAGAAATGCTGAAAACAGCGGTCAATCCCTGGAAACGTTTCTGGTCCACCTTGAATAAAGAAATGATCGACCATCTTGGCCCCTGGGTTCTGATGGGCCTTATCATTGCCGCCATTACAGATCCCTTTCTGGGTAAGCTAGATTGGAGTTCGCTCCCATACGGTGTGGATATCTTGATTATGGCTCTCATTGGAATGCCCCTTTATGTCTGTGCTACAGGAGCAACACCCATTGCAGCTGTCATGCTACTAAATGGTGTCTCTGCTGGCGCCGTGATAGCTTTTCTTATTACTGGACCTGCCACAAACATTACCACCCTCGGTGTGATGAAAAAACTCCATGGTGGACGCATAGCTATTATTTTTCCTCTCGTGATTATTGGGCTAACCATTGTCATTGGTTTTGGAGTTAATTTTGTCATGGGTGACTCAGCCCACGTGGGTGCCGGTGCAGAATTAAGCGATGATCATTCGTGGATAAATATATTTGCTGGCGCTATCTTATTGCTGCTCTTTGCTGGTTCGTTATTCAGAATTGGACCGAGAGGAATGTTGGAGAATCTATATGAAGGTCTGGGAGACTCCGAAGAAGAAGATGATTGTTGTGATGACTGTCATGATTAGGGGATAATTAATGAAAATTTTATTGGCAGGCGGTGGAAGCTCTCATGAGCGCGAGGTCTCGTTAAATTCTACTGCGGCCATGGAACGAGCTCTCCAGGATCTAGGCTATGCCTATAGACGCGTGGATATGGGAAATGAATTGGATGTCACCAACGAGTGGGATGATTCCTATGATATTGTCCTCTTGGGGTTTCATGGTAGAGCTGGAGAGGATGGACTGCTCCAGGCGACGCTGGATGCCAATCAGATTCCTTTTACCGGCGCTGGTGTTGCTGACAGCTTGTTGGCATTCTCAAAAGATGCTTCAAAACGTCAATTCAAGAAATATGGGATCCCAACTGCGGACTGGGAACTCATTTTACATGAGACGGGTCAGGACTTACCTGAAACCAAACTCCAATTACCTTATGTCATCAAACCTGATAACGAAGGCTCGACAATTGGTCTATCAGTTTGTTCAAAACCTGAAGACCTGATTGAAGCTCAACAGGTCTCTGGAGCATTCAGCAGATTAATCTTTGAGCGGTTCGTTCCAGGACGTGAACTCACTGTGGGTGTTCTTGGAGATCAAGTTTTCCCCATTGTTGAAATTTTCCCTGGTCATGAGCTATATGATTACGAATCAAAATACACCAAGGGTATGAGTAACTATGAATGCCCGGCCAGGTTGGATGATGCCCTAACGAAGCATATTCAGGATTTAGCGGTTAAATCCATGCAATCAGTAGGGGTTCAGGTATATGGTCGAGTAGATTTCCGTCTGGATCCAGAGAATCAACCATGGTGTCTTGAGATTAATACTTTACCTGGAATGACAGAGACATCACTCCTGCCCATGGGTGCTGCTGCAAATGGTCTCAGTTTCCCCCAATTAATTGATGAGATTCTCAAACTAAGTTTGAACAAATATAATTAGGCTAAACAGTATGAGTATTCGGTTTTATAACACAATCACACGGCAGAAGGAAGCATTTCAACCCCTGGAAACTGGCAAGGTTAAGATGTACACTTGTGGACCCACCGTATATGATTATGCTCATATTGGGAATTATAGAACCTTTATCTTTGAAGATCTGCTTCGACGCTATCTTGAATTTCGTGGATTTGATGTAAATCAGGCCATGAATCTCACTGATGTTGATGACAATACCATCCGTCGCAGTCGGGAGAGAGACATTTCACTCACTGAACTCACGGATGAATTTAAGGCGGCTTTTCACGCAGATTTGAAAACATTGAATATGCAGGCTGCTCAGAATTATCCTGAAGCCACCAACTTCATTCCTCAAATGATCAATATGATTTCTGATCTGGAGACCAAGGGCTATACCTATACCACTCCAGACGGAAGTGTATTTTTTAATATTGGAAAGTATGAACAATATGGAAAGTTGGCCAACCTCAACCCAGATGAAATGTTAAGTGGCGGTAGAGTCGCAGATGACAGTTATGAGAAGGAGGGAGCACGTGATTTTGCCCTCTGGAAGGGGTATAAAGCTGAGGATGGAGATGTCCAGTGGGAGTCACCTTGGGGAAAAGGCAGGCCAGGCTGGCATATTGAATGTTCTGTTATGTCCACAGAGCTCCTGGGTCCCCACTTTGATATCCATTGTGGTGGTGTAGACAATATTTTCCCTCATCATGAAAATGAATTGGCCCAGAGTGTATGTGCCACGGGTGCAGATTTTGTCAACTACTGGCTTCACTCCGAATATTTACTGGTCGACAATAAGAAGATGTCCAAATCTCTCAACAATTTCTACACATTGAGAGATCTTTTAGATCAGGATTACCCTGCAGAGGCCATCCGTTGGATGTTGATTACCACGCACTATCGCCAGAAACTTAATTTCTCTGTATCTCGCCTGGAAGAAGCCCAAAAGGCTGTGAATCGTCTGAGAGAATTCTACTCAAAACTGAAGGCTTATGATGGTTCAGGTGAGGAGGATGCGGAGGATCAGATAAGAGTTGCTGATGAGCAGTTCACTTCTGCTATGGATGACGATTTGAATATTTCTGGTGGCTTGGCAGCCATTTTTGAACTGGTACGCTGGGGAAATAGATCCATGGTCGAGGGACGGTTAAGTGCCACCGGTGCCAATGATCTAATTATCCTCATTCGTAAGTTTGATCATGTCTTGGGTGTACTGGATATGGAGAGTGGATTGAATGTTGAAATTGATGCCGATTTCATTGAATCAAAAATTGCAGATAGAAACGAAGCGCGAGCCAATAAAGACTTTACCACCAGCGATGCCATCCGCGATGAATTGGTTGCGCTGGGCGTGGAATTGATTGATACGCCTGAAGGTACCAAATGGAAAATGAAGTAGTCCATTAGGAACACTCTGGATAGGACATCTTTCCCCCTATAAAATTTTCAGAATTACTTTCTCAATAGTTCTTGTGTCTGCAAGTCCAGCTTATATATTCTTCGGCTTTTAGAAAAAAAAACGGCCAAGGTAGCTCAGTTGGTAGAGCATCGGTTTTGTAAACCGGCGGTCGCAGGTTCGATTCCTGTCCTTGGCTCGAACTTGTGTTTTTTTTATTTGGGTCGATGGCCGAGTGGTTAAAGGCGGCAGACTGTAAATCTGCTCTCAATCGAGTACGGTGGTTCAAATCCATCTCGGCCCACGCTTTTTAACAATATTGGGGAGGCAATTCGAAGAAGTTGCTGTCTGGACCCAGTGGGTGTAGTTCAATGGTAGAACACCAGCCTTCCAAGCTGGTTATGTGAGTTCGATCCTCATCACCCGCTCAACTTGACAGTGAATTGCCCCTAGGACCGGGGCTTTTTTATGTCAACTGCTCGGGTAGCTCAGTCGGTAGAGCACCTCCTTGGTAAGGAGAAGGTCAGCGGTTCAAATCCGCTCTCGAGCTCTAGCTTCCCCATAGAATTATTAACAACATGAAGCGATACGGAGGAATTGAAGTATGGCAAAAGTAAAATTCGAACGTAATAAGCCGCACGTCAATGTTGGAACGATCGGTCACGTTGATCACGGTAAGACAACATTAACAGCAGCTATCACACAGGTGTTGGCAGCCAAGGGATTGAGTGAAGTTCGTTCCT
>JADHVL010000025.1 GCA_016784025.1 Fidelibacterota bacterium | reverse complement strand
AATGAGGTAAAGTTTGTTTTTGTGTCTCACAGCTATCCCCTTAAAGCATTTTAAATTGCATAATCAATTAATCTGTATGACAACATACACATTATTGGATTTAACTGCAATTAGAATTTGGCATTAATGATATGGTACTGGTAAAGTAGAATACAGGTATAATGACATAAAAAAAAGGGATACCGTAGTATCCCTTTTCTTTACACTTATTTTCTATCCTGCTGGAGGTGGATCTGGTGTCAGCTCAGAGAATTCCTTTTTAAAACGATTTAAACCAGACTTGGAATATTCAAATATCTTATCATTACCACTTACTTTAACCAAAAGCACAGCTCCATTTTCATCCCTGAGATGGAAATTCAATTCAAGAGTGGAGCCATCTTCGAAACCGATGGCAATCGCTTGGTAAAAGGCATTTTCAATCCCGATGTTGTCAGCAAATGTACTAGCCTTCAAATTTTCAAGGGGTCGCAACATATTTACTACCTTCTCGAAATCAACTGGCTCTTCATTGTATGACCAGACTGGTCCTTGGCGATGCAGGATATAATTCAATTCACCACTGAATTTGATCTGATTTACCTGATTGACATCAAATTGCGTGATTGAACGATCCCAGAAATCCTTCACGGTTTTATTCTTGTACTGACTCAGATTACTTTTGACTGCATAAACTTCATTCTCAGCCTCTGCTCTCACAAAGGTTTCCTGATAGTTTGCACCCTGCTTGCCAATGATTAGATGCAGTAAGTCTTTTCCATCACTATTCCTGGCCCGGAAACGACTATCATGATCGGTGACTTCATATTTACTGTGCTTCTCAGGATTCTTGGTAATCATTCGATCCACACTTAATTCTGAGAATTGAATGATTAGCTGATTCATTCGCACTGTATCAACTGGATAATCATCAAGAATCCAACCCGTTTCATTTTTAATTAACTCAATTGATGACTCACCAGTAGTCAGGCTGATGTCTGTAATTGCCGCCTTATCAATTTTGAACAAGTCAACATCGATACTCCTGGTATCCACTGAACCTGTTTGAGTTAAATAGTAGAGCAATGCCAATACTCCTAGAATACCGGCAGCAAGAATGGTTTGATTATTTTTCATGATCCAACTCCTGCGAGATTCTTTGCTTTATTACGGATATACCATCTAACAACACCGAACAGTACAATCAGGAGTGGTGCAAGGAGGATATTTATCCACTTCAGAGCCTGGCGTTTACCTCCAGTCATTTCTTCTAACTGCGAGGGCTGTACATTCTTTGATCGAATTGAGATCAAGCCATTCCTATCGTATAGCCAGTCCACCGTATTCAGGAGAAATGTCAGGCTGGCCGGCACCATGAACTGCTGTGATGTGAAGGTGGCATTACCCAGGGTCACCATCACAGTAGAAGTAATGGACTCAGCCAAGTGCATCTCTGGAAAATTGATTGAATCTGGTCTGGTGCTGCCAAACCATGAGGTATGTTCTCCCTCCAGAATAGCCGAGACAACCTTGGGTCCTTCGCGATACATGTAATCCGGGACTTGCTGACCAGCAGATATGTTGATGGATCTGGTGCGCTGATCGGGCATTGCAAAACCTGTCATATCTGAAGTATACATGAGGGGTGTGAATGATACTCTGGAAGTATCTCCCACCTGTGAAACCTCGTTGACAAAGAAGAAGCCCAGCTCAGTTAAACGATTTACAATGGGGTTGTCTTCATTCAGATTTGAAATTCGCGGTGCAAAGGGATAGTCCATAGCCACGGGAATTTGTAAGAAGCCAAGATTCTGCATGGCCTGAACCTGATAATTGGTCTTATCCAGCAGAATTTGATTGCCGTATTTCACACCGAAGTGTTCCAGAAAGAAGAAAATGTTGCTCCCATTTTCCTGGACGGGCATGTATTGGTTTTGCATGTCTATTATTTTTCTATTGAGAAACATGCCAAGTCTACCACCCCTGAGAATGAACTGATCCAGTTTGTAGAGATCTTGATCATTAAATTCAACTGTCGCTCCAGATAGGATGACTGTATTAATATCCTGTGGAACCTGATCCTCAGAACTCAAGTTGATTTCAACCAATTCATAATTCTTCTGAATCTCGCCAGTAGCTCTAGCTACCCCTTCTTCGCCAAGGGATTGCTCACCATGACCAGTTAACCAACCAATTTTTGGTAAACTGCCCAGGCTCAGTTTTTTGATGGCTCCAGTCATATCATACTCGAGTTGTTCGATTTGTTGAGCAAATGGTATGACTTCCTTCTGATCACCATACAGAAAGACGATGCCCAGATATATCCGCTGAACTTTGATCTCATCACTTTCTGTTATGTTTGCCTGTACGGGTTGCACACCATATGACATGGCTTCCTGTTCAAGCTCCTGATTCTCCCCGGAGATGGGGATGAATTCATATTCCAGCGAGGATCCAGCATAGGCCCGGTATTCATTTAACATGTCGAGGACATATTGTTTTACCGAAATCAACTGACGTGGAAAATTCTCTGAGAAGTAAACTTTTACAGTAATAGGTTCATCAATTTCAGCCAGTATATCGCGAGTAACATCACTGATTGAATAGCGTTCATTTTCAGTCAAATCAAAACGAACGAAAAATTGCTGGGCAAAAAGGTTAAGCACAAAAATGACACCAACAATGATGAATGTAAAGGACCAGGTATTATTTGTATTCATGATCTGCTCCTCCCTATTTACTCTTACGACTAGCAAGAGCCGTACTGCTTACAAGCAGAGATACAAAAATAAGTGAAATGAAGTATAGCAGATCTCGAGAATCAAGAACGCCACGAAAAAAGTTCTGATAATGGAAACGAATACTCAGGTTCTCAAAAAGTGTGGCGATGAAACCTGATCCATTGGCCATTCCGTTCATCAGGAAAAAAACGGCGATTATGACAATCCCCATGATATAGGCAACGATCTGGTTGCGAGTGAAGCTACTGGCTGCAAGTCCCATGGCCAGATAGGTAGCACCCAGAAAGAAAAATCCGATATAGCTGCTGATCACTATACCAGAGTCAAGATCACCTACAAATGAGATAGATATTGGTGCAATCAAGGTTCCACCAAGAATAATGGCAAAAATCACCAGGGTTGATAGATACTTGCCCAGGATGATTTGCATATCGGTAATAGGCATGGTCACTAATAACTCAAGGGTATCCTGATGCTTTTCCTCAGAAATCAATCGCATGGATACAGCAGGAGCAATAAATAGTAAGACAATTGCTCCATAATCAAATATTCCCCGGATATCAGCAATATTAATGGCAAAAAATGGATAATCTCCATAGTCAAAGAAGAGCCAGTTGGTGATTACCAGGAATGAGGATATTACGATGAAGGCTATGGGTGAATTAAAATAAGTCTTCATCTCTTTTCTATAGATGGCTAGAATTTCAGACATGAACAGGTTCCTTAATTGGTCAATTTTCTAAATACATCTTCAAGTGTGAATGAAGATGGAGATGATTCAAGTATTTTCCATTTGTTGCTCACAGCAAGATCAAATAGCTGTTCTCGAAGATCCGTTCCAGCGTCAACCTTTAGAGCAGCTTCGATATCACCATTCTTTTGAAGTTTGATATCTTCCAGGTGAATCTGTTCAATACTGTTTACCACTTCAATGAATTTTGATTTATCTGCATTGCGCAGCACCATATCAAGATGCATCTGTCCAGCAATGCTAGCTTTAAGCTCCTGAGCAGTACCTTGAGCGGCGATCTTACCCTGATCTATGATCAGTACCCGATCACTGGTTGCCTGAACCTCCTGCATGATATGTGTGGAGAAAATAACTGTCTTGCTCTCCCCTAATTCACGGATGAGGTTTCTTATCTCAATAATTTGATTGGGATCCAATCCAGTGGTGGGTTCATCCAGCACTAAAATTTCAGGATCATGAATTATAGCCTGAGCAAAGCCAACCCGTTGGCGATACCCTTTGGACAATTCATGAATATCCTTGTGAATGACCTTAGAAAGTCCAGTGACTGAGATAACGCGATCCATGGCTCTGGTTCGGTCGGCACCATTCACTTTGCGAACATCGGCTATAAAATTTAAATAATCTCGAACACCCATTTCTTCATAGAGAGGTGTTGATTCAGGTAAATAACCAATCTTTTTTCTGACACCCATGGATTCTGTGAGCACATTTAGTCCATCAACTGTTATGGTTCCATCAGTTGGCGGCATATAGCAGGTGATCATTTTCATCATTGTGGTCTTTCCAGCACCATTTGGACCAAGAAAGCCAAGGATTTCTCCTTGCTCCACAGTGAAGGATACGTCTTTTACTGCTTCAAATGCTCCATAGGATTTGGTAACATTTTGTACATCTATCACGTGTTATCTCCTTGATTCGATTGAATCTTTGTTCGATTTACTATATCAATACCCAGATTTAATGCTTTGCCAGATTCTAGTTCATCACTCCCAGCTTTGGCAAATTTGATAATATCTGCTTTTTCTAATAACTCTTGAGTCTCGTTAATCAGTTCAGTATCAAACTCTACCATGGAATTCATGGTAATTAGAAATTCTGAAGTGGTTTGTTCCAGTGCGTCCACTAAATATCGATTCTCATAATATTGTTTTAGAATGTGTGTTAATTCGGAATAAAAATCTTTGAACTGTTCAAACCTGACATATTTGGAACGTTTTAAGGATTCGAATGCCCTGAGCGCTATGATGTGCGCATCCTCAGGTGGAACAATAATTTTTTGTGGTTTTGCTTGGACTCTGGATGTTTTCAGACGTCTGAGCACGTAGAAAATCCCGTAGGCTACCACTAATACAAGCAGGACGATCAAGACAAGTGCTAGATTAATGGGCGTCCTGATATTATGAATACCTTTAATGTCTCTGAAGGTGGTGTCAGCAGGTGTTAGTATTGAAGCGATTTCCAGATCTGGACCCCTGAGATATAGACTATCCAAACCCTTTGAATCTTCCAAATAAGCGATGAAGGAAGGAAATGTATACAGGCCCACTGAATCATAGATGGCAGTATTAAAGAGCAGATTGGATCCACTTTCAATAGGAGTCTGCTCCATATGGAGAACCTCAATACCGGTGCCTTCAAGATCGATTTCACTAAATGTTAAATAAGATCCCTCAGGATGATGAATGTCCCAACTAAAGGAAAAAACATCTCCAAGTGATCCTTTTAGACTATCACTCTGAAATTGAGCCTCAAATCCAATCAGACTTGTCAAACTCAGTACAAATATGCTTGCATGGAGTCTCATCGTCTTCTGGATGCCCGCTTTCTGAAAAAGTTTATTAAGGGATCAACATAAGGGACGTCAGTGCGAATGGGTAAATAGTCCAATCCACTGGATTTGAAAAATGCCTGCAATTTCGCGATGCGTTCTTTTGACTTGGTCTCATATGTTTTTCTGAGAGATGATTTACCCGTATTTATCAAAGAGGTCTCCCCTGTTTCGCCATCGTGAATCTGGATCAATCCCAGATTGGGTAATTCAATTTCCCAGGGATCTTGAAGGTGAAATGAAAGCATATCGTGTTTGCGACTGGCCTGTTTGATGCTTTTTTCATAATCTTTATCAAGAAAATCAGAAATCATAAAGGTCACTGCCCGTTTTCGAATGACTCTACTCATGAATTCAAGGGCTGTATTTATACTGGTCCCCTCATGTTCAGGTTCATGATCAAGTACTTCTCGAATAACCCGCAGCACATGAGAACGACCTTTGCGAGGAGGTATATATTTCTCAACACGATCTGTGAAGATAATCAATCCCACTTTGTCATTATTTTTAACGGCAGAAAATGCTAAAACAGCAGACAATTCTGCAGCCAGAGTTCTTTTCATTTGCACTCGTGTACCAAATGCACCTGATGCAGATGCATCAACCAGGATCATTACGGTAAGTTCGCGCTCTTCCTCAAAAAGTTTGACAAAAGGGACACCTGTTCTGGCTGAAACATTCCAGTCAATAGTACGGATATCATCACCAGGTGTGTATTCACGAACTTCAGCGAATTCCATACCGCGACCCTTAAACACGGAGTGGTATTCACCACCAAACACCTCATTCACCAGGTGTCGTGTGCTTAATTCAATTTTTTTTACTTTTTTTAATAAATCACGATTTAACAAAAGCCATTATTCCTTGCGAAATAATTTATAGTTGGGTAGTTGTCTTCACTGAAACAAAAAATTGGATCAGGGAACTTCAGTGACTTCAAAAATCCTCTGTACAATATCTTCACTGGTGACTTCTTCAGCTTCAGCCTCATATGAAACCAGAACTCTATGGCGTAAAACATCCATACCAATTGCACGGATATCATCAGGGGTGACATACCCACGTTGATTGATAAAAGCATTGGCTTTAGCTGCAAGAGCCAGGTTAATGGAGGCTCTGGGAGATGCACCATATTCTATGAGAGGTTCCAGATCAGTCAGGCCGGCCTTGCCGGGATCCCTGGTTGCCATAACCAGTGAAACGATGTATCTGAAAATCTTATCATCAATATAGATCTCATCAACCACGTTTCTGGCTTCGAGAATATCAGCCTTTTTGATCACAGGTTTGATATCAAACTTGGGTTCAGGATGGGCCATTCGCTTGATGATTTCAAATTCTTCATCATCTGTTGGATAATCGACCTTTAGCTTCAGCATAAATCGATCAACCTGAGCTTCGGGTAAAGGATAAGTACCTTCCTGCTCAATGGGGTTTTGTGTAGCTAAAACTAGGAAAGGTTCTTCAAGCTTATATGTATTATCACCAATAGTGATCTGTTTTTCCTGCATGGATTCAAGCAGGGCAGCTTGAACTTTTGCTGGAGAACGGTTGATTTCATCTGCGAGAATGATGTTACCGAAAAGTGGTCCCTTCTTAACATTGAATTCACCATTCTTCTGATTATAGATCAAGGTACCCAGCAAATCTGCAGGCAAGAGGTCCGGAGTGAACTGGATACGATTGAAGCTTGTATCAATGAGTTGGGCAAGTGTCTTAATGGTAAGGGTTTTGGCTAAACCGGGAACACCTTCTAACAAAATATGGCCATTAGATAGCAATCCGATGAGAATGCGTCTGATCATTCCATGCTGTCCCACTACCACTTTGGCGGCTTCAGCCTCAAGTGTTTTTAGGAATAGACTTTTATCCTTAATTTTCTCATTAAGCTGTGTAAGATCAAATGTCATACTTGAAAATCCTGTGAATTAAGATGTCTTGCTGAGTAAATGCTGTAGCTCAGGAATTTCTTCCAGTGATTTACCGAGATACTTCAACTCGAACTCGACTGAGGGAGCCATTTCATGATTCGGGTAGGCTTCAATAAATTTTGAATAATACTTGGTGGCGGGTTCATTTTCACCAAGCTCATTGGCGTAGATATACCCAATTGAGAATAAGGCCTTGGGTGCCTGTTCAGAATCAGGATATTGATCCACAATTTCACCATAAACTTCAATGGCTTTTTTAAGATTGAGTACATTCTTGTGATATACTTCTGCGAATTCATATTTTACCATCACAGCGTTGGCCTCGTCTGAATATTTATCAAGCCAAAGCATGTACATTTTTACTGCGGATTCGTTGGCCTGTACGGCTAAGGCCTGTTTAGCCAGATCGCGTAAATCACCTGCTGAATAATCATTAATGTCAGCTAACGTGGCCATATAAAATGCATCTGCTCTTACAATATCTTTCAAAAATTTAGCTGATAGATTTCCAGCTTCAATATTGGCAGCAATCCTCTGCTCGGCAGTTTCAGCTTTATTGATGGCATTTTGAAAGGATTCAAGAGAAGCTTCATAGTCCTTTGAATCTTGTAATTCACTACCTTGTGCAAGGTATTCATCATATGATTTTCCGCATGAGATGACAAGCATGCTCAAGATGACAATTACCAGAATAACTAATTTTTTCATTGATTCTCTTCCTCTTGTTTCTTCTTCCCTTTGAAGCGATTTATACTAATAATATGAACATGTCATTTCATTCACGGCATCTTCTACGTATCATAAGAATCCATGTTCCCTGCATTATAATTTTTTTAAAAGGCGTATGCTATGGCAATGTGTGCTTGTCCCGTTTTATTAGCGTGTTCAGCCCCCAGAGGTATTCCGTAATCTATTCGGGCGGGTCCGATGGGAGTGTCAATTGTAATTCCGACCCCCACAGCCATTTCCACATCAGATATAGTTGCATCATCAAGTTCTGACCAAAGGTTTCCAATATCAAGGAATAGACTTCCTCCCAGAATGTCATATAGAGGGAAACGCAATTCGAAATTTGTGTAGAGTCTGAGATTGCCCCCCAGCGGAGTTCCATCAACTGTTGGTCCCAGCATCCGTTGTTCAAACCCTCTGATACTGGAATTACCACCGAGAAAAAATCTTTTTACGTATGGAATGGCAATCTCTGGATCACGTTGAAAAGCCACAGCCATATTCAAGTTATGAGCAAGAACCACATCACTAAATAGATTCCAGAATGAACTGAATGAAGACTGTAATTGGACGTAATTATTTTCTCCCCCTAACACGTATCCAACCATTTCAGGTTCAATGACAAACTTAAATCCGTGATGGGGATAGAAATAATTATCACGCCTGTCCCAGGTGAACTTAAAACCAATCTTGCGAGCTTCCTGGTATAGATCCTCTTCTTTCGTAGGATCCCCAGTGCTTTTTGATTGACTCCATTCTGCCAAGGACTGGATTTTAATCCTGCGAAACCATCGATATGTCAGTACTGCCCGCATTCCATAAGCCAAATTATTAAAATTTTCTTGAGTATCGTCCACATAATCCACATACCAGAAGAAAGGATTTATAGTCAGTGGAATTCGATATGTGGATAGCCAGGGCTCCACATAAAAGAAATCAAAATTAAATCGTTGGGGAATAAATATTGAGGGGTATATCGAGCTAATTTTCGTTTCAATTCGAACCCTTCTACTCTTCTCAAACAAATTGTTGTGATACCAGCTTCCTGAAAGACCAACGCTCAGTTCCGGATCAGGGTTATTGGACTCTTCAGGTCTTCCCTGTTTGACACCCATGTTCATGTCGAAGGCTCGAAACTTTGCTGCAATCACTTCTACATCAATATCGATGGTAGATGAATCCAGATTCACATTCCCCAGTGATATATTTACGCTATTAAATAGACTGGTTTCATAGAGTCGCCGTTTTGATTCTTCAATATTGGCTAGATTAAAGACTTCACCAGGATCTACAATCAGTTCCCGGGAAATGATATATTTTGGAATTTGGTCTACGTCTTGAAAATTGATTTTCCCAATATTGAGTTTGGGACCCTCTTTCACCTTGATGTAGAGACTTACTGAGTCGGCTACGACAACACTATCCCTAATATTGATGAGTGGATATCCATTATTCTGATAAAGTGTGAGCATTTCAATGAGGTTTTCCCGAATCTTAAAGGTATTAAAGCTGGAACCGGCTTGAAATTCAATGATCTCAAGATAGTCTTCCTCGCTGAAAACACTGTTTCCTGATAATGTCACATCCCTGAGATAGTACTGCTTCCCCTCTTCCACCTTCAACACAATTATGATAGTTCCCTCACCGATTGAGAGAGAGTCAGTTATCTGAGCATCCAGAAATCCATTGAGTATATAGTAGTCTTCAAGTTTCTCAATTTCCCTGGCAAGATGGTGTGGGTTATAAAAACTGCCCTTACTCACCAACCTTTTTTCTTTGATGTGGATTTGATTGAGAATATCCTTACTGGTAAGGTTGTTATTCCCAGTTATTTGAATATCAACAATTTCTGGTGCTTCCTGTGTACTCTGGGGAAAAGCACTCAGCGAAAGCAGAATAGTCAACGTCAGGAATCGAAAGGATAATGATCTCAGTACGTGAATTTTAGCCTCCCGTTCAACTCCACATCTCTATTCTGATTAATTTTCGTTGTTACTGATACATTTTTGCTGATTTGATACTCAAAACCAAAATCATAGTCTGTTTTGCCATCAGTAGGCTGTATGGCACCTTCATAAGTAATCATTAAATTTTTTGATAACCTCTGCCCTAGACGTAATCTGGCATTAGCTGTAGAATCAGAGGCTAAATCTACACCAACAAGATCAAGACCAATATATTCTCGACCCAATTTTGATATCTGTTTTTCTACAAACTGTATGCTAAGATTTTCAACTGGGTCAAGTGCGGATTCATCTAAGCTAATATCTACCAAAGTTTTATTCAACGTCAGGTAGGATAGGACATCACTCTGGGAGAGTTTAGTATCTTCGGCTTTAATCACCAGCTCAGGTTCGTTTAGATCTCCGCTCAAAATAAGCTGAACCCGTTCACCCTCGATATCAATTTCTGCTATCATATTGATTTGGGGATTGAAATCCACAGAATTGAAGATGATTTCTCCTGACAAAAGATCGAGCTCATTCCCAACATAGAAGAATTTTCCACCCTCAAGTACTGTGAGTGTACCAGTAAAGCGCATGATCTCATCACCATAATCCAGCAACCACAGCTCACCTTCAAACTCTGCTTCCATCTGATCGTTTGAGATAATCAGGTCACTGGCAAATTGAGTGTTTAGACGGTATTTAAACAAGCTGCTATCAGTTCTGCTGACTTTTTCATCATAGGATGTCTCAGATTCAAAATTGGCATAATATCCAGCTCGGAGAACCGGAATGACAGCTTCAACATTTAAGGTATCCTGGCCGGCAAAGGTTAAATCAGCATCAGCGATGGCTTCAATGAGGCCATCTGTACTTCTATAATAGACTTCATTCGCTTTTAGTTGGATATCAAAACGAGGTTCAAAGAATGAAGTCAAATCAAGACCACCCGTTGCCGTCACTTCTCCAGCATAAGTTTCAGTTGCATTAACACCAATCAAATCTCCAGCTTTTTCGGCCATCCAACCCATTGCCCCCTGGGTGTTCAAATTTGAGCCTTCGGAAAAATTCATACGGCCGGAGAAATGGTCAATAATCAAAGTATTATCAAGTACGGTAATCTCCGCATGAATGTTTGTAATGGGATTTCCCAACAATGAAATTTCTAGACGAGCATTGTGTCCTCTTATCTTACCATTTCTTATGGGAGATGCCATGGGTCCAGTAAATCCAAGTGTCCCGATAAAATCACCTTGTATGGCGTCTATTGAGGAAATATATGATGACAAAAATGGCATTTCACTGAGGTTGAACTCAAAGTCAAGTCCCATATCCCGCGAGGCGACTGACAGTCGGTCCTGGGCTATCAGATCAAGAGAAACGGGCATGAATCCCGCTCCAGAGCCATAGCCCCAATTACTGACCATAGATAACGTATCAAAGGTGAGAAGATTTCCTTCGTAGGTTAATTCGGAATAACCATGCGAGAATTTCAGGGTATCAAAAGCGGCCCCGGAAAGGGATAGTTGTGCATCCATTTTAGTATCAAGGGGTGTCCCACGAATGGATAAGGAACCAGTTGCTCGTCCTGAAATTGGCATGCCCACGATGGATGTAAAATTCAGATCTCGCAGTCGATAGTTTTCGGTAAGGATGGAGAAATATTGAGGCATATCACCAATTTCATTACCTTTGACTTTATATCCCCATGGTAACTTACCAACCAGGTTCAATGAGCCACCTGCTGTAACCGCATCGATGTTATTACTGATTACTTCTGAGCTGGTGAGTCTCAGATCGACATTGGCAGAGTCGCTGGGGTAACCATGTGTTACACCATCCTTCAAAATAAGTTTAGCATCAATAATTGGATCAAACAAGTTTCCGCTAATAGCAGCTGACCCTGATGTTATTCCACTAAAATTGACTTTTACTCTAAAGAAATCCAGAACTCGGGCAACATCTATGAGTTCAAATGCTGTGTTCAGCGCATACCCATCTTGCTTAGAAAAAGTACCTTCCATAGAGACCCCGCCATTATTAAAGGTAACCACACTTGATGGGAGCTGGAAAATCCCTTGAGGATTGGCACTCACTAAAACAGTATCGGCAAGTTTAAGCTGATTTTCACCCTGAATCATGTTCAGTTTATTAATAATGATATGGTCGTGATCATAGCCACCACTGATTGATACCATGTTATTGATACCTTGAAGGTGCATATCTTCAATAAAGTATCCGTCTTCTGAAATATTTCCCAGAATGGTGTAGGATTGCAGGCTGTCCCCAAACAGGAAGCCACTCTCCCCCATAAGAGCAATATCCCCGCTTAGTTTTTTTGCATTTAAGGAGAGGTCAACTTTTCCTTCGCCCGTCAACGTAAGTTTGTTGTCATAGGAAAGATTATTAGGCTGGATATCACCGGTTAAACGTAGATGATCAGGATTTCCATCGATTTTTAGATGACTGGAGATATCACCTGTAATTTTATTTGATGTCCCCATAACTTCAAGAAATGAAAAATCGGAGAAATCGATATCCGTATGCATACCAATCAACTCTTTTGATAATTTCCCCATAAACTTGAGTTTGTTGTTGGCCTGGGTAATAGTTCCGTGAGAGAAATTGATGCCCTCTTCCAATGAATATGTAAAATCTGATTCAAGTGTATCAAATCGCAGATTATTGAACATAAATGATTCTATTCTTGTCTCAATATCAAATTCATCCTGCTTACCCCTGATGGAAATTTCGCCAATGGGTTCTGAAAATTGAATGGAGGCATCCCTGAGAAATGGTTCAAAATTGAAACGAAACATAGATATCTGTGCACTTTGCTCACCACCAGGCAATCTGGAGGCAACAATTCTAAAATTTTCTAACTCAGGACCCAGGGTTAAATCAAACCTATCACCTGATGTATCACTTTCCAAATCATGCAGTTCGAAAGGAATTTCAAATCCAGGGAATAGAACAAACCCCTTGCCTGACATCGTCAAATTCTTGTCCTTCTTCTTAACCTCAACATCGTAATTAAGCTGCAGGTCTGAGAGCCAGGACGGGAGCGTGATATTCTCAATGGTGTTTGCGTCGAAATTGGTGCCACTCATACTCACCGATATATCATCTGAAGCGTAGGATAAATCGATCTTCATAGACTGATTTGGGGTAGTGAACTCCAAATCATTAACCTTGATCTCTCCACTGGCATCCATTCCCAGCAGACCTGTCACTGAAAGTGTATCACTAGTAACCGAGGGGGCCATAGCAACAGCTGAGTGAATTTTTGTATCAACAAACCCATCAATATACCATAAGGTGGAGTGAAAAGATGGCAGTTCAATGGTTTGGGTGGTGTCGCCGCTCCCATATGATACTTGTCCATGTTCGGCTTTAAAATTCTGAATGATAGTTGAGATAGATGATTTTGATCCACCAGCCATTTTTGAAATTTGATCAGCATTTTGTGATTGTATAGTATATCCATCCATAAAGAGATTCTGTAGGGTGAGTTCTTTTGTGGACCAATCCCAATCCCAACCCAGTACAGATATTTCATCAGCAGACAGGAGTGGATTTCCAGTCAGTGTGACTTCTAGCATTAATTGTTGAAGACCCATGGATTTTCGAAGAAGACCCCCTTCAAGATCACCACTCATAGAAATGCCAGTTGGTGACAGGATGTATTTATTGAGCGAGTTTACAATTATAGTGGAGAATAAATGAGTCTGGAACAGAATAAGGTATATCAGGATGCTAATTGAACTTAGCAATCCTCCTGCTATCCATTGTGCTACTTTCCTTTTCACCTACTCATTTGCCCTTTCACTTGGCCTTGAATTTATAGAGGTTTTGCCATATTTCTACCTCTTAGAACCGGAATGGTTCACCATTTTACATGAAGTATTTAATGGAAGAAAAGCGTGATATTCCGTATCTCAATTCTCAGATAAAAGAAAATGACCAGAATAACACTTGGGTTATCTGATCATTTTCCTTTATTCAATTGATGCTGGAGCAGTTGCCCCGCATCATTTAACTACTCTTTTGGTTCGGCGTCGTCCACTACTTCAAAGTCAGCTTCTTCAACTTCCTCATCATTGGAAGCTTTACCGCTTGCCTGTTCAGCACCTTCAGCGGCAGGTTGTTCTGCGTCATCTTTGGCAGCTTCATACATGGAGCCAGAAGCCTGATTCCATATCTCGGTAAGTGCAGCGATAGCTTTGTCAATCGCAACCTTGTCCGTTCCAGTATTTACAGATTTTAATGCTTCAACTTTTTCCTCAATCATGGCACGCATTTCACCAGGAACTTTGTCACCATACTCTTTCAAGTTTTTCTCAGTTGAGTAAATCATGGCATCTGCCTGATTTTTCGTATCGATGAGTTCTCTTGCTTTAGTATCTTCATCAGCATGCTTTTCAGCATCATTGATCATCTCTTCCTTCTCAGCATCAGTTAATCCACTTGATGCCTCAATCCGAATCGATTGCTCTTTGCCAGAAGCCTTGTCCTTAGCAGAGACATGCATGATACCATTGGCATCAATATCAAAGGTAACCTCGATCTGAGGTATCCCACGTGGA
The DNA here is from genome assembly GCA_016784025.1 of Fidelibacterota bacterium. Lineage (GTDB taxonomy): Bacteria > Fidelibacterota > UBA8477 > UBA8477 > JABMPR01 > JABMPR01. Next base: position 40,458 of record JADHVL010000025.1, on the reverse strand, counting down.
GCAGGTGGAATGCCATCAAGAATAAAGCGACCCATTGATTTATTGTCGGCCGCCATCTGGCGTTCACCTTGAAGAATGTGAATTTCTACCTGTGTTTGATTGTCAGCTGCAGTAGAATAATTTTCACTTTTCTTGGTGGGAATCGTAGTATTTCTCTCAATAAGACGTGAACACACGCCTCCAAGTGTTTCAATACCCACTGAAAGTGGCGTAACATCAAGCAACAGAACATCAGATACTGTACCAGAAAGTACTCCACCCTGAATAGCTGCACCCATGGCTACTACTTCATCAGGATTTACACCTCGGTTTGGTTCTCTTCCAAAAATTTCCTGGACGATTTCCTGAACCTTGGGAATACGAGTGGATCCACCAACGAGAATAACTTCGTTGATTTCGCTAGCCGCTAACCCAGCATCCTTGATAGCATTGATACAAGGTTGTTTTAGTCGCTTGAATAGATCTTCGGTTAAGCTTTCAAACTTGGCACGGGAAAGTGTGATTACCAGGTGCTTTGGACCGGTCTGATCTGCTGTGATATATGGCAGGTTAATCTCGGTAGAGCTGGTGCTCGAAAGCTCAACTTTAGCTTTTTCTGCAGCTTCTTTAAGCCTCTGCATACCCATAGCATCTTTAGAAAGATCAATGCCTTCAGTTTTCTTAAATTCACTTACAAGCCATTCAATGATGGCCTGATCCCAATCGTCACCACCCAGGTGAGTATCGCCATTAGTTGATTTTACCTCGAAAACTCCATCACCGAGCTCAAGTACGGAAACATCAAAAGTTCCACCACCTAGGTCAAATACTGCAATGGTTTCATCATTTTTCTTGTCCAACCCATAAGCCAGAGCGGCTGCAGTTGGCTCGTTGATAATACGTAGGACATTCAAACCGGCAATTTTACCAGCATCCTTGGTCGCTTGACGTTGAGAATCATTAAAGTATGCAGGTACGGTGACAACGGCATCGTCGACTTTTTCACCAAGATATTCTTCAGCAGTTTGCTTCATTTTCTGAAGTACCATGGCTGAAATTTCTGGTGGTGAGTAAGAATCATCGCCTACCTGAATCTGGCTGCGACCGCCTGGGCCACTAATAATTTTATATGGAACTTCTTCGATTTCGCGTTCTACTTCAGTAAACTTACGACCCATAAATCTTTTTACAGAATAGATTGTGTTAGTAGGATTGGTAATGGCCTGTCTTTTGGCAGGCTGTCCTACAAGTCGATTCCCCTCTTTCGTGAATGCAACAACTGAAGGAGTAGTTCTTCCTCCCTCGGCGTTCGTAATTACTACAGAGTCTTTCCCCTCAATTACGGATACGCAAGAATTTGTGGTACCTAAATCAATACCAATAACTTTACCCATTTTTCACCTCGATTATATGTTCACTTATATTTGCTTCGCAATTCATAGCACCACTACCATGACAAGTCTTGTGCCAACAGATCATTCATGCCATAAAGGCGCATTATTGTAAATATACATGCCGATATGGCATGATGAATGATGAAGGAGAGGAGTTATTATTTGTCTTGACGGTAGTGGTTCACAATTGGCATACGACGGCCAATACCAAAAGCTTTCGACGAAACCCGTATTCCAGGAGGCATTTGTTGACGCTTATACTCATTAATTCTCACCTTGTGGAGGAGATCCTTAACCAGTTCTTCATCCCAACCTTTAGCCACGAGGGTCTCAAGATCAGAATGTTCCTCAATAATGGCATTTACCAAGGGTCCCACGACCTCATAATCAAAGGGATCCACCTGGTTGTCTCGAAGTTCAGCACTGGGCTCTTTAGTAATGGTATTTTGGGGAATGATTTCACTATCGTTGATATCATTATAGTAGTTGGCAAGGCGGTAAACCATACGTTTCCCTATATCGCTTATCACTGCCAATCCGCCTGACATATCTCCATAAAGCGTGCAATATCCCAGGGCAATTTCAGTCTTATTGCCTGTTGTGAGAAGTAAGCTGCCATCTTTATTGGAAAAGCTCATCAAGATATTTCCGCGAATTCTAGCCTGTAAATTTTCCTCAGGAAGGCCGCTGATGGGTGCACCAAGTATCTGAGAGTAGGTGCTCTGGAATCCATCGAAAATAGTGGCTATAGGTACGTTCAGATATTTCATACCTAGATTGGCTGCAAGTACATCTGCATCTGTAACACTGTGTTGAGAAGAATATTTGGAAGGCATAGCAATACCGAGAACATTATCAGCACCCAGAGCTTCCACAGCAATAGCTGCAGTGACGGCAGAGTCAATACCACCAGATAAGCCCAGAACTGCCTTGGTGTGTCCCGTTTTGGCAAAGTAATCATGTACACCAAGGACCAATCCTTTGAAAACCTGTTCTTCTTTTGAGATATTTGGTAGTTTTACCGTGGTTCTTGTATCTGGAGAAGCCGGCAGGACTATCTCACATATGCCTTCGTTGAATTGAGGGCAAATATGGACCCACTCACCATTTTCATCGGCAACCATTGACATCCCATCAAATACAAGTTGATCCTGGCCCCCGACTAAATTCACATAAATATATGGTTTATTATATTTCTCTATCTTATTGACTATCAGGTTACTACGCTCAATATACTTATTAGTTACAAAGGGCGAAGCAGATAAGTTAATGAAGAGATCAACACCTCTGTCACCGAGAATATCACAAATTTTATAATCAATATTTTCATCCCACAAATCTTCGCAGATATGAATTCCCAGGCGGAGTGTTTCACCATTTCGAAAAGTAATGGCTACTGGCTCATTATCGCGGCCAGGTTTGAAATAACGCCATTCATCAAACACATCATAGGTGGGTAGCAACGATTTATGAACCCATTGGATGAGTTCTCCATTCTGAAGGACGGCGACACCATTATAGGTATCAGCCCCATCATAGTGAATAGCTCCAATAAGTGTGAGCATTTCGCCTGAGGCCGCAGCCAGCTTGTCCACCATCTTTTGGTTTTCCAGGATAAAATGTTTTTCAAGAATGAGATCCTGAGGTGGATATCCTGGTATAAACATTTCTGGAAAGACCAATAAATCTTTCCCTGAGGCCTCCATCTGCTCCATTATAGATAAAGCCTGTTCTGTATTAGCCTGTAAGGCGCCTACAGTTGGATTGACCTGGGCGATAACTAATTTAAGATCATTAACCATTAGTCTGCATCCCCGATCAATTCGAATATCCTTTTTACAGCAGTTTCAGGAGTATGGACAGACTCTACGCCCTTAATATCCCATGAATTATACCCAACTACAGGTTTGCCATATCCCAGTGTGTAGGCGATTTCAGACAAGGTGCCGTAAGCTCCCTCCACTGCGATGGCAGCATGAACTGACCTGATGATGATAGCATTACGGAGATCGCCCATGCCAGTCATAATGGGAACGTCAATGAAATCATTGGCATCAAGACCATCTGAATCTTTAAGAATTCCTGCCACGATACCATCAGCTGCTTTGGCACCTTTACTGGCCGCCTCCATGATGCCTAAACCGCCGCCAGTATACACAATTGCTCCACTCTCAGCGAGGAGTTTGCCCGTTTCATAGGCGAATTGGATTCCTGCAGGACTTGCGTCTCTTGCTCCAATAATGGCTATTCGTTTGCTGGGTGCAGAATTCATCATGGATTCAGGCGGGAAATAGTACGTGGGAAGGGAATGGTTTCACGAATATGATGTAAGCCGCACAGCCAGGCTACAACCCTTTCAACACCCAATCCAAAACCTGAATGCGGGAAAGAACCATATCGACGTAAATCCAGGTACCAACTGTAGTCTTCTTCTGTGGCACCATCCTCCTTTATCCGACCAACCAGGGCTTCTATATCATCCTCACGCTGTGAGCCACCAATGATTTCTCCGTAGCCTTCAGGAGCTAACATATCTAATGCCATGGCCTGTTTATCGTTTTCAGGATCACGTTTCATATAAAATGCCTTAATGGCTGACGGATAACGATGCACCATGACAGGACTTTCAAACTGACTTGAAATAATGGTTTCATCACTACCACCGAAGTCATCACCCCATTTAAACTCAACGCCATTGTCATTCAGAAGCTTGACAGCATCAGTGTATGATATGCGAGGAAATGGTTTCTGAATAGCTTCTAATTTGGAAATGTCTCGCTCAAGCGTTTCCAGCTCAGGTTTACGATGCTCTAAAACTTGTGAAACAATGTAAAAAACGAAATCTTCAGCCACATCCATGTTCATATCCAGGTCATAGTAGGCCATCTCAGGTTCTACCATCCAGAATTCAGTGAGGTGACGACGTGTTTTCGATTTTTCTGCTCTGAAAGTTGGACCAAAACAGTAGATTTTTCCAAAAGCAGCTGCACCAGCTTCACCATAGAGCTGTCCGCTTTGTGTTAAAAAAGCTTTCTCTCCAAAATAATCAGTCTCGAACAGCGTAGCAGTTCCTTCTGTAGCGGCTTTCTGGAAAATCGGTGAATCTACCAGAGTAAAATTGCGATCATCGAAGTAATCTCTGATGGCTTTGACTATAGTGTGGCGAATACGAATAATAGCGTGTTGTCTTTTAGAACGCAGCCATAGATGGCGATTGTCCATTAAATAATCTGTCCCATGCTCTTTCTTTGATATGGGGTACTCATCTGATACCGATACCAGCTCCATTGAAAGAACCAACATTTCATAACCGCCTGGAGACCGTGGTTCTTCCTTCACTTCCCCTGTTACGATGACTGATGATTCCTGTGTAATCAGGGTTTTTATATCAAAGGAATCCTCATCGGCGTCGAATTTAGTTACCACGCATTGCATGATGCCTGTACCATCTCGAAGCAGCAGGAACCAGATTTTACCACCTTTACGGACGTTGTAGGCCCATCCTTTGAGCGTAACAGTCTCCCCTACGAAATCTTTTGCATTCTGTATAAAGTATTCTTGCATGTCCTTGCCTTGTTTTTCCATTACTACCATTCTTCCGTCATCGATTCAATAATAAAATCAATCAGTTTTTCAATCGTTTCAGTATACGCATCTTCGCGCATAAGTTTTTCGGCATCACTTCGATTGGCATTTTCGTCTTCACTAAAGTAGGTGCCGAAAACCGTAAAATTCTTTTTAAATATCTCTGTCTCACGAATATGGTCATACCAGATCACCTCTCCGCGAAATTCAAGACGATATTCTAAAATATTTTCGTTCTCATCAAAGCTATTAGGCTTATCTGTGATACTATTAATTTTGCCTTCAATATGAGAATCAGGGGTCTCTTTTGCTGAAAGAGAGAGTAATTGTTCGTTGAGCATTCTTTCTGTGAGTGCCTCTTCAATATCTGTCTCAACAGCAAATTCAGTGGTCAAATTCTTAAAGGTGACCAACTCCACATCGTGAAGATGATCGGGAATACTCCCTTTAAATGAATAGATACCGCACCCAGCAACGAAAATTGCTGTAAATAGAATGGGGCTAATTTTCTTTAACAATCTCATACTCTTTGATCTTTCTATAGAGTGTTCGCTCAGCCATTTGTAAGGCCTGAGCAGTTTTACGCTTATTAAAATTGAATCGTTCCAGGCTTCTGGTGATAAGCTCTTTCTCGACCTGGGCAGCCGTAAGTGTCCCAAGCATTTGAGGATTTAGGATGGTAATAGAATCATCACCTTGAATCTCATTACTGTGGTCATCGGGCAATACTTCCAGGGCAGTATGATATTCTTCGCCATTACTTTCACCAGTCTTCCGAGGTACTAAACCTTCATCAATCAGACCTTTCATCTCTGCAATTTCACGTCTGAGCATGAAGAGCTGTTGAAGAATAAGCTCCCGCTCTGCCTGATCCACGCTTCGATCCAATTTAACCGGTAGTAAGGGATTGAGTTCCGTAGGACTAGATTCAGCATTCAAATACCGATAAATAACTTCAGTCTTTATCACCCCACCCTTTTCCAGTATGACCATGCTTTCAATGAAGTTTTTTAACTCACGAATATTGCCAGGCCAGCGATGCTGACTCATGACCTTCAAGGCCCCTTCAGAGAATCCCTTGAATAGGATTTGATTCCGAATGGCACAATCATTGGCAAATTTATTGGCCAATAGTGCAATATCATCACGTCTATCCCTTAAGGATGGTACAGTAATCGTAATAGCTTTAAGGCGGTAAAATAAATCTTTTCTAAATGAACCGGAATCAACCTCTTTTTCCAAATTTCTATTTGAGGCTGCCACAATACGCACATCTACCTTCATGGAGGATGAAGAACCAACTGGTAGGAATTCACCCTGTTCCAGGACTCGTAGTAATTTTACCTGAGTCTCAAGTGGTGTTTCACCAATTTCATCCAGAAAAATAGTACCCCCATCTGCAGCCTGAAAATATCCTTTTCTATCGCTCCCAGCACCGGTGAATGCACCTTTCTTGTGGCCAAATAGCTCACTTTCGATTATTCCGGCAGGAATGGCCCCACAATTTACAATGACGAAAGGTTTATGCGATCTTCTGGAATGCTTGTGAAGGGCAGCTGCAACCAGTTCCTTACCTGACCCACTTTCACCTGCAATCAAGACTGAAATGTCGGTTGGTGCTACCTGCTCAATGGTTTCCAGCATGGATTGAACCCCAGCAGATTGTCCAAGAATTCCAAATTTTCTTTGTAAGGTGTTTGTACGATCATTTTCAAAATACATTGAGTTACTCATGCTTTTATCGTTTCATCTCGTTTTCAACCTTTTTGATCTCATCCCGGATCATGGCTGCCTTTTCGAAATCCAGACCTTCGGCTGCTCTGAGCATATCTTGCCGCATCGTATCAAGAAGTTCGCCAGTAACATAGTCTGTGTCATATTTCTTGAGGCTTTCCTTGATTGCTTCTTCCTTGCTATGCATGGCATCCGCAACACTGGTAATCCCCATAATTTCGTCATGGGTCTTGTAGATAGTGATAGGGACGATGCCATGTTCTTTATTGTAAGCTATTTGCCTTTCCCGTCGTTGTTGGGTCGTATCCATGAGGTACTGCATACTGGCAGTAACCCTGTCGGCGTAAAGGATGACTTTGCCATTGGCATGGCGGGCTGCACGTCCAGAAATCTGCATCAGTGAGGTTTTACTTCTGAGAAATCCTTCTTTATCAGCATCGATAATGGCGACCAGGGATACCTCAGGTAGATCCAAACCCTCCCTCAAAAGATTGATACCAACAAGAACATCGAATTCACCGAGACGTAAATCCCTAAGAATGGATATACGTTTAATGCTGTCAATCTCAGAGTGGAGATAACGAACACGTAGATTGTAGTTTGTGAGGTAGTCAGTCAGATCTTCTGACATACGTTTGGTGAGTGTGACGACCAGAACACGTTCTTTATTTTCAATTCGTTTATTGATTTCTTCCATGAGATCATCAATCTGACCTTCACTGGATCGTAAATCAATCACTGGGTCCAGCAGGCCAGTAGGTCGAATCACCTGTTCAATGACCACCCCATCGGATTTTTCTAACTCATAATCGGCTGGTGTAGCCGTTGTAAAAATGACCTGATTCATTGAATCCTCAAATTCAGGAAGTTTGAGGGGTCGGTTATCAAGGGCTGATGGTAGACGAAAACCATAGTCCACCAAATTCCGTTTACGTGAATAATCCCCATTGTACATCCCACGGAACTGAGGCAATGTGACATGAGACTCATCAATAATCATGAGGAAATCATCTGGGAAAAAGTCCAGTAAGGTAAATGGTCTTTCACCTGGTTTTCGACCCGTGAGGTGGCGACTGTAATTCTCAATACCAGAACAATGACCAACTTCTCTCAGCATTTCCATATCAAACTTGGTACGTTGCTCAATGCGCTGTGCTTCTAGCAACTGGTTATTGATGCGAAACTCTCCTACTTGTTCCTTTAATTCCTCTTCAATGCGACCTAAAGCTTTGGCGATATGTTCGTCTGAAGTAACAAAATGCCTGGCTGGATAGACAACACACACATCATCCTCAGTAAGAACTTCTCCCGTAAGAGGATCAACGGTCATGATATCTGTGACCTGATTACCCCAGAACTCTATACGAATTGCATTTTCGTTGTATGCTGGAAAAATCTCTAGCACATCACCGCGTACTCTGAATTTTCCCCGTATAAAATTGATGTCATTGCGTTCATAGTAGATGTCCACCAATTTGCGCATGATATCGCGTTGGTTGTAGCTCTGACCTTTATTGATAATAACAAGCGATTTTTTGTATTCCTGGGGATCCCCTAATCCATAAATACATGAAACAGAAGCCACGACAATAACATCTTTGCGAGACAGCAAAGCGCTAGTGGCTTTTAATCGCAACTTATCAATCTCCTCATTCATCGACATGTCTTTCTCGATAAATGTATCTGTTACAGGTAGATACGCTTCAGGCTGATAATAATCATAATATGAAATGAAATACTCAACAGCATTCTCAGGAAAGAAGGATTTGAACTCTCCATATAATTGCGCTGCCAGCGTTTTATTATGAGAAACTATAAGCGTGGGTTTTTGGACTTCCTGGATGACGTTAGCTACAGTATATGTCTTGCCACTACCTGTCACTCCAAGTAAGGTTTGAAAGGGAGCCCCTGACTTTAAACCACCAATGAGTTCTTCAATTGCTTCGGGTTGATCGCCACTTGGGGAATATTCAGTTTTTAGTTTAAATTCTGCCATAATGACGTAAAATATACATATATGACAGAGAATCAACACCCAAGAGCGTGAGTTATATTATTTTCTTTTGCTAAAACCTTCCATTTGCATTCACCTCAACAAGCCCTAAAATGCTACCTATGCCAGACACTCAATCCATCATCTTCTTCACGATACTCATCCTTTCCATAATCGCCTTTATCCGTGAATGGTTTCCCATTGAAGTCACTTCCCTCTTAGTGTTGGCTGCATTATTACTATCAGGTCTAATTGACAAACATCAAGCAATCAGTGGTTTTTCCAATAAGGCCGTCATCACAATTGGCGCAATGTTCATTTTGAGTCATGCATTTACCAAGACTGGATTTATCCGCGTATTTACGATCTGGCTGGAAAACAATGGACGTGGTAGGAATTGGTTAGTAACCACTTTGTTCTTGCTATCTGTAAGCATCTTTTCAGCATTCATCAACAATACTGCTACTGTGGCTATCTTGATCCCAGTGGCAACAGACTTGTCCCATCGCTTAAAAATTAGTGCATCTAAAATAATGATACCCCTGTCTTTTGCTGCTATAGTCGGTGGAACTTGTACCGTTATCGGTACATCCACCAATCTGATTGTGAACGATATTGCCTTTGAGGCCGGCTTTCACATAGGTGTATTTGAGTTGAGTAAATTGGGTGTCATCCTCGTCGTAGCAACTCTATTGTATATTCTAGCTGCTCAGAAGTGGATTTTACCGTCACGAGTTCCTGTTTCTGGACTGACAAAAAAATATCACCTCGGAACCTATCTTACTGAGGTCAAAATCCCGCAAGATTCACCGCTCAACGGACGGAAGTTTATGGATTTGAAGCTGGGACAGACTTATGAGTTGACAGTGCTGGAAATCATCCGTCATGGGAATCATATCACAACCAATATGAGAAATATTGTCTTAAAGGAAAATGATATTCTCCTGGTTCAGTGTTCGGTTGACAAATTGCAAATATTTCGGGCAGAGCAAAAAGTTCTCCTTCTTACCGATATCAAGATGGATGACAATGAATTGGCTGATAATGAAAATATCCTCATGGAAGCCATGATCTCACCCAATTCCAGTCTGGCAGGATCTTCGCTCATGGAAGTGGATTTCAGGCGTCGCTATGGCTTGTTCGTTCTGGCACTACGCCGTTATCGTGAACTCATGCGAACCAAAGTAGCCCATGTCAAATTAAAACATTTTGACACCTTGCTGATCTTTGGCTCAAGAACGCGCATGGCTGCTTTAAATACCGATCCGAATTTTATCATATTAGAGGAATTGGACACAAAACTTCACAAAATAAAATATTGGTGGCTAGCCGTAGCTATCATCCCCATTGTGGTTGGTGTGGCCGCTCTTAATATCTTATCCATTATGGAAGCATCACTCCTGGGAGCCATTCTGGTGATGGCAACAGGGATTGTACCGTCTCAGGAAGCATACAAGTCCATAAATTGGACTGTTATTTTTTTGATTGCGGCGCTTATACCTCTGGGTGATGCCATGGAAACCATTCACCTATCAGAGAGAATTGGTGGTATCATTACCACCGCCAGCAGTCAATTCGGACATGTTGGACTCATCGGAATTCTATTTTTTATCACCATGCTGATGACTTCCTTCCTCTCTCACACAGCCACTGCAATCATTATGACACCACTGGCTATAAAGTCTGCTGGTGTTCTGGGTCTTGATCCCATGCCCTTCATCATGACCATTATGTTTGCCGCATCACTATCTTTTATGACTCCTAATGGATATCAGACCAATACCATGGTATTTTCACCGGGTGGATATCGTTATATGGATTTTATGCGGGCCGGTATTCCCCTGCATATCATTCTGGGAATCATTGGGGTCATACTGATTCCAGTTATCTGGCCGCTTTAAAGGTAGATGTAAAAACACCCGAATTAATTCGGGTGTTTTAGATACTATGGTGAGATGGCGGAGGTGGAGAGACTCGAACTCCCAAGTCCTTACGGACGTCTGTTTTCAAGACAGGTGACTTACCAATTAGCCTACACCTCCAGTGTAGTCTTAACCAATTTCTAACCTTAGATAGGGTCAAAAATGCGGAGACGGTAGGATTAGCTGAGCGTCGTCCCCTTGGGACTCCCTCGCTTTACTTCGCTACGCTCCGTTTCGAACCATTATCATCAAACAAATTGTAGTGTTCGAATATAAGATTCTATGTCAAAAATGCGGAGACGGTAGGATTCGAACCTACGGTACGCCTAAACGTACAACGGCTTAGCAAGCCGCCGCCTTAAGCCACTCGGCCACGTCTCCGTATTGAAAAAGCGCGCAAATATAAACCATGCCAATCTGAGGACAAATGAAAAGTGAGACTCCCCTATTTCAATTCGTGTATTGGTCCAAATCTTTGACTGAAATAGATAAATGGGGTATCAATAAATGCGACAATAAGTTTCAAAATATAGGTTGTGAGAACGATCTCCCAGACGACGGACATGGGCAGCACACTACCTGGATCAAGGAATAGTCTGGGAAAAACAGCAAAGGCTAGAATTGCAAAAGTTATTGAATCAATTAATTGGCTGGAAGCTGTGGATAAATTATTCCTTACCCAGAGTAATTTTCCTTCAAATTTTTCTTTCCAAAAATGGAATGCCCAGACATCATGAAGTTGAGACACCAGATATGCGATTACACTAGCCAGAACGATACCGGGTGCAAAGCTGAATATGGTATCCATCCCCGCTGATGCACCCCAATCATTGGGACTTGCATCATATGAAATCATAAATTGGGACATGACGAGGTAAAACAGGGTTGCTCCTAGCCCAATAAATACACCCTTTCGAGCAGCGGCTTTACCATAGTATTCTGAAAGAATGTCAGTGCTGAGGAATATGGCTCCGTACAGAACATTTCCACCAGTGGCTTCAAATCCGAAAAGTGTTATGGTTTTTGTAACAAAAATATTTGCCAGGACATAATTGATGGCAATAAGTGCATACAGCCAGTTTTTTCCCATGCGGAAAGCAAAAAGAACCATGGCCAGACCAATAATTGTCTGAATAAAAAATATTAACTCGTTGCTCATTGTTTAGTTTTCCATTTCTCTGCAAGGACTTGCTTCAATGAATCTGGCATCCGAGTAGGTCTTCCATTCATTTTGACAAATGCATGTATTGTTTTACCACGATTTAATACTTTTTCAGGATCATTATCATTGACCAAGGTGTAAAGAATTTCCATTTTCCCTTTTGGCCATTCAGTAACTTCAGTAATGCAGGTCAAGTGGTCATCGAAACCTGGCCCATGGAAATAATCTGATTCACTGTGTACCACGGGCATCATGATGCCTTCAGCTTCCAGTGCTTTATATGTGAGACCCAGCTCTCTCATCATGTCAGTTCGAGCGGCTTCAAAATATTCATAGTATCTGGAGTAGTACATGACTCCCATTTGGTCGATATCTTTATACCTGACTTTAAAATGATAATCGTAGCGGATCATACGCCTCAATTACCTTCCCAGGCACCCATGTTCTCAATTTTGTGGATTCGTTTTTCAATCATCTCATCAACTGAGATTCCAATGATGGCATCCAGTTCTTCCAGGATGACTTCTTTTAGTATCTTTGCCGTACCCTTATAGTCCCGGTGAGCGCCACCCAGAGGTTCCTGAATGATTCTATCAGCTATTCCCATCTCTAAAAGGTCTTCTGCAGTCACACGCATGGCCTCAGCGGCTTTTTTCTTTTGAGTAGCATCCCTGTAAAGAATGGATGCACAACCCTCAGGAGAGATAACTGAATACCATGTATTCTCCAGCATGATGAGTCTGTCACCAACCCCGATTCCCAAAGCACCACCTGAGGCGCCCTCACCAATAACAATAACGATGATTGGGACTGATAAATGGCTCATTTCAAAAAGATTTCTTGCAATGGCTTCTGCTTGACCGCGTTCTTCTGCTTCCAGCCCTGGATACGCACCAATTGTGTCAACAAGCGTGACAACTGGCAATCCGTATTTCTCAGCCAATTTCATATGTCGTAGAGCCTTGCGATATCCTTCAGGGTATGGCATACCAAAATTGCGGTAGAGATTGTCCTTGGTGGAGCGTCCCTTTTGCTGACCTATTATGATCATTCGCTGTTCGTCAATACGAGCAATACCACTTACAATGGCCTTGTCATCTCCGAAAAGGCGGTCTCCGTGGAGCTCTATCCACGAATCACACATGAGATCAATGAGATCCAAAGCATGGGGACGATCAGCATGTCGAGCAAGTTCCACTCGCTGCCATCGAGAAAGATTTTTAGTGATCTTAATAGATTGATCGATAAGTTTTTTGCGGAGTTTTTTAATCTCCTTTTTCATATCCACATCTGAATCGCTGGACATGATTTCCATTTCAATGATCTTTTGTTCTAAATCATGAATTGGTTTTTCGAATTCTAATACTGTTTTACTCATATCACTTTCCTAAGAAGGCTTTAATAATAATTTCAAAATCAAGGAGGACTGAATGATTGTGAAGATAGTAGTTCAACAATGAATACCTCTCATCTTCACTGAGCTGAGATCCCCCTCGCACGGATTCAAGACTGAAAATGCCACGTTTAATATCCCATCCTTTGTCCACCAGATCAATTGGGGATCCGACGAGGCTCAACTTTCCCCGAATCACAAGGGGAAGCAAGCTTAAATTACTCCAAAATGAGACCTGTCCGTCTGGCATTTTATAGCTGGAATATGTCTTGCCACCTATTTGAATATCGGTAGCTGTCATGGACTTTGAATTCACCATAAGCGTTTGAAATGGTCGCAAGACGATGTAAAGAAGGGGTGAAATTATTAAATCTTCAAGCCGTTTTACAATTTTTGCCCCGGTATGGTAGTATTTAAAATCCATATCTACGAATTGAACGGTCTGTAAATTTTCTACTGCAGATTTTCCAACGATAAAGGAAAGATTCCCAGGAACCAGTTTAATTTTGACACCCTGCTGACTCAAAGTCGGTAAATAGTCAAACACCTGACTCAACTCAATATTGTCAGAGGTAAAGATGACATCATCTATGCGGTGATACTGAACCAGAGCCATCAAATCGTCGAGGTGCCCAATAATTCTATCATCATCATGCTCTAATCCATCAGTTGCGATGATCCCTACAGGGGTATAACCAAGCCCAAGGTTAGTCATAAGCCTTGAAAAGATATCGCTGGCACTTTGGAAATCGCCTATGACCAGAGTTCGCTGTGTTCCCAATACGAAATTTTCTGTTCGTCGTGAGGAAGCAACTATTCTCCAGCCTGAAATCCAGAATAGAGCTCCCAGATAGCTAATCAGCATGACAACACGTGAGAAGGCATAATCCTTGAAAAAATATGTCAAGGTGACGTTTATCAAGAATCCCAGGGTCGCAGCCAATACAGCTCTACTTACTGAATACTTGTAAGTTCTGTACAATCCAAGACTTGTGATAACAGCCAACCAGCTTCCCAGGTAGACGGGAAGTACGTACATGTATTGACCAAGAACATCAAAAGTCTTGAATTTGATATAAATAGCTATCAAGGTCAGGATCAAAAGACCTGAAAGATCAAGCACATAGGCAGCAGCATTCTTACTAATCTTACTGAGAATTGATAGAAAATATCTTGCGAGAATACCCAGACGAAGTACCCAGTGGATTGGAAAACGTCTTGACGACTTAAAATGTTTTTTGGCAAAAATATCCATCGCTCGGTAGAAGTGAGTGTTGGTATCCCATAGTGCTACTTTTGAAGATTCACCTTTGTAATGAACAATGCTGGTATCGGGAGTGTAATAAACTTTCCAACTGGTCTGTCCAAACCTGTAGCACCAGTCCAAGTCCTCGCCATACATAAAGAAGGTTTCATCAAGCGTACCAACCTCTTCCAATGCTTCCCGACGAATAAACATGCATGATCCACTAATGGCCTCTACCTCATAAGCTTCATCGGGATTGAGGTGAGTCAAATTGTAGCGACCAAACCATTTTGATTTCGGAAAAATATTGGCCAGGCCTAGCAGTTTGGTGAAAGCTACCCATGGTGTGGGGAAACTTCTCCGGCAGGCCAACTGGAGGCTGCCATCATCGTTAAGGATTTTGCATCCCAGTAAACCAATTTTCTCATCAGCTTCCATAACTTGAATCAGCTTTTGAGGGGTGTCTTCCTGAACCAGTGTATCAGGGTTGAGGAGCCAGATATATTCGCCTGTAGCCTTTTTAATAGCCTGATTGTTTGCCTTGGCAAATCCCCGGTTATTCTGGTTTTGGATCAGGTGAATTTGTGGGAACTGTGACTGAAGCATCTCAATGCTGCCATCGACAGAGTGGTTATCTACAACAAACATTTCTGTTTCAATTGAATCTGTGGCTTTGAGGATACTCTCTAGGGCCTGCTGTAAAAAGGCTTTTACATTGTAATTGACAATAACAATGGAGAGCTTCATAAAATTAGGTTTTGAAGAAAGGACTTAAATTTTTCCCAACAATGCCATCAACCGCAACCACCAAACACGCCAAATAGCTTCTCTAACAATGGCCTTGGACATTTTGCTCTGGCCCACCGTGCGATCGACAAATAAAATTGGCACTTCTTTCACTCTGTCGGGAGACTTTCTCCAGGCTCTGAAATTCATCTCAACCTGGAATGAGTACCCATTACTTCTCACTTTATCAAGATTGAGTTGCTTCAGAAAGTCAACCCGCCAGCATTTAAAACCACCGGTGCCATCATTCACAGGCATGCGGGTAATCATTTGAATATATTTACTTGCAAAATAGCTCAGCATCAATCGTTGAAGTGGCCAGTTTACCACACTAATACCATTTAAATATCGTGATCCAATAATCAGGTCGTTGGTTTCAATTTCTTTGAGAAAGGTTTCAATAACTTCTGGATCATGGGAAAAGTCACCATCCATCTGCACAACTGTATCATACTCATGCTCTATGGCATATTTAAAACCGGCGATGTACGCGGTGCCAAGACCGAGTTTACCCGCTCTCTCCATGAGATGCAACTCAGGCGTGTCTTTCTGACGGTCTTTTACAATATCCGCTGTGCCATCTGGTGAACCATCATCCACAATGAGAATGTCTGTTTTTACAGTAAGAGATAGCACCTTATCTATAACAAGGAGTATGTTCTCTTTTTCGTTATAAGTAGGTATAATTGTTAAATTACGCGACATTCATTTCTTCCTTAAGCAGAGCCAGTTCTGCATCAATACTCATGATGGGAAAATTCAGCTCTTTTTTCAATTTTTCACAAATCAGACCGCTGCGCAAGGGTCTTGGAGCTTTCTGATTCAGGTCAACCGTCGAAATTGCATTAATTAAAGCAGAGGACAACCCAAAAGTATCTGCAATTTTCAATGCAAAAGTATAACGCGAAACAATCTCTTTTGATCCAAAATGCCAGATATCCCATGCTTTTTGTTCAATAACCATTCTAATCACAAACGCTAAACGTCTGGCATAGGTGGGGTTATTGTACTGATCATCGACAATCCTGACGGATCTTTCATTCCGCAATTCAGTCAGCAACCAGTCAACAAAACTACTTCTCAGATTTTCACCATGACCGTACATAACATTGGGTCGAATCACAGCCACCTCAGCCCCTGATTCCAGAACAGCTTTCTCTCCAGCCAGTTTTGAGAGGGAATATTTACCTCTCGCATCACAAGCATCTGTCTCCCTGTAGGGTCCTGAATCACCACTAAACACATAGTCGGTGGATATGTGAACCAAGGGTATGTCAATATCCATACACATTCGAGCAATTGATGCTGGAACCTGACCATTAAGTGAGAAGGCGATGTCCTGATCTTCTTCTGCCCTATCAACGTTGGTATAGGCTGCAGTATGAATAATGCTATCAGGTCGAACCTGCCTGATGTGCTCCTCAAGAACTTTTGTGTCATTTAAATCCAATTGTTTTACATGGATGTTATTGGATGCACCAAAAATACCGGGAGTTAAATCAACGCCATAAATATCATGATCTCGGGAAAACTCTTGCACAATATTTTGCCCCAGTAAACCGTTGATACCTGTTACCATCACACGTTTATTCACTTGCTATAAATCCTTAATCAGCTTCAAATATTTCGGTATCGAATGTCCGAATGATGGTTTCCGCCTGTCTAATGTAAGGCATTTTGGCCTTCTCAGGTGCATGCACAATTCCAGATACAAGATATATGCGATCTTTCACTGGTTCGTAAAAACCATAAGCGATAAAAGGGCCACCTTTTACCTCTGATTTTGATTCCCATAAACCAAAGTACTTATATGCCGAGAATTGCTTGAACCAGATAGACTCTGATGTCAGATAATCCCGATTCAGCCTCACATCTCTAAGTTTTTTACCAAATGTCTCAGTCAGCAAGTCATTCAATTGATACTCCAGAGTGGAATCTGTGGGTACCGCCCATGAAACCGTGAGCCATCTATATGGGAAATCACGACCCAACCATACTAGCTTATCCTTAGGTCGATTTTCTATTTCCACATAATCATGCATCATGCGGAGATAGAAACCATATTGATCGTAATACTTCTCAGCAAGTTCGAATTGTTCACCAGATCGGTAGATGAAGGCAGTATTCCGCTCGTACATCTTTTTCTCGATAAAATTGAAGATTTGATCCTGATTAATTTCAAGCCGATTTCGTAGATCGGCTAGGGTTTTGCCAACAACCACTACAAGAGCTTGACCTGTGGCATAGGCATCCCCCTGCTGATAATAACCCTTGGGATTCTTACGCATATTACTGATGGTAGAATCAGGAAGCATGGAGCGTACCTGGGGGGTAACACCACTCTTTTCTTCAAGACGAGTCAATATCATCAAGTTTTTGTTTAGTATATTTGTATTTAGATCATTTGGACTGATTCTTTGGAATGCATATAAGGATTCTGTGGGAGGAGTTTGATATACCTTCCCCAGGGTTTGAGCTAATATGGGCTCACAGGCTTCCCAATTTCTTTCATCGCATACCACGGTAATGACATGATCATAGCCGATAGCCTTTTCCTTGGGCCTTTCACATGCACCAAAGTTTAGGATGATTAGTAATGTCAATACTGAATAGCGGATAACCTGAAACTTTCTCATCTGATGCACTCCCCTGCATTCACAAAAATGACCAAGCATAAATTTAGAACAGGCACGAATCTCTCACAGCCTTTAATTGCTTAAGACCTCAAAATCTGCCAGCCCTTCTGAGATAGACACTGAGGTTACCTTCACTCTAACGGGATCACCCAATCGATACATTTTACGGGTTCGTCTACCCGTAAGAGAAAAATTATTTTCCTCATATTCATAATAGTCATCCTTAAGGCTGCCAGTGTGCACCAGCCCATCGACAAAGCTTTCAGCCAGTTCGACAAAGAAGCCAAAATTCAAGACCCCGGAGATAACCCCATCAAATTCCTGTCCGACCCGTTTGCTGAGATACTGCAGCTGCTTCATTTTCATATGATCCCGCTCAGCTTCGATGGCAACTCTCTCCCGCTGTGAGCAGTGCTCTGCTAATTTTTCCAATGAGGCCTGTGAAGGCGGATTGGCAGCATCCTGTTTGATATACTGTTTCAGGAGCCGATGGACAGTCAAATCAGGATAACGTCTGATTGGTGAGGTAAAATGGGTGTATGATTTGAAAGCCAATCCAAAATGTCCTCGATTTTCCACTGAATATTTGGCTTTGGTCATGGAGCGAAGGGCTACCTTTTCTATAAAGTGTCTATAGGGGCTCTCTCGTACCGCTTCCACCAGAATCTGATAGTCCTTTGGTTTAACTGGCGTTTTGATCTTTTGGGGTATTTTTAGCCTATCCAGGATCATCTGCAGCTTGCTCACGTCATCTGTTGAAGGCGTCTCATGGATGCGATATATTCCAGGTAGCTTAGCCTTGACAAATTTATTATCCAGATATTCAGCAGTTACCCGATTCGCCGCCAACATAAATTCCTCTACCAGACGATGAGCAGTTAATCGTTTTGACGGTTTGATATCATGAGGGAAACCGGTTTCGTCCAACATGACAATAGGTTCAGGGAGATCCAGATCGATACTTCCTCTGGATTTTCTGTCTCGAAACAGAACTTTCCGCAATTTCTCCATTTCATGAATTTGGTCTGAATAGGTGTGTTTTTTACCATGAATAATCTCTTCAACTTCTTCGTATGTGAAGCGCTGATTCGAATGAATGACTGAGTTCATGATCTTGGCCTTGCCGAACTGACCATCCCGTCCAATTTCCATCATGCAAGTCATGCTGAGTCTGTCAATTTGTGGCTTCAGTGAACACAAGTTGGAGGCCAGTTTTTCCGGCAGCATGTGAATAGCTGTGCCAACGAGATAGACGCTTGAACCACGTTTCCTGGCTCCTCTATCTATGGGACTACCTGGACTGACATAGTGAGATACGTCAGCGATGTGCACTCCCAGATTCCAACCCTTGGGTGTCTCCTCTATGGAAATGGCATCATCAAAATCTTGTGCTGTCTCTGGATCAATGGTGAAACACATGAGTTTTCTAAGATCTGTCCGATTCTCGATTTCATTTTGAACACTCTCTTCAGAAAATGATTCGGCCTGATCTAAAGATTTAGATGTCCAGGTTGTCGGCAGATCATGTTTTTGCACAATTAGGGCAATATCAACCCCAGGATCTCCAGGATAGCCTAGAATGTCTTTTATCCTGACAAGTGGCTCTGGATGTCCTTCATCCCACTGGATGAGCTCTACAGTGACCATCTGGCCGTCTCTGGCTGCGCTTTGTTCCCCTTCTACTACTGCAAACCGTACTCTGATGCGTTTATCCTCGGGAATGACCCACTTACCAAAGCGGTCCTGTTGGTATACTCCTACAAATTCTGTGAGGTGTCTTTGAATGACCTCGATGATCTTAGCTTCTGGCTTATCACCTTTTTGTTTATCCAGTATCTGTACCCGAACCAGGTCTTTATGGAAGGCATGCTGCATGTGTTGAGCACGAATAAAGACTTCGCTCCCATCCTTTAACTCCACAAATCCAAATCCCCTTGAGGTAACTGCTAAAACTCCAGTTTTTTGTTCCTGTTTAGGTTTATATGCATATTGATTGCGACCCTTCTGATCAATGAGACCATTGCGATACATTTCCAGCAAGAGAATCTTGAGCGTACGGTAGTCACGCTCCTTGATACGTGCTGCTTTCATAATGGCACGGTGCTTATACCAGTGACCAGGATTGCGTTTAAAGGTGTCTAATATTTTCTTTTCGATTATCGATCGATCCATGGAATTCCTCCGGAATATTCAAGATGGAAAAAGCTATTACTCATTTTTATCCCCTTATGAGAAGCCAAAATGAGTCTAATGGGTCCCCTTCCACTTCTTAATTGAATGCCCAGACCATACCCCTGGATGTTTTCAATTGAATTTTGTGTATTATGCAGGCCAAAATCATAAAACGCAAGGATTTGCGACTGATTTCCAATGGTATAGTGAAGCGTGTTCTGCATACTTATAGTATTTGGTGCTCGGACGTAGGCTTCTTCATATCCCCTGACACTGTTCACACCACCCAAAGGCATGAGGATTGAAGGATCAGTCAAAGAAACCGTATGATTCTGTATGGTGGCATCCAGCCTTTGTGAAATATAAATATTGGCCAGAAGATGGAACTCGGCTTCAGAGCGTAGCTTGAGTTTACGAATAGATTGTGGTTCAAAATTCATTTCCTGGTATAGTGTCGTTCGTAATGACACACCACGATGTGTTTGGGTATTCAAACTTGTTTGTCGATAACCAAGACCAAGCATACGCTTTTTATCAGCTGCCCAATCTGGAAAAAGAAGCGCACCCTCATGGGTGATAATGGACTCATTCTTCTCATAATTGAAATGAATGGATCGTTCCCAGTCTATATCCCATTCCAGCCCAAGCGTACTTTGGACAATCTGGTAGTTCCCATCAATCACATCTCTCCCAAACTCAAAGACTCCCTCTATGGGTAATTGAAATAGCCAGGGATAGTGGAATCCCAGGTTGAATGATTCAGAATTGGAGGTGAGACGTTCCCAGGCAAAGTTAAATGACTTTCCTTTGCCATCAAAATTTGGGATATTCACATTTACTTGTCCATACCAGGCGACTGTATCAGCGGTTCCACTTCTGTTAAAACTGGCTAAGCCCTGTATTCTAAGTTCAGGATGGCTTTTAACAGTGTAATTCAAATGGTACTCTGCATTCCAGTCAATTGAAAGCTGAGGATCATCTGCCAATTGATAGCCCAGTCCGATTAATCGACGTTTCGCTTGCTGGAGATTGTCGGTGGTTATACTGGGGCCTCCCATTTTAAATTCTTTTTCCAGATAACCTGAATCTCTATCTGATAAACCTGAAAAATGGACATAACTCACTTTCGAGGGATCACCAGGGATGATATTTGCCATGATAAAATTTGGATGTTCCACATCCTGCGACAATTCAATCCTTGAATCCCAATACCCAGCTGAAGAGATTGACACCAATCGAGAATTGAGAATTGAATCAATTTCTGTCTGCTGAACCTGAAGGGTATCAGTGTCATCGCTGGTATTAAGTACAAGCTTAACTTGCTGTCCATGGAGAGAGAGACTGAAAAGGGCTAAAAGGCTTATTTTTAAGAACAGATATCGCATTAGAAGTGCGTTCTTCCTTCCAGGCGAAGGTATTGTTCGTTATGATTATCCCCACGTTTTTGGATGCTATAATTCATTGAAACTTGAAACATGCTGGAAAATGTATAACGACCATTTACAGAGTATTTCCAGTTATCACCTGGTTGTCTGCCTGAAAAAACAGAATAGGGAATGGCGTTAACATCAGCCTGAATATTTGAGAGAGCCAGTTGCTGATCTACTCTACCCCTTCGCTTGATCCTGAGGCTGTGACCAAGGTGCAGCAATGCCTCCGAATACGCTTTGTCCAGATGCTTGTCTGTCACCATTGAGTATTTGATGTCCATCTCAAGTTTTTGTTGAGTTGAAAATTTGATGAGGTGATTAAAAAATGGTCGAGTGGATACCCATTGTTCCTGGGCCAGGGCGTTGTATTCTAAATCCCGCTCTCGAGATTCAAACATAACACCTAACTTTGAATGATGTCTGGTATTCCATACGAAATCACCATCCAGGCCATGTGAAACAAATTTGTTTTCCTCTGCACCATAGTTATACAGTGTTGAATTATTCCGATTTGATTTTCCAGAATAACCCAGACTTGTGAGTTTTGTCGACTGGCCTGTTTGTACATCAAGATTCATGCTGAGCATTTCTTGACTTTGAATTCTTGTCTGACTTTGGACTTCCTCCTTGAGTCGAGTTTCATAGCCAAGTCTACTTTTGAAAGCAACACGATCCATTTTTCCAAAACCTGGAGAAGTGTATTCTACTCTAGATTTATTATCATACTTCCGAACCTGTTCTTCTCGATCCGAATAGAGTCGCTGTCGTACAAAACGTCCACCGTGCAGAGGGATATAGTCCTGAATCGCCGGATCAAAACTAAAATCACCATAGCCTGTATCGACTTCGATATAGTGATAGTCATATTTTGGAATATGCTCTTCATCCAGAATAAAATTCTCTTGAAACTTGAACCGATTATCCAGCGCGTTACCGCTCATCTGAAACTTGCCTAGATAGTAGCGTTTGACAGCACCACTATCGCTGCTATGCTCCCGATACTTCATGTTTAATAACCCTTTTGAACCAAGAATATTGCCAAACTTGTAATCAGCAATCCAGTCTTGTCGCAGATCATCCCAATTTTCAATGTTCTCTGGAGTCAAAAAGCTTGTATTTGATTCAGAGAATCGGTAATCCATTCTGCGATTATAGCTAAGCCCTAATTGTTGATGCACTGAATATGCATAAGAAGTACTAATGCCAGATTCCAGATGGTCGTTGCTGGCATGGAGTAGTGATGAGGAACCATCCTCCAGATTCAGGGATACACCTGATGTGAACTTGCCCCTGACGTATCTAGATTTGAAAGCATGGTTTTGACCAAGAGAACTATCCAGATTCGTGAGTACTGCTGAATACTCAGCCCTCAGGGGTGCTTTAGGATCAGACTTACTCTCGATCTGAACCTGTTGTCCCACCAGCAAGCCAGATCGTTCCATCTGGGAAACGGATGTCTTTAAATAATGAGTATTCCGCTGCCCTAATCGAAGATGACCGTAACTGAGATGTTCAGCCTCATCAAGTCTGGCGTTAAGATGCCATCTGCGGTAGTATTCCAGTGATTCAATAGCATCATGACTTACATATCCAGTTTCAATTTGTTTGTCACCCAGCCGGAGCTCCAAATGAGGGCGATTGATACCCAAATCTATATCCCAGGCAATTTGTTGCGATTGCTTCGCCATAGAAGCGTATAAATTTTTAGTATTTTGCGAAATTCCCACATCGAAATTTGCATCTAAACCTGATTTATGCGCATGACCAGAAAGTGAAAATATGGATAGAGATTGTGGGGCGATGTATTGTTGAGCAGGTAAATATTCACCAAGCTCAGGATCATATACATAGAAAGGAGCCACAGCATTCTGCTCTTTTCGATATTGCCCGCGTTCCAGCCCGACAAAGCTGAAATCTACAGTGTAATCTCCAAGTTGATCGCCTCTATAAACCAAGATTCCTGAAGAATCCTGATCATAACTTCCATTCAGTGTATCCAACACAACGGTGCTCAACTCTGTGGTATTGGTATTTGCCCCCAGATCCCCAAATATTTGCTGAAGTTGTGCCTCCTCGATATTTCCCAGAGGGTTATTTTGAGCATCTCTAATATCCTGCCAGGCTGCAGATATAAAAAGGGGTGAATCCGAACGACTACCAAGAGACACTTCCCCACTAATGAGTTGTTTCCCAAATGAATAGGAAGCGAGGTAGATATCCGGGACATATTCAAATTCAACGCTTATCCTGGAATTGGCTGAAAGGATATGATTCTGGGTAAAATGTATTTCAGCTGCATTATAGTCAATGATGTAGTCATCATTTTCACCTCGTATGAGACGTTCATCGTTAAGCTTGACCTTTTCTGAACCTGCGAGAACAATGATAAATTTCTCACCATCTTTTCCAGACAGCCTATAAGGTCCTTGCTTCCCATTCTTGCCCTGGATTTGGAGCAGATGATAATTTCCATAACTGAACCCAAGTGCACCATGCAAACCTCCACGATGGGATTTGGTCTGTACACTGATCCCTTCAATGTATCGATCCACTTTTCCATATTTTCCACTGTTGAGTCGTAAATCGATGTCTCCGATGCTAGCACTCAGTGCCGGACCATTAATTTGTATCATGACTCTCTCAAAATCATTCAAACGTCTGGTATTCCCGATGGGTTGAAGCGGAGATGTTTTGTCAGTCAGGACACCCTGAACTGTATAATCTTCACTTAAATTGCCTTTGATCTTGAGATACATACTAGACTGTAGCGAAACTGACGAGTTACTGGAGACCTGAATCCCTCTGGTAATGCTTCCTACTGCATCCAGTCCACTTTCAGCAGGTTGAAGTACGTGAGGTGCAGTCACATCATTTTTGGAAGTATCCAAAGCAGGTGTGTATTCAGGATAGCTTAAAGAGAAAACTCTTTTGAACTTCAAAGTATCTGACCCAAATATGTATAAAATTGAATCCGTTCTGGCTTCTGGTGCTAATGTGGATCCGAAGCTACATCCCAGGGAAAAGAAAAGAAATGTGATTAGCCAGTAGATGTTTCTACCTGAATTATTGATAATATTGTTAGTTAGAATAGGCATGGGTTTTTCTGATCATTCAGGTAAACGATTCAATATGCAACTTCGTTCCATTCACCAGGACGAAATTTTATCTACCAGGAATAAGCCAGTATAAGAATGTTGTAGACAATATGGGCATAAACACTAATCCCATATCCTCGACTATAAAAAAGACTTCCCAGGAGAATGCCTCCAAATACACGTTGAGAAAATACAGGAAAACTATAAACTTCCATAAATAAATGAAAACCTGCAAACACGACGGCTGAAAGCAGGATGGCAGCAGGAACCGAAACGCCTCCCTTCAGCGCCATCCCCCGTTGGAGAATGATGAGGATAGAACCAATCAATACAAGTCTGAATATGAGTTCCTCAAAAATTCCTGCACCAATTGCCAGATTGATATTGGATAGCTTTTCCTGCATGGTAACAATTTGCAGGGGTAGCCGGGTGAATAGCTGGAGGCTTATGAAAATAAGAACCCCCCAGAGCATGCTCTCCAAAAGCATATAGATGATGTAATTGGCATGAATTCCGGGTTTTTTCTCAATTTTGTACCCACGCACCATAACTATCACAAACAAGCCAAGCAGGATTGTGGAAATAATGACTGGGTTGGTCATTCCCAGATATTCAAAGAAACTTCGAAGTAGTATTTCCCCGGTGTTTCTTAACTCAAATAATGAGTCTTTGAAAAGCAGAAGGATTCCAATTTCATAGATTGCCACAGCAGGCAGTGTCAGTATCAGACTGTAGTGGAGTGATTTGGAACTATTTAGGTATTGACTAAGGGCAGAGACTTTTTTTGCCATGAATCGCTTCTGGTGCTTCTCAGAAATCCTAGTGGATATGACTAATCATTAAGCTTCAGCACAGCCAGGAATGCATCTTGCGGAACCTCAACACGACCTACCTGCTTCATTCGTTTTTTACCCGCCTTCTGTTTTTCAAGTAGTTTTCTTTTACGGGTGATATCACCGCCATAACATTTTGCAGTGACATTCTTACGCAAGGCTCTTACTGTCTCACGAGCTATAATTTTCTGACCAATAGATCCCTGAATCGGCACTTCAAATTGCTGTCGTGGAATTAATTCTTTCAACTTTGCGCACAATCTACGGGAATGGTCGTAGGCTTTATCCCGATGCACAATCTGAGAAAGTGCATCCACCCTCTCCGTGGCGATGAGAATATCCAACTTGACGAGATCACCCTTCCGGAAATCAATGGGTTCATAGTCAAAAGAAGCATAACCCCTTGAAGTACTTTTAAGCTGATCGTAAAAATCAAAAATGATCTCAGACAGAGGAATCTCAAAATAGATTTGAACCTTGGATTCATCGAGGTAATGGGTTGACTTATAAATGCCACGTTTGTCAATGATCAATTTCATCAAATTGCCTATGTAAGTAGGTGGGGTCAACACTTCAGCAGTGACATAGGGTTCATCTATATGGTCTATATCACCAGGGTCAGGCAAATCACTTGGTTTATCAACCATAGTGTGAGACCCATCTTTGAGAAATACTTTAAATTTCACATTGGGCTGTGTAGTGATAAGATCAATGGCAAATTCGCGTTCCAGACGTTCCTGCACAATTTCCATATGCAGGAGACCAAGATATCCAACACGGAATCCAAAACCCAAAGCGCCTGATGTCTCAGGTTCCCATGTCAGGGCAGCATCGTTTAAATTTAGTTTTTCAAGAGCCGCTCTCAAATTGGCATAGTCATCAGAGATGATGGGATATACACCTGAATAAACCATAGGTTTTACTTCACGATAGCCGGTTAAAGCATCAGAAGCACCATGCTTAGCGGTAGTCACGGTATCACCGACACGAATTTCGCTGATATCTTTAATATTGGCGATGATATATCCAACATCTCCAGCCCGCAAAATATCACCCTTGAATTTTGTAAGCTTGAAATATCCCAGCTCGGCAACTTCGTATTCTTCTTTGCTGGCCATGAACCGAACAATCTGTTTAGATTTGAGCTGACCTTCGAGAACACGCACATAGGCGACAGCACCACGGTATGCATCATAAGTACTATCAAAGACCAAAGCTCTGAGTGGCAACTCATCATTACCCTCTGGCGGCGGAATTCGCAGAACAACAGCTTCCAATATTTCCTGAATGCCCATATCAGCTTTGGCTGAGGCTAGAATAATTTCATCCTCATCACAACCTAGCAGGTCAACAATTTGGGATTTGACATTCTCAATTTGCGCTGCTGGGAGATCAATTTTATTTATGATTGGAATGATTTCTAAACCACTCTCAACAGCCAGCATGGCATTGCTTACGGTTTGCGCTTCCACTCCCTGAGCCGCATCGACCAACAGCAAAGCCCCTTCACAAGCGTCTAAACTTCTGGATACCTCATAACTAAAATCAACATGTCCAGGCGTGTCTATAAGATTTAGAACATAATCTTTGCCATCATTAGCAGAATACTTCACTTGAATTGGATGAGATTTAATGGTTATACCACGTTCTCGTTCAAGGTCCATATCGTCCAGGACCTGATTCATCATTTGATTATCAGAAAGGGTATGGGTTTCTTCCAGCAAGCGATCTGCGAGTGTAGATTTTCCATGATCAATATGTGCAATTATGCAAAAATTTCGAACTTCAGATCTCATCATAGGGCGCAATATACGCTTGATTATCTCGTATCAAACAGGAAGGCAAAACTGATTTAATTTGTTGATCAGGAGATTAGAATTTTAAAAAGAAACTGTTTCCACCTTGAGGTGAGTCCTCTATGCCAACAATTGCATCATGGGCAGTAGCAATTCGCTTCACAATAGCGAGACCTAGTCCGCGTCCCTGCTTTTCGCCTTTAGAGAGTTGGACATTTCTTTCAAAAATTGTGTCTCTGAGTTCGAGAGGAATGGCTTTACCGCTATCCTCGACCCTCAGCTCTACTTTCCCACCGGCTTTGACCAAAATAATGTTAATTGAACCACCAGCGGAAGAATATTTAATGGCGTTGCTTATATAGTTCTTTGGAATTTCAGATATAATGGGATTTGCCAGGACAATAAGTGAATCTGGAAGGTCAACATTCAGCGTCATTGAAGCCGTTGAGAGCTGAGAAGCGAATTCAGACTCAATTTCTCTGAGAATAGGAACCAGATCAAGGTCATCTTTAGAGATATTTTCGCCAATGCTGAGTTTGGACAGGACAGTTGCATTTTCGATGACCTTCATCAAACTGTCTGCACTTCCTCGAAGCAGTTCGAACATTTCGTTGCCACTATCTTCAGCGCTCAATAAATCGGTGACAGCACTGATAACACCAGCTGGATTTCTCAGATCGTGGGTGATTACATCGAGAAGAAGTTCCTTCATGCCATTGGCATTTGCCAATTCATCAGCCAATTCTTCAAGAGCTATGGCTTTTCTGGCACGATCGATGGTGAGGGCAACCTGACCTGCAGCCAGATCGAGGAGTCTTACATCTTCATCATCATATTGGGTAAGACCATCATATTCTTGAAGCACAAACGCGCCAATAACTTCATCTTTTACTTTGAGGGGTATTCCCAACCAAACACTTGGTAGCTCGCCAGCAATAGTGACCTGGCCACTTTCTATCAGCTCACGGATTTCGATCTGTTTAATGTGAAGTGTTTTCTGTTGGACAATGGTTCTTGCAGTGAGAGATCTCTCAGGGTCACATGGAATGCTCTCTGGAAGCTCAGATTCATAACTATCTATCTCGTAAGGAAAGTAGATTGTGTTGTCATCCTTATTTAGCATGGCGAGATAGAAATTGCTGCTTGAGATTATTTCGCTTATGAATTGGTATATTTTTTCATACAGGCTAGATACATCTTGGGCTTGTATAGCAGCAGAGGTGATGGCATATAGGACATCTCTGAGTTTTTGGTCCTTGCGTGAGCGAATTTCTTCTGTTTTCTGTCGGGTGATATCTTCATTTAAAGCCACAAAGTGTGTCACGATCCCATAAGAATTTCGAATAGGTGAAATTGAAGCTTTACCCCAAGTTAGTTCACCACTTCGTTTCCGATTCACAATCTCCCCAGTCCAAACAGTCCCACTCTTTATGGTATCCCATAAATGTTTGTAGAATGATTTGTCATGTTCACCTGATTTGAATAATCTAGGATTTTGTCCGATAAGCTCATCATGACTATAGCCCATCAATGACAGAAATTGCCCGTTTACGTATTGAATAGTTCCTTCAACATCTGTAATGACAGTCATGACAGGGCTTTGTTCAACTGCCTGGCTCAATTTCTTAAGTTCAAGGTTTGCGAGATTTTGGTCCGTTGTGTCTAGTGCGTGGCCAACATTTTTTACATTTCCCTCGCTATCTTCAAATGAGTTGGCTGAAACGAGGATATCACGCATTTCTCCATCGGGTCGCATAATATCCAGGGAATATTCGCGTGGAGCTTCCTCCCCTGCCTGTTTAGCTTCGCCATTCTGGATCACCTTGAGGCGAGAAGGACCGAGATGTTCAGAAAAATTTGAACCGATTAACTCTTCACGTGGTCGATCGAAAATTTCACAAAGTCGATCATTCACATAAACGAATTTTGATTCGTTATCGATGATATAAATGCCAGTAGTAGATTGCTCCACAATTGCTTTGATATGCGCCTCTGAATCAGCCACCTGCTTTTGAGTTTTTTTCTGTTCATCTTTCAACTGGGCATTTTTAATACTTTGTGAAATGAGGTGAGCAACGTCCTTGATGACTGCAAATTCACTGCGGAAATTTGGAATCCCTAAATTCCAGGCAAATCCAACAAGACCGACAACCTGATCTTCTCCTCGAATTAGGATGAGAAATGTATCTTCATCCAAAATTGTATTCATGAGATCATCAGGAATCATCATTTTCTGATTTTCCAGACTTTTGCGATCCATCTTTTTCAAATAGGTAGCGAAGACTTTATCTGATATACCCTTTTTTTGACTCGCACTAATTTTATCATCATCGGACCACAGGACGATCCAATACTTTTTGAATATATTTGTCGCTGAAAACGAGTTATGAAGAAGTGCAGCTATTTCTTCAATGCTGCGAGTTGATTCCAAGCCACTATAAATGGAATCCTTCATTCCCAGGAGCTCATTGATTCTGAGCATCATTTGGTCAGTTGCAAAGCGTGTAAGTGCTATTTTGATCATGGTATGGGCAGCTTGATGATCAATGGGCTTATGAAGAAATCCGTATGCATCAGCATCCTGGATAGCCTTGGAAATATGGTCTTCGTCTCCATAGGCTGTGGCGAATACGACGGGCACTGCATGGTTCTGATGGATCTGTTGGGCTGCCTCGATACCATTCATTTTGCCACGAAGTTTAATATCCATGAGAATGATATCAGGCTTGGTTTCAGCGGTCAGCTTAAGTGCCTCAGCGCCTGTACCTGCGATACCAACCACGACGAAATCGCTATGCGCTAAGCGAATTGAAAGATCTTCGGCTGAAAGCCTTTCATCTTCTACGATTAGAATGCGAATTTTATGCTGTGATTTAATCATTTTGTTGAAATATTTGCTAACAATTTCAATTGTCTGAATGAATTAATATAAATTATCTAATACACCACAACAATTTAATAGTCGAGGACTATTCTATTTCCGAAAAATATTTGGCAATTCTTTGTCCGGCTTTGCCTTCCCACCCATCAATGGGATACCCATCGATCTTATCCCCTTCTATAACTGAGACTATCTTGGCTTCGATTTGCTCTACATCAAAACCAACCAAAGTATTTGTGCCTTTAGTAAGGGTTACAGGACGATTGCTTGTATGTCCAATGGTTAAACATTGAACACCTAAAACAGTTGACTCTTCCTGAACCCCCTGGGAATCAGTCACCACAACCACAGTATTTTTCAATAGCTTTAACATATCATGATAATTCTGTGAAGTAACAAATTGAAGATTTACACCTGGATCCAACATGACTTCGGGCATGTCCTCCAGAAGCATGAGGGTTTTGGGGTGTAAAACCACACAAATACGTAGCCGTTCTGAAACTTTTTCAAGCATGGTCATAAAAGGGATCAGGAAAGCTGTATTGCTCAGGACATGATCGTGATGAAGGGTCATGAGAATGTATGCACCTTCTTCCAAGCCATACCGGTCCAAAACGTTGCTATCCTCAGCAAATCCCAAATTTGAAAATACAGCATCCGCACGAATGTTGCCAACTTCAATGATATTGCTATTGTCATATCCTTCACGTATGAGGGGTATGACTGGCTCTTCATTTGATGTAAACATATAGGTCGACAATCGATCTATGAGCATATCATTTTGCTCCTCAACTATATGAAAATCATACGACCGAACTCCTGCATCAATATGAGCAACTTCGATATGAGATCGTGATGCGACGAGTGAACACGCTAAGGCAGAGTCGGAATTACCCAGGACGAGAACAATGTCAGGGCGATCAATGTGGATCTGAGTTTCATAGGACATCATGATGGATGCCATCTTACCAATTCCCTCAACAACATTGATATCTAGATATGCATGAATAGGTGACAGATTTAATTGCTCCAGAATGTTCTGGCTTAGTTCCGGATCGTAGTGCTGACCGGTATGAATGATTCGAATCTCCAGTGTATCTTCAAAATCCTGAAATGCGGTTTTCAGTGCCGCAGCACGGATAAAATCAGGTCGAATTCCAACAATCATATCAATCTTTTTCATAGCTTCTCCAGTTTCAGCATACAACTTAGAATAAAGATAGAGATTGAGGTCATGTATTTCATAAGCCGAAGTTATATTTCAACGTGAGTCCAAAATGGCGCGGGTCTCCGTAACTCATGTATAACTTTTCACTATAATTCGGTGGTTCAAGCCCAAAGTAAAAACCTCTCACCGCATACTGGGTATCCAAAAGATTATCTACCCACAATGAGACTTCCATAGATTTAGAAAGTGAATATCTTACCCCTGAAGTTATGAGATTATAGGACTCGGAAACTTGATCATGACTTTCTGAAAAGTAAAATATATCCTTTCCCGAAATGGATGCTCGAAAAGAAATATGAGGGGCTAGCCTGTAATCGACACCTATTCGGAAAGAATACTGGGGTGCATGAGCAAAAGCTCTATCTCCAAGAGTGACAAATTGATCGGGGGCTACTTCAAACGAATATTCCTCGGTTTTCGATTCCAAAAGACCCAATGTGCCAGATAGATGTAGTCGGTTGAATATTTCTCTTCGGAGTTCCAACTCTATACCATAAACATGACCCTCTGAAGCGTTTCCGATATAATAGGTGAAACTATTAGGGTCCATAGCGTCTTGCTGGCTGGAAAGTGAGACTTGCTGATCCACCCGTTGAGTGTAAAAGGTCAGGAGTGAAAGCATGCCTTTATTGGAAACACCTCTGTAGCCTATTTCATAGTTGTTGACATACTCTGGAGAAAATGGACGATTGATGTCAAGAATCCGGGGATGTTGATTTATGCCACCTGCCTTAAACCCTCTGGCTGCATTTATGAAAGCAGATTTGCGATTGTCAATTTTATACAAAATCGCAATTTTCCCACCGTTCAGTTGATCACTCATGCTGAATGAGGTAGTTTTGTTATCTTCATAGTCAGTATCACGGTTCCCTATCCGTAAGTTTGAGGTCAGAGTGATTTTATCAATAGGGCTATAGTCAATCTGCGCGTAAACAGATCTATTGCTTAGATGGAATTCGCTCTCTAGCTCTGATTCGTCTCCACCAAATAAATATCCCTCTGCATCATCCTTCTCTGTCAGATTTTTATAGTAGGCACCAGCAATGAGATGAATTGATTCATTTTTGCTGGCGTGCACCACACGCAGTTCCTGAGTCGTTGTATTCCTCACACGCGCCACTTCATCAAAAAAGTCATACCTCCACCCCTCTACTGCCGGATCAAATGAATAGGGGGCATTTGCCCAAAAATCATCATTCCCCCAGTCACTATCATAGCTGTATACCATATCCGCGTTTGATACTGAAGTGATCGAGTATATTTCAGTCCGAGGTGTCAACGCATATTCGGCTCTTAGGACACCTGCGTTTAATGTTTGGCTATCCTTGCCAGGTTTGTCGCTATAGGTCGTGAAACCAGAATTATTGGGACTCCATGTATCATACCCATTATCTAGTTTGACTGATAGCAAAGTAGTTTTGATTTCAAGTTCTGGTAGAACAGACCAGATAAGTTTTAATCTGCCCATGGTCTCCAGTCGTTCATTGGTAGAATGATCATCCAGATACTCATTGTACACAAATCCATTATTGTATCCTCTGTAGGCAGCGAGTCGAGCATTAAGGCTCGGACTTGAAAGTAAATTAAAAGCTGTCCCTATATTCAAAGTACTGGCATTTCCTGCTGAAACGGTGACATAGCTATCCTGATTCTGGCCAGGATCATTTGAACGTAAAACGATAAATCCAGCCAGGGCATTGGGACCGTAAATCGATGATTGAGGACCCCGGAATAATTCAACACGGTTTACATCAAAGGTCAAACCTGACATTCCGATCCCACTCAAATCGAGATCATCTACACTGAAACCCACGGAATAGTTTGGTGGACCGTCGCCTGCGAATTGGGATCGTTCACCTATGCCTCGAATCTGAAAAAAGCGTGGTCTGGAGCTACCACCTGCCCAATTCAGATTGGGGATGTTGTTGATTAGTGTCTGAAAATGAGGTTCGCTACTCTGGTTTATGTCCCGCTCACTGATGATGCTTATAGCACTTTCTGACTCCAACAAAGATTGCGTTCTGAGAGACCCATAAACACTGACAGTTTCACCACGTAACAAATTGGGAACTAACTCGACTATTTCAGGAACTTCAGTTGTATTCAAACTCATACGATCATAGGCGATATGTTGGAAGATAACTTTCGTACCCAGATCTCCAGAAATTGAGTAATTCCCTGAATCGTCGGTAATGGTTCCAATGGAACCAGAAATGATTTCGCAGCCTACGATGGGTAAATTCGTTGATGCGTCTACAACTTTCCCAGAAATGTATGTATCCTGGGCATTTGACATAGAGTTAAGCATTAGAATTGATGCGAGTAAGATGGTCAAACGGTACATATATTCTCCCTACGCTGGCATGATCCAGATCAGGTTCTTAGGGTTTGATCTCAGCCCGCACTCCACGATGGAAGTCACCGGACACCCCGATATCGGCTGCAATATAGAGTTATGATTGTGCTTAGGGGTAAAAAAAATGCCACCCCGCAGGATGGCATTTAAAAACTACTCATTTTAAAGGAGATTAGCCGATAACTGCATCGACCTTAGCTGTAATCTGTGGCTTAGGTACAGCACCAACAAGCATTTGGGCTACTTCGCCATTTTTGAAAATCAAAAGACTGGGAATACTGCGAATTCCATATTTTTGAGCAACTTCTGGATTGCCGTCTACGTCCAACTTTCCAACTTTCAGCTTACCGCTATAATCTTTGGCAATTTCTGCAACTACTGGAGCAACCATTTTGCAAGGCATACACCAAACAGCCCAGAAGTCTACTAGTACTGGTACTTCTGACTCAATTACTTCAGCATTAAAGTTGCTATCGGTAAATTCTATCACATTTTCAGCCATTGTCTCTCCCTTGGCAATCAATTATCATTTTTAAAAACCTGAAGAAGATAAATGAACCTTCAGGTATGTCAAGATATTCAATCCATGAAATGTACTAAGCTCTGATCCATCTATAAATTTCAGGTAAAGTGATGCGTTTTCCGTAAAGCAAGATACCAGTCCTGAACACTTTAGCCGCCAGTCTAATACTCCCATAAACGCTAATTATCATCACAATAATTGAGGTAACTATTTGAAAAATGGATGTTTCCCCCACTGCAATTTTGATCATCATAAAGAAAGGAGTTACCAGGGGTATGTAGGTTAAAACATTTACCAGCGTTGAATTGGGGTTTTCAATAACCATGGTCCAGAGAACCATGGGAATAATGGCAATAAATGTGATAATCTGAATGGCTTGTTGGGCTTCCTGTTCAGAATCAAACAACGCTCCCACACCAATGTAGATCCCTGCATACAATAAATATCCAAGAATGAAATATGTGAAATAAAGCAGACCAATCGCCGGGGTAAGAATGGATAAATCGTAGTAGCTGCCAGCGAAAAAGGCAGCGATTAGATATATGGCTGACTGGGTCAGACCCAGCAATCCCAGACCCAATATCTTACCACCCATCAACTCATTGTAGCTGACTGTTGATAGGAGCACTTCAATGACTCTGGAAGATCTCTCCTCCAGAACAGCTCTGAGTAGAAGTTGTCCCCCCGTAAATATTCCCAGGAAGAGTAGAAACATAAATATAAAAGGTGCGATATAATCAGCGATAAGCTCTTCAGTCTCTCGCTCCTGGGAAGATCCTATGTCAAAATGCGCGACATCCACATCAAAAAAGAGTTCATCCAGAACATCATCGGACAATTGAAGAGAAGTAGCTTTCTCTTTAATTAACAACTCCTTCAGCTCTGATTCAATAACATCCGTTGAGCGAAAAGTTGAACTAGATCTGGAGTAATTTCGAAGCACTGGATTACTAATAAAATCATATGGAATTACGAAGTAACCATCTAGAGTCTTTTCATTCACCAGTTCATCGAATTGAGTTTTCAATGATTCAAAACTACCCTTGGAAACAGCAATATTAAACGGTGGGGTTTCCTTGTCGGCGAAGCGCTTGTCCAGAACAAGAGACAATTGTTCACCGTAGAAACCGGTTTCATCAATCAAGCCAAAGTTCTTGGTCTCAATACCTGCTCCTGAACCGGCCATATATCCAGTCCCCAGGCTAATACCGAGAATGAGAATGGGCATACCGAAGGTGCCAATAAGGAACCACTTCGAGCGAATTCTTCGACGATACTCAAACCAGGCAATTTTCCAGGCATTCATGATTGGGATCCCTGTACCAGATGAATAAATATTTCTTCCAGACTTGGCTCGGCAAGCTTTACAGATTTCAAATCCATTGATTTATTCAGGGTAGCTATGATATCCTGTTTGGAATGGCCGTCAATTTCAATAAAGACAGAACCATTTGTTCGCTCGGAATTAAATGCTGAAAAGCACTGATGTGTCAGATCTTTCGCGTTCACCGGGGTAACCTGAAGACGTTGGACACCTTCAGATTGCATAATGGTTTTCAATTCCCCGGCAGTAACAAGTTGACCATGATTTATTAAGGCGACATCATCGCACAGTTTTTCAACCTGGTCCATCTGGTGAGAACTAAAAATGATGGTTTTACCGGCTTGTTTCAGCTCCTCAAGGATCTCTTTTAAAAGCAGTTGATTCACAGGGTCCAATCCTGAGAAAGGTTCATCAAGAACGATGTACTGAGGGTCATGCAGGATGGTATTAATAAATTGGAGTTTTTGCTGATTGCCCTTGGAGAGCTCACTGACTTTTGACTGAAGTCTTGTTCCCAGGTCAAAACGCTGGAGATAGGCTTTTATTTTATCATTGGGATGTGGAACACTTCTAAGGTGTGCAAAGTACTGCAGCGTCTCAAAAACGGATATTTTCTGGTACAAACCCCGTTCTTCTGGAAGATATCCAATCTTATTTGCTGGAGGTCTCTGATCCCCTCCCTCAAAAAGGATCGATCCTTCATCAGGTATGATAATATTCATGAGCATGCGGATAGCAGTGGTCTTGCCTGCCCCATTAGGACCAAGAAAACCATAAATTCTGCCCGGCTGAATCATCATGTCAAGATTAGCAACGGCAACGATGGAATCGTAAGTTTTCGAGATTCCCTTGATTTCGATCATAAAGATTCTTTCATGTCCTGAAGGAGATTGAGCAAGCGGTATTATTTGTGGATAATCCGAATAAATTTGCGCTTACCGGCTTTTATTACAAAACTTCCTTTGCTATTAAAGGGTAAAAACTCATTCAGGACTTTTTCACCATCGACGCTCACAGCATTCTGTTTGATAAGCCTGCGAATTTCTCCTTTGCTGGCAAACATTCCACTTTTATCCAGTAGGGACAGCAATGTTTCATCTTCTGACTCAACCATTAATTCAGGCATTTCATCGGGAATATCTTTTTTGATAAACAAATTATCAAAAGCTTCCTGTGCTGCCATGGCTGCGTCATCATCATAGTATACTTTCACCAATTCACGACCGAGCTGTCGCTTAAAGTCACGAGGATTTTCCCCGGATTTCATCTTGGTTTCGATATGCTTGACTTCATCCAGAGGAATATTGGTAGTGAGTGTGAGGTATTTTATGATCATTTCATCTGGTATGGATAAGACTTTGCCAAACATTTCAGCCGGTGAATCTGATAGCCCGATATAATTATCATAGCTCTTTGACATCTTTTCCACACCATCTGTACCTTCAAGGAGTGGCAGGGTCATAATGACCTGCTGGGACTGGTTGGTTTTTTTCTGCAATTCCCGACCCATGAGGAGATTGAATAATTGATCCGTTCCACCCAACTCAACATCAGCCTGCAAATGGACTGAGTCTTGTGCCTGGGCTAGTGGGTAAAGGAATTCATGAACAGAGATTGGGGTACCACCCTTATATCTCTGAGAAAAATCGTCACGTTCAAGCATTTGTGCCACTGTGACCTGAGCTGCCAACTTGATAACCTCAGAGAAATTCATGGTATTCAGCCAGTCCGAATTGTGCACCACATCAAGCCTGTCCGTATTGAGAATTAAGGAAGCTTGCTCCAGATATGACTTCCCATAATCACGAGCTTCTTCAAGGCTTATACTGGGTCTGGTCTTGTTTCTGCCTGTAGGATCCCCAATGGAAGCAGTAAAGTCACCGATGATCAGGATAGCTTGATGACCGAGATCCTGGAACTGTCGCAACTTCCTCAGAACAACAGCATGACCGATATGTAAGTCAGGGCGACTTGGATCTGCCCCCAGCTTGATATTCAGCGGTTTACCTGATGCTAGAGACTTCGCGAGTTTCTGTTCAAGTCCTTCTGGTGAGACAAAGTCTTCAACTCCTCGGGATAATATATCTAGCTGTTCTTTAACTGGTGGAAATTTCAATTGTTTTCTCCGGTAATCTTAATGACTGAGTTTTCTGGCTCTTTCCATTTCTCGATCGGCATCGCGTTTAAGGGAGGTCTGCCTTTTATCGCGAATATTTTTACCCTTTGCCAGTCCCAGTTCAACTTTTAGTTTTCCCGCCTTAAAATACAATGACAGGGGCAGTAATGTATATCCCTTGGCTTCAATCTCATGACTCAATTTTCTAATTTCTTTTTTATGGAGTAATAGACGTCTGGGACGCGTGGGATCATGCTGATCGTAATCATTGGCAGTTTCCCAGGGTGAAATGTGCAAGTTCAATAAGTAGATGCTACCGTTTCGCGGTCTTGCAAAGGAATCACCCATGTTAAGCTTACCTGTCCTAATAGATTTTACTTCCGTACCATGAAGCGAGATTCCAGCTTCAAATTTTTCAACTATCTCATATTCGTGGTAGGCGCGCTTATTACGCAAAACCAGCTTGATGTGTTTATCATCATTCATGCGGAAAATTTATTCTTCCTGTACCTGATAACAACCCTGCTTTTACGATTGACACCCTTAAAGGAGAGCTTTAATTAAAAAATTTACATAGAAATCAGCACTATTTGATTGAAATTAGGCAAATTTAGCCTCCGAATAGGTTGATTCTATAAACTCGGTCCAGATCCTACAGCTAATAAAAAAGCTGTACAAGAGACTATTAAAGCCTTGATGATCCTGTAATAAGGGATTATAATTAAAGTAATGGTTCAAGTGTTTAACATAGAATTATGATAGAGTGAGTGGAATATGCCAAGGGAAGCCATCAAAAAACTATACTATTCAATCGGTGAAGTCAGTGAAGCAACCGACTTAAAGCAATACGTTCTACGCTATTGGGAGTCGGAATTTCCTCAGCTATCTCCTGCCAAAAACCGTGCAGGCAACCGTACATATCGAGAAAAAGATATTGAGCTGGTAAACTTTATTAAGACTCTTCTTTATGAGAAAAAATATACTATAGAGGGTGCACGTCAGAAGTTAAAACAGTTGCAGGACAATGGTCAACCTCTGAATGTCCACAGCCTTGAAGAGCCAGTTGCCACCCCTCAAGCCCCACCTGCCAAGACCATGGATGAACCTGGCACAAAAATTCCTGTGGCTTCTGCCCAGGGTGACATGACTCCAGAGAGCTACAAGAAATTCCTTACAAATCTTCGCACTGAACTCAAACAACTTATAGAGTTAATTGATTCATAAACTTGTTTTCAGCGCTTAAAGCTCCTTGATTCGGAGTGTTTCAATTCTTTAATTAGGCCGCTTCATTAATAGGTCATTTCTGAGACTTATTTGGGAGCAGATGATCCCGGAACGTGGCGTCCGTCTTCGTCAGAGACTACGACGGGACAGGCAGCCCGGAAATATCGGAACGTGGCGCAGCCCGGTTAGCGCGCTTGACTGGGGGTCAAGAGGTCGGGAGTTCAAATCTCCCCGTTCCGACAGCATTAAAACCTTCACATTGTGGGGGTTTTTTTGTTTATGTGTCGTCCTGAAAAAAGTTGACCAACTATGGAGGTCAATATGGAAGGACAAGGAACAACTCGATTTCAGTTAATCCCCTCAGAAACCTACAGTGAGAACTTTAAACGAATGGTAGTTCGGGAATTTGAGCGGGGGCAATTAAACAAGAAAAGTCTGGGTCGGAAGTATGGTATTCAAGGCCATGCAACGATCTTGAAATGGTGTCGCAAATATGGTAAACTATACTATGCACCAGAAAGTTCCATAATAGGTAGGCCCATGAAAGATCCCCAGAAGCAGCGTATAAAAGAGTTAGAGAAAGAGCTGGAGAATGAACGACTCAAGGTGATTGCCTTCAAAAAGCTAATCGAGATTGCAGAACGTGAAGATGGAATCAGCATCTCAAAAAAAGACGTAGCCAGGCAGTTGAAGATCTTGCGAAAAGCTACTCGCGAAAAGTAAGCATGTTCTGTCAACTGTTTGGCTATACCAAGCAGGCCTACTATAAACAACGCATAACGCTAGCTGATACCAGACTTAAAGAACGTCTTATTCTGGATCATGTCTTGAAAATCCGAAGACAGATGCCACGCCTGGGTGGACGCAAGCTGTATTATCTCACTAAGCCCATGCTGGATGCTTATGGAATTAAGTACGGACGAGATAAGTTGTTTGATCTCCTTGGACGTGAAGGTCTGCTGATTACCAAGCGTAAGCAATACACCAAGACAACCAACTCCCAACACTGGATGCGAAAGTATCCTAGTTTGATCAAGGATATGGTTCCTTCAAGACCTGAACAACTATGGGTGGCTGATATCACCTATGTATCTGGTGATGATGGTCATAACTATCTACACCTGATCACAGATGCCTATTCAAAACAGATCATGGGTTACGAGCTGTGTCCCAATCTGGAGGCCAACTCTACAGTTAAAGCACTTCAGAGGGCTATAGCTAAACGAGAGTATCCACAACTTCCCCTAATCCATCACTCAGATCGTGGTCTTCAATACTGCAGCAAGCTATATACAGAGATCTTGAAGGAGAATAACATCCGGATCAGCATGACAGAGAACGGTGATCCTTATGAGAATGCTGTGGCTGAGCGAGTGAATGGAATCCTGAAAGACGAATTTAACCTGGGCGAGTTACCAGGTGAAATGAAAGACATCAAGCAACAGACCAAACAATCGATTAATATCTATAATAGCCTGAGACCTCATATGAGTTGTGAGCTACTTACTCCGCTTCAGATGCATGCTCAGGATAAGATCAAAATAAAAACATGGCGAAATGAAAAAGCCTCAAACAATCTGGTGATTACTTGAGGCTTTTATGCATATTATCTCGCCCAATTAATAGTCAACCTATTTCAGGACAAGACAT
>JADHVL010000005.1 GCA_016784025.1 Fidelibacterota bacterium | reverse complement strand
CCTGACCGATATAAAAAGCATCAAAAGCAGTAAGCCCGATCTGATCAGATTCATCCTTATCGGTGATATCAAAGTTAGGCTCGCCAAGAGTTGGCAATCCATCTCCTTCACCAATATCGCCTGAACCAGCCAACCCATCTGCACCAATATCGTGGAGTTCAGGATCCCAGTCGCCATCATTATCAACCCCATCATCGCGAGCTTCATCGATGAGCGGATCGTCCAGTCCAGCGCCAGTTAAATAATTCTTATACTTCAATCCCATATGAACGGCTTCGTTTTCGTCAATAATGCCATCCAGATCATCATCCACACCATTAAAAGGGATGTCACTATATGTTGAACCGCGCAGATAGACTCTCACACTGTCATACTGATTTAAGATGAGGCTGTCGCCGGAAAAATGATAGAAATCAGCCGAGCCACCTTCGCTAAAACTTGTAAGTATTCGTCCCCGATTATTGTCAACTTCCATATTCTGGTAATCAATCAACACGATCTCATCAACCAGGTTCCGTGGTTGAAAATCTATGCTTCCCAGTTCTGGTGAAGATCCAGCTGATGCATCTTCATCGTTGTCGATGCCATCAAAGGGATTTCCCGGACTTTCCAAAAACGCATATCCCGCATAACCTGTTTCCCAATTGCCTTCGCCAAGATTGTTGGAATCCCAGGTATAAGCCAGATCCAGTGACAGATCGTACAAGGCTAGATCATCGTTGCTATCATTTTGCCCACCCACTCCTGCATCTGCATACATCCCAAAAACTGTCTTGGCATAAGTGGTAGTTGAAAC
Source organism: Fidelibacterota bacterium (assembly GCA_016784025.1). GTDB lineage: Bacteria > Fidelibacterota > UBA8477 > UBA8477 > JABMPR01 > JABMPR01. The sequence continues at coordinate 167,936 of JADHVL010000005.1, read as the reverse complement.
ATTGGTTATATCGTAATGCCAGAAAATGATGTCTTCAGCCAGAACATTTGACCATTGAAAGCCGCGTACTCCTACGCGCATTCCAAGTCCACCACGATTTGGGTCAAGGGAATCTGAGTTGAATAGCCCCCAAAAATCCTGACCATAATCCTGGTAGTCATCCATGACAAAATAGCTTTCCTGATCGGCATTGGTCTTTCTGCCAAAATAGCCATTCCAAGACCCACCCCTGTCAGCTGCTTGATCCGGCCAGTAAAGCGGCCAGGTGTTTGGGTCATCACTTAGCGCGATATAATCCTGGTCAGGATTGGCAAAACCAGATAAGGGTTGCCACCCAAATTCCATCCCCGTGGAGCCCTCTTCATAATGCTCTCGGTAGCCTCCCTCGACGATGTGAGTGATGCGACCATCCGCCAGTTGTACCTCAGCTGCAACAAGTGGGTAGATACCATCCATATAAGAGTGATTTGTACCTTTGGGCCACACACCTGATGGATGCTTACCCCACCAGCCTACTTCGCCAAAATTCCAGAATAGTGTTTCTACCAGATTCCCATTATGCAAACCCTGTTTACGATTGATACGATCCCCATGGAGTGCATCAATGTTATTTTGCGCGAGGAGTATTGGAATTCCGCCCAGTAGAAGACCTAGGGTAACAATAAATACTTTTTTAATAATACTCATTCCAACATCCTTAAAGCTTGAATTTCATACCAACCAACACCTCACGTGGAGCCTGGAAATAATCCGGACGCGATAGATAATCCTCCAGAGTGTGAATGGATTGTTCAGGCACATAGGTAGGTATTAAGCTGTAAAATGGGCTACCAGTATCTTTATTCACGTCTCTGGCATTCTCACGATCCATAACATTCTTAATCAAGAAATAGAGAGCCATTCGGGAATCTCCCACTGGGATGGCATATTCTCCAGAAATATCCAGATTCAGGGTGCTGGGCTTCCGCTCAGAATTCTGGAAAGAAGTACGTTCGCCCTGGAATTCAGGTGTATAGGGTAATCCAGAACCAAATTGGCCGATAAGACTGATGTGCCAGTTTTTTCCATTCATTGTCATGGATAAGTTAATGGTATGGGTCTGATCCCAATCCAGCGGTACTACCTGGATTTCACTGGCGCGAGGAGGATCACTCTGACGGTCATTGAAGACACTTCGAGGATCGGAGGCGTTGCCCTCAGCCGTTTGGTAGGTGTACTCAATAGAACCTGAAAAAAGGCTTATTTGCTTCATGGTAAGCGACAGAGCCACGCCACGGACATTACCATAATCTTGATTTTCATAGCGGGCATAGCTATCGCCAAGGATATAGAGTTCATAAATTTGTGTACCCACCAGATTGCGCATATCCTTGTAATAGCCTGTGATGTCCAGAATAAGATTGGCTGAAAGCATTTGCTGCAAGCCAAATTGATAAATAACTGTTTTCTTTGGATATAGTGAGGCATTCCCAACGATACTTTTTAAATCGCCACCACGTATTTCAAATTCTGAATTATGATAGAGATACTCATAGACTGGGATCTGGAAAAAATGGCCATACGAGATGTGGATTGCACCCCTATCGCTGATTGGATATGATAATCCGAGACGAGGAGACAATTGGGAAGAGCTCGGCGCATCTTTAAATGCCTCCTCCAGGTTTCCACTATAACTCCCATCTGGATCTCTCAGATCTAAGGGTTCCAATCCATCAGGGTGGAAATAATCGTAGCGTAGACCTGCCACCAACACGATGTGCTCAGCTTCGATTTTATCTTCAAGCCATATCCCTACTTCCAGTGGATTGTGTGTATACTCGTTATTGCCCCAATGCTCTTCAGGGAATATTTCAGGTAACCATGCAGTACTGCGATCCAGCTTAATACTGAAATCATGTTGCCACAGTGTACTCTTCCGTGCTTCAACACCAGTCTTTAGTTCGTGATGGCGATTTGGCTGGGCAGTAAGATTGATTTTAATTGTATTGACGGTGCTGCTTCGGTAGAAGTGATTCATGTCCATACCACCGGTGAAGAATCCATACCCTAACCGCCTGGACAACAAGGTACTTACATAGCGCTGATCCTGGTAGTCCTCATAGACATAATTACTTAAATCGGAATTAAAGCGAGACAAGTTGATCGTATAAAATAGTTTTGAACTTGGGAAATGGTTCACGGACAGGGTTGTCTGATAACTATCCTTAAAGTGGGTCTGGATACCCTGTGGATTATACTTGTAGAGATGATCGTAATCCGACCAGGATTGCCGGGTAAGATCAGAAGAGAGATCGATTCGGAACTTGGAACCCATATGCTTCGACAGTTTGCCATGTGCAGAAAAGATATTCTTAAAATTCATGGGTACCACATCACCACTTCCCGATTGCGAGATGTACCAGCCCTCTGGATCGGGATCATCGATATTGGAAGAATCTGGAGGAAGAAATTCTTCGACTCCGTATAAGTGTCCCTCTTTCGAATGATTTTTCACACTAAAAACAAAACCTGCATCCTTACCAAGAATTCCCAGCGGTCCAGTAAGCGCCAATTCTCCGCTGAGATTCTGCAATGGATCAAGCTTGTCAATATTCAGGAAGGTTGTTTTATGCCTGGAAATAAAATCACCAGCGTACAAATTGGCTGATAATCCAAATTCAGGCGAACCACTCTTAGTGACAATATTTACAATGCCACTCATGGCTTGTCCGTACTCAGCGCTGAAGGTACCGCTAATAACTTTTATCTCCTGGATACTGCTATTATCAATATTCACTGCCATTTCGCCGTTATAGGGATCAGTAACACTGACACCATCCAGCATGTAGCTCACTTCACCACCTCTGCCCCCACGAAAATGACCGTCTACCACCCCAGCCTGTAGGTCAACCAGGTCGCTCATTTCCTGGACAGGTAGTTTTTCTATTTCCTCAGCACTAATCACTGCCATCGTGCTGGTGCGGTCGCGTTGAATATCTGGGCGGGTGGCGATTACCTCGACCTGGGTTGAGGCTTCAAGTACCTGGGCGTTCATCTTAAAATCGTGAATCGAATTGAAGTCGGAAAGAACCTGGATATTATCCTGGCGGATTTTCTGGTAGCCAATCATTTGCACATTGAGGCTGTATACGCCTGGTCGAACATTTAGAATCATATAATAGCCTTCTAAATCAGTCGCAGCACCGTAATTAGTGCCCTCCAGAAAGACATTAACACCGGGAAAAGGTTGACCACTTTCCGCATCAGTAACCTTCCCACTTATCTTGCCCGTGGTCCCTGCGAAGCATACTACTGGGAACATTTGCAGGAACAACGCAATCAGGATGGCTGATTTCACCTTGTCTAGTGTCCACTTCAAATGCTTACTCCTCATGACATTACCCGATATCCATAAGCCAATATTCTCAAGGTGACAGTGTTGATGTACTGCCACCTTGAAAAATTATCAATTACGTTCTATGTTAATCTAGCCCCGTTCTATAGTCGCTGTAAAATGAGCAACGGCATTAGGATTATTTGATCATCACCATTTTCTTTGTGGCAACCTGATCACCTACTGTCAATCTATAAAAATACATGCCAGTGCTGACCTGCTGGTTGTTATCTCCCAGGCTATTCCACGAGAAACTGTGACTGCCTTCAGATAGATAGCCATTAAATAGGGTAGCAACATTTTGTCCCAGCACATTGTAAATCTCCAAATTGGCATTCCCTGCTGCGGGCACAGAAATATTTATCACTGTCCCAGCGTTGAAGGGATTAGGATAATTCTGAGAAAGGCTGAAATCAGTTGGTCCGGCAATAGAGTTGTCCGTCGAAACAGGACTACTACTCAAGACGACTCCGCGATACATAAAGTATCTTTCAAAATTGGGATCAGCCCATTGAGTGCCCCACCATTCAGGTGCATAATCAGCAATTGCTGCATCATATTCATCTGCACTGGAATAATCCAAGTCCCAAATGACTGCACTCAAGCGAACGGTATCACCCACTTCGTACCCATAATCAGCGGTATTGATAACCAACTCAAGGGAATATCCAGCATCGTCACCATTGGTTCCAGTGTGAGTTACTGTACCCTCTGGTTCAAAGCTCACGCCTTCAGCTGATCCAGTGGGAATTTGATCGTTGGTCTCAAAGGAGATTCCATCCCCTTCCACACCACTAAAATACATAGCCTTGATCTCTTTGCGGGCAGCTGGGGCATAGTCTCCCTTGTCTGTCATCCAGAGAAACAGGCCATCAGCTTCCCAGCCTGGAGACCACTTGCCTACAGACATATCATTTGATTCTACAGCGATATAAAGCAATTCACCTTTGTGAACGAATCGAATCACCGCTTCACTGGCATCCGTGTAATCATTTGCTGGATCGCTCCACTGTGAATAATATCCACCCGTTGATCCATGCGTATCGCGACCCACTATCACGGTTTCGGCACCTCCCCAAAAGCTCTCTGTGATTTGACCATCCATGACAATATCATCTTCAGTAGCTAAAGCGATGCGGTTCGGTGGATCTGACAATCGCAGAATGCGCATATCTGGACCCCACTCACTTCCCCACCAGGCTTTGTAAAATTGTCCCACATCCCAGGCTTCTCCGGCTACACCAGTATAACCATCAGGATCAAAGATATTGATCAATACCTGAATATCACTATAGGGGTCAGTATACCCAAGATCAGCAAGATGAATCACCATTTCTGCAGTATATCCTGAATCAACACTTGTGGTATCGTTTACTATAGTACCTGATTTTTTAAAGGCGGCTCCTTCTGCGGATGATGGATATAGACCCGGGAGTTCCAGGTGGATATCAGGGTCCGTACCCTCTAAGTTGAAGTATAGCTTATATTCTACATCTGTTCCGCTGGCGTCCTTCACCTTCATGAAGAGACCGTCACCTTCCCAACTGCCATTGAAGCGACAGACACTTTTGTCATCGGAATCCAGACTGATATACAAATCCAGACCATCATGCACAATCTTAACAATCGTACTTGTGGTGTCTGTATATGGGGCTTGGACTTCAACTCCACCTGTAACGGCGAAGTCTACATCACCAGTACCCATACCGGCATTAAAAACCAATCGATCATAACGGCGAGCCCATGCATTTTCATCTAGAACACCATCTACGATAGGCGCGGTTTCAACTGACACGACCTTGATAAAAGCCGGATCAACATGACTTCCAGCTACAACTGTTACCGGATAACTCAAAGTGGTGAGAACCACCAGGAGTACCAGAATTACTTGTAATTTTTTCATGACGCTCTCCTTTTTTTCCCTCATTATTGAAACCTTGTGTTTGAAATCAGATCCAATTATTTCCCATGGATCAAGGATTCCTTTTACAAATCTAATTATGCTGATTCCTGCTCGCTACCGCAGGATCTGCGAATGACTGGTTTTAGCGGAATAATAATTTTTTCTGTAGTCCGCTCAGTGGGGTCCATATTCATATTCTTCAGAAGAGATTCCCCAGCAAGATGTCCTAGACGCCTCAATGGTACATGTACTGTGGTAAGTGCAGGATCAAGATAGGCTGCTAGTGAGATATCATCAAATCCAACGATGGCTAAATCTGCAGGTACAGATAGCTTCAGCACTCTGGCTGCCTCGATGGCACCAATAGCCATGGCGTCGTTCGCTGCAAAAATTGCCGTGGGCGCTGGGCTGCGTTTCATGAGTGCCAGCGTCGCCTGAAATCCTGAGGCTTCAGTAAAGTTGCCCATCACTTCCAGTTCCTCACTCTCATCAAGCTGGTATTCACTTCTAGCATCGATATAGCCTCGATGACGTTCTCGGGCATCATAATTGTGTTCACCACCATGAATGAAAGCGATCCGTGTTCGACCAAGTTGGGATAGGTGATGAACCATCTCTTTGGCTGAATTGTAATTGTCCAACAAAATGGTGGTAGAATAAGGTGCATCTATCTCACAAGCGATGAAGACCACAGGTATCTCATTTTTCAATTGGTCTATAAGACCTTTGTAATCTCTTGCCGAGGGCATCATAATAATGAGTCCATCAATGCGACCGCTATTTACGAAACCGTTGATGGTCTTTATCTCTTCTTCTTCATCGTGAGCGCTGGAAATTAGAATCTGATGATCATTTTTGAATAGATGACGGTTAATCCCCTGCATAATCTCGGAAAAATAATATGCACTGGCATCAGGGAATATTAGCCCCACAGTTTTTGTCTTTTTCCGTTGTAATCCCAGGGCATTGACATTGGGAACAAAATTGAGCTCCTTGATGATCGTACTCACTCGATCGCGGGTGGCAGGTCTAACCTTATCGGAATTATTTAGGACCCGGGATACCGTTGCAGTCGATACTTTTGCTTTTTTCGCTACATCATTAATAGTTGTCATTGGATCACCATTTTTGAAATTTGTAGTCCTATTGCCCTATGTATGTAAACGATTACATTTAAATATATCCACGTGCAAACGCTTGTCAAGTCATTTATAGTAACTAAGTGTGAGTCATTTATATTATTGTTTATATTTTATTTAACTTCATTTTTTTCCTCCTAGATATGAGTCTATCGGTTTCATTAATAAATCTTTGACTATTGGAAGGATATTCCTATTATGCACTATGCAAGTCCATATACATCAGTGTAGCATTCATAGAAATATGCTGTTTATTATTGTTTTATATATACTTAACTAATTTATTCAAATAATGTAATACGTTACATTGTAAATTATTTTTCCTTTAGGCGAAAGCATCAGAAGTAGAACACCATCAAAACAGGAGCATGCAGCATGGAACTTTCGGCAAGCCAACGCACGAATGTGAAAGCACTCATTGAGGGGATGACACCAGAGGAAAAGGTGGGTCAGATGATCCTGAGTGATCCCCGTTATCTCGAAACACCTGATGATATTGCTCGGTTCAACTTAGGGGGAATATTTGTTAATGGTGGTGGAGCACCTCAGCCAAATACAATAGAATCCTGGACCCTATTGTCCGAAAAGATGCAACATCATGCCAATCAGTCCTCGATGGCTATACCCCTGCTTCTGGGTACTGACGCAGTGCATGGTCATAACAATCTTTATGGTTCAGTACTTTTTCCCCATAATATTGGTTTAGGATCTGGCAATAATCCACAGTTGGTGGAAGAGATTTCGCGAATCACATCCCTAGAATTGGCTGTTACTGGTTTCAATTGGAATTTTGCACCCTGCGTCGCCGTATTTGACAATCCTCGCTGGGGTAGAACCTATGAGAGTTTCTCTTCAGAGACTGAAATTGTTACCCAGTTAAGCGCTGCAGCCGTGAGGGGCATCCAGACCAATTTTGGATCGGGGAAAGCCAGGATTTTGGCATGCGCAAAGCATTTTATTGGTGATGGCGGGACTAAGGGAGGTGTAGACCGAGGCAACACAGAGATGGGCCTCGCGGAGTTAAGAGCTCGCTTTCTACCACCCTATGAATCTGCTATTGCTGCTGGAGTTGGCAGTATCATGCTCTCCTACAACCAATGGAATGGAACACCCTGCCATGCCAATCGAACCCTGATAAGCGACCTGCTCAAGTATGAATTGGGATTTAAGGGCTTTGTCGTTTCAGATTGGGATGCCATAGACGATCTCGCACCCAAGAATCGCTATATTAATGCACTATCAATTTCTGTCAACGCTGGCCTGGATATGATTATGACATCTCGGAAATACAAAGAATGCCATGCAGGATTACTCGAACTCCTGTCTAAAGGTGATATCCCATTATCGCGTATCAATGATGCAGTAGAACGAATTCTAACGTCAAAAACTTCTTTAGGCCTCCTGGACACTCAAGCACCAGAATTGCCTTCAGCAACACAAATCGATCGCATGAAGAGTAAGCAGATAGCTAGAAGAGCTGTCGTGGAATCGTTGGTTCTGTTGAAAAATGACGCCATACTTCCCCTGAAATCCAACGTTAAACATATCCATGTCTGTGGAGAATTTGCCGATGATATCGGACTGCAATGCGGTGGTTGGTCCATTTCTTGGCAAGGCGATAAAGGTAGGATCACTGAGGGTACAACTATTTTGGAAGGCATAATTAACCAGGCACCTCCTCATATAAACATTGGCTATTCGAATGAGGCAGACATCCCAGATGGAACAGATCTTATCATCGCCGTTGTTGGAGAATACCCCTATGCAGAATTTCACGGTGACTCAAAGGATTTAACACTTCCGTTGGATCAGAAAGCATTTCTCACAGCACTAGATCATATCACTATTCCAGTATTGCTTATCCTGATAACAGGTCGACCACTCCTGATAACCAGCTACGTGGATAGATTTGAAGCCACATTGGTTGCCTGGCTTCCCGGAACAGAAGGTGATGGTATCGCAGAGGCTCTGTTCAATAAGGATTTGCCGAAGGGAAACCTGCCAATGGACTGGCCAAATAAGTTGTAAGATCCCTAGAAAGGGTGTCTCATAATTCAATCGCTATATTGCAGTCTCATTAGACGGTGCAGACTAGGTAACACATACGCCACATTAACTATGCAACTACCTGTTAACTATGAATGTTCATCTAGCTCATAACCCAAAGGTCATAGGTTCGATCCGGAGCAAAGTTGCCAGCTCGCCACGGCGTAGCTGAAAGCGAATAAGGGCGGCAAGTTTGAGGAGGAAGGCGAGAGAATCCCGGAGGGATGACGCTCAGCCAATCCTGCTCTCCACCTACGCCTCTCCCTCCACCGTTGGCTGGGTCCAGCTTCGGCAGGACAGGCCGCTACAACTCAAGGCCTTGAAGAATAAAGTCTCTAAGGGCTGTATTTATTTATCCGAATGTAATTAAATGGAAATAGGTGTAGCAAGAATAGATATGTTATGGGTACGTAATTACTTCGCAGGCTTTGGAAATGATTGTAACGTATCAACATATCATTCTGACCCCAATCAATGCGATATTATGGTAACACCATTACGTGACACGGATATTGATATTTATAAATTCAATTCGACCTATACACCAAACATCTTGCGAACTGATTCAATATTCCTACCAGACTTAACGGAATATAGTTGAATCAGCAATTCGAGACGATTTTTTGCCTGTATTGTTAGCCGACGATTCTTTTGGTCATCAAATTTCTTGAAACTATCATAATTCTTTTTGATCATGCTAATTTCAACACTCAATTCATGGAGTTCCATGTCAGTATATTCACTAATAGGAGGCCAATACGATTCAGGTGCCGACATGTCAAAAGAATTTGATTTTCGACTAGCACATGCAATTATTAAAAAACTAACAATTAGAAAATATAAGTATCTTTTCACGTATACTCCTCAATTTAAATCTTAATACTTGGTTCAAAACTCCATTCATTTTATATATAAATGATAAAAAGTTCTTACTCCCTCTAATTGTTGTTATTTCCTTCGACCTACACCAAATCAGTTTGTATTATCATTAAATATCTTTTCTTCCCAGATGTCGATCCCAGTTGAGGGGGGAGAAAACTGCTCTATTTCATTGGAATACGATTCAGTGAATGCAATATAGAGGCTCTCACCGAGAATCCCAATAAGGTGCTGTTCATAAGAGGTAGCTTTCTCTCTCACTTTTTCAGAAAGCGTTGAAAAGCCAATAATCCCTTTCGCATACTGCAGTCCAAAGTATCGTCTATCCTCCAAATATTGGTCAACCGCAGCCAACACCTGCTGAATCGCTGAATCTGAGATACCAACCCTTCGCAGGTGAATCACTATTAATTTATGTCTCCCTCCGTGACGATTCTTAATATCCGCTATTTTCATGCCTTCAATTATTAGAAAATCAAATATCGCCACATCGACTTGTATAGCAGGTAATTCTATTGTATTAACCAAACGGTTTTGAGTGTCATACTGTCTTTGCTCAATTAATTGCATCTTTTGCATCTGGTCTTTTATAATATACTCAATTCTGCCCCCTGTCGATTCTCGTCTATATACTCTGACGGTATTATTATCCCACTCGACCATTCCAATTGACATGTTACCCTTTTGAAGAATACTCGCTTCGAGAACATCCGACATTGAATCAGGAATAGTAATAGTTGTTAGAACTGGCTCAGGTATTCCCATCGGAATATGGAATATTCGTGGATCCTGCATGGGTGCAGCTAATACATCAAAATCACGACGTAATGCTATATCGCGATTTAGCCATTTCGGATGTGAGCTATCCTCCTCATGGCCAAGAAGCTCGAGTTCTTCGAGGCAAGCTTCAGTCATTGACCGGGCGACCATGTAGCTTCCAACGCCAAACAAAGAATATTCCAAAGCTTTCATACGCGAAAATGCCCACGCATCAGCATCCAACTCTTGTTGTCGATTTGTGTGATAATTCCCAGCAACTGCTTTAGTATGTCCGAGTGCATGATGACCAACTTCATGGAGAAATGTCCACACGATAGTATTTACAAAAACCAAACCAGTCAGTTTGTCAAACATTAAGTAATCCACACCCCATTTGGGATCAGAGCGATTTAAATAATCTTCAAACTTAAACATATAAACTGGAGTCTTATGCACATTTTCACGTAATGAAACTCGATATGTATCCTGAAATTGCCTACAGAACTTGTAAAAAGTTTTATTAGCAAATGTAGCATAGTTTGTTCCAAGTACAGGAAGTGAGTATAACGCTCCAAGATCAGCAAATCCAGCGACTTGATTCATCCATCGTTCTTCAATCACCACCCAGTTAGCCTGCTCGTCTGCAAGAGCGTAAGCATTGGGAAAAGCTTCCTTCAACGATTTATTTGGAACTACAATCCTTGTGTTCTGAAGAAGTGCATATAATTCCATATCACCTTTTTCTCTACTATCGAAACGGAGTTGTGATAAAACTTCTGCCACAAATGTATAATTCCATTTTTTGCTAAATCCTATTGTTTGGTCTAAGAATGGATTCTTGTTCTGAGCTACAACAGTCTTCCCCGGCCAAAAACATGCAATAATCAAACAAAGAAACAGTGACGTAAGGAAGCTACCAGCGAACCGATCTTGAATAGAAATAAGAGGTTGCTCACATGCCCTATTCATTTTGAATTTTCCAGTTTATTACAACCTCAAGCTCACTTAAAATATTTTGATCTTCAAGAATCCAACGTCCATTTACATCACTTAAGTGCTCCAATAAAACATGAGGGGATTTATCAAGTAACTCAACTAGTCTGTTGACAGTCATTTTTGTCGACTCGATATCCCTAGTGATTGGTATCAAATTTGCGATAGTCCAAGCCTCAAGCGCTTGTTCATCTTTTAATTTTTGACGCGAAGCCAACGTCTGAAGGCCTGTAACTACTACCTCAGCTATAGGGGAGAGAGAATTTACTGGCAAGCGAGTAGTGTGTAAAGGCAACTCAAAACGAGCTGTCGTGATAGTGTTAAACTGGGGAAGTTTTATTACAGAAAAATATGCTGAATCAGATACAATATTGGCTAACGCTGCTGGTTGAAAAACAACAGCAATAGATAGGTGAACTGCAGCTTCATTAACCTTTCCCGCATTAGCCAGGTCCTTAGCCTGTTTTAACTCTGTATTAATAAATTGAGTTCTATCGGCTTCCTGTGCAAATCGTATAGTACGAATCTTTTCTACAAGAACATCATAGTCATCCGTCATTGTTGTCTTTAGCTCTTGAGTCTTCCACTCTTTATTTTTTGATGTTGCTTCGTGGTAGGCTTCGCTAATTTCAGATTGTTGAAAAATTGCGACACCAATGACAATGAGACCTGCGACTAAAAATACAAGTCCCGGTGATGTTGTTGCTATTTTGAACGAAGTCTTCGCAATCAATCCCTCACCCTCGAATTTAGTTTCAAATTTCTTTTTAATCAGATTTTTGCCTATTATACATAAAGTCAATCCGCAGGCAAGGTATGCAACTTTCAACAACACAAGTAACATTAGGTCTGACATATTTCCTCCTAAAAAAATGATTCCTTTGTTTGCATAAAATATTTTTATCCTTGATCCATAAATTGACCTCGTACTGGATATTATTTTTCAGATGATTACACCATCTAATCAAATACCCCAATCTTCTATATATAAAGGGATGACATTTTATCCCTCTGGACCTGACTGGCCCAAATTTTTACTTTTCCTTTTCTTCCAAAACCAACCAAAGATTGGCACCAAAATGGCAGCCCATAACCATTTCCAATTGTCTTTGATAAAAAAATTGATTTTCTGAGTTGGGAAAACATTAACTTCAATAATTCTCTCAAATACACGGATTTTACGTCGAGTGTTATGTCCGTCAATTTCGACATGGGCAGATATTGTCAGGTCTAGATAATGTTTACCTTCCCTTTTGGGATGTACCCGCCATTTCCATTCTGTTCTTTCAATCCGCGATACTGCTTGGATTTCGGGAGTTATGGCTGATATAGTAAACTTCTCCCCTTTGAGTTGAGCTTCCATCCTATTGCTAACCTTGATAGACGCACCAATTCTCTCACCCTCTATTGCAATCGATTGCTCTAATTCCTCAATTGTCTCAGAGAGACTTAAAATTAGCTGAATTGTAGGAGATTCATCAATGTTAATATTTTTCGGGGTATTGAATGCAATTGACGCAAATTCCATTTCAGCTAATAGTCTATCAAGCTCGTTTGAAGGGGCCGCATTAGATGATTCCTTACGAATGTATCTTCTTTCAGTATCCGGGCTACACTCTATAAATAAGATCACCAATGACAGAAGACCGATTAGTACCCATGATCCGTACTTGATATTCAAATTAGTTCTCACAGATATACTCCCTGAAATAATTGATAATTATGATTTGACTTTTTTAGCAAACCCCCAGGAAAATGGGAGACTTAGCTTTGCATACCCTCCCAACCGCACTGCTGTATAGAAGGCAAATGCCACCGTTTTTTTCATACCTCCCTTGTTGATGAGGTCCTGACGAAATTGTAAGTCCACCTGTTTTCTCTCAGCCTTATTACCTAATTCTCCATAACCATAACAAAGATCGTGAGGTAAACAGCAATCATATGTGATGTCCTGCCAGTTTTTATTCGTGAATATCTTCAATAATTGGTCTGGAATACCGGAACACCCATCAAAAGTCCATTCCTTGTATTCCTCTGGATTGGCCTCTATTCTTATTCTTAGATATTCTAGCTTGAACTCGATACATAATCGAAGAGCTTGAGCAGTACTTACTTTATCTCCTAACTCAGGTAGGACTATTCTCATTTAATAGTTTTTCAATAAATCTAGCACATACACGAGATGTGCCTTTGCAGCTAACTGAAAATTATACCAGTCCGTATTTATAAAGTCAGCTGAGGCTTGAATGTCTTCTCCTTTTCTGCCCTTAACCGCTTTGTCAATCCACTCTTCCTCCCTATAGCTGAGATTAGGCTCATTCAAATAATCTTTCACTTTTTTAATTCGATCATCATAATCTTCAGCATTGATTATCTGTCTAAAGTCCTTCTCAACCTGAGTCCAATACAATTTGCCCTTTTGCCCTCTTCTCAATTCTTGAAAAATTCGCTTACAAGCCTGGAGGGCATTTTTCTTATTATTTCTTGATCGATAGGGTTTCTCAAGACGATAGTCATTCCAGCTCGAAGATATTTCATCTGGTAAGTGACCTACATCCGAATGTCCGATATTTGGAGCTATAGACCTGAACGGGTTCCGCCAATGAAAAACTGAATTCCAATCTTCTTCGTAGCCAGTAAAATTCTGGTGAGACCAGGTATCTGCATATGTGTGAACAGCAATTCCGATCCTGTACGGATTTTTCGTTTTGAGAGCTGATCTCAAAACATCTCGGGCATTTTTCGAGTCAGGGGTTGTACTATATTTATTAAGCTCACCATTTATGGGTCGATTATTATCACCAGGGAGAAAATGGAATGGAACATAGACAAATTTTTGTATCTCATAAACTAGAGATTTTACTGACATCGATTGCGTCATGATGGGTCTAAAAAAACCAGTACTGGTTCTAATACCAAATGGAAACTCTGGTGGTCCATCATCTCTGGGATATTGACTTTCGTTATTATCGTCTAAATACTGAGATGAGTAGGCTATGTTTCGTGATTCCTGACTGGAGAAACCTGCCTTGTAAGCTAGTGCATATGTAACATAAAAATGAAAATCTTTTTCCATTTTTGCCCCCTTCTAGAGTTTGATTTATCTAAACATTACAATTCATTTCATTATATAAATGTGGGATCAATCTTAGGAGAGGAGGAGTGGCGAAGCATGACAATGCACAAAGCTGATACACTATAAGGAGTAAACCGTAAAATTTGATATCTCATTGTTCCCCCCTTCACTATGAAGGTGTGATTCTTTTTCCCTCAGATTGAAACGATAGTGAATTAATTCCAGCCGTAAATGACGTAAAGATAGTTGTTTAAAAATAGCACGCTTATTGCTTATTGGCAACTAATAATATTACCTAATACGCTTATAGTTCAACTTATTAACCTTTGACACATGTATATAAGACAAAAGAGATACTGCTTATTGCCCTAATTACTATTCGGAAACCTCCTTGTGTCATAATACCCGATTAAATTGCAATATGTCTTGTGGATTAATCAGTGGCAATTTTGCCACATTATTGACACGCCTGGAAATGATTCTTAACAGATATAATATGTTTAGGCATATCCGTTTGGACTCACAAGCCAAAAGTCGTAGGTTCTATCTCAAGCTCGCCTGCCAGCAGCAGAAGCAGTCAATCCAAATAGATGCTTAGGTTGTCACTGATACAGGTGGAATGATTCCCAGATTGTGTGGTAATGGTTTGATGGGGAGCTGCCATGGAATAGAGGGTAATATCTCTGTTGTTACTCACAGATCGAGTCAACACCCCCAATCCAAATCCAACTATAATAAGTGCCGCTGCTCCAAGAACCATTCTCCAGTCCCTGGAGTAGGTAGACGGGAAAGGAATCGGCGGAGTCTCAACTGATACCTCCAGAGCTTTAATCGATGCAATATCTGCCATCATGCTGGTAATTTCATCAGAACATGCCTGACATTCTCGAAGATGTCTTTCAACTTCTGTGTCTTCAGCTGGTTCGAGGGTTTCCAGGACATACTTCAGCAGTTTATCTTCATCTATATGTCTCGTTCTCTTCTCCATTATGTGAGTCCTTTGTCTTTCATAAGCTTGCGACAGTGTTTAACACCATAGAACAATCTGGATTTTACAGTACCTAGGGGTATGTCCAGGAGGGTAGATATGTCCAGGAGTGATTTATCTCCATAGAAGCGTAGAATGAGTACCTCCCAATGTGTCTCATCCAGGGAATGAATGATGTCGAGCAATCCTCTATTCTGCTCATCATGGATCAACTTTGTCAGGGGCTGCAGATGCCCATCAGGAGGGTCTGTCTTTCCTAGAGTAAACCAGCCGGAATGCTGCTTTTTCCATTTTAAAGCGGTATGATAAGTTACAGTTGTCAGCCAACCCTTGAGAGTCCCGTTCTGATGTTTGGGAGGTTTACGAAATAACTCTAACATGACCTCCTGAACGACATCCTGCGCCAGGTCATGCGAACCAGTTAACATACCTGCCAATCGGGTCAGGTCCTTGATATGGAGATCAACCAGACGCTTCCAGGCGGATCCATCGCCACGTTTTGCCAGATTATAGTCCTGCCAATCGCTCAATCCTGTAAATACCTCTCCTGCCGGCACCAGGCCTGAATAGTTTTGTGAATTGAAATTTCAGCCCATGTACTACCAATAGCATCACGACTTTGATCCGACAACAGCTCCAGACAATAGTCCTGATACCATTCAAATAGCTCAAGGGAAAATTCAGGATGGGTGCTATCCAGCTCTTTAACCAAGGCCAGTATTCCCCTGGCATAATTTCCCATTAATCTAAGACCAGCGCTCGCTTTGGTGCCATATCTTAATTGCCAGCTCTCCATACCGCTGGTCCGAAATTCATTAATCCATAGGTCAGCCACACGAAGCATTTGGTCACGGTATGATTTATCTGCAGGCGTCACCAGAGTTGCCAGCCCTAGTTTGCGACCATTTATCATAGGTTCGGATATACCTTCTGTCAAATACAGGGTGTGTGAGAAGTATACTGGCAAGTTCTCATCACTACCTGCTTCAATTATCCTGTTTATCAGCAGATCATCCCAGGGGCCCCTGGTTGTTTTTTTAAGTTCCTCAAGTTCTGCATTTGTGATAAATCGAGGTACTCCCTGGCGGATTACATGGAAAACATACCAGTTGGTATTGAGAAGTGAGCGGTTCACAATTTTCACATCTGGACGATGATTGAGAATACGCTGCAATATCCAACCAGGATAAGTATCGTTGTCCCCATTTGTTATCAGGATGGCATTTTCTTCAAGATTGGCGAGAAGATTATAGTTGTAGTCCATCACTTCTTCGGATATGCCTGCCCCTTGAAGAAGATGCTGTAATGCATTGTCCATTTTTTCCATCTCGCCTCTCGACAAAAACTCTGATACCAGATTGAACCACGGATCCATATAGTTAGGATCAAGTTCTGCAGCTCGGATAGTCAAAGCCAGATCACTATCTGAAGAGGGCATTTTATGTTCTCGCATCCCTGCCAAATAGAGCAGAGTAGGATTTGCAGGATACGTTTTAATACCTTCCATCAAAAGTTTTTTATAATCAGCCTGACCAGCATAGCGCGTAGCATACATCCAATTGGCATAGGCCGCTTCAGAGGGAAATACCTCATAATATGCCTTCCATTCATCAGCCATACGGTTGTAGATAGAATCAGAATACACCTGAATTCGCTTGCTCACCACGTCCTGGGGACGTTCCACCTCCTTGAGCTTAGAACCACTATCACCACAGGCTACCAGTATGATGAGGGACATTAGTAAAAACAGATTATTCATGGAGACCTCCTCGCTCATTGAGATGATTTGAAATATGCTTCATACCCTATTAGGCCTTGAACCGGGCAAAAGGTTCACCACTTTTTTTATATTCTATTCATCAATATCATTGAATAAGGAAGATTTTTTGGGGAGATCGAAAAACTAGCATGCATCCACGGACAGCTCTTCTTGTTCATGGAGACATAACTTGGATAGGTGATTTTTGGCTCTGTGACAATCTTTATTCAGGAACTCCGGTTTCATAATGATTATCTGGATCATTACTCCATTCAAACCAGCCACCATCAAAAATTGAGACATGTTCCCAGCCCATTAACCAGGTACAAAACCAGGCCTCGCTTGCACGCCATCCAGTTCCACAATAAAAGGCCAAATGCTTGTCAGGAGTAAGCTCGGATTCTGCAAGCATTGCTTCAATCTCGTGATAACTCCGCATGGTGTCATCATGGTTACGATAATTTTCCATATGGTATGCATCCGACCCACAGTTCCCAAATACTGCACCAGGAATTCGTCCCTTTCTCTGGATGTAATGATATCCACTGACTTCACCAATGAATTCAGCCCAACTTCGAACACTTACCAACTCCGCATCAGAAGCAGTTAAAAACTGTTTGGCTTTTTCCATAAGTGTTATGAAATGAGGATTTTCAGGAATGTTCAAACCACTGGAATCCACGGCATCAGGCGAAACATCTTCAGTAGTTAATTCACCACCCGCCCGTAGCCATGCATCCAGTCCCCCATCAAGGACACGTACATCCCGCACACCAGCATAGGACAATAGCAATGCTGCGCGCATTGATGCAAGTTGACCTGCCTGTTGACCAGGCTGGTCTTGACTCATAT
Organism: Fidelibacterota bacterium; assembly: GCA_016784025.1. GTDB lineage: Bacteria > Fidelibacterota > UBA8477 > UBA8477 > JABMPR01 > JABMPR01. The sequence continues at coordinate 150,169 of JADHVL010000005.1, read as the reverse complement.
TGGGATTAGCAGTACGTCCATAAAGCACAACCATTGTATCTCGGGTAATCCCATTGATGCAAAGCTCTTTCTCCAATTCCTCAGGGCTTCGATGATTCCATGTGGTCTCATCTTCCAGAGCAAGCGTATCAAGCCAAATAGCTCCAGGTATATGTCCCTCGTTGTAATCTCCCCAATTGTCAAAGCTAACATGTGCAAGAACAAAGCTTAACTCTGTATTTTTAAGCTCCAACTTTGCTCTTAACCAAGCTGGATGCACCAAATGTTTAAAGCGCTGTAAATAGCTAATAGATAATTGCTCATCATCAAGATAGGCGAGCATCCCAGCGAGGTGCGTTTTCAGTGATTTGAAGCCCAATGCTTCTAATTCATGAGCAGCACTAACCATCTCTTCCTCACTGTATCCAGTTAATATTATATCTTTTGCCGGAGTTAATCCTTTTTGCTGTAATATGCGGAGACAATCTGTCTGACTGAGCTCACTAAACCATTGAAGCGGGAATGAAATGGCGCGCGGAATATGTCCACCACGCTTTTCAGCCTGCAATTGCCAGCCATTAAATGCTGCTGTTGGTCTCAGGTCAATAATTTGGGTGTTTTCGTCATATTGTAGATTGGCTAATTCATCTGAAGCAAGTTTGGGAAATAGTGGCATAGGTCGTTCCTTAGTAAGTCAATGAACTTACCCCTTCGAGATTACATTTGAGAGTTGCACCTGGAATTCATTGAAAAGTTTTTTAGTTATCCGACTGCAGATTCCAACAACTGAATAGTCCCTCTATCGGCATCAATCTCAGCTTCTATACCCAAGGGGATGGTGAATTTGTTTTTTATGTGACCAATCATTGAGCCTCTGAAAGCCGGTATGCCAAGAGGCTTGATGTGATCCTCCAGCACTTCTTGTAGTGTGAATGAACTATAGCCACTGTCAGCATCACAGTCAGTGCATCTTCCAAAAACGAATCCTGCTAATTGATCAAGCACTCCTGCCAGTTTGAGCTGGGTCATCATTCTATCAATCCGATAAATACCTTCACCTATATCCTCAACAAACAAAATATGACCCTTCCAATCCGGTAGGTATTCAGAACCTATAAGGGCAGTTAGCACAGTAAGGTTTCCACCAACCAGTCGCCCTTGAGTTTTTCCAGGCGTAATGGTTTGAATACGATCCTCGACCTGAGTCAAGTTGTCACCTCTATCATCAGGGTTCTTATAGGTGATTACTTCACCATCAAATAAAAGACGTTTTACATAATCAACAGTAAAGGTGTTCCAGCCTGATCGACCTGATGGACCATGAAAGGTCACCATACCCGTTTTGGCATAGATTGCCAGCAAGAGTGCAGTCACATCACTAAAGCCCATAATAATTTTTGGATGCTTCTGGATCATACCGTAATCAAGATATGGCAACAACCTTGCACAGCCCCATCCTCCGATAAAGGTGAGAATAGCATCCACTTCAGGATCTTTGTACATTTTATTAATAGCTTCGGCGCGAACTTCATCTTTGCCTGCGAGATAACCCCACCGATCCATGGCATGCTCATCCACATGCAGCTTCAGATCAAGTGCAGCCAATGTTTCTTCAATAATATTTAATTTATCCTTGCTGCGGGTAATCCCTGCAGGACTGACCAAACCTATGACATCCCCTGGTTTAAGTCGAGGAGGTATAATCACATCAAGCTCATTTTCCGCGAATGCAATCTTCGGTCGAATAGTGGAAAGACCAAGTCCACTTAACGCTAATAATTGTAATATTTCACGGCGATTAACATTCATGGTATTTCTCCCGGTTTTCTACTAGAGCACATGTGTTTCTATAGAAATAGAATTGAATCCAACTTATAAAAGTGGGCTTGGCATCCAAATGGAAACACAAATCAGGTAGAAAATAGATGAAATGTATGTTATAAATTGTTGTTTACTTTCAAATTTTGTTGTTCATATTCCCTGCGACGGCCAGAAATGTCCACTGGGACGGAAATGCTTTTTGCAGATGTATGTAAAAAAGCCTGGCTAAAAAAAAGCTGCTTGAAGGCAGTAAGTTTAAGAAAGAGGTACAAATGACTGATCAACTAGTCAACGGCGTAGTCAAATGGTTTAACGATTCAAAAGGCTACGGTTTTATCCAGCAGGAAGATGGTCCAGACGTATTTGTGCATTATCGCGCAATCAACGGTTCAGGACACGTATCATTGAAAGAGGGACAAAACGTTACTTTGAATGTTACACAGGGCGAAAAAGGTCCACAGGCAGAGAACGTTACTGCTGTATAATTCTTTAAATTAAAGAATTTATAAAAAAAAGCCGGTCTCTTAGGAGCACCGGCTTTTTTTATTTCATTTTTTTATTTGCATAAGTCCAGGCAGGTGGTTTGCACTTGTCTAGGCTTATTATTTATCGACCTGAGTACTATCCAGGAGCTGGAAAGTCCCAGAAGTTTGCTCGGGTTCAACTCCAATCAACCCATCGGGTTCTGAAATAGCAGCAGTATCAGAAGGAGCAGGCAAGCCAGGGAGTCTGAGAGGTTCGTCATGGATTGGCGTGAGATTTTCGCGGCTGCTACAATTGAACAGAACCATTCCAGTAATGAGACACATGCAGAATAATTGATAATACTTCATGGATACAACCCTCCTTCCCCAATTAAGGTTTTAAGGTATCAGCTCGATTTATACCCGGTGTCCGTCAATAGGTTTTTATTCTTCCTGGCCTCAGCCACCAGGGCATCACAGCGCTCATTCTCGGTATTACCAGCATGACCTTTAACCCAGCGAAATTCAACCTGATGAGCCCTGAGCAAAACGATGAGCTCTTCCCAGAGATCAACATTTTCAGGACGCTTTCCATCTGACTTCTTCCAACCTCGTTTTTTCCAGCCATAGACCCAGCGTTTGGATATGGAATCCACCACGTATTTTGAATCCGTATGCAGGACAACTTTGGAAGATTCGTTCAGTGCCTGCAATGCGACAATTACGGCCATCATCTCCATTCGGTTGTTGGTGGTCAGTTGATAACCAGCTGATAACTCTTTGCGTTTGCTGCCCTTCTGCAGGACTACCCCGTAGCCCCCCACCCCTGGATTGGGAGATGCGCCACCATCCGTATGAATAATTATTTCCCCATTGGAATCTGGCATGGTTGATTTTGATCCAGCTGAGCCACTCACAGTTTGAGTCTTGATAAGATTTATGATTTGTTGCGCCACAGGTTCTTTAGATGCTAGGACACATTCTCGAAGCCATTCAATAGCTTCATTCCTCTGAGAGAAACTTTTATATTTTGCTCCCTTAAATCCTTTTACCTGGAGAGCAGCTTTATCCCAGGAGTCAAAAATTCCAGGCTGGTGCCCCTGAAATACGGCATATACTTTTTTACTCATACCTGACTAAAGAGATGAAGCCTTGAAAAGTTGATTTCGGTGTTCTTGTTCACCCCAGGAATTTGAAAAGAATAAAAGCTGCTCCAAGCACAAAGATGGCCCCAAAAAACCTGTGGTAATGGAGCACGAAATTATCAAAGCCATGATTCATCTTTTCCAGAGGAAGCAGTATGAGACCAGCAGAAACCCATGTATTGAGTTTTTTATTGATACTTTTCAATTTGTCCGGGGCAAAAGCTAAAAAGCCCCACACTGGGAATCCTAACACAATGGCGAAGATGAGAAACCATTTTAGAGCTTCCAGGAGGATTCCTAAACTCATTCCTTCATCAGCACTGCTCGTTGCAGCAAGAACTTCCTCAGTATTAGGCATCCGATTTGCGATTAAGAATAATCCTATCAATGATACAATCATCATGGTCACGCCTACAGGAAGATGATTTTTGAAATAGAATGAATCTGTCTCATGTACAACATCCAGAGGTTTGGTCCATTCTGAACCCGAATACCATTTATTACCTAAATGAGACCAGCGTTCAATCAGTTCCGGTTTAAAAAATAAAATCCCACCTGTCCCAATTGCCAACAAACCACCGACAATAAAAAAGAGTTCTATCATTTCAAGATACATTTCAGCCATTGTGAGCCTCCCAATTATATCGATACCGTCATATTTTTTTATTCGGCGTTAAACTAATCAATCATTCCAAACAATCCAACGGCTTGCTTTAATTCGATTTAAAGACTTGGAGAGCTCATTTTTTCATTGGAATCAGCTCCTTTAGAACGCATCCTGCACGCGCTTTTAGTAACTATTTAATTTTGTGGTGTTTCCGATGGGGAAATCCACGTTGAGAGGATGTAAATGCGCAAAGAAAATTTTAGAAATATCGCCATCATCGCCCACGTTGATCATGGAAAAACAACCCTGGTTGATGGTATGCTCAGACAAAGTGGCATTTTCCGTGAAAATCAGGCGCTTACTGATAGAGTCATGGATAATATGGATCTGGAGCGTGAACGCGGTATTACCATTAGCGCAAAGAACACTGCTATTGAGTACAAAGGTGTGAAAATTAATATCATTGACACACCAGGACACGCCGATTTTGGAGGCGAAGTTGAACGGGGCTTAAACCTTGTTGATGGTGCCATGTTGCTGGTTGATGCCAGCGAAGGTCCCCTACCCCAGACCCGATTCGTGGTCAAAAAAGCCCTGGAAAAGAATCTACGCATCATTCTGGTCATTAACAAAATTGATAGACCTGATTCCCGAATTGCCGAAGTTATAGATGAAGTCTTTGATCTATTTATTGACCTGGATGCTACGGAAGAACAAATCGACTTCCCGATTTTATACACTATCGCTAAGGACGGTGTGGCACATACTGAACTCGAGGACGGCTCAACTGATCTCCGTCCCCTATTTGATACTATTATTGACTATATCCAGGGTCCTGAAGCTATTGATGATCATGTCCCACAATTTCTCATTGCCAACCTGGATTATGATGCATATGTCGGTCAGATCGCTATCGGTCGCCTGAAGAACGGGGTCCTCAAGATGGGAACCAACTATCTCCTGGCAGGTGAACACAAGCAGACTCCCAATGTGAAGTTTTCAGCCCTGTATACGTTTGAGGGACTTCGTCGTCAGCAGGTTGAACAAGTTGAAGCAGGTGATATTATCGCCTTTGCAGGAATCGATACCATTACCATTGGTGATACCATAACTTCAATTGAAAATCCAGAGTTGCTGCCACGTATCCATGTGGATGAGCCTACAGTTTCTATGATTTTTTACGTGAATACCAGTCCCTTTGCCGGCCAGGATGGTAAATACTTGACCTCTCGGCATATCCTTGCACGCCTGGAAAAGGAAATGAAATTCAACGTTGCATTGCAAATAGAACAACTCAAAAATCGCGCTGATGCCTTTGAAGTAAGGGGTCGTGGTGAACTCCAGATGGCTGTTCTCATTGAGACCATGCGTCGTGAAGGTTATGAGTTTATGGTATCCAAACCTCGTGTCATTACCAAAGAAATAGACGGAAAGGTCTCAGAACCAGTCGAAATGCTGTATCTGGATATCCCTGAAGAATTTGTGGGCGTCATGTCGGAAAAATTATCGGTTCGAAAGGGTCGCATGGTGAATATCATCAATCATGGGAGTGGGCGTGTTAATCTTGAATTCCGTATCCCATCACGTGGACTCATTGGATTTAGAACAACTTTTATGACTGATACCAAAGGTGCCGGCGTTATGAATACGATCATGGAAGGCTATGAGCCATGGTTTGGTCCCATTCCCCAGCGCAATACTGGTGCACTGGTTTCAGATCGTACTGGAAAAGTCACAGCCTACGCCAGCTTGAGTATGGAAGATCGCGGAGAGCTTCAAACTGAAGTGGGCACTCAGGTATATGCAGGAATGGTCATCGGGGAGCGAAATCGTCCTGGAGATCTGGATGTAAATATCACCCGTGAGAAGAAATTAACTAATATGCGAAGTGCCAATGCGGATGCGACAGTGACCCTCAGGAAACCGCATCTATTGACCTTAGACCAGGCAATTGAGTTTATCTCGGAAAATGAACTGGTTGAAATCACACCTGAAAATATCCGCCTCCGTAAAATGGAGCTGGATCCAAACAAACGTCTTTCCCAGGCCAGGAAAGAAAAGCGGACTGACGACTGATGAGCTTTCAATATCAAAAGACGAATAGCTATTTTGCTCAGGTTGCCAATGGTCTTGAGGAGATGGCTGCCTCTGAGATAGAAAATCTTGGTGCTTCCAAGGTCAATCAACGCTTCAGAGGGTTACAGTTCACAGCAGATGCCGAAGCCATTTATAGAATTAATTATGGTACCAGACTGCTTACCAGAATTTTAGCGCCCCTGATCTCCTTCGATTGTCACAGCACAAAATATCTGTATAAGACAGCCATGGAAATTCCATGGGAAGAGCTGTTCACACCTGATCAGACCTTTGCCATCTTTTCCCAGGTCAGTAACAGCGCGATTACACATTCACAATATGCATCCCTCAAGCTGAAGGACGCCATTGTAGATCGATTTCGAGAGAAAACAAACCGTCGACCCAGTGTTGAGCCAAAATACCCTGACATCTGGTTCAATCTCCATATTGAGAACAACCGGGCTGTCATCAGTCTGGATACCAGTGGAGGTTCTTTGCATCGCAGGGGTTATCGTCTGGATACAGTAGAAGCTCCCATGCAGGAAACTCTGGCCGCTGCTATAGTTCAAATGACTAAATGGGAAGGTAAGACCACATTTATCGACCCCATGTGCGGTTCCGGAACACTCCCTGCTGAAGCCTACATGTCTCTCACGAATCTACCTTCCGGTTATTTCAGGAAGCGATTTGGTTTTATGAAAATGCCTGATTTCAACAAGGGACTCTGGACACATGTCCGCAAAGAGATGGATGGTGCCTTTGATGCCCCGCAGGAAATACCAATTCAGGCATCTGATGTTGATCCCAGTGCCCTAAGAGTGGCTAAACGGAATCTCTCACATCTGCCTCGTGGAGTTGAAATTTATACCCATCGCAAAGATTACAAGGAAATTACGATTCCCCAGGGAGCCACGTTGGTCATGAATCCACCTTATGGCATTCGCCTTCAAACTGGAGAAGATTTATCCTCGCTATATAAGGAAATGGGCGATTGGCTGAAGCAGAAATGTGCTGGAAGTGAAGCCTATATCTATTTTGGGGAGCGGAAATACCTGAAGAATATTGGCCTGCGTCCTGAGTGGAAACGACCGTTGAGAAATGGTGGTTTAGATGGACGTCTCGCTAAATTTGTGATGTATTAAACTTAATTTCTAGGATCATAATAGCTGTGTCTTGCTGAGCCTGTCGAAGTATGACACTTCTGAATAGTATTTGTAAGCTCACACTTCGAGACACTCGCTCCGCTCGCCCTCAGTGAGACATCATTTTTAAAACCCTCAAAAATCCCAAACTATTAAATTGACAAACCCTATCCCATCGGATAACATAAGACTGATTTTTGTAAACATCTCATAGCACAAGGAAGCTCGTGAAAGTCGAGCACAGTCGCGCTACTGTAACCAGGGACAATGCTGAAAGAGGCCACTTCGGATAGAGGGAAGGCATCAGCGGAGAATGATCTGGAAGTCAGGATACTTGCCTAAGAGAATTTCCATGAACCTTCGCGAGAAAAGGGACCGGCATGATGCGCCTGAGAATCAGGACACATTCAAAAATACGCCCCAACTTGAGACGGGGCTTTTTTTATGCCCTGTCCGCAATTGTCATACTTCCATCCCTGGGATTTTCTACAGAATCAAATTCCAATAATTTATTTTTACAAGGTCAAACCCTTGACCTCAATGGTCAGATTATTCCATATGTATCCCTGATGTTTCAAGAGTCAGAAGTCTTTCTCCTCTCAGATGAATACGGTCGCTTCAGCTATAGTTCAACCTTGGCTGAGAATGATTCCGTCTTTATTCAGCGCATCGGGTATAAAAATAAAATGCTGCTTGTGGAGGATATCTTCCGCTCGCGAACCATCCAACTGGCACCTGACATTCTTAGAATGGAGTCTGTGGAGGTTGAAGGGCAATCAATAGCCCATCAGAATGTAACCGTTCTCGGTCATCACACAAAAACCCAGGGTTCTGTGGCGACGGATCACAAAAATATGTTAGCTCGGATCCCAGGTATTTCAATCAAAAGTTATGGTGGACCAGCAGGTATCAGTACCCTGAGCATGGATGGCGGCCCAAGTTCACACACCATTGTCAGGGTAAACGGTATTGATATTAGCTCCTCCCAGAATGGCGAGGCTGATCTCTCACAATTGCCTCTCCCCTTCATTGAGAGCATGAGCTACATCCCCTACGATATAACCCAATCTGGTGATGGTGGAATTGATGGTGTCGTCAAACTTGAAACTGGTGATCAGCGAACGCACCTGAACCTTAGTCAGGGAAGTTTTGGTCATCGTGCCTATGATATATATCTTAATAATCAGATCTCAGGATTCTGGACCTCACTGCAAGTGGGCCAACGACAAGAGGGCGGGAATTACCCTGTCAATTGGGATGGAAATCAGAGTCTCCGTGAGAACAATCAGCTGGACCAAAAGTTCGCAGCATTAACACTGCGTAAAATGATTAGAACTGACCTCTACTGGCAGCTCACAGCCATGAGCTCACATCAGTCCAGGGGTGTCGCCGGATTACTCTGGTCTCCTGATACCATCTCCCATCGAAATGATCAACTGACGCTCCTGGGTTCCAGCCTGGGGTGGATTCGTCAAAATGGGAGCAGTCACCTCCATTTTTCTGCACGGAACTCAGATGAGAACTATGTTAATCCATATCTAAATGTGAGCAGTGATCATCATTTGCGAGGCTACTATATAAATTTGAAAGATGAGCGGGATCTTGGTGAAAGATTGGAATTGAATACTGATTTACGCTACAATCTGGATGAAATCATAAGCAGCAGTACTTCCAACCATTTGCGCAATTCATACAATGGTTCACTAGCTCCCACAATACGCATTTTGAAAAATATTAGAGTCACACCGACGCTAAAGTTCCACTTTAGCCCTGAATTGTATAATGAAATCCTCAACGATTTTCAAATTCAGATCCCCCTCAACTGGGGTCCTTTAACTCAATTGGCGTGGAGTCAGGGAGAAGTTTTCAAATATCCCACTTTTAATGATCTTTACTGGGAACCAGGTGGTAATCCTGACCTGGAACCAGAAGAAACCAGTGTGACTACTCTACAATCCCGTTTCGATTTCAGATATATGGGCTCCCTGCACCTCCAATGGCAGAAGAAGGTCAGCAACAATCTGATCCAGTGGATGCCCGTACTCTCGTATTGGCAGCCAGGAAACGTTCAATCTGCCACTCGGGAGAGCCGTAAAGCACTATGGCAATACGATTTACCAGGCTATCGATTCTCCGCTTTCGCTCATCACAGTCTCATCCAAACACTGGATCATGAACGAAATCTACCTCTTAGGTATGCCCCAGAACAAACCTCTGCCCTGGGTTTTACCTGGACCCCTTTGCAGTTTGAGATCAACATGCAGTATAATTATATCTCAGATCGTATCAGTATGTACGGATATCCAGAAGATGTTATCATCGATGCAACAGGACTTTGGACCGGCAGCGTCGCTCATACCTGGAATGGCAAGCTGGGTCAGCTGACGCTGGTCATTTCTGCTGATAATCTGGAAGACACATCCTATGAAACCATTAAGGGCTATCCTGAACCTGGACGCTCCTATAGAATATCTACAAAATTTTCAAAATAACCCTCATCGAAAGGCTCCAACCCTGTGAAACTCTCAAAATCTCTATTTGTAATCTCCACAATTCTTATTCTCACATTTTCTTCCCTTCACGCAGGTAAATATTATGTCTTATGTGAGGGTAATTTTGGCCAGGCCAATGCTTCATTGTGGTCTATTGATGAATCCCTCCAAAATATTGAAGGTCCACTCATCTGGAATGCTTCTACCAATCCACTTGGTGATGTAGGACAGTCTCTCACCCTATTCGAAAACTCCATGTATATCATTCTGAATGGCTCACACGGAGTCCGAATCATTGATCTTGAATCCGGTGAGACCCATTCTGGAGATATTGAAATCCCCGATTCCAGTCCTCGTTATATGGCGGTGCATCCTGAATCCGGTCTAGGTTACATCAGCAGTTGGGGATTGGGCGGTCTCCTTGTAGTGGACATGGAGAGCAATACTGTCATCGATACCTTTTTGCTGGGCGCGTTGCCTGAACAAATCCTAATCTTGGAGGATGAAATGTTTGTTAGCATTCCTCTCAGGAGTGATTGGAGTGCATCCAACAAAGTTCTCAGAATTGATTTATCTGGTAATTCTCCGGAGGTTACCCATACCTATGATGTAATCGAAGGACCTGGGGCATTGGCTTTAATCGGGGATCAGCTGTATGTCACATCCGTCTACTATAATGATGCTTGGGAGTACTTTAGCGGTACTTCTAGAATCAATGTGACTGACCATACCGTTGTGTCCATGGATCATGGTTCCTATACAAATTATACTGCAGATATAAGTATCATCAATGGCGCAGCTTATAGATCATTTGGAAATTCTGTCGTACCATTAAATGAGGATTTATCTCTGAATTCTGATGAAGCCATTGGGAATATCAGCGGAATTCATAGTCACTTCGTAGGTAACAATCACATCCTGATTGGTTCCAGCGATTATGTTGCCCCTGATCTGATTACTAGTTTATCCCTTGATGGTCAGGAAATGGCCAGTTTCGATGTAGGTGCGTTGCCCATACAAATTGTTTACTATGCACCTGATATTGTTGCTACAGACGAGATGGCTAAGGTTCCTGAGACATTCTCGCTTGGAAATAATTACCCTAATCCTTTCAATCCTTCCACCACAATCCCGATCAGGCTTGAAAACTCAGGCCGTGTCAGCTTGCGTATTTATGATATCAGTGGAGGGATCGTGGCATCTCTCATTGATGATCATTTCACAGCCGGTGATTACATCTCGAACTGGGATGGGACTAATTCGCAGGGAAAAGCCGTGAGTAGTGGTGTTTACCATGCGATTTTACATTCAAATTCCCAATCAAGCTCAATCAAGCTCAACCTGATAAAATAATTTGAACTGATAAATCCTCCTCTCCCACGGGAGGGGGATTTCCCCTATCCATCAGGATTGCTTTCAAATCAAGCATTTCATTAACTTTTTCCTTTCCCTCTATCTGTTCCGCTTTAAAATAAAGCCACAAATAACTACCACTTGTTATTCACAGAAGGGTTTTTCATGAAACGATCTACTGCTGGTCTTCTTGCATTTGCAACCATCTCATTTTTTCTATATGCATTTGGAGTTGATTTCTTCGATGCAATCTGGTCTTTCCCCTCTCAGCGAGCGGTTCCATTTATGGTAATGGCCCTGGTTGGCTCCGGAATTTATGTGACTATATATCTTGGATTCCCCCAGATTAAACGATTCTGGCACGGGGTTCAAGTCACCATGGGTATCTATGATAATCCTGAGGATGAAGGCGATCTGAATCATTTCCGGGCATTAACCACTGCCCTATCAGCCACAGTAGGTATAGGAAACATCGCCGGAGTGGCCATCGCACTTTACTATGGTGGACCCGGAGCCCTACTCTGGATGTGGATCACAGCCTTTTTTGGCACCACCTTGAAGTTTGCAGAAAGTACCCTTGCCTTAAAATATAGAGAAATGGATGTCAATGGCGACACTGCAGGTGGTCCCATGTATACCATTGAAAATGGTCTTGGCAAGAATTGGCGCTGGCTGGCAGTGGCATTCGCTGCCTTCACCATCATCTGTTCCATGGCAACCGGTAACGCCATCCAGTCCTTCACCGTTTCAGATCAAATTTACTCTGAAGTGTCTCAAGTGGTGGGTTCAACACACTGGTTGACACTTAAACACGTAATTTTTGAAGGATTTGACGTTTCTGTACAGCAAATCATGAACGGTTTGATCATGGCTACTCTGGTGGGTCTGGTAATTATTGGTGGCATCAAGCGTATTGGTAAGGTCACTGGATACCTCGCCCCGATTATGGCTGGTGTTTACATTATTGCTGCGCTGCTTATTCTTCTCTCTCATTTTGATCAAATTGGAAATTCATTTGCCTTGATCTTCAAAATGGCCATTAATCCACCTGCTATGGCTGGTGGCGTAGGTGGCGGTGTATTGCTGGTTATGCTCCATGGTATAAAACGGGGATTGTACTCCAACGAGGCTGGCCAGGGTAGTGCAGCTATTGCTCACTCCACTGCCAAGACCGATCAACCCGTTCGTGAGGGTGCTGTCGCCATGCTGGGCCCTTTTATTGATACCATCCTTATCTGTACCTTAACTGGACTAGCTATCATCTCTACGGGCGCCTGGGAACACACAGAATTTTTCGTACGAATTAGCGTCGAAGATGCAACCCTAGCTGATTCAATTATAGCATCTGGTGTTTTCGAGGGACGTGAGCTCTTGAATAGCAGTTTACTCACTTCATTTGCATTTAGAGAAGGTCTGAGCTGGATGATTGGCTGGGGTGATAAGATTATCACAATATCCATTCTGCTCTTTGCCCTTTCAACTGCAATTAGTTGGTCTTTTTATGGTGATCGTGCTACTGAATATCTGTTTGGACCCAATGCCATTCTTCCCTATCGGTCAGTGTATGTCTTCTTCGTCTTTTTGGGAGGAATTGCAGGACTGGATGCTGTCTGGAAATTTGGAGATGCTGCACTAGGATTCATGACCCTTCCAAACCTCATAGCCATTATTCTGCTATCCAGAAAGTTGAAGACCATGACCACGGAATATTTTGACCAGGAACATGTGCCATACAAATAATCCTAATTAATAGATTGAGGGTTAGTTGAACAATTTTCACAGCCAACTGATTCAAGATGCTGGTTCTATTGCCAGGTCTGCAGGTGAACTCATCCTCACCCTGAGCTCTCAGGAACGACAAATCTCCTTCAAGAGTGCCCGTGATATGGTGACTGAGGTAGATCAAGCCTCAGAAAAATATATCGTGTCTGAGATCAATCGACTTTATCCTGAGCATGAGATTTTGGCTGAAGAAGGTAGTGGATCCACATTGACTCAGTCCCCCCATAAATGGATTATTGATCCTTTGGATGGTACCACCAATTTTGTTCATGGATTTCCAGCCTTTGCTGTATCCATAGGGATTCTCTTTGAAGATGAACTCTATGCAGCGGCAGTTTATGATCCAAATCGGCAGGAACTCTTCACTGCCGGCAGGGAGCGAGGCGCTTTTCTCAATGGGGAGCCCATTTCTGTGAGCAAAACTCAAGAGTTAGGCAAATCCTTATTGGCTACGGGATTCTCATACTTTAATGATGATTATTTCAAACTCAATATGGAGCTTTGGGCTTCAATCTATGGAAAAACACAAGGATTAAGACGAGCCGGTTCAGCAGCAATTGATCTGGCCTGGTTGGCTTGTGGTCGTTTGGATGGACTCTGGGAATTCAGTTTAAAACCCTGGGATATTGCTGCAGGTGCCTTGTTAGTGAAAGAAGCTGGAGGGCTTGTTTCAGGTCCCCAGGGTGAGAATCTGGATTTGGCGGAAGGACATATCATCGCTGCCAATCCAAGCATCCACCCACGCATCATCAAAGAAATAAGCCTGTTTAAACATAGACTTTAGACAATCAGGATTAGGCTCTTAGATGTTACTCACAGGAATTTTGCAGATTGAATTACACCTGCCTGCTGCTCAAAGTTTGAAGCAAAAGCGTAGTGTGATAAAAAGCCTGAAGGATAAACTACGATCTCGTTACAATGTTTCAGTTTCTGAGTTTGACTACCTGGACAAATGGCAACATGCATCAATCGCTGTTGCTATGCTCTCAACAGACAGATCCCATCTTGACTCAAGATTTCAATCGATTTCACGATTTATTGAGGATGAGGTAATAGGTCATGCTTATATCATGAAATCTGAGTTGACAATTCTCTAAGGTTCACGATATTCGAATATGTCTTCCAATCCCTTGTCAAATATTCCAGCGATACGAAATGCAAGACCCAGGGATGGTGTATAGCGCCCTGCCTCCAGGGCCACAATTGTTTGACGCGTACATCCCGCAGCATCAGCTAATTCCTGTTGGGTCATCTCATTTTTCTCAAATCTACATTTGCGGATATTGTTGAGTATAATATCAGTTCCCATAATGATCCAACCACCAGTAACCAAAAACAATGCCGACAGATCTGCTAAGAAATAGCATGAGAAAATTTGACCAAAACATCAGATAGGGTATATCAATGGGGATTGATCCAGCTTCCCAGTAGTATTCGGTGAGCCCAATTGTCCAGATCACGCTCAGGATCAGTAGACCAACAATTTGGAAGTTTGATGCCTTGGACAACACCAGCTCATCCCGTTCATCAAACATTTTGGACCAACGCCCCTTTTTGGATGTAGGCAACATGAGAAATAAGTTTACCATCAGTGTGACGGCCACCACTGCCGTAATGCTGATGCGTAATTTATCATTCGCAAAAAACTCAGATACAGCGTACCCTTTGAATAGCCACGAGATGATTAACACACCAATGGTAATGGAGAGAATGTTCCAGAGAGACCTTTGTTGTAATATTGCCATGGGAATATTAACGATCTCACCTCCCTCCTCCAACTTAGCCTTGCGTACCTTTAATACTTGTAATGCTCGAACCCCCAGATATGCAGCCAAGGCACTAACGATAAATGCTGACACCATTGTAACACCAAACCAGATATTCATTTTAATCTCCCCTCTTGTTGCTTATGAATATTATTTCATTCAATATGTAATTTATTTTTATCATAATGTAATATATTTCATACTTATTGGTATGCAATGAAAATCTTTACCAATTATTAATTCAAATTGTAGGGATTATTTACGCGGGTTTTTCCAGTAGACTTCTTGATTGCCAGCAAGATGATTTTCATGCCGAGCCATGACGAATAATAAATCAGAAAGACGATTCATGTATTGGATGATTTCAGGAGCAATTGCTTCCGTCTGATCCAAGGTGATAATCACCCGTTCTGCCCTGCGACAAACAGTTCGCGCAAGATGGAGCGCGGCTGCAGAAGTTGATCCACCAGGGAGGATAAACTCTTCAAGGGGAGGGAGATCAGCATTTATTTGGTCGATGTGCTGCTCCAGTGCTTTTACTTGTTGTTGTGCAATAAGACCTGTAATCATTCCTGCAGAGGCCAATTCACCTCCCAGGTCAAATAGGGTGTGTTGTATATCAGACAAAATCTGAGCAGACATTGTATCAGGCTCCTGGGTCAATGCAAAACCAACGATGCTGTTTAGCTCATCGACCTCACCATAAGCTGTCACCCATAACGAGTCCTTTGAGACTTCTTCGCCATTTGCCAGACGGGTATTCCCTTTATCCCCGGAGCGCGTATAAATTTTTGTAAGTCTCATCGTGAATCACCTCTATTTATAACATGTCATCAGCTAAAAACATTTCTGCTCACAATCTCCAGCAATACAACTGCTGCCCATAAGATAGTAAATACAACTGTGGACCAAATGGATAGAGACGGTCTAAGAATGCGATAGTTACGATCCACCCGTGTGAAAAGAATTCGGATGAGATTAGCTGTCCACGACCCGCTCACAACTACAATTCCAACGAGCATACCTGTTACTGTAGGGGAATCACCTGCAATATATACCAATGGGTAAACTGCAAAAAAGAGTGATACAAGAACCACACTACTGGTAAATCGCGGACGCTCAAATACCAATCCCGATAAACCCGCTTTGTCCAGGCCCTCGTTTTCTTTGGATTCTATCATGACAAAGAGTCCTATCAATGAGACAAATAGAAGAATTCTTTGCAAACCTATCAGCTCTTGCGAGGGCTGGAAGAAATTCTCAAGACCTGTTCCCAGTAATAATGTTTCTTGAGCAAGAAATAGATATAAAAACTGCTTGGTTATACTCCTGCTACGGAGTCCAAACACCAACAATCCAATCATGACTAACCCGATGAGGATCAGTTGGGTATTTGAGGGTGGGTAAACATTTGATATATCCAACACATGACCAGGAATGCCAGATAAGGTGTAATGACCATACCAGACGATGAGCATACCATATAACGCAATCAGTGGTGCTGGAACGCTTAACCTGGGCCATCGTTTTTCCAGATGGACTACCAGAATGACCAGAAAGAATAAATCAGGAAGCAGTTGAACCTGACGCTCCCACAAACCCATTACAGCAGAGACAAACCAGACCCAGAGTAGGTTCTTCTCAACAGTGGTAAGTGAATACGAGCTATCTGCTACTGTTCTTTCAAGCTCCAACAGGACCAACCAGGTTCCGCCCATAATAAGAAACCTGCTTAAACTCCATTCAATAAACAGATGATGCGAAAGTGGAGCAAGGACGACTGCAGCGAGATAGAGGATAAGCGAATACATATGGGCTGAGTTTTTCGAGGTTCCTGAATAATAGGCACTCAGGTGCAGTGCAAAAAGCATCATACCTAGATGGAAAATTATCCCTGGGGCAACCAGGGGTAAACGGAGTTGTGGGAAGATGCCTGCAACAAGCACGATAATTGATACAAATGCCAATTGGTGCTGCCGGGCGGCTGAGATGAATTTTCCTGAGAATTGCAGGAGAATTCCAGATAATAGCAGGTATCCTGTTACAGCTGCACTAATCAAATCAATTTACTCCATGGGCTGAATTTACATTTTACCTAAAGTTCAAAAGGATCGTCGATCAATTCCATATAAACATTATTGGTATCATCATGGAAGGACAATTTGACATAGTGGCGACGGTCCTTATCAAAGACATCATCTCCCTTTTCAGTACAATAAAGAATGATGTGACCTTTATAGTGACCATACTCTCGTTTTAACTCACCATGATTAACAAAGATTAGATTGGTGTACGTCTCACCTTCTCTAATAAAGATTTCACCCTTTTTATAGCTAAAGTCGGTAATCAGTTCTGGCTTTGACAAGAGCGACATGTCCTTGCCAATCCAGACGCTTAATAATTCAAAATGGAAGGGGAGAAAGATTGAATTTTTAATTAAAAATCCGGTTCCCTTGGCATCGGTTACCTCTTGAATAGTTTTACTCATTATGATTCTCCTGCTATAAAATTTTAAAGATTAAAAAACACCCACCAGACGACAAAAAAGATCGGCAGCAGGATGGGGATGGAATATTTGAAGATGTAGCCCAAAAAACTGGGTACATCAACACCAGCCTGCTCAGCAATATTTTTTACCATAAAGTTTGGTGCATTTCCAATATAGGTCATGGCGCCGAAAAACACAGCAGCCACAGATATGGCCATCAAGTAAATAATTGAATGTGAATCACCGGCGACAGGTGATTCAACCCCTGCTGCAAAATGCTGTACATCATTTATTGAGCTAATATCCAGACCAAATTTACCCAGGGATCCAGCAAGAAAATTCAAATAGGTCGGTGCATTATCCAGAACACCTGAAAGTGATCCTGTAAACCAATAGAAGCGTGAGACCGTAAATTCTGCGGCATGATCCCTTGCGTATGCCCCAATCAACTGCAGAGCTGGGATCATGGTTGCAAAGATACCAACAAACAGATAGGCGACTTCCTTGATGGGTTCAAAGTTGAATTCATTTCCTTTTAAAGCTTCCTTATCCCCTGTTTTGTAGGCGATGAAGGCGACACTGAACATAATGATTTCTCTGATACCAAAGGGGACATGGAATATTTTCTGTAAACTGGGGAATCCAGTTATCACAGCAGGATCCATAAATACTGAAACGATTACAATTGCCAGATAGATAAAGTTTTTACTACCATGAATTTCTACTGTCCTACCCTCTTTGGGTACAATGTCACTGGCTGGGGTCCTCATGTCAAATGCCATAAATACACCAATTACAGCCAGTGTGGTAACCAACCAGATATGCCAGACATGCCCAATCACCCAGAAGAAAGGTACTCCCTTAAGAAAACCCAAAAACAGCGGTGGATCACCAATGGGAGTGAGACCACCACCTATGTTACTTACAACAAATATGAAGAAGACGATGTGGTATGGCTTCAGTCGACCCTCATTCAAACGCATGAACGGTCTGATGAGCAACATGGATGCTCCTGTTGTGCCAATAAAGTTGGATAGTATGGCACCTCCCAGAAGGATGAGTCCATTTATCCAGGGTGTTCCAACAGCATTAAATTTGACCAGTATTCCACCTGAAGCCACAAAAAGAGCTGTAAGCAAAGCGATAAAGGCTATGTATTCCTCAAGCGTGTGCATGAGGCTCAGCACACCATGATCCATGAGAAACCCATAGTAGACGGCAACAATGGATCCCAGAGTCATGGCAAATTTTGGATAATGGTGTTCCCATAGATGGGGATAAAAAAGCGGACCTGTAGCAATCATGATCAACAATATGATAAATGGAGCCACCAACCAGACGGGTGGCAAGCTGCTATGATGTCCAGCATCTGCATCCTGACCCAGCTCCCCTTCATGGCTTACTATTTGATCGCTGGCAGCTTGTTCGCTAATGCTAGCATGCTCTTCAGCCATAACCGGACTGATAATCAATAATGCCAATAATATCAGCTTTCCAAAAACAAACGTCCTCATGCTTCATTCCCTTTTAATTCAAATCGATTTGAGCGTATGTATGTGTAGATCGACTCGGATTCGCTCCCCCGGAACATTTCGTCCATGTTTTCCCAGAATGAATCAAGTCTTATTTCATATTTCTTTTCATATAGATATGCTTGAATCAACATATCCAATTTGTCAATGCGCTTTACAAGTTTTGCCTCAGGAGATTTCACAGACTCGAAATCTTCCCAGAGATCTCGAAAATAATCTCCTTGCTGAACACCCCTGACAATCTGTTCAAATGCAGCGGCTTCAGCTTCGTATTTTGCACTTTCTGAAACATTGTCCTGTGGGGTCAAATCTCCCACAATTGACTCAGCAATGTCATGTACGAGAGCCATGTTTAATGCTCGTTCAACATTTACTCCAACCGATTGTATATCAGACCGTAGATGCAAAATGAGGATTAACATCCCATAGCTATGGGCAGCGATAGATTCAACGCCAACTTCATCGATTCCAGATTGTAACCACCCAGATCTTGGAATGGTTTTGAGCTGATAGATATGCTCAAGACTTGATATGAGGAGATGCGTTTGATTGTCCCTTGTGGTATCATTCATAAGCTGAGAAGATAGAATAAAGGGGAGTGAATACTAAAACGAATTGCTTTTTATCCAAGGCTATCTGAATTTTTAGACCTGCTATGTAGTGTCATAAATTATGTGTGCGCGTTCTCAAGCAGAATACGATAACTTACTATGTATCAGTGAATAACAAATGTCTTATGAAGAACTATGCGTAGGTTTTACAATGTTTCACGCTTCAAGTAGCTGCTGAAGTGAGTTGATTCTGAACCACTCCTGAGAGAGATGACAAGTTGGTCTAAGGCATCTCGAATTTTACATCGGGATGCCGGATAATTAAGACCGGGCAATGGGACTTACGGACAACTTTTTCAGCTGTTGATCCGTATAAAGCATGACTGAATCCACTTAAACCATGGGTGGCCATCACAATGAGATCTATCCCCTCTTGCTTAGCAAATGAGACAATCTCGCGCCAGGGTTTCCCATGCAGATTTGTTGATTCACTTTTGATTTCGGTAGGAATTTGTTCTTCCATTATCTTTGCCAGAGATTCATCAACATAACCGCTGAGTTGTTTCTCAATATCTGGATAACTATAGGTCCCCCAGGCAAAATCAACCGGGGCAACGATTGGTTCCACGACATGCAAAATATGTAGGCTAGCCTGGTACTTTTGCGCCAGATCAACTGCGAATGGAAGGGCATATTTGGCAGACTCTGAAAAATCAGTCGGTACTAAAATTTTTGAATACTTCATTTTGTGACCTCCAAATTTTTGAGGAGGATATCAGGCTGAGATTTGCCTCCCCAGTTCCAGACCTTTCTGAAAAGCTTTCAGATTGATCTCTAAGAGATGTCTCTTCTTAAAGATAAGCGGTAGAACCTGTTGAACCACCATAGGATCTAGAAAATCTGAGTATCCTGCAAGCACACCAAGAATGACAACATTTGAGGTTTTGGTATTCCCTAATTCTTTGGCAATCTCAGTTGCAGGAATTGGTATTCTGATGATATCATCACGCTTCGGTTCAATATCAATCAACGAGCTATCCCATAGTATGGCACCGCCTTCAATGACATCCCCCTCGAATTTTTCAAGGGATGGTCGATTCATGGCAACAAGCACTGTAGGATGAGTAACCAGAGGCGATCCAATTGGCTCTCGGGATAATTTGACGTGACAGTTCGCCGTCCCCCCCCTCATCTCAGGACCATAAGAAGGAATCCAACTTACTTCCAGATCTTCTCGCATCCCAATCTCGCTGAGCCAGACACCCAGGGAGAGCACCCCCTGGCCGCCAAAACCGGCAATTTTTATTTCCTGATCAATGGTCTCGCTGAGCTTCATCGATGTTGTATCGAATTTTAGCTTGTCCTGCTCAAGACCAATAAGTTTTGGTACCCGGGCAGGTGATGCAAGATTCTGAGTTAAATCCAGGGGTTCAACCTGTTGGGCTATATCTTTAAATACACCCAGCGGGAAGTTCTGCATCAGAGTTGATTTGATCCACTCTTCAGACTGAGGAGCCGTCATCTTCCAGCCAGTAGGACAGGTGGACAGCACTTCAATAAATGAAAAACCCTTTTTCTCGATTTGATTTTTAATACCGCGTCTAACTGCCTTACGTGCAGCATTTTTTGAGCGTACATCGGCCAACATCACTCGTTCCACATAAACTGGTGATTCAAGACTGGCAATAATCTCAGCCATCCGCATAGGATAGCCTTCGTTCTGCAGAGTTCGTCCATAAGGAGTGGTAGTGGTCTTCTGGCCAATAAGCGTTGTGGGCGCCATTTGCCCACCAGTCATTCCATAAATAGCATTATTCACGAAGAAAACAGTCATGGCTTCACCGCGGTTGGCAGCGTGTAGAATCTCATTCCCCCCGATGGCCGCCAGATCCCCATCACCTTGATATGAGATGACGATAGATTCAGGCAAGGCACGCTTCACACCTGTGGCAACTGCTGGAGCTCGACCATGAGCCGCCTGGATATTCCCGGCATTGAAGTAATAGTAAGCAAAAACGCTACACCCTACTGGGCTGACAAATATACAGTTCTCAGCCACTTCATAATCTGTCAGCGCCTCAGCAATCATTTTGTGCAGGATTCCATGGCCACATCCAGGGCAATAGTGGGTCTGTTCTTGATTGTTTCCAGGACGCCGTTCGTAGGTGTCGTAGAAACCCTCTGATTTTCCTAATATTTTGACGCTCATAGTACCCTCATCATGCGTTTGATCTCATGAACCAACTCTTTGATGGATGGGACATTACCACCCATTCGTCCGTAAAACTCTACTGGTTTTGCGCCATTTACTGCCAGTCGAACATCATCAACCATTTGTCCATTACTCAATTCAATCACACTAAATGCTTTGACATGATCCATGGCAGCTAGCTCGGTTATACGCCTGGTTGGGAAAGGCATTAGTGTGATGGGTCGCAACATACCCACTTTTACACCTTCAATTCTCAGTTGATCAACGGCGGTATGTACCATGCGCGAAACAATTCCATAGCCAATCACAATGAAATCTGCATCATCAAGACGATATTCTTCAAAACGGGTCTCGCTATTTTCAATTATCTCGTATTTGCGTTGTAATTTTTGATTGTGTCTTTCCAGGTCATCTGGGTCAAGCTCTATTGAGCTAATGAGATTCATTCGATCCCCATCAACACCGCGTATGGCCCATTTCTTTTCGGCGAACTCTTCCACCGGTTCTGGAAAATCCACTGGCTCCATCATTTGACCGATAAACCCATCCGCTAAAACAACTGCTGGATTTCGATATTTGTCAGCGAGATCGAATGCCAGCATGGTGAGATCACACATCTCTTGAGCAGAATCAGGGGCCACAACTATATTTTTATAATTCCCATGGCCACCACCTTTTACCACCTGATTGTAGTCACTTTGTTCAGGTGCAATGTTTCCCAGACCAGGACCTCCGCGCATGATATCCACAACCACACAGGGGAGTTCAGCTCCAGCCAGGTACGACATGCCCTCCTGTTTTAAACTAAAACCAGGACTGGAACTGGCGGTCATGGCACGAATACCGGTCCCTGAAGCACCATAAACCATATTGATAGCCGCGATTTCACTTTCAGCCTGAAGGAAGGTCCCTCCCACTAAAGGCATGTACAATGCAGCAGCGTGGGCAATCTCACTTGCCGGGGTAATTGGATATCCATAATAAGCGCGGCAACCGGCTAGAATAGCCCCTTTGACAATCGCTTCATTTCCTTTTACAAATTGTTTAGCCATACTCTACTCCGCGAAACTTAGATTTCTAAAATTGCTAAGAATAACTTGCTGACCGCAGGCTTCACATTCTGCCAGTCCTTTTACCGAATCGGTAACTTTCAATCTGCTTGCTACATTCTTGGTCTGGCAGATATAGGCTTCTTGAGCCTCAGTCCAATTCTTATACACCGTAATTGCACCTGGCTCTGGACAAGCATAGAAACAGATGCCGCAACCCGTACATCCTTCACCATCATATTCAGCTGGACTATAACCATGTGTATTAAAACTATTTGCCAAGTGCAGCACATCCACGGGACATGCCACGACGCAAAGATTGCATCCTTTGCATTCCTCGATGTTGACTGCAACCAGTCCACGAGCTTTAGCCATATTCAGAACCTCCTAAGATTCATATTTTCTCAATGTAAAATTTTGCTCTCAAATGATTGTCGCTCCAATTCCTCGCGAAAATCTGGATGAGCTATTTCTATAAGAGCCTTGGCTCTTTGTCTTAATGTTTTACCATGCAGATGAGCAATGCCATACTCAGTAACGATATAGTGCACATCTCCCCTGCTGGTAGTTACCGCTGCACCAGGCTTCAGATCTAATACAATTCGGGATTGGGTGCCCTTCTTGGCTGTTGAAGGCATCGCAATAATAGGTCTCCCACCAATACTTCGGGAAGCCCCCCTCATAAAATCAACCTGACCACCGATACCTGAAAAGTTGGTGCGTCCCATAGAATCTGAACATACCTGACCAGTTAGATCAATCTCAATGGATGAATTTATGGCCACCATTTTATTGTTCTGAGCAATGATATAGGGATCATTCACATAATCAGTGGGATGAAATTCCATAAAGGGATTCTCATGGATAAAATCGTAGACATGTTGAGAGCCCATGACGATACTAGAAACCACCTTACCGGGGTGTAGTGTTTTTTCTTCACCATTAATCACACCTGATTCAACCAGCTCTACTACACCATCACTAAACATTTCAGTATGGATCCCCAGGTTGCGTTTCTCCTTGAGATAAAACAGGGTTGCATCTGGTATAGCCCCAATACCCATTTGCAGGGTTGATCCGTCCTCGATGAGACTGGCGATATATTTACCTATGAGCATATGCCGCTCAGATAGTTCGACCTTGGCAGCTTGAAAAAGTGGCTCATTGGCCTCAACGATAAAATCCAACTTTGAGGCATGAATAAAATTGTCCCCATGGACACGAGGCATCTGTCGGTTCACCATGGCCACAATAATTTTTGCCGCTTTGCAGGCAGCAATCGTTGTATCAGTACTCACTCCGAAGCTGCAAAACCCATGTGAGTCAGGTGGACTCACGTGGATGAGTGCCACATCCACGGGGATATGACCATTTTTGAATAATCCAGGAATTTCTGAAAGAAATATGGGTGTCCAGTCTGCCCGACCGGCATTCACTGATTCTCTCACATTGGTTCCGGTAAATAGAGAGTTAAGACGGACATGACCTTCCATCTCAGGTGTGACATATTTAGGATCGCCAAGAGATAGGATGTGGGTAATCGTAACACCTTCGAGTTCCATGGCACGTTTGGCAAATGCATCCACAAAGATCTGGGGTGTGGCTGCCCCGGCATGCAAATAGACAGAGTCTCGAGATTTTATGAGACTCATGGCCTCTTCAGGAGTTCCAATGCGGGAGCGATAGTTTTCAGTCCAGGCCATTATATCTTGATCCCAAATAAACGATTAAGGACGGGTTGCATATTACGTCCCTCCATTGTGTATAAGCCCTTTTTGAGTACGTGGGAATCCTTCAAGGCCTTTTCAATGCCCATCTCTGCGATCTGAATGAGATACTTTGACAGGACGTTGGAAAGAGCAATGGAGGTAGTCCGATTTACTCCTGATGTGACATTGGGAACGCAGTAATGAATAACACCTTCATCTATATAGACGGGATCAGAAAGCAAGGTTGGCCTTGAAGTCTCACTTGCACCACCTTCATCCACGGAATAATCGATGAGGACAGATAGATACTTCATTTTTTTGACCATCTCCCGTGTGATAATCTGGGGAGTTTGGGCGCCTCTCTCGAGAATGGATGTTACCACGACATCGGCAAAGGCAATGCATCTCTCAACTGCTGGTTGATTGGCGTAAATAGTTGTTACCCTGTCACCCAGTACATTTTTAATGATACGCAACTGTTCAATGTTTTTATCCAGAACGTGGACCTGGGCCCCTAGACCAATAAAAGCCTTTGCAGCACTTGTGCCTACCATTCCGGCACCAACGATGACAACGGATGCAGGAGCAACTCCAGGGACACTACCTAGCAGAACGCCTCGTCCCATGGGATCACGACCCAGATAATTGCCAGCAATGATTGGTGCCATTTGACCGGCGAGTTCGCTCATGATATTGAGGATGGGTCTGGAACCGTCTTCCTCTTCCATGATCTCCATACCAATTAAGGTGATTTTTTTCTCGGTTAAGCCCTTAAATACTTCAGGAGAGCTGACAGATAAATGCTGAAAGGTGAGGACCGTCTGACTCTCAAGCATGAGTTCCAGACATTCTTCGTTGACGGGTAAAAGCTTTAGCAGGACATCAGACCGACCATAAATTTCTTCTGAGCTGAAAACGATTTGTGCGCCCTTGTTGGTGTAATTCTGGTCAGCAAAACCGCTTGATACGCCTGCACCAGATTCAACAAAAACGTTGTGGCCTCTCTTAATAAGAGATGTTGCCCCGCGAGGTGTTAAACAGACACGTCTCTCATTTAAGCGACTTTCATGCAGAATCCCAAAATTCATAGCCGTCTCCCAATCTCATCCCCCTTGTTTTTGATACAAAATAATAAAGACAAACAGCGTGCCAAGTGTCCCAAGTTCGTAAACAAGATATTACGAATCCCCCGGCTGTTGTTCTTACCTGTAAACCTGATAAATATTTTTGGTGGGTTAGATTACCATACGCACACGTGGATTCCTAAATAAACTGGGGGTTTCCAATATATAGCTCAGCCCAAAATTAGATGACTATGGCCACAATAGTCAAATGAGCATTTTTAATAAGGATATCTCAACTATTTTAAAGCATGTTTAATCAAGTACTCACACTCAAGCAACGCCCCGGCTTCAGAGATATGATGCAACATCGTGTTCATGAAATCCTGCTGATTTCCAGTCTTTATGATGCTTTCAAACTTGAAGAGGATGGACGTCTCGGTGAAATGATCTTCACCGAATACCAGGATATGAATTTAAGTAGCGCGCCCAGGATCACCAGAGTCTCCACGGGTGACCATGCTTTAAGAAAATTGAGAGCACGACATTACGATCTGGTCATTACCATGACACGCATCTCTGATATGAATCCATTTGAGCTCGGTCGCAAGATCAAAAAGAAACACGACTCCATTCCAGTCATTCTGCTGGCCTCCAGTCGTCGCGAATATAAGTGGGCCACACAAAGGGTTGATAGCCTCGAGGGTATTGATAAAACTTTTATCTGGCATGGTGATTCAAACATCTTTACGACCATCGTGAAATATATTGAAGACCGGATGAATGCTCCTCGCGACATTCTTAAAGGTGGAGCCCGAGCCATCATCGTGGTTGAGGACTCTCCCAAATACTATTCCATCTTTCTACCTATGCTTTACAATGTGATCATCAATACGACTCAGAAATTGATGAAACACGAATATACTGACGAATTGCGATTGTTCAGAATGCGATCCAGACCAAAAATCCTGTTGGCATCCACTTTTGAAGAAGCTACGGAATTGTATCGATTGTATAAGAATAATCTCCTTGCTGTTATTTCAGATGTGCGCTATCCACGTAATGGTGTATTGGATCCAAAAGCTGGTGCAAAGTTTATAAAAATTGTTCAAAAGAAAAATGCCAGCATGCCTATTATCATGCAATCGATGGAAGGTAGTAACGAAAAGACTGCAAAAGAATTGGGCGCTTATTTCATAGCTAAGTATTCTCCTCAATTGATTAAGAGTTTACAGGATTTCGTTTTCAAGCATTGTGGTTTTGGTGATCTGGTATTCAGTACCCGAGAAGGAAAAACCATTGCGAAAATTCGACATCTAAATGCTCTAAATGCTGCTCTGGAATCTGTGCCCATTCAGAGTATTGAATACCATGCACGACGAGATCATTTCTCAAACTGGTTGGCAGTTCGCGGATACTTTGATCTTGCTGATTTTCTTAAGCCAGTGAATATTGAAGATTTTGAAGACCCAGAAGATTTTCGCAAGATTTTACTGGATGCCATTGAACGACAACGGGTTTTGCAACATTTTGACAATATTGGTTACTTTGATGTAGACACCTATGATCCAAAAATTACTGCCGTCAGAATAGGCAGCGGATCCATCGGAGGAAAGGCCCGAGGGCTAGCCTTCCTCACAGCCCACAAACGTCGCTATGATTTCTCACAAAAATATCCTGAAATTAATGTCGGTGTCCCCCAGTTCGCTGTCATAGCTACGGACATTTATGACAGATTTCTAGATATTAATAAATTGCGACTTAAAGCATTGGAAGCTGAGTCAAACGAAGAAGTCGACGACCTTTTCCGGAAAGCTGTTTTCCCAGGTAATTTTACTGATCAGCTCCACAGCTACCTCGGTCATCATGCCGGTCCTCTGGCTGTAAGATCATCCAGTCTATTAGAAGATTCCCTGTTTCAGCCGTTTGCGGGTATATACAGTACCTATATGCTCCCCAACTGTGCTCCTGCTCTTGACACCCGGGTCTTTCAATTGCTGGAAGCCATCAAACTTGTGTACGCCTCTGGATTTCATAGAGAAGCCATTGCTTATCTTAAATCAACGGGTAACCGGCCTGAGGATGAAAAGATGGCTGTGGTGATACAACATCTCTCTGGTCGAAAACATGGCGATTATTATTACCCCAGCTTTTCCGGGGTATTACAAACTCTCAATTATTATCCCCAGGGTGCCATGAAGCGTGAAGAGGGTATGGCCACCATGGCCCTCGGTTTGGGTCGTACTGTGGTTAATGGAGAAAAAGCACTAAAATTCAGCCCGAAAAGACCCAATGTGCAGCCTCAGTTTTATGATGAAAAGTCTATTTTAAAAAACAGCCAGAATCACTTCTATGCGTTGGATACCGCCCATTGCGAATCACCTCTGGAAAGCGGTGAAAGTTCGAATCTGAGGCAGCTCGATTTAAAAACTGCTGAGGAGCATGGCAGTCTGGACCAGATTGCCAGTGTATACTCATTCCAAGATGGTCGTTTTCGTGACAGCTTATTTGAAGCCGGTCCTCGCATTATTACCTTTGCCAATATATTGAAATGGAAATCACTACCCCTGGCGAATATGCTCAGTGATTTGATGGATTTTGGGAAATTGGGTATGGGTTGTGAGGTGGAAATGGAATTCGCTGTGAATTTACCAGATAAATCGGGTGAACCAGCGGAACTATCCATTTTACAAATAAGACCCATGGTCACATTTGAACGTCCCCATGTCGTTGACATTACCCGGGCTAAAAAACAAGATGAACTTTTTCATAGTGAAATTTGTTTGGGAAATGGTGACAATGTTGAGATCCATGATTTGATTTATATCGATATTGACAAATTCGACATACTAAAAAGTCTGGAAATTGCTGAGGAATTAAGGGTTATGAATCGCGAGTTCAGCCCTGAGAAATCTTACATGCTCGTGGGTCCTGGTCGCTGGGGCACTGCTGATCCCATGTTGGGGATTCCAGTTAGCTGGAACTATATATCCAATGCCAGATCGATTATCGAAGTGGGATTACCTGATTTATATGTTGATCCTTCCTTTGGAAGTCATTTCTTCCAAAATATTACCTCTCTTGGGATCAGTTACTTCACCATTCCCCCACGACTATTAGCCGAGAAAATGAATTTGGAATGGTTTCAAAAGCAAAAACCTGCCAATGAGACTAAATTTCTCAAACATTTTCATTTTGATAAACCATTCATCATTCAGGTTGATGGTGTTAGGGGTGAAGGTCATATATGGAGACCAGGGTGCTTTGCATCCATGCACGAGAACGTCTAAATTTTTCTTTATTGAGTATCCAGTAAAATATTTTATGTTCAAACCAAGATGTAATGCTATTAATGGAGGAAACATCAAAATGCGTAGACGTCTTATTTTATTGTTCAGCGTTTTACTCATCACCGTGGGTGCATTTGGACAAAATTCTGGTCTTGGAATTGGTTTGTCAACTGATGGTCTTACTGCAAAATATTGGATGGGTGGCAGTAATGCTGTGGCTGTAACTTGGAATTTTGGAACTGCTCTAGCTGCAGATTACCTGTTTAATAAGGCCGACATGTTGAATCTCACAGACGAAACCACTCCAGTTTACTATGGTGCGGGCATAAGTCTGGGGACTCACACGGAACCGAATGATGATGGCAACAAAACAACTAAGTTTGATCTGGGTATCCGAGGTGTGATTGGGATTGGTTATTACCTATCCTCCTACCCAGTCGATATATATATTGAAAGTGCTCCTACACTCAAAATACTTGGTGGAACCGGGTTTGATTTTTATGGTGGAAGCCTGGGTATCAGATACTTTTTCTAAACCTTAGTGTTCAATTATAAATAATCCCGTTCTATGAATGGGATTATTTTTGACTATTGCCAGTTTAGTCCGCATTTGTCATAATGTTAAGATTACCATGGGATTCTTTTATTGAATTCCTGTCTAACTAGGTTAGTATTGAGCATACCACCGGGTCTAATGATCATTGTCATAAGAGCCTGGTACTGAAATAGTTAGCTAAACAAATTTGTGAGGTCGCTGAGTGACAGATACAACACATAATTTTCATATACCCGTCATGGGAACAGGCCATTCAATTGATACCCCTATTCGTCTGGCCCATTTAGGAATCACTTCGGTGATATCCATCATTGATGACATTCTGATGGAGCGTTTGAGGAAATTTTATACAGCTAAGTACAAGCTACCCTATAATCCCATTTCAAACCGGGAACCTGATGGCCGGGCAAAGAGGATTACGGCATACCTGGATATGGTCCAGGAGATAGTTGAAATGAAGATGTCCCATATTCGTTCCCTGCCTTTCTTTGAGCAGAATGAAAAGACACGTTATTTTGAATTATTGCCTGATACCAGTTCCTTGAAGAAGACTTATCAGGAATTGCTGGAAACCACACCTGGAAAACTCAGAGATCAGCTCTCTCATGAGCTTACCAAAAGAATGAAACCTGGTAATATTGATGTCAACATCATGGTGAAAGTTGACAACATCAATACCAACAAGCATGGATCACCCCTGGGAGAAGAATTTTCTGATGCCAAGGCTGCGTTGCGTGGTTTTGCCAAAAGCAAAGTTCAATCTGCCATGATCTTTTCTGCAGGAATCAACCAGAGTCTGTACGGCTATATGACCAAATACAAAGAATTCTACCGGGATCACCAGGGTGAGATCAAAAAGAAGATCATCCTTAAGGTCAGCGATTTTAGATCAGCCATGATTCAGGGACGCTATATGGCTAAAAAGGGAATTGAGATCTCTGAATTTCGAATCGAGTCTGGTTTGAATTGTGGTGGACATGCATTTGCATCACCTGGACATCTGCTACCAATTCTCCTAAAAGAATTTAGAGAGAAAAGGCAGGAATTGGGTTCTCAGTTTCAGCCCATCATCAAGAAATTTTATGATAAGATGGAGTGGGAATATCCAGAAGATCTAAACCATCACCCAGAGATAACTGTACAGGGTGGTATTGGTAATCATGGTGAAGTCCAGCGCCTGGAACAGAATTTTGGCATTGATCGCACTGGTTGGGCCAGCCCCTTTCTGCTGGTCCCTGAAGCGACACCTATTGATACTGTGACCAGAATGCAGCTTATGAACTCAACAGACGATAGTCTTTATTTGAGTGGAGCCTCTCCTTTAGGCGTCCCATTCAACAACATAAAAGGATCGGGATCAGCCAAGTGGGGAGCTAAGCGATATGCCCAGGGCAAACCAGGTTCACCATGCCCCAAAGGATTTTTAAAATCCAATACTGAATTTACTGAAGAGATGATCTGTACTGCATCCACACAATACATGACCCACAAATTGCATCAGATCGATGATACCATTGCTCCTGGAGCCGATAAGGACCTCGCCATTGAAAAGGTATTGGCAAAAGAGTGTCTTTGTGAGCATCTTGGAAATGGAGCTCTCATAAGCTTGGGAATCTCCCCTGCCTCACGCTCTCCTCAAGCAATCTGCCCGGGACCCAACCTGTCATGGTTTAATCGTAATTATTCGTTGGAAGAGATGGTAGACCAGATTTATGGTCGAGGTAAGGAATTACTTTCAGATGATCGTCCCCATATGTTTGCCAAAGAAATCCAATTATATGTAGATCATTTTAGATCACTATTGGATGAAGCAATGGAAGGGCTGCAGACACCGAAATTTCTTCAGACCTTCTATGACAATATGCAGACTGGCTTGGATTATTGTAAAGAGATCGCACAGGAAGTTGCCTATAAGGGTGAAAACCTTCCCTCGATTTCAGAAGCCGTAGAAACACATGGTAAACGGCTGGAGAAATTCTACCAACATTTCAAATCAAAGCTGGGAGTGGAAACACCTGCTTGACGCTTTCATCCTCAATTTTACTCAATAAAAAAGCGCAGTTACCTGCGCTTTTTTATTGAACTTTTTAGGATCTAAAGTGCTTAGACAACACCCTGATCCATCATTGAATCAGCCACTTTCAAGAAACCAGCGATATTAGCACCAGCGACATAGTCACCTTCAAAGCCATAACGCTTGCCTGTTTCAAGTGCGTTGGTATGAATGCTTTTCATGATGTTATGAAGGCGTTCATCCACTTCTTCCCGTGTCCATGAAAGACGCAGACTGTTCTGTGACATCTCAAGACCTGACACAGCAACACCACCAGCATTGGCGGCTTTACCTGGGCCATAAAGTATCTTAGCGGCTTGATAAACTTCGATAGCTTCAGGTATTGAAGGCATGTTTGCACCTTCGGATACCACATAACAGCCATTCTTGATCAATGCTTCAGCCTCTTCCTTGTTTACTTCATTCTGAGTAGCACAAGGTAGAGCAACATCACATTTTACATGCCAGGGCCGTTTGCCTTCATAGTATTCACCACCGAACTCATCCGTATACTCTTTGATGCGTCCGCGACGATTATTTTTGAGGTCCATAACCCAGGCCAACTTTTCTCTATCAATTCCAGCTGGATCATAAATGGTGCCTGCAGAATCTGAGAATGTGACTGGTTTTCCACCAAAATCTAAAACCTTCTCAGCTGCATACTGTGCAACGTTTCCACTACCCGAAATGGTGACTATCTTACCTTCGAGACTTTCACCTCTGGTCTTCAACATTTCGTCAGCGAAATAAACAGTTCCATAACCAGTAGCTTCAGGTCGAATTAAGCTGCCGCCCCAGTTCAGAGATTTGCCGGTCAAAACACCTTCGAAAGCATTTTTGAGCTTTTTGTACTGGCCAAACATAAAACCAATCTCACGACCACCCACACCAATATCGCCTGCAGGGACATCAGTATTGGGTCCAATGTGACGGAAAAGTTCTGACATAAAGGATTGTGTAAAACGCATCACTTCAATATCTGATTTACCTTTGGGATCAAAATCTGATCCACCTTTACCACCACCCATTGGGAGTGTAGTAAGTGCATTTTTGAAAACTTGTTCAAAACCAAGAAACTTTAAGATGCCAAGGTTAACGCTTGGGTGAAATCGTAAGCCACCTTTATAAGGCCCAATTGCGCTGTTAAACTCAACCCGAAATCCACGATTAACCTGGACTGTACCGGAATCGTCAACCCATGGAACACGAAACATAATTACGCGCTCTGGCTCTACAATTCGCTCAAGAACTTTGGCTTCCTTGTAATGTGGATGACGATCTAAAACCGGCATCAGTGAAGTTACAACTTCCTCTACTGCCTGAAGAAACTCTGGCTGTGCCGGGTTCTTTGCTTGGACACCGGCCATAAATTCTGCAACATGATTAGACATGCATACCTCCTAAAAGTTGGATTTCAGTTCTCCTACTGCTCTCCTGATGCCGCATGTCAATAAATGCGAGCGAGATGCCAGTTACTGAATAATCCGATGTTTGTGCCATATTTTTCATTGTCCTGTTAGTGAGACAAATCTTGTGCCATTTATGTATAATTTTGCGAAAATTGACAACGCGCCGATAATAATCTTATTCGGATGAAATTCATCACATTTATTCTGAGATGCACACCAGATGCAGAATAATTGTAACGTATTTAAATTATTGCTTTCTTCAGCAGATGACGCCTAGCAATTAATTTGGAAGTCAAGATCAACGTTCCTATGTTGAAGGCTAAACGAGAAGGATATATCGGTGAAATATTCACTACATGACCTGTTGGACAATGTGGATAAGGATTCACTTGAACAAGAATCTATCCTGGTCCAATATTTCAAAGAATTGGAATCTCACCTACCCCATGATTTGGGTATATGGTCCCGTGACCTCCTCAAATTCGGTGAAAACATCCTTGCCACAGGAAGTCATAAGAGTCTAACCTTTCTCTTGGAGCAGGGCTGGAACCCTTCCTTCACCTCACTAATTAAAGCATCCCATATTCAGGATGAATGGTTCAAGCTCGAAATGGAGTTAATCCGCAAGCTTAACTACACACCGGGTTATCTCTTTACCCGCAAGGCTGAGCAGCTGGGGAATAAAACTTTATTTAGCTTCAAACAGGGTCGACAGTGGCAACAACAATCATGGTCTGCTGTTCAGCAATCAGTCAACCATCTCGCAGCAGCCCTCATAGATCTCATGGGTAGCACAAGTCCTCGTATTGCCATTCTTTCCGAAAATCGTCTTGAAGTCGCAGTAACCGATATCGCTTGTCTTACACATGGATTTGTGAATGTTCCCATCCAGCCTGCCGCTCCCCCGGCTCAAATCGAGTATATTCTGGCCCACGCTGAAATTGAGGGGATATTTATTTCCGATTCCCAGCATTTGCGCTCTATTGAAAGCATCCTACCCAATCTTCCTGCTATTAAACATATCATTACATTCAACAGTGTCGCCACAACCAATCCACTGGTAAAATCTTATAAACGACTATTGGACGAAGGTGGTTCGGCCGATGCCCTTGATTGGCTGGAGGGTATTCGACTTTCCGTCACGCTGTCAAATATCGCAAGTATTATGTATACCTCAGGCACTACTGGGTATCCTAAGGGCATTGTTTTCACTTATGAGAATATTATTTCTAAACGGTTTGCACGAAGTCTTGCGCTAAATCTGGGTAACAAAGACCGTTTTCTTTGCTTTTTGCCCCTGTTTCACACATTTGGTAGATTTCTGGAGATGTGGGGTTCCATATTTTGGGGTGCTGAATACACCTTCTCCAGTGGGAAAGGGGTTCAATCTCTCCTCAGCGATCTCAAAACAATCAAACCTACTGTGCTCATCAGTATACCTAAACGTTGGCAGGACATCTATGATACCATTGGTTCAAAGGTGGACCTCATCAACGATGATTCCACTACCATTGCTCCTGCAGTGAGGGAGGTAACAGGTGGATCACTGCGATGGGGGCTGTCTGCTGCTGGCTATCTACCCCCTGAAGTTTTCAAATTCTTTCAAGCTTATGATCTATATCTCCATAGTGGTTATGGTATGACTGAAGCCACAGGTGGAATCACCATGACACCAACAGATGGATATATCGAAAACTCAGTAGGAGTTCCCCTGCCAGGGATGGAATTAAAACTGGCAGATGATGGTGAGCTCTGGATTCGAGGCGCCTATGTATCAGGCAGTTACTGGAATCCGGTTGAGCCAGATAGTCGTCCTGATGGGTGGTTCACCACAGGTGATATTTTTCAATCCCTGGACAATGGACAGATAGAAATCATTGATCGAAAAAAAGAAATCTACAAGAATACCAAGGGTCAAACAATTGCCCCTCAGAAAATTGAAAATATGTTCAGGGATTTTGACAGTATTCATCAACTCTTTATTGTGGGTGACCACATGCCTTATAACACGGCCCTGGTGAGGTTGAATAAGAAGCACAAAGATCTCAGGGATATTTGGTCAGACAGGCAGAAAGTCCGAGACTATGTTGGGAACGTCATTCACTCTGTGAACTCCTTTTTGGCTCCCTTTGAGAGAATTGTCGATTTTATACAAGTCAACCGAGATTTTAGTAAAGATTTGGGTGAACTAACTGAAAAAGGAACCTTTAAGCGTGCCTCAATCCTGGAGCATTTTAAGGATACGGTAGAATCCCTCTATGAAAGATCCTATAAATCCTTCTT
This sequence comes from Fidelibacterota bacterium, assembly GCA_016784025.1. Lineage (GTDB taxonomy): Bacteria > Fidelibacterota > UBA8477 > UBA8477 > JABMPR01 > JABMPR01. The sequence goes on along the minus strand of JADHVL010000005.1, from coordinate 115,349 downwards.
TATGGAGGACCTTGAAATCCAAATCCCCAATTGGGTCTTTTTGCAGCGGGGTTGGACACAAAATGATCTGGTCTTTAAAGACCAGATTCTCAAGCATAGGAATAAACGACACGCCTTGAGAATAGAACCAGGCAAGAATGAGATTAGAATCGGTGACTTTTTCTATCAATTCCAGGGAGAGATACTCCAATTTCAAGATTTCATAAGACAGCCCGCCTATTGCATAGGGAACCAGGAGTTAGAGGAGTTTTTGGACTACTCCCACTTGAGAATAAAACCCATCGCCTTAAAGCCCACCCTCCTTCCAGGTACCTGGACCGATCTTGATTTTTCAGACCGAGCCAGGTTACAGGCCGAGGCTGAAGTCGAGAAGGCATTGAAACACTCAGATTATTCGCTGGAAGCATTAAAACCGGTCATTATGTTGGTGTACTCTCAAACGCTCCACCCCTCCCAATCAGCCTATCGTTTGTTAAATCGGATATATTCAAATTCCAATGAAAGCATTAGACACATAGTCCGGTATGCTTTCCTGCGTCTTATTCGCTCTGATGATCTGGTGCAGGCCCAGTTTGCCGTTGAACAGGTTGTTGCTCTCTACCCGGCAAATGATCTTGAAAGAATAGTCAGCTATGCCCTGGGCAGAAAGGTGCTCTTTAATCGGGACTCGGGAAACTCATCCTGGTCCAATATTAATATTCACAAGGTCAAGCTGTCTGCCAATTATTTAAAATGGTTGTCAAATCAAGAAGCCCAGGCAGAAAAACCCTCTATCCTGTTTGAAAATGTCCTGGGAATACTTTATTCCTGGTCAAAACAGTTCCCTCAATATTATGCTACAATCAGAACGGCCATGATCAGCTCTAGTGTCAACCTGTCCGCAAAAAGTAGAATCTCTAAGGAAATCCTCAAAACCTATGAAATGTTGAATGAAAATTTTTCCAGGTCCATGCAGGATATGGATCCAGAGACAACGAGAATTCAACACGAGCAGACCCTGGATTGGGAAGACGTCCTGGTATTTGATAAACCGGTTTCAATCGAGCACCGCGACCGTATCACATCAGCATTTGTCAACACTTCAATCCTGAATGAATCAATGTATCTTTTCTTTGAGGGCAAGCAGCTATCCCTTCATAAAATTCCACCCCAGGGCATCTGGATCAATTTATTGGGAAGTGCACATGGGAAAACAGTCTATCGTGTCACCATACAGAGTAGTGAAGGCAGCTTTAAATTCGTCTTCAATTTGAACGATGATCTCAGTTCAGATCAAGTCAATACCGAACTATTCTGGTTAATGGCTTGCGCCCGGGACAGTCAATTCAATCAATTGGTCGAGACACTGGGATCTTATAAACCTGAGCAAGATCTCTGGTCAGAAGAGTTTATTTCAGGATTGACAGTAAGACAATATTTAAAGCAGGCAGAATGGGCTGGATCTTCAGATGAGATGCCTTCGCCTGAGCATATATGGCCGCATTTTGTGTGGACCTCAGTACTTACCTATACGAGTTTCTGGAAGAGAACTCGATTCAAGAAGATCATTTCTGTTCCCAGTCCAGGAAAAATCGTGGTTCCAATTCATGACTACCATGTTGGTGGTAGACTGGTATCTATTTCCGGCATCACCGAAGTCTCATCCGAACTCGAATTTTTTGAGAATCTTGAAGAACTATTTGTACGGGCTACTGAGAAGGAATTTCCAAAATTCAAACTCAAAGTAAGTACGGATATCGTATATCACGCCATGCGGGAAGCCTTGGGACAAAAACATTCCCCTGCGTTTTTCAAGGCCATACTAGCTGATAAGGCGATTTCTCCCCTCCGGAAGAATGATCTCCTCAGTTTTCTTTCAAGGGTTGAGGATGAGGGTTTCCAAACCAAAACAGTCTATTTTGCCATCCGCCGATATCATCGTTGGCTATTGATTAATCAGGACGCCACCCTGAATGCAAAAGCTCATTTCCTGAAGGACCTGTATAAAGACTATAATATCCAGGACAGCGAACCTGAATATCCTGATGCTCGAGTTCAATTATTTATGCATACTGTATTTTCTGAGTCCGATTCAAAGTTGAAAGAATATCTGGCACTCCTGGGACGCAACCTACGTCAGCGCTCCCTGGATGGCGGAAGCCTCCAAAGTGAAATTAGCCAGTATATTGGATCGAACGAGTTGGATGATTACTGCTCATTTTTTCTTAAAAGACTGGCCTTTCCTGAATTGCCTCCTAGCGAAGATATTGAACTTATTGCTACTCGCTCCACTGCCATGGATCAGATAGAGATTATGATCTCGCGTCATGATAGCAAGGGAACCACTTTTAGGATTAGACGTGCGATGCATCCAAAAGAAATCATTCAGCTGCAGCAACATTTTGTAAAGGCTCGCATGGATGTCAATTTCACCCATGAACACAAATTCCTGGTGGCTCTAAATAAGAAAGGCCGTGTCATTGGTGGTCTTTTCTATCTCGACCAGGGAGAAGAGGTGGTTTACATGGATAAGGTTGTGGTCTCGGACAATCATCGAGGTGGTGGGATTAGCAGGGGTCTTCTGAATGAATTTGTCAACCGAATGCGAAATGCTAAGAAAAAGATGATTACCACAGGATTTCTCCATCCTGGATATTTCTATAAATTTGGTTTTATAATTGAAAAAGACCAGGGAGGCCTAGTCAAATATCTTTAAGATGCTGTTGCTGGTATAGAGTTTACTCACCCATTTCACCCTCAGCATTATCTGCATCGTCTTTTCTCTTATCTTCAGCTTCAAGGTAAGTTGTCATCACTTTTGAGATGGTTGCCTGTTGAATGGCAACCATTAATTCATCATCACTAAATGGTTTTGTGAAAATCCCATGCGTGCTTGCTTCGCGAGCTGAATCAAGTGTAGGCGTATCCGTATGGGCTGTAATGAATATTACGGGTATATCAGTTTCTCTGGTGATCTCGCGTGTGGCTTCGAGACCATTCATCTTGCCCTTCAGGGTTATATCCATGAGTATGATGTCAGGGTAATGTTCATTGGCTTCAGTGATGGCATCTCGGCCATTGTTCACAATTCCTATAACTTGAAAACCCATTGCTTCAAGCCTCAGTTTAATTTCACTGGCCACAACTATCTCATCTTCAACAATGAGTACCCGTGTATCGATTAACTGCATTAGTTATATTTTTTCCGAGTTGATCACAGCATGAATCCTATGCATAAAATTTATCGACATTAATCGTCAAATTTATTATTGGCTGGAGATCAACCTACTAATATTTGCCCGATATTCATAAGTGATTTTATAAAACATAAAAGCCCCGGTGCTACCCAGGGCTTTGTATCGGTCTGATCCCCGCTTTTTATAGTATAGATTTGATGTATTCTGTTGTGAGTGATTTTGGCCGCTCAAGCGGCAGGCCAATTGCCCTATCCCAAATAGTGGATGCCAAGACACCCATGGCACGGGAGACACCAAACAGCACTGTATAAAAATCATACTCATGCATTCCATTATGAACCAGAAGTACACCAGAATGAGCATCTACGTTTGGCCATGGATTTTTGGCTTTGCCCTGTTCCAGCAAAATAGGTGGAACAACCTCATACAGCATACTTACCACCTGGAAGAGTTCATCCTCCGGCATATGCTTGAGAGCAAATTCACGTTGTGCTGAGTAGCGTGGGTCCGTCTTGCGCAATACGGCATGACCATATCCAGGAACAACATTACCTGAAGCAAGTGTATCCCAGACAAATTTCTTTAAGTCTTCCATGGTGGGAACACCACCACCCAGCTGATCTTTTACATCCATGATCCAACGCAATACTTCTTGATTTGCCAGACCGTGTAGTGGACCTGCCAGGCCATTCATACCCGCTGATAAAGCATAATAAACATCAGACAAAGTAGATCCCACAAGATGTGTTGTGTGTGCTGATACGTTGCCACCCTCGTGATCTGCGTGAATGGTCAGGTATATTCTCATTAGTTCTCTGAACATCTTGGTATCAAAGCCCATCATGTGAGCAAAGTTACCACCCCAATCAAGTGTAGGATCAGCAGGAATGACTTTGCCATCTTTGTAGGAACGAAGATAAATATAGGCTGCCAGGGCAGGAAGACGGGCTAGGAGATTCATAGTATCTTCATAGACAGGTTTCCAGTAATCCATTTTGTTGATGCCCTTGCGATATTCTGCAGCAAAAATTGATTCAGTCTGTTGAGCAACAATACCCACTGAGAACTGTGTCATGGGATGTGTATCTTTTGGAAGTGCATCTATAGCTTTGTAGACATGTTCAGGAAGCGTTCCCCTCTCTTGCCATTCCTTGGTGATTTCAGCAATATTTTCTTCGGTTGGCAGCTCCCCGGTCATGAGGAGATAGAATAGTCCTTCGGGCAATGGTTCTTCACCTTCAGCAGCGTGAGGGAGTTTCTCCTGGAGCTCTGGGATAGTAAAGCCGCGAAAGCGGATACCTTCATCTGGATCCAAAGCAGAGGTTTCGGTAATCATAACTTTAACTCCACGCATACCACCATATGCCTGAGCAACAGTTACATCACATAATTTTTTATCCCCATGATTCTTTCTTATCTCCCCTACTTCCTCGCGAAATTTAGGGATGATCTCTTCTAACTTGCTTTTTAATAATGACATATTCAAATCTCCTTCATAAATTTCGATCTCAAAACATGAATGCTTAAAATAATTAATTCTCTAAATATTAATGCTGTTTGGCAATTATTACTCTAAGCGAATACTGCTGCAAATATAATGCCTGTAAATAGATATGGCGGAAATATTTCATTGCTAATAGGAAACTATCGAATCCTGCTTAATAAATCCCTTATTGATTTCTTTTTATTATTCTACTCTTAGTTTCCACAATGACTGATCCTTCTATCAAGCTCCCCTCTAATCTGGAAAATAGACTCCGAAAACAACTTGGTGAAGAGTTCCAGCATTTTTACGCTGCTCTATTTGAACCGCCACCAATATCGATACGAATGAATCCCGGAAAGCCCACGAATCAATATTCCACCGCAGCCCCCATCGCCTGGTCCCAGCAGGGAAAATATTTGGAATCCCGCCCAAGATTTACCGATGATCCTCTATTCCATGCTGGCACATACTATGTCCAGGAAGCTTCATCTATGTTTCTGGAGCATGTTCTGAGAGGTGTTATGGATCTCGAACAGAACCATCGAGTCCTAGATCTTAGCGCAGCACCGGGGGGGAAAGCTACCCACCTCCAGGCTCTCCTAACAAAAGACTCCCTTCTCGTTGCCAATGAGGTTATTGCTTCCCGAAATAAAACACTTCGTCAAAATCTTGCCCGTTGGGGTGGTGATAATCATATCGTAACCCAGAGCGATCCAAAATATTTCAAAAAACTGCCTGATTTTTTTGACCTCATCCTGGTGGATGCACCCTGCTCTGGCGAAGGTCTGATGCGAAAAGATCCAGGAGCCATTAAGGAGTGGTCTGAAGACAATGTATTACTTTGTTCGCGACGACAAAAACGCATCCTGGCTGATATTTTGCCTTCCCTAGCCCCAGGAGGTCTCCTGATATACAGTACTTGTACCTTTTCTGAAGCAGAGAATGAAGCCAATATGGAATGGCTAGAACAGGATTCTGGTTTGACACCTCTACCTCTGGATATTCCTGAATCATGGGGCATTGTCCATAGTGGTCCAGATCAGGCCAGCTATAGGTTTTACCCCCACCGCACCAGAGGTGAAGGATTCTTCATCGCAGCTTTCAAGAAAGCAGCTTCAACATCTGCACCAGGTAAATCAAGGCGTAAACCCATCCACTATCCTGAAATTGCCACACCAGAGGACCAGAAATGGCTGCACTCTCCAGACCGATATACGTTCCTGACACGGGAGGAACACCGACATGCTATTCCCAAAGCAATTTATGAGGATTATCTCACAATTAGTCGATCTCTCCGAATTACTAGTTCAGCTCTATATATGGGAAAGGTATATCATGGTCAACTCAAGCCATCTCCAGAGCTGGCGCTCAATCGATCATTATCCCGGGATATCCAATACATAGAACTTTCAACTGATGAAGCTCTTGATTATCTGGCACACATTAATAAGAGTCATGGAAAAGATTTTCCACCAGGGTATAATCTAGTTGTTTATAAAGGATATGGGCTGGGGTGGCAGCACGTCTTGAAAACAGGACAAATTCGCAATAAATATCCTGCAGCCTGGCGTATCCTACAGCGTCATGCTAAAAATTAAACATAACAGTAACTATTACTATTAACTTGAATTTGGCTGTACTTTGCTTACTTTTACGTGAATATGGAACCAATAAAACAAAGATATAGCCATCAGCGAGAAACAATCCTTCAGGTCGTACAGAGTACCCTTGTACACCCTAATGCAGATTGGGTCTACAAAGAAACCAGAAAGATAATTCCCAACATCAGCCTGGGAACAGTCTACAGGAATTTAAACCAACTTGTAGAGAGTGGTCGGATTCTCAAGCTCAAAGATGAAGCCATGGTACGCTATGATGGGAATACAGGGCAACACGATCACTTCAGGTGCTCCAAGTGTGGCAAGTGGTATGATGTCGAGCTCATTGATCAATCAATCTTTAAATCATTTGCTGAGAAACACGATTTTCGGATTGAGTCGTTTAATCTGGAGTTGGAAGGTACCTGTAAAAATTGTCTTGATTCGTAATTATTACAAAATTTGATACAAAAAAAGGAGAGCAGTGCTCTCCTTTTTTTTACCAATGTTTGTTTTATCTAAATTCGATATTGTAGCCTTTACTGGCCCAGCCCATAATTCCCATTCTCAAATTCATCACATCTTTATAGCCTTGATCTAAAAGAATTTTAGAGGCCGTTGTACTGCGATTTCCTGTAGCACAGTAAATCAAAATGGGTTGATTCTGATACTGTTCTAATTCGCCAGCTCGGGCTTGAAGTTCTTGGAGTGGAATCAACACCGCTCCCTTGATATATCCTTGGCTGAATTCGTTTTTAGTACGCACATCAAGAAGTAAAGGTGGATTCTTGATGACTATTTTCCAAGCTTCTTCAGCTCCCAATTCACGGTAGTTGGATTGACGCAGCTCTACGACGTCGATTGTACCTACCTTGTCACCGATTGTAAAAGCGTAGCTTCCAGGCGTTTTCATCTTGAAGAAGGGCTGATCCAGGGTGTTGTCTTTAAGAACCACGCTGACACCTAATTCAGCTATATCAAGCGGATAGTCCACCTGTGCATGACCCTGATCGTCGACGTAGAACTTGACATAATCACCACGGTAAACAATCAGCTCAGTTGAATCACTTGTCATACTTATAGGTAGGTGTCGATAGCCACCCTGAACTTTGCCAGACACTTCCACAGGTGTATCACTGCCTCCACCTGTATTGTCACTACATGAAAACATCAATACCCCACTCATCAATACTATACTAATAATTCTAAATTTCATTTTTTCCTCCTAAAGCTATAGATGGCTTATATATGCAATGGTGACAATAAATATACCATTTAAATTTTTACTCAGTAAATATTGATTTGACTTCAGGTGCAATATGTTATCCGAGATGAGCCACGATTTGTTAACCCTCGTGGTATTTACATCTGATCCTTTGGTTTTTTTACGTCCGGGAGAGTACGAGCTGGAGCCACGCTTGAATGTGTTCCAGCTCTGGCTGGGAAATTTCATGACCCATGGCGTATTCATGATGCTCCAACTCAGCAATGGGATCCCAAAATGAAACAATCTGACGACCAAATTCTATGGGGATAACATTGTCAAGGGTACCATGGCCTGCAAATACGGGTAGATTTTTAAATCTGGTTGTATCACCAGAAAGCTCAACCACATCTTCAGGTAATCTGCCACTCATGATGAGTAACGCTTGTAGAAGTTCAGGTTTTTGCAGGCTGATCAGATTTGAAATAGTAGCTCCCTGGCTAAATCCAGCTAGAATTATCCGTTCCGTGGGGATAAGCCCATCTAGTTGCATTTGAGCAAGTATTTCAATCACACCAAGGGTACTCGCTTTGGCCTGATCAATGTTAAATCTAAGACTACCATCAGCGAGCATATCAATATCAAACCATGAGGCACCACCATAAGGAGTTAGACCATTGCCTCTAATGCTCAGCACCTGGATATCAGGATCGAAATAAGATGCCAAACCCATGAGATCATATTCGTCGGCACCATATCCATGCAATAGCACAAGTGTGGCTCGAACCTGCTTCAAATCTCGGGCTGGTCGATGAAGGACACTTCTACCCTTGATATCAAGTTGCTCAATATTATTCATAATTGGCTTACAGTTTCAGTGATGTATTGGTTAGAACCAAGCGGGGATGCAACTCCCCGCTTGAAAATTGGCTCTCTACTCTTTCTCCATAAAAGGATATGGAAATTCTGTTGGTGGCAGAAAATTTTCTTTGATGGTTCGTTGAGATATCCACCGGATCAAATTAAAGATTGAACCTGCCTTATCGTTGGTTCCTGATGCACGACTTCCACCAAAAGGTTGTTGGCCAACAACTGCACCAGTGGGTTTGTCATTGATATAGAAATTACCTGCGCTATGACGCAATTTTTCAAGTGCGAGCTCTACTGCATCTCGATCTTTTGCCAAAACGGCCCCGGTTAGTGCATAGGGACTGGTTCCATCGACAATATCCAGGATATCACCCCAACTTTCGTCATACACATAAATGGTAACTACAGGACCAAAGATTTCCTCTTCCATGGTCTTGAAATGAGGATCAGTGGTGACAATCGTGGTGGGCTCAATAAAGAAGCCTACAGAATCATCATATGTACCACCTGTAATGATTTCTGCATCCTTGTGTGAGCTTGCATAATCAATGTATGCGGTGATATCAGAGAAGGCTCCCCTATCAATGACGGCATTCATAAAATTCCCGAAGTCTTCCACATCGCCCACTTTTATCTTAGTTACTTCTGAGATATAACTTTCTTTGAAATCAGCCCACATGGAACGTGGGATATAAACTCTTGAAGCAGCTGAACATTTCTGTCCCTGATATTCGAAAGCTCCTCGAATCACAGCGGTTCTTAAAACTTCCATCTCTGTGGATTCATGAGCAACAATGAAATCTTTGCCACCGGTCTCCCCTACAATACGAGGATAGGTTTTATACTTGGCAATGTTGTTGCCTATGGTTTTCCACATACTCTGGAATACAGCAGTAGAACCGGTAAAGTGAATCCCGGCGAGATGTTCACTCTCAATGACTTGGGGACCTACAACCGAGCCCTTGCCAGGAATGAAGTTTATTACGCCATCTGGCAATCCAGCTTCCTCAAACATCTTCATGAGGAAATAGCCAGAATAGACAGCGGATGAGGCTGGTTTCCAGAGCGCCACATTTCCCATCAGAGCTGGTGCTGTGGGTAAATTTCCAGCAATTGAAGTGAAATTAAAAGGCGTAACAGCGAATACAAAACCCTCCAGGGAACGATGTTCCACCTGATTCCACATTCCATCAGGAGAAATACCAGGTTGTTGGGCATAGATTTCCTGTAAATACTCAGCATTGAAATTAAAGAAGTCAATCAGCTCACAAGCTGCATCAATTTCAGCCTGAAATGCATTTTTGCTTTGTCCAAGCATTGTCGCCGCATTAAGAATGTGCCGATAGGGACCTGCCAATAAGACAGCCATCTTCTTAAAGATAGCCACCCGTGATTCCCAGGGCATGACAGACCAGGTTTTCCAGGCTTCCTGAGAGGTTTCAATGGCCAGAGCAATCTCTTTGCTTCCTGCCATGTGGTATTTTGCCAAGACATGTTTATGATTGTGTGGCATCACATTAGTTGATGTTTCACCTGTGAATATCTCTTTACCACCAATGATGACGGGGATTTCCACAACTTCTGACTTCATTTTATTCAGGATGCTTAATAAATCTGCTTTTTCCTGGGACCCAGGTTTGTACTCGAATATTGGCTCGTTGACTGCCTTTGGGACTCGGACTATTTTATCAGCCATCTTTTACTCCTCATTACATCGTACATTTAATTATTACCAAAATATGATCCCATATTTTGACTAGATATCCGCAAAGCAAATTCCAATCCAACTAGCGCTGAGATAATATCAGTCATCCTCTGCTAAGTATATCTTGTAGTAAAAGTCCAAATCTGCGGGATCGGCAAAAATGCCAATGACCTCATCGGGATAACTCTGCCCCAGAGGCACGTTGGATCGTATAAATAATTCGCCTCCCTCATTCCGAAAAAGACCAGATCTTGAAGTATTTAGTTCCTTACGAAGTTCGGTATCGAAAGTTTTTATCAACTTCGCAATATCACTCATAGATTCTGTCATGAATCGATTTCCTGACCATCCCTAATGATAATTTTCCTCAAATCAGACAGATGGGCATCAAGTTTTTCGGTATGATTCTGCCACTCACTTCTATCCCCACCGGGTCCTGATTTGGCAGGATCACGAATTTCATCCTGGAGAATGTTGAGAAAACCACGCACTCGGTCTAGGTTGCGTACAATTCTATCTCCCAATTCCTGCGGGGATGGGGGTATTGATATTCTGCCTGGCACTGGAAGGTTTTAAATTTAGTCGTGTGTAATACGTTTTCGCATGCGGGCAATAATATCCTGGTCCTCTTCCTCTTGATCTTCGAAAGACTTCTCAGGTTCTTCATCACCTTCTGGAACGTCTTCTTCAGCTGAGTCTGACTTTTCAGTGCTTTCTTCTGGAGCATCTTCTTCAAAGATTTTGCCAGCTGTGAGCTTCCCAATTAAACCGCTCACTTCACCGTTGAAGTCTTCAACCGTTTTCTCAAGACGTTTGAGGAGTTCGTCCATTAGATCTTGTCCATAGATATTATTGATGCCATCCAGCATATCATTCAGCTGGCCTTTCAAAAATGTCATGCGACTTTCTGAATTATCAAAATCAACAGGCTCCTCGACGCTCTTAGGCTCTTGAGGTTTTTCGTCTTTTCCTGGCATGCTGCACTCCTGTGATATTATTCTTAATGAAATGTTACATCAATATTCACTGATTGACGTAGGCCCTTAAACTAGAATGAATCCCCTCTTCAGGCAATTATTACATCTCAGGATGTAATCAATTTCGGGGAGGTCTTCTCAGGTAAACACCCTCTAATTCTATATGTCCTGCAACTGTCTCCATCCCTTCCTTGGACGAAAGGAGTGAATAACGAAGATTGGTGATAGCATCAGCATTTTCCTGGAGGCAAAGATACATCATGGAGCGCAGTAGATCTTCAGTGGTCGCCTGCTCATTTCCCACAATTTTGATGTAGCCGCTCTCGATAAAAGCCTGATTCGCTTTAGGAATATATAGAATGGGGAAATTATTTGATCTTCGAGCAGGTTTTGGCTTCCAGGGCGTGACGGTATGATCGACAATAACAGCTTGAATTAACTTGGGCTCAAATTTGCGGTTTTTTGTAATGAATTTCAGTAGAGGAATATTCATGGGATTGGTATCGGGATTATCAGCAGGAAACGCCGCCAGTCCTGCAGGACCAAATGAGGCACCAATATAGTAACTTAGACTATCACCATTCATATACGCCGCTGGGATATCGCAATACCAGGCACCGCTTTCTTCGTAAAATGTCAGTTCCTGATAAACCATCTTACCCTGCTCTCGAATGAAGAGCTTGACAAAATCTGGTTCAGCAAGATAGTGAGGCAAAATGACTTCCAGTTGTCCAGGAACCCCCTGCAGGAAATGTTCAGGTGGGTTATGGTAAATCTCAAATGAAAACCCCGGAGTAAATGTACCCAGCAGGACGAGGGCGGATACAATGATTTTAGTTATCACTGAATTGAATTCCCGCTGTAGATAAATATTGATATAGTCGGAAGTTATAATCATCAACCAATCTCTCAATCCTGGCAGAACTAATCAGTGTCTGTAGATAATACTGTTCTCGCAGTGCTTTTATTTCATACTGTCGACTCTCATAATAGCGTACTCCGCCAATCATGATTGCAGCATAACCAGGTATTTGATATACCCACCCCTTACTCCAGATAATGGATAGATAAGCAGCGCCACCAAGGGAACTGACTATTGAGAAGACCCGTCTTGAACGAAAGTCTTTCAAGAATCCAGCTTCCTTGGCAAGATGTGCTTCATAGTCGGCCAGAACGCTTTCCTGCCCTAGAAGCTGCAATGATTGTGAGAAACTCAATGCTTCATTCCCTCGATACAGCTGCCAGGAGGAATCAGAAAACACTTCAAGTTTCAGGCTACTGCGCTGAAAAGCGTCAGGTACTTTTAGTTTCAACAATTGACTATCAAATTCAGGATAAACTATGAGGCTATCTACCTGGCTAAATCCAGAAGCCACAATGAATAGAAGCAGGATCAGACACTTCAGAGGGATTTTGCTGGAAATTGTACTGTTCATTTCGGGCTGAATTTAGTCAATTTTCACGGGGCTAATAATCCTTTTATGAGCAATTGATCTGTGACTTTCCCCTCTTCTCTCCCGGTAGAAAATAGTTTACACGATGTCTTGGTTTGTTTTACTTTGCTCCACGTAGTCCAACAAAAAATACAGCATATCTAAAGGAACGCCTCCATGGACCCTGTTACCCTAGGATTTATACTCTATCTCATGCTTATTCTGGGAGTGGGATTCTACACTGCACACCTCACCAAATCCATGAAAGACTTTGCACTGGGTGGCCAACGTCTGGGGCCCTGGGTCATCGCCTTTTCGGAAAGGGCATCCGGTGAATCAGCCTGGTTAATTCTGGGACTGCCAGGTGCTGCACTGGTGGCAGGATTGTTAGAACTGTGGACAGTCCTGGGCTGCATTTTCGGGATTATTTTTTCCTGGTTCTTTATTGCTAAGCGCCTGAGAGAAGCTACTGAAGAATTCAACGCCTTAACCTTGCCCGAATTATTTGCGAAACGTTTTGGAGATGAGCAAGGTATTCTCAGAATACTGGCATCTCTCATCATTACCTTCTTTTTCACATTTTATGTGGCAGCCCAATTCTCTGGTGCCGGAAAAGTATTAAACGTTACTTTTGGTATCACCCATATGCAGGGCATGCTTGTTGGTGCTGTCATCATCGTTTTTTACACCTTAATGGGTGGGTTTCTGGCCGTGGCCTGGACAGATATGGTACAAGGCATCATCATGATAGGCACTCTTGTCATATTACCCCTGGTGGCCTTTATAGAGATTAATGCTCTCCGACAAGTTGATTTTCAATTTGATATGGTCAGCCTGTTCTCTGGAAAGGTGGGCATGGCGGCTCTGGCAGCCGCTATTGGCGGACTGAGTTGGGGGTTAGGTTATATGGGGCAGCCTCATTTGGTTACGCGGTTTATGGCAATTGATAAAGCTGAAAATATCAAAATCAGCCGCCGCATCGCCATTTCATGGGCTGTGCCTGCCTTTTTTGGCAGTATGTTTATTGGACTCACTGGATATTTCCTGCTTCAGGCCGGCAGTATGAGTTTTGAAGGTCAACAGCTAACAGCAGTAGCCTCCCTGAGTGATCCAGAAAAATTGATGCCCATTATGGCCCAAAATCTTTTACATCCCTGGATAGCGGGAATTTTTATATCAGGTGCGATTGCTGCCATGATGTCAACGGCGGATAGCCAGTTGCTGGTCTCTACCACAGTCCTCACCGAGGATCTCATAGGCAACTATTTTCAGAGACTTAAAAATCGCTTCGACTTGCTTACTATTGGCCGAGTACTCACCATCCTGATCGGGTTGTTGGCTTTTTATCTGGCCTGGCAATCCACCGATCTCGTGTTTGAGATGGTAAGCTATGCCTGGGGTGGGCTTGGCGCCTCCTTTGGACCTGCGCTACTTTTGACACTCTGGTGGAAGCGCATCAGTCGGGTTGGCGTTATTGCAGGAATGGTTACAGGAACAGTATTTACAGTAATTGATCTATTCGGTGATTGGGTAAGCGTTCGCTTTTCAGCATTCATCATGGCCTTTATTGCCGTTTACCTCTTTTCAATTTTCAAACCAGATGAATCCTGAAGACATTTTCCGGTTTAGTATCTAGCGAGCATAAATCTTCAGTGAATTGCTCAGCGAATTAGCTAGATCAGTGGCAGCCTGGCTCACCATTTCTCCACCAACAGGTGCAACGGTTTCACCCCTCCTGGCAAGTCTTGCAGTCCGTGATTTGAGCGCCCGGGAATCTCCTCTTATAACCGCCCACTCCGTAGAATAATCTGATTTCCCTTCAAAAGATTCACTTCTAATAACTTTTGATGTGCGTACATCCACAATCCTGTAGGATCCTTTGATCACGGCTTTAGTCGTGCGGGTATAGTGTTTGACCTTCGCCTCAACGTCAGCGTAGATATTGCGAGTCTTGGTCTTACCCTCTTTGTTTTTGTACTTTTCAGTATCAACAACTACTCGCTTTGCTTCTTTGTATTCTCTATTAACAGTCTGTACCGGTGTATAAATAATCTGTGTTATTTTTCCAGTTAAGATTTCATGGACTCCTAGTAGGGCTCCCACTTCCATGGCAGTCTCTTCGTTTACCATACCGGAGAGTCCCAATTTTTGTTCCGCAATTACACGATCTAATTGATCACGGCTGATAAGCTCCAGAAATTCCGTAGCCGAAGCATCTTTCATGACAGAGGTAACCATTTGATCCACCACCAATTCTTCGATGGCTCCATACCTTTTATTCTTACCACTTAGGTCTTCAAAGGGAAATACGGCTATTCTTTTTACTCCAGCTTGTCTTGTCGCCTCATACCTTGATTCAGAATCCTTATATCCTGGTACGAAACTTAAAGCTTTTTTGAATTGCTTGGCAGCGGCTTTTTGCTGGGACAAATCAAGAGAGGTAGACAATGCTGCACCAGCCGCATAATGGGATTCAGCTGCCATTTGTTTGGCATCTGCCACTTGCTCTGAATAATCAATTATTTCCAGTTCGAGGAGTACTCCAGTTTTGGGATGACGAACCGGGGGTAAATTTTTGACTGCCTCGTGTAGATTCATCAAGCTCTGATATTCCCGAGTCAGACCATCATACCTGAAGTCGTCCGAGCTGGTTTCCAGTTCAGAGATTTTATTATTATGAACTCGATTCGCCATGAGAAAAGCATCTGCCATCAGAATCTGGCTTTTCTCATAATCCTGACTCATTTGAAGACTGCGGGTCAACATAAATACGGCTGCATCATAGTCGGCTCGGCCATACGAATCCCGGGCACTTCTTTCCAGCTTCGCATATTCATTAAAATATGTACAGGAAATTGTGCTCAACAATAAAACCAAAATTCCAAGTTTGTAAAAACCCCGCCCTGCTCTCATAGCTGATCTCCTAACTGTATCATGCATACCCTACGAATCCTTATAGATAAACAATATAAATGAGTCACCCCAGATATATATGAACTATTGATAATTTTCCTTCAATTATTCCAATATAAATCATTGACATGAGCCCTATTGACTACTATTTTTATCATGATTTTACAGGGACATCGGTCTGGTCGTATTCCCCCGCTTCCGGATTTTAGTTGTCCCTGTTTCTTTTTCAAAAGTAAACCAAAAAAAAGCGACCCAGGTCGCTTTTTTTTATCCCCTAAATGTTGCACTTATTTTTTTAAGGCCGTCTCTTCATCATCAACGATGGTGAAGACATCATCCAACTTGGATATCTTAATAAGCGAAGCAATTTTTTGTTGTGGTTTCACCAGGAAACATTCCCCACCCTTAATGGTTGCCTGACGTTTCGCAAATAGTAATCCGCCCAGACCAGTACTGTCAACCATCCTGACATTCTCCATATTGATAATAATATTCTTGAAGTCTGATTCGGCAATGGCCATAAAAATATCGCGCTTAAATGCCTTCACTCCACGAATGTCAAAGGTTGTATTCTGCACTCTCACAATGAGAGTGTTATTTTTAAATTCTGTCTCAAATTTCATTTGATGGGATTCCCAATTGCACAAAAATATTTAGTGCTTTTCACTCTAATAGACGTCTTAAAACCATCAAGACCAATTCCGAGTTCAATAATCGCAAGGTCGAATATATTCGGTGTCCTTTATGAGGGCAAGGCCATAACAGCTATATTTTGAAATAAAAATCTGATTTTTATTCTATATCAACGTTCTCAAAATTCTATTAAAATGTTTGCCATGGAAAATGGATTCAGAACATTGCGTAATTTTTTGAGTCTGGTCATTAAATTGTCCATAATCCCTTACGTTCTCTATATCTCTCCCGAATTAATTCATGATCCAACTCCTGAACCTGCAAGTTCGGTCTTGGGTCTGGTATTTATTCTTCTTGGGTTATATGGAATGATGAGCTCTGATCTTTTAATTCTTAGATTTGGAGACGGGAAACTCTATTTCTCTACAAAGACGTCTCGTCTGGTAGAGGTAGGTTTATATGCCCGAACACGACAACCCTTGTTTTGGTTTTTTTCGATCTACCAGTATGGAATACTCCTGGTATTCGCGGGCTTCAACTGGTGGGTTTTACTGCTTTCTCTCAGCATTTCTTCGATTTACCTCCTTGTGCTCCTCCTGGTTCAGGAATCACTCCTATCCCGGACATTTGGTGATTCCTATCTTCAATACAAAAAAAACGTTCCCGTCTGGTATTGGAAAATCAAAATAGCCAAGAATCTCAAAATTAGTTTTCGCTCACAGTTTGTATGGCTTATAGGTATGTTGATTATTCGTCCCTGGTATAGAGTTAAAGTTGAGGGAATTGATAATATTCCTCACCACAAACCATTTATAGTCGTATCAAATCATGAATGCTATCTGGATCCATTCCTATTTGCGATATTTGTACCATATGAAATAAAATTTGTGACAACCGCTGATATTTTCACTACGCATTTGATGCGATTCTTACTCAAGGGAACGGGCAGCTTTCCCATGAGAAGACATCGGCAGGATTTAAAATCAATTCGCACGATGATTAGAATGATAAACAAGGGGCAGGTTGTATGCATCTTTCCTGAGGGAGGCCGAACTACCAATGGTGCTCCCCTACCAATCCTAAAAGAAACATTGAAATTAATCCAACACTGCAAGGTACCCATATTGCCAGTCCATCTGGATGGAGCTTATGAGATATGGCCTAGATGGGCACCAAATCGTAGACGAGGGAAAGTCACTGTTTCGTTCAAACCGTTAATCCCCCTAGAGGCTCAATCGGATTTAAAAAATTTAGAGCACCAAATTAAAGCCCACATATTTGCAGATGAAAAAATCTTCCGTCCAGTAAAAAGCAGAGCCATTACCAGAGGCATGGACCACTTACTGTGGGCCTGTTACCAGTGCCATACCCGTAATTCAATCGAGGTCACTTCAGGTCATAGTCTCAAGTGCAACAAATGCGATACAGAGTGGCAGGTGGCAAATGATTATACATTGAAAACTCCTGATGAAAGGGAGTCTCTCTCCAGCATTCAGTGGATAAAAAAGATCGAAGCAGATATTTTAGAATATCCCCTTAATCTTGAGCTTCCATTTGACCTGGATAGGAATGAAATAGCTCAGCTCCACACGCCAATATTGAGATATACCAATGAGGAAAAGGTGGTTGAGGGAGTTGATCTGAGTTTGACCCTCTCAAATCAGAGAGTGGTACTATCTGACAGGCAGACTTTGCTTCACTCCTGGTACCTGGGAAACATCACCATATTCACCATGGATTACTTCAATGCGGTTTCTGTAGGTGTTGGGGGTGTGAGGCATAGCTTCAAACTTCCCCCCCACGAAATCACTTTGAAATGGCAGACCTATTTTGATATCCTGATGGCTAAATTTGTAAAGAACGATGACAATTCTGTTCAATAATCCCTTCAGTTTCCGAATTAATTAGCACTTTCCCCCATTTTAATCTCCCTTATCTTTGCGGTCACATCAAGATAAGAAAGGGATATCGTGAGTAAGCCATTACCTGAAATTACAATTAAAGCAGTTTTCCTTGGCATAATACTATCTATGGTCCTGGCTGGCGCCAATGCCTATCTAGGTCTATTCGCTGGCATGACGGCTTCTGCTTCAATCCCAGCTGCTGTTATCAGTATGGGTGTTTTAAGTCTATTCAAGAAACATAATATTCTAGAAGATAATATTGTTCAAACAGCTGCATCAGCTGGCGAGTCACTAGCTGCTGGTGTCATCTTTACCATTCCTGCCCTATTGCTCATGGGATATTGGGAAACCTTTGACTATCTGGAAATTGCCAAGATCGCAAGTGTGGGTGGATTAATTGGTGTCCTCTTCACAATCCCTTTGCGTCGTGCCCTGATCGTGGAGGCAAAGCTGACTTACCCGGAGGGAGTCGCTACTGCGGCGGTACTGGAAGCTGGAAATGCTAAGAGCAGTGGCGCTGAGGATGAGGTTCAGGGTGGTTTGCGTTTGCTTACCCTGGCCAGCGTAACTGCAGCGCTGATGAAACTGGGGCAACAAGGATTTGCTCTCTGGCACTCTGCCCTGGAAGGGGCAACCCATTTGGGCCGTTCCGTTTTTGGCTTCGGAATGGATTTATCACCTGCCTTGATTTCTGTTGGGTATATCGTAGGTAGAAATATCAGTATTCTGGTATTCACTGGTGGGCTCATCTCATGGTTTATTGCGATCCCCATTTACACTGCAATTCACGGATATGAAGGCGATACGCTGGATGCAGCCAATACCATCTGGGATACAAAAATCAGGTATCTGGGTGTGGGTGCCATGGTAGTAGGTGGTATTTGGTCATTGATTAAACTTTTCAAACCGCTCATGGTTGGGATACAGGCAAGCTTACAAGCATACAGCAAAGTTCAGAATGGTGAAGAGCTGAAACGTGAAGAAAATGACATTCCCATCAAGTATGTGGCG
Organism: Fidelibacterota bacterium; assembly: GCA_016784025.1. Taxonomy (GTDB): domain Bacteria; phylum Fidelibacterota; class UBA8477; order UBA8477; family JABMPR01; genus JABMPR01. The sequence goes on along the minus strand of JADHVL010000005.1, from coordinate 96,439 downwards.
ATTGCCCTGCTGGTTCTCATGATTCCTGTTTTCATGATTTATAATGATATTCTCCCGACACCCCAATTGGCCATTTTAATCACCATTATTATGATGGTCTTTGGCTTCTTCTTTTCAGCTGTAGCCGCCTACATGGCCGGAGTTGTGGGTTCATCAAACAACCCAATATCAGGTGTCACAGTGGCCACTGTATTGTTCGCTTCACTCCTGCTCCTGGCCATCCTGGGTTCCGGATCGTTACAAGGTGCTGCCGCTGCAATCATGGTGGGTGCCGTAGTTTGTAATGCTGCTGCCATTGGTGGTGACAACCTCCAGGATTTAAAAACTGGACATCTTGTTGGAGCAACACCCTGGAAGCAGCAAGTCATGCAGGTGATTGGTGTATTAAGTGCAGCCATCGTGCTGGGACTTGTGCTTGATATTTTGCACACTGCCTACACTATTGGTTCACCCACATTGTCAGCACCACAGGCAACATTAATGAAAGCCGTGGCAGAGGGTGTTTTTCAGGGGAACTTGCCATGGGATATGGTCATTACAGGCGCTATCATTGGTGTCATAATCATTGCCCTTGATATTCGTCAGGAACGGATTGGATCTGATTTTAGAATACCAATTCTGGCCGTGGCAGTGGGTATTTACTTACCCATTTCCCTGACTACTCCCATTTTTATTGGTGGAATGCTAGCTCATTTTGGGGACAAAATGGGCGCGACAGGTGCTACCAGGAAGAAGGGTTTACTATTGGCAGCCGGAATGATTACCGGGGAAGCTATTATGGGCATTCTGGTGGCTCTCCCAATTTTCCTTACTGCAGATAAAGATTGGTGGCCTAACTATGATGGTTTTGGCTGGCTGGGACCTATCCTGGTCATAGCGATAGCCATTTGGTTCATTACTACATTAAAAGGTGATAGAACTGAAGTCGGAGAAAATTGATGAAACCGGTTAGAAGAGATTTTTTATTAGAGCTTCCCAAGCCAGAACTCCACTGCCATCTCGATGGATCCTTGCGCCTGGAAACCATGTTGGATCTGGCTCAGAAAGATAAGATTGAATTGCCTGCCAAAGATATAGATGGACTCAGAAAAGCGGTAGTTGTTCAAAAACGGGTGAAAAGCCTGGAAGAATACATTAAAAAGTTTCAATTTACTCTGGCAGTTCTCCAAACTCCTGATGCCCTCCAACGCGCTGCTTTTGAGTTGGCTGAAGATGCCGCAGCTGAAAATGTTCGGCATCTGGAGGTCCGATACTCCCCTATTCTCCACAAGGACAAGGGTATGACCCCCATGGAATCACTTGATGCAGTTATCAAAGGTCTGCGGGAAGCAGAGCATGAATTTAATATCAGTACTGGTGTCATTATTTGTGGAATTCGTAATTTTTCCATTGAATCCTCCATTGAACTCGCTGAACTGGCCATCGCCTATAAGTACAGAGGCGTTGTTGGCTATGATCTGGCTGGGGCAGAAGAAAATTTCCCGGCAAAGGATCATTTAGAAGCCTTCTATCTCATCAGGAACAATAATGTCAATGTAACACTACATGCCGGAGAGGCCTATGGACCTCAGTCCATTCATCAGGCCATACATTACTGTGGTGCTAACCGAATTGGACACGGAACCCGTCTAAGAGAAGATGGGGATCTCATGAATTACATCAATGATCACCGTATTTGTCTTGAAGTTTGTTTGACGTCAAATTCTCAAACTGGTACCATTGGCAAAATGAGTAATCATCCCCTAAAATTTTACCATGATTATGGATTGAGGTTAAGTCTGAATACAGACAACAGACTCATCAGCGGGGTCACTCTGGTTGATGAATATATGCAGGCCTATGAAACGTTTAATTTCAACATGCTTGATTTTAAGGATTTTATCATTAGCGGGTTCAAGAGTGCCTTTTTAGAGCATCGCGAACGGACAAAATTGATCAAAGAGGTAGCTCATCAGATAGATGACTATCTAGGTATGGGTGCCCACAAATACTGATTAACCCAGTTTTATTTTAGTTTTCTAAGCAATCCTAGCGATGGATTCTCAGGTATATCAGTGTGGCAGGAGGAGTTGCAGCCGCCGCAGCTAATGGACTCTCCTTCAGGGGCTTTCCCCAGATTGTAGAAATACTTCACTGTATACCAGAAGGCGATGGCAACAACGAAGGTCACCAGTACGATATCAATTAACTGAGCCAATTAAACATCCTCCCAAAGTAAGCTACACCAAAAGCTAAACTGTAAGCCAGCCCCAGTGAATATGCAATTGAGAAAAACGTATAAGCCCAGGTGCCCGTTTCACGTTTAATGGCTGCCACAGTAGCCAAACAGGGTGTATATAGTAAAGTGAATACCAGAAAGCTTAAGGCAACGAGTGGTGTCATCCCAGAAGACCTTAATCCGCTGATCACACCCTGACTTCCCTCGTCAACATCCTCACCTACACCAAACAAGACACCATAGGTTGAAACTACAATTTCTTTAGCGACAAAACCTGTGATGAGTGCCACGCTTTCCCGCCAGGTAAATCCCAACGGTCTGACGATGGGTTCAAATATTTTTCCGACGCGTCCAATCCATTTTTGCTCTGTGATATCTCCTATCTCCTGCTGACGAAGACTGTAGAGCTGCTTGCTCTTCTCGCTGGTTAGTTCTTCCTGCAATAATTGAAACTGCTCATGAAGTTCCAGATAACTGGAGCTGGATTCATAGACGATCATCTCTGAGTGGTACCCTGAACGATCTTGATCAACTGATTTTTTGAATTTTGATTCCAGGTCCGCTAATTGAGAGTCGTGATACTGTGCCAGAGTAGTTCGTTCGCTTCCATAATCTCTGTCCAGCTCAACCTCTGTTGGGAAATATCCCAGAACCCAGATAATGACAGATCCAACAAGAATAACGGTTCCCATCTTCTGGATGAAAAGATATCCACGCTCCCAGGTGTGGAGGACAAGTGAGCGCAGAGTAGGACGCTGATAAGGGGGCAGCTCCAGAACAAATGGTTTAGACATACCCTTCAGAATGGTTCGACTGAAAAGTTTTCCACTTCCAATGGCGGCAATGATGCCAAGTATATACATTGAAAATATTACTGTGGCAGCATTATCAGGGAAAAAGGCACCGGCTACGAGGACGTATACAGGTAGACGGGCAGAACAACTCATGAATGGGTTAATGAGAACAGTGAGAATTCTATCTCGACGTGACTCTAAGATGCGAGTTCCCATGATCGCTGGTACATTGCAACCAAACCCCATAATCATGGGGATGAAGGCTTTGCCATGAAGTCCAATATTGTGCATGACTCGATCCATAATAAAAGCCACTCTGGCCATGTATCCTGAGTCTTCCAACACGGCAATAATTAAGAATAATATGAAGATATTGGGTAGGAAGACTGCAATGGCTCCCACCCCTCCGATAACACCATCCACCAATAAACTGGCAAACATGCTATTGGGTAATAAGTCGGAGATAAAATTCATGAGAGCGACAAGACCACTATCAATCCAATCCATGGGAATGGAGCCAATGTCATAGGTCAGTTTGAACATAAGCCACATGAAAAGACCGAAGATTGGCAAACCCAACCAGCGGTTAGTGAGCACTCGATCTATCTGACGGCTATAATCCACAGAGTCTATCAGACTTTCAACAACGCATTCACGCATGGCACCTTGAATAAAACCGTACCTGGCACTGGATATGGTGGCCCGACCGGTATCCTTGAATAATACCTCAATCCTGTTAATGGAGATTTTTGCCTGGTCAAGAATGTCCGCACAATTGTTGTGGAGCCGAACTTCATCACGAGTTTGCTGATCTGATTCTAACAGCTTGATACTCGTCCATCTGCTATGTTTGTCGGTGACATCATTTTTTTGAATGAGTTGATGGAGTTTCTCAATTTCTATTTCTATATCCCTGGGATAGCGAATATCAATTAAACGAGCTTTCATTGATATTTCGGTACTTACACGTAAAATCTTCTCCTTGAGAAGGTCAATCCCCTCGCCGGTCCGTCCCACCACAGGCACCACAGGAGCACCTAATAGGGTAGCCAGCGTATCCACATCAATTTGCAGTCCCTTTTCATCGGCCATATCCATCATGTTGAGTACCAGGACAAGGGGTTTCCCCAATTCTATAAGTTGAGTGGTGAGAAAGAGGTTTCTCTCAAGGTTGGAGGCATCAATAATATTTACTACCACATCAGCTTCATCATTTTCCAGATATTGACGAACGACTGTTTCCTCAGCTGAAAAGGCAGCTAAAGAGTAAGTACCAGGAAGATCGATAACATCAAAAATGTTGTCTGAATGGGTATAGTGCCCTGATTTTTTCTCAACTGTCACACCAGGCCAATTTCCGACCCGCTGTTTGGCTCCAGTTAATGCATTAAATATAGTGGTTTTCCCACAATTGGGATTTCCAGCGACTGCAATGTTAAAATTCATCTTAGGCTATTCGCTCCACAGCGATTTTTTGTGCATCCATACCACGGAGAGAGAGGTGATAACCTTTGACGATTAGTTCCATTGGATCTCGGAGAGGGGCATATTTATCAACCCATATTTCTGCATCACGAGTAAGCCCCATCTCAATGAGACGGTGACGAAAATTCTCGCTTCCACCAATTTCAACAATGCGACCTTTTTCACCAGGTTTTAGATCACTGAGGCGTAGATCATTTTCATCAGATGTATGAAGTTTATGATGTGGTCTTTTAAAATTAAACATTTGATGTTTCCATCATGTAAAAAACTATCATTTTGAGATAAATCAGCATCTACTGGGTTTTCTTACAATCAGAACAGGTTCCAAAAATGTGCATGGTATGAGTCGAAGGTGTAAAATCATTTTCCTCACAAACAGATAGTTGTTGAGCTTCCATTTCCAGGTTAAAAAACTCTATAACCTTGCCACACTCCTCACAAATAAGATGGTCATGGTGCTCATCTTCACCCTTGCTTCGCTCAAAGCGCATCCGGCCGTCTCCAAAATCCAATCGGGTAACCAGGTCCTGCTCAGCCAGAGCTTCAAGGGAGCGATATACAGTAGCCCGACTCACATTTTTTTGCTTCTTCAGTAACTCCAGGTAAATCTCTTCAGCATCAAAATGCTCGTGGGTTACATCTAACAATTTTAGTAGAGCAATGCGTTGGGTTGTTGCCTTAAGTTCATGCTCTCTGAGTACTTGTTTTAATTGTTGATTTTCTGCTGCTGACATAATCTGTTCTCCTCTCATTTTGAAAATAAGAATGAATCTCATTTACACAAGTGCAAATAAGTCTCATTTAGATTAAGGAATTATAAGATGACAATTCCCTAGGAGCGTGTTGTCTCGGAAAATGGAAAGGGATGGGTGTATTATTTACTTCAGGATATAAAAATGTTTAAATATCAATCTGTAACATCAAGATTGGCAAACTTGGCAATTAACTTCTTTTTAACGTTGCCCTGGAACATTACGGTGACTTTAGCTTCTGGACCAGAACCCTCAACAGTGAGTATTTTGCCCTTTCCAAAAATCTTGTGACCCACTTGCATACCGGCCACATAAACCCCGGGCTCATGTTGATTGAGGGTACCCATCGCCCGACGCATGCCAGTTGTCTGTTTTGGCGCAGGTTTGGTGGGCTTGGTTCGAGTCACTTTTACTCCAGGTTTCTTGCGATAATCCTCTCGGGTAAAATCGCCAATACTTCTTGTTGAATAGTCTAATAAATGAGCTGGTATTTCTTCGAGAAATCGTGAGGGACGACTATACATTGTCTCTCCATATCGTTGTCTCATTTGAGCACCACTTAAATATGCACGTTCCATGGCTCGTGTCAAGCCTACATAAAAAAGTCTTCGTTCTTCTTCAAGGGCGTCATTATCGTCGATTGAGCGTTGTAAGGGGAAGAGCCCATCTTCCATTCCAGTTAAAAATACCACAGGAAATTCAAGTCCTTTTGCACTGTGTAGAGTCATCAGCGTGACCTGCTGTTTATCCTGATTGAACTTGTCAATATCAGTGAGTAAAGCGACTTCTTCCATATAGCCCGTCAAATTAGGCTCATCGGCTCTCTGGGCATATTCAGATACTGCTGAGAGCAATTCGTAAATATTATCTACACGAACTTCACTCTCTGCGGTTCCTTCTGCTTTATACTGGTTGACGAATCCAAGCTCGTCCACAAAGACACGAGCCCACTCTTCCAGATTCAACTCATTGAGTAAACTTGAATATTTCCCAATTAACTGAACAAACTCGATAACTCGATTAAAAGCCCTGGAGGTTAAACCGTATTCCTGGGCCCGGGTAGCAGCGCTAAAAAGCGATATGCCCTGATCAACGGCAAAGGCGTTGATGGCATCCTGACTGGTCTTCCCTATTCCTCGAGTTGGCTTATTAATTATCCGCATGAAACTGACATTATCCAAAGGGTTCACTATGAGTCGGAAATATCCGAGAACATCTTTTACTTCCATGCGATCATAAAATTTGGTACCGCCAATAATCTGGTACGGTACACCATTTCGACGTAATACATCTTCAAGTGGACGAGACTGGGCATTGGTGCGATAGAGCAAGGCGACATCTTGGAAACCATGTTTATTGCGACGACATACTGACTGGATCTCATCCACAATAAGCCGACCCTCATCCAATTCGTTCCGCCCTTCCAGAACTTTGATAATATCGCCATCCCCACTTTCGGTGAAGAGTTCCTTAGCAGCTCGCTTTTCATTGAGCTTGACTACTGCAGAAGCGGCAGCCAAAATGGTTTTAGTAGAGCGGTAGTTCTGCTCAAGCTTAAATATCTTAGCGCCGGGAAAGTGCTGTTGAAAATCCAGGATGTTTCCAATATCAGCTCCACGCCAGCCATAGATGGATTGATCATCATCTCCAACCACACACAAGTTTTTATGCTCGTGGCTAAGGGCTTCTACAAACTGGAATTGAGCCTTGTTGGTATCCTGATACTCGTCCACCATGATAAATCTGAATTGATCTTGATATTTTTTCAGGATATGCGGGTTCTTTTCAAACAACTCTAGAGGTTTCAACAGGAGATCATCAAAATCCATGGCACTACTATTTTTAAGTTCAGATTGGTATATCCCATAGATTTTTGCCACAGTATCGTCAAAAGTCGACATAGCCAAATCAGTAGCCTCAGCCGGAAATATCATCTGAGACTTGAATTGCTTGATATTGTAAAACACAGAATTGGGTTTGATGACATCCGTTGATATTTGAAGATCCTTCAGGATCTTTTTGACAACTTTTTGACCGTCTTCATCATCATAAATACTGAAACTCTGTTCATATCCGATATAGAGTGCTTCACGTCTAAGGATGCGGGCACAAATAGAGTGGAAGGTTCCCATATTTACGTGAGATTGATCCGCTCCCAGCAAACGCTTGATACGTTCACGCATTTCTCCAGCTGCTTTATTGGTAAAGGTAACGGACAGAATTTCATGGGGTTGGGCTGTCCCACTATAAATCATATTAGCTATCCGATGGGTTAGGACACGGGTCTTTCCACTACCGGCACCGGCAAAAATAAGAACCGGTCCTTCCAGGGCTTCAACTGCAGCTTGTTGTTGAGGATTTAGTCCAGCCAGGACATTGTTCATTTGTTGGATCTCCGGCGTTGATAGCGATTCACTTTGTTATTGTGCTCGCGGAGGGTTCTAGAAAAATCGTGAGCACCAGTGCCATCATTTTTTCCGACAAAATATAAATAATCTGTTACTTCAGGATTGAGTGCAGCATGGATGCTGGCCAATCCAGGATTGGCAATAGGACCTGGAGGAAGCCCCCGTTTTAGATAACTATTGTAAGGATCATTGATTGCAAAATGTTTGCGCTGCAGGTTTCCATTCCATTCTCCTCTGCGCACCAGCATGTATATCACCGTGGGGTCGCAACCTAGAAGCATGTTCTTCTGAATTCGATTGTGATACACCGAGGAAACCAATCTTCGTTCATCCTCTCTGGCTGTTTCTTTTTCAACCAGAGAAGCAAAGGTGATAAGACGTTGGAGGTCAAATCCCATACTGGCAGCTTGCTGGAGCATTTCTGGCCCCACACTCTCTTTGAAATGCCTGACCATTTTTGCCATTACCATAAATTCATCACTATTTTCCAGAAAGCGATAGGTCTCAGGAAAAAGTGTCCCCTCGAGATGTGTGAATCCAACCCCTGCAATGCTGAGTAGCGTAGAATCTGTGAGCAGGTGGATCATTTTGAGCGAGTCTAAATTTAACTGGTGGCTCAGAAGCCCGATGATTTCATCAGAACGTAAACCCTCTGGAATGGTGACAGTAATCTCAATCGCTTTTGCATGGGCTAATGCTTCTATGGCCTCTGTATTCGTAAGCCCCTTCTGAATGGAATAGGCACCAGGATAGATGGCTCGTGTCTTATTTAGTAATTTTGCGGCAACCTTAAATGATTCTGCTGAGGATATAATGTCAGCTTCGTAAAGTTGCTGGGCAATGGAACTCAATGAGCTCCCATCACGAATGACGATATGGGCAAAATCACCGTCAATCTTGCCTGGCCTTGAATCAAAAACGATATAAAGACCAGTGATGCCCGCCAGACAGAGAATAATAAGAGCTGTAAGAGCGTAGCGCAGAATCCTTTTCAAGCACAAATTCCTTTCTAAAGTCTGTCAATATAGAAGGGGTCATTTGGCATGTCAACGAGTGTAAATATTTAAACAAATAAATGATTTTTATTTGCGCACCTATTTGTCACCATCTATATTCGCCGCGCTATGATAAGTGAAGGCAATAACGACACCAAACACTGGCTCTCTGAGTTACCTTTTACGAGAATAAATTATTTTCTTTTCATAGCAGGGCTTATTGTCATTATTCTTGGATATGTATTGATGGGTACAGGCGAACTAAACAGTGTACAAGCACTATCGGTTTCCCCCATTGTATTGCTCATTGGTTACCTGGTAATTATTCCAGTCTCCATTATGTACAGGAAAAAGGACTAAGTCATTTGAAATTTTTGGGATCGTAGTTCAGCTTGGTTAGAACGCCGGCCTGTCAAGCCGGAGGTCGCCGGTTCGATCCCGGTCGGTCCCGCATTAAGCTCCTGAGAAATCAGGGGCTTTTTTGTTTCCAATACTCTCACAACAAATAGTCGAATGTCACGTATCTATTTAACCGCGTAGAGCGCTGAGAACGCAAAGTGAACATTTTGTTTGTAACCCCAGTAACTTTACTTGGCTTGTTGGGGCGCAGTTCCGCTTTGCCGGAACGAAGACCAATCCAACATTAAGCTCCTGAGAAATCAGGGGCTTTTTTGTTTCTAATATTTTCGTATAAGCTTATCTCTCCTGTTGCTACCATTCAAAAAAATGCTGTCTCCCAGATTAGGAACCTGGCAGGGGAGCTCTTATCTTCCTAAGTTGTTCGGCTTTCACTTAAAAATAAAAATTGGATGGAATATCTCCCTTCGACAAGACTCATTCCTTTAGGAGTAATGCAGGTGGTCAGGTTCAAAAACATAGCAACAGTAGTGGTTTTCATATTAGCCATTATATTTATTTTTGCTGCTGCACTCCATTCACTTGGGGAACCCCTTGAGAGAGATCTGACCACCTATGGATATATTGGGCATGCCTTACTCTCAGGCGAACAACTTTACTCAGACCTGTGGGATCACAAACCCCCAGGCATCCACATTGCTTTTGCTCTGGCTGAAATCATCTGGGGGTATGGTCAGCAATCCATTTCCTTTATTTGGGTTTTGATTTCTATTTTATCAATATTCCAGATTTATCTCATCCTGGACAAAATATCCGGCTGGCAAGCAGCTCTCATTGGCGTGATTTTTTATACATTATCTTCAAACTCTATCCATTTACAGGCGAATCAGCCTAATACAGAAATTTTCATAAATTATTTTACACTGATCGCGATATGGGCTCTGGTGCAAACACCCCTTCCCAATACCAGGCATCTTCACATAGCGGGTTGGGCAATGGGGATTGCAACCATGTTCAAACCAGTTGCCATATTTTTATTGGCCCCCATGCTCTTTTACGTTCTGATTAGGAAATATTCCGTTGAGAAAGAGCTGAATTACAGATCTTTGCTGCCCACAATCCTAATACTATTATACCCGGTCCCCCTGCTGTGGGGCCCAATGTTTGGATATGCTTTTTTACAGGGCAGGTTTCACGATTTCTGGGATGTTCTTATCGTGTACAATAGTCAGTATGCAGGAAGTTCCATACAAAACATCTGGGCTTTTTTAACACATCCAAATTATCTGTTTCCCCAATCCCTTACTGGAATTTGGATTCTGGTTTTGTTGGGATATGCCTGGTTATTTATTGGATCTCGCTCGAAGCGTGTAAAAGTCCCCCATTATTTCTTTATACTTATGACCATGGGAGTTCTTTTTGAAATAGGTAGTCTTGGTAAAGATTTCGCTCACTACTTTCAAGTTCTAATTCCGGTTTTCGTTCTTAACTCAAGCCTTCTTATTTACTATGTTATAGATGAAATGAGGATTCGTAGTGGGTCGCGTCTCATACTAGTCGCAACTTTACTATCCATCACCCTGGGGACAATGATCAATTACCAGATTGAGTTTTTCAAGCACCATCCCTTTGAACTCTCCCATGAAAAATATAAAAGACAGTTCATTGATGCCCGGGAACTTGGCCAGGAAATCAATGCTATTACCTCCCCAGATGACCTTATTTACTACTGGGGGTCTGAGTCGGGAGTATACTATTATAGTCAAAGAAAATCTGCCTCAGGTATATTCTACAATCTGCCCCTGAAAGACAAAAATAATAAACAAATAGAAGCGCTGAATTCACGACTCCTAGCTGATTTGGAAGCAACGCCTCCTGCTATTTTTATTTGGAACAGCAAAGAGGGTCCTATCAAGAACAGTCATCTCTATGACTTTGTCACCAAGAGCTACCACTTGCTGGGAAACCGATCATACTTTCAGATATATGTAGACAATCCGGAAAATTATGAGTTTTGAGAGATATAAATATGTGGTGGTTGGCAGTGGTTTTTTTGGTGCCGTTGTAGCTGAACGTATTGCTAGTGAACTCAGTGAACCTGTACTGGTACTTGAAAAAAGAGAACATACAGGGGGTAATTGCCATTCAGCGGACCATGCTGAGACGGGAATCCATTACCATAGATATGGCACACATATCTTTCACACCAGTAACCAGGAAGTTTGGGATTACATCTGTAAGTTTACTGATTTCAACGGATATCACCATCAAGTTCTGACTACCTATCAGGATAAAGTATATCAGATGCCCATTAATCTGGAAACCATCAATAATTTCTATAATTTGAATTTGAAACCCTTTGAAGTTTCAACCTTTATTGAAGCTGAAGTGAGCAAATCAGGAATCACCAACCCTGGCAATTTTGAGGAAAAAGCAATCAGCATGGTAGGTCGCACTCTATATGAAGCCTTTATCAAAGGTTACACAGCTAAACAGTGGGGCTGCGATCCCAGCCAGCTACCGGCAACATTGCTTCAACGATTACCATTTAGAACAAATTATGATGAGAATTATTTTTTTGACCCATGGCAGGGGATTCCACTTCAGGGATATTCAGCGATATTTGATAAACTATTGGCCAGCCCAAAGATACAAGTTGAATTGAATACAGATTTCCTTTCAGTAAAGCATAAACTGGCTCAGGATGCATGTATTGTGTATACTGGTCCTCTTGACAAGCTATTCGACTATCGTCATGGACAGTTGGAATGGCGCAGTCTCTCCTTTCAGGAGGAAGTCATGGGTGTTCAAGATTTCCAGGGAACTTCAGTGATGAACTATGCCGAAGAAAGTATCCTTTACACAAGAATCCATGAGCCCAGACATCTTCATCCCGAAAAGGATTATGCTATGGAACAAACATTGACCATTAAAGAATATTCTCATCAGGGTAACAGTGAGGATCCCTATTATCCTGTGGGTGGAGAAAAGAACAAGGACATCTTAAAAAAGTACAGGGTTGAAGTTTCTGGACAGGAGAATCTCTTTGTGGGTGGTCGCTTAGGGGATTACAAATACTATGATATGGATCAGACCATCGCTGCTGCATTGCGTACCTATAAACGAATTCGCGATCTTGCAAAATGATTGAAAGCCATGTTGAAACGCTGGCGCTGGTGATTCCAGTTTACAATGAAGCTGAAGTCATCTCAGATGTGATAAACGCATGGAACACATGTCTGGATGGACTTGGAATTATATATACAATTCATGTCTACGATGATGGTTCCACTGACACCACTCTTGAGATTTTGAAGGAATTGTCCAGAGAGATTGATCCATTAGACATCCATACTTCTGAAAACCAGGGTCACGGACCAACTCTGTTAAAAGGCTACAATCATTCCCATTCAGAAACCTGGATTTTTCAAACAGATGCAGATGATGAAATGTCCCCAGAATTTTTCAATAAATTATGGAGTCATCGAGAAGAATATGATTTTCTACTAGGAAGACGATCACAGCGGACTCAACCACTCCCACGCAAACTTATTAGTCTCATCTCGCGATGTGTGGTCCATCTATTCTACGGGAGAGGTGTCTGGGATGTCAACTCACCCTTCAGATTGATGAGAACCTCGGTACTGAGCCCAATTATTGCCAAAATCCCAATAAATACCTTTGCACCAAATCTGATCATTTCTGGTATGGTCAATTTGAAAAAAGTAACATACTTTGAAACCTTGATCCCCCATCATGAAAGGCAGACAGGAAATGTATCAATCAGGAAATTTCGCTTATTCATGGCAGCATTGAAATCCTTTTGGCAAACCATACACTTCAGACTGTCTAGCAATTGATAACCCTGCGCGTTCCCCACGAGCAATTTCCCACTTTGACTAATTGAAAAGCAATTTGGATTTCTTATGTTAGCAGCTTAGCATTTGGAGCCTCAGCGTATGAATCGATATCAGTATTTTCTCACATTTGTTCTTGTGGCAATTTTATTTTCCTGTACTTCCCACAAGTCGGTGAGCACCAATTATGACTATTCCAAGATGGATAGGACCACAAAAAAGGCTTACCTCGGTGTCGAAGGGTTTCTTGCCTCAAGCACCAGGGCAGATTCACCCCTGGGACTGAACAAACACACCAAAATTGATACCATCATTGTTGATTCTGATTCAAAGCAACTTGAAATCCATTTTAATCGGGATTTTGCCAACATAGCCATTCGAGAAAATGTGGTCAAAGAGGTTCATTCAAGTATTAAAGAATTTTTAGGCAGAAAGTTTAGAGACTATGGCCTGCGTATTTATGCTGTCGAACACCCCATCGAAGATCTCATTCCCAATTATTTCCGAGGCAGCAAACGCAGTTATGACCGGAGGAGGATGCCCACACCTGAGACAAGATCTCTCCCACTGGTGCGCAATCTGAGCCATAAATGGACCCCAACTGCCGGTCTCTTCAACCGCAACATTGCATTATGGCACAGTCATGGTTGGTATTATGAGCAAAAGCTGCATCGCTGGGAATGGCAACGAGCTCGAGTTTTCCAGACTGTGGAAGACCTGCTCCCTATGTCCTACACACTGAAATATCTTGTCCCCATGCTTGAAAATGCCGGCGCACAGGTTTTTTTGCCCAGAGAGCGCGATCTCCAGACCAATGAAGTCATTATTGATAATGACACCCCCGGAGTAAAATCAGCCTACCAGGAATATGACTCAAAATCAGAAAAATGGCAAAAGTTGGAACAACCAGGTTTCGCCATAGGAACACCCCCCTACGTTTCTGGAGACAATCCCTTTTTTATGGGAACATCCCGCAATATCAAGGCAGACACCAGTGGAAGCGCTAAAATACGTTGGATACCAAGTCTTCCCGAGGCAGGAAAATATGCTGTATATATCGCTTATAGTGCAGCAGATAGCAACGTTACGGATGCTCATTATACTGTTTTTCATACCAGTGGCCAGACTGAATATATTGTAAACCAACAAATTGGTGGCAGTACCTGGATATACCTTGGAACCTTCGATTTCAATCAGGATCTGAATGAGGATATCCATCGAGTTGAACTCACCAATAAAAGTACTGAATCTGGTCAGTATGTCAGTGCGGATGCCATACGGTTCGGCGGAGGGATAGGGAATGTATCACGTGAAGGTCAGGTCAGTAGCCGGCCAAGATTTACGGAGGCAGCTCGTTATTATCTCCAATATGCTGGAATGCCAGATACTCTGGTTTACAATTTGAACGAAGATGAGAACGATTATAAGGATGATTATCAGTGCCGGGCAGAATGGGTCAACTATTTGCGTGGAGCGCCATATGGCCCCAATCTCGACCGGCAGGCACCTGGATTAAAAATTCCCATCGATCTTTCTTTTGCCTTTCATACTGATGCAGGGTTTACGCGCAACGATACAGTGATTGGCACCTTATCCATTTACAGTACAGAGGACTCGGAAGAGCTTGAAGTTTTCCCCGATTCCATGTCACGCATGACCAACCGGGATTTGGCGGACATACTCCAGACTCAGATTGTCAATGATATCCGCGCCAAATATGATCCAACCTGGACACGACGCATGCTCTGGGATCGAGGATATAGCGAAGCTTACCGGCCCAATGTGCCTTCCGTGTTATTGGAACTCCTCTCCCACCACAATTTTCTTGATATGAAATTTGCCAATGATCCTCGCTTTAAATTTGATGCAAGCAGATCCATCTATAAAGCTATGGTCAGATACATTGCCACTCAGTGGAATCTTGAATATGTCATTCAACCCCTGCCAGTCTCGCATTTTCAGGCAACCTTTGCTGAAACTGGAGAGCTGAGACTTCAATGGCAGCCTGTGCTTGATCCATTAGAGAGTACGGCCTCTCCAGAGAAGTATATGGTGTACACACGGATTGAAGATGAAGGTTTCGACAATGGTATTGTTGTTGATGATCCACATCTCAATATCCCAGATCTTGAAGACGGTCTCATATACAGTTATAAAGTGACTGCCCTTAATTCTGGTGGTGAAAGCTTTCCCTCTGAGATCCTCTCCGTATGCAATATGGGTGTAGACAAAGCGCCTGTATTAATTGTGAATGCCTTTGATCGCATTTCGGCAGGCAGCACCATTGAATCTGATGATTTCCTGGGATTTGTTGATATGTGGGATGAAGGCGTTTCAGATGGCGATGACATGAGCTACATCGGCTCCCAATATGATATTCTGGCAGATTCACCCTGGCTGGATGATGATGAACCAGGACACGGTGCCAGCTTTGGGGACATGGAAACCACCCTCATCCCGGGAAACAGTTTTGATTTTCCTCATTTACATGGGAAATCTTTACGCCAGGCAGGATATTCATTTGTTTCATCCAGTGATGAAGCCATCTGGGATGGTCAATTAGATATTAATGATTACACGTTGTTGGATCTGATCTTTGGGGAAGAAAAAGAAGTTCCTGGTCCAAAGGATTTCAGCCCAAAGGATTTTCGTGGTTTTCCTAAGGCATTCCAGGAGAAAATCACTTCCTATACTCAATCTGGGGGAAATCTATTTCTCAGTGGTGCCTATGTAGGATTTGATCTGTTTGACAATGGGAATGACTCACTGGATATGCAATTCGGTGAAGATGTCCTCAAGTATAAATTTCGCACAGATCATGCGGTGAAGACTGGAAAACTAAGTGTGGTCACTCAGGATTTGTTCCAATTCAAAACCACACAGACCATAGAGTTCAATACCCGTTTTCACGCTTCGCTGTACAAGGTAGAGTCACCTGATGCCATTGAACCCGCTGTTCCAGAGGCGCTCACCATTCTGCGCTATGCCGAAAATAATACAAGCGCCGCTGTTGCTGCTTCAGGGGAGTCAAACATCGTGGTGTTCGGTTTCCCCTTTGAAAGCATCCTGTCAGAAACCAGTAGAGATGAGGTCATGACCTCGGTTCTGAGGTTTCTTGACTCCAATTAAATTTCAAGCGGCATAGAACCATGGGATCTCATCCAATAAATTTAGCATTTAGATTTTTACTGGAAATTTCAGCATTGATATCATTTGGGCTCTGGGGTTGGAAGCTCTCAGAATCAGGGTGGCGCTACCTCCTTGTCCTGATTGTTCCCATTATGTTTGCTATAGCATGGGGTGTGTTTAATGTGCCAGAAGATCCCAGTCGATCCGGGAATGCACCCATCATAGTCTCTGGTGCTGTCCGACTTGTTTTGGAACTTGCATTTTTTACGCTGGCCAGCCTGGCCCTCTTTCAGCTGGGATACCAGAATTTATGGTGGATTCTAGGATCCGCAGTCATCCTGCACTATCTGATTTCATATGATCGCATCATGTGGCTTCTTGCACGATAAAAACTCATGGAACTTGAATTAAAAACGTGTTACTGGGACAATGCAAAAGCCAGGGACGCATTTAAAGTATTTATCCTGGAAATTCATGGTCTTGATTTCACAGAATGGGAATCCCATGGATATTGGGACAGTGCCTATACCCCATTTTCCTTTTTTAAAGACGGGCAAGTTGTTTCAAGCGTTTGTATCTATTTACTCGATGCGGTAATAGCTGATAGACAAACCAAATTGGTACAGATCTCCGGGGTGGGAACTCACAAGGACTGGCGTAGACAAGGTTTAAGCAGGGAATTAACTGACCAGGGTCTGAATTGGGCCAGGGGTCAGCATGAGGGTGTTTTCCTTTTTGCAGATGTGGAAGCCATTCCCTACTATGAGCGTTGCGGATTTTCCCCACTCCATGAAACTCTAGAATATTGTCATCCAGAACCAGTTCCAAACAGACCGGGTATGATTCAGCTTGATCCCTCAAATCAAGAGAATCTGGACAATATTTACCGCTATGCTCAAAATAGAACACCGATCTCTCACAAATTCAGTGTGTTCAGCTCACAATTGCTCATGTTTCATGCACTTTATACCATGCGCAACAAAATGTATGAGATTCCAGATCTGGCATGTCTGGTATTTTTTGATAGGGAAGGCGATGTGGTAAACGTGTATGATATCCTGGGAAGGACGATCCCTTCATTCGAGAAGATATACCCTTACCTTTCTGCAGAGACAGACAGACGAATAAATTTTCACTTCCACACAGATAAACTTGAAACCAAGGGGATCCAAACTGAAATCATTACGGGAAATAATACCTTTGTAAAGGAATCATTCCCCGTATCGACTCCCGCTTTTCCTTTCACGTCAAGGGCTTGACGTCAACAGGACACACGGTTTATTTAAAGCAATACAGCTATATTTTGGGACCTGCGGCGATTACTTCAGCAGTGACACCATCCTCAAACTGCTTAAAGTTTTCTACAAATTTTTCGGCCAGATTCTGATGGCGCCTCTTGTAGTCTTCTTTATCAGCCCAGGTTGAAATTGGATCGAGGATATCTGAGGGTACTTCAGGACAACTCTCTGGAATTTCGAAGCCGAATACTGGATCCTGTCTAAATGAGACATCATCTAAGCCCCCATCCAAGGCTGCATTAAGCAGAGCTCTGGTGTGTTTGATACTGATGCGATTCCCCACTCCAAATGGTCCACCTGTCCACCCTGTGTTGATCAGCCAGCAATTGACATTGTTCTTCAGCATGCGCTCTTTCAATAATCGAGCATAGACATAGGGATGATGCACCATGAATGGTGCCCCAAAACAGGCACTAAATGTACTGATAGGATCAGCACCCAGACCGATCTCTGTCCCGCCCACCTTGGATGTATAGCCAGAAATAAAATGGTACATGGCCTGATCAGCGCTTAATCGGGAAATGGGAGGTAACACGCCGGATACATCACAGGTAAGCATGAAAATATTTTTGGGATTGCCACCACGAGCATCTGGAACTGCATTGCTGATGAATTCTAAAGGATATGAGGCACGGGTGTTTTCAGTATACATATCATCATCCAGATCGAGATGTCGGAAGCGACCACCAAAGACCACATTTTCCAGAATAGTGCCAAACATTTGAGTCACAGCATAGATTTGTGGTTCTGCTTCAGGATTGAGGTTGATGACCTTGGCATAACAGCCACCTTCAAAATTGAAGACGCCATCATCACTCCAACCATGTTCATCATCACCGATCAATCCACGATTCACATCAGCAGAAAGAGTGGTTTTACCAGTTCCAGATAATCCGAAGAAAATAGCTACATCACCTTTTTGACCCACATTTGCGGAACAATGCATGGTCAATACATCTCGTTTTGGCAGGAGGTAATTCATGATTGTGAAAAATGATTTTTTGATTTCACCACCATATTTAGAACCACCAATGATTGCCAATCTCTCTTCAAAATTGAGAATAATGAATGTTTCACTGTGTAAATCATCATATTCGGGATCTGCTTTGAAGTCTGGAGCTGAAATCAATGTGAATTCGGGGATGTGTTCCTTGAGTTTTTTGTCATCACGTTCAATAACGAACATATTTCTGGCAAACAAGCTATGCCAGGCATACTGGGTAATCACACGGATGGGCATACCAAAGTTCTCATCGGCTCCCACATAACAGTCCTGTACAAATACATCTTTGCCCTGGAGATAGCCTTTGAGACGATTTGACAGGTTGGCGAATTTCTTTTTGGTATAGGGTTTATTGTGCTTACCCCACCAGATATCGTTCTTGGTTGAAGATTCACGGACTACAAACTTATCATTTGCCGCACGAGCGGTATGCTCTCCAGTATAGACCAGGAGGGGGCCATTGTGAGCAATCTTGCCTTCCTCTCGATCAAGTATCTCTTCATAAAGTTCAGAAGTGGATAAATTCCAAAAGACTTCGTTCAAATATTTTAAACCGTGATTTTCTAAACCATGTTCACTGGCTAAGGTTCCAGCATATTGAGATTTTTTCATTTCATCGCGTAATTGACGTTTCATTACATCCCCAAATTTTGTGATAATTTTTGTCACCACAAGGATAAACGTGGGCATTCAACATGCAAATAATTGTTTCAAAAAAAACTCCACCATTTGGGTGGAGTTTTCGAGCTGAACTGTCTGTATATCTTATTGAGGAAACTTAACTTTGGTCCACACCTCAATATTATTTTCGTCCATTCCTGATCCAGGAGATCCTCCAGGTCTGGCTCCACCTCTTTGACCGCCGCCACTCTTGCCACCACCCATGCCGCCAGATCTACCGCCCCTTTGACCCCCACTCATACCACCAGAATGACCGCCAGTCATAGCTGGTCTTTCAATAGTGGATTCCAGACCGAGTCCCAATTTTTCCATGCCGGATTCTTCACCAAGCATGGCCAGAGGAATCTGATATTCAATAAAAAGGGTTTCATCAATGGAGTTGGCTGATGCCAGGAGGTCTGCTGGTCCCAGACTTTTTCCGGCTTTGGTATCAGAAACAATTAAAATCAAATCGCCATCAAAGATTCCAGGGCGTTCAAATTTTCTCTCTCGATCCTGAATGTTATCCTGCTGTCGTCTACGAGATGAACCAGAGCGTTTCTCTTGGGGCATCAATCCCTCAAATTTGATTCCAAGATCTTGACGTTTGCCCCCTTTTACATCCAGCCATAAGGTGAGTCCCGCCATGGCCAGCTGACGCTTGAAATCTTGGTCAATACTGCTGATGGCCACATACAGATAATTTCTATTATGACTCAACCCAAGGGCAAACCTCTCTCCCTCTGGAATCTGAAATCTACCTGTCCATTCTGATCTTTGTCCATCTGTTCTAAATTCTTCTGTAGCAGTCTGGCTGAGATATGTGGTACTACTGCAAACATTCAATATGAGGACCAGGGTAATTGCTGCCGCTATATTCCAATTTCTTTTCATTTCAATTCAATTCCTTACTAAGTAAAAATGCACATGTCACACCTTTGACATGGATTTCTCAGAATGGTTAAGAAGCAGTTCTATTGTTGAAGCAGTTGAGAAATTCTTTTTATCAGAATTACTGATGCCTGCTGCACCAGTGCTTCATCACAAAATCGACCCAGAGAAATTCTGATGGTTCCAAGTTGGTAGTTTAAAGGGATATGCATGGATTCAAGAACCCCTGAACCCTTTCCATCTGCACTGTGACAGGCAGCACCTGCTGATAGCATGACCTCATCCAGATTTGCGAGGATATCCAGGGCATTTAGTTGAGCAAAACTGACACTCAGCGTATTGGGAAGTCTCTGTGTATTACCTGCATTCACCCGGATTTCAGGAAATGCCTGCTTTAAACTGGCTTGTAATCGATCACGTAAATTCTGTAGTCGGAGCCTCTCAGATTCTAATTTCTGAGAAGCAATTTCAGCTGCCATCCCCAACCCCACTATCTGGGCAACATTTTCAGTACCAGCTCGCATTCCATTTTCATGATTAGCGCCATGTATGAGGGGCTCTAGATTTACACCTCCCTTGATATAGATGGCTCCAACTCCTTTGGGGGCATACAGTTTATGACCGGCCACGCTCAAGAGGTCACAACCTAAATCGCTCACATCCACAGGAATCTTACCAACAGACTGGGCTGCATCCGTGTGAAATACTGCACCGGCGGCATGGGCGATCTCAGCTAACTCATTGATAGGTTGAATACTACCAATCTCATTGTTGGCGTGCATCACAGATACCAGGATGGTTTTTGAAGTGATGATCTCTTCCAGGTCATCAGCCCGGACCACTCCCTGGCCATCAACTGGAAGATAGGTGATTCTGAATCCGCCACGCTGTAAATATTGAACCACATTGAGGATGGCAGGATGCTCAACTTGAGACACAATGATATGCTGACCCTGGCTGGATCGACTAGAAGCAATACCCTTTAGGGCCATATTGTTGGATTCCGAGCCTCCTGAGGTAAATATGATCTCCTCGGGCTGACATCCCAGCAGACCGGCTACTTGCTCTCTGGCAAAATCAATGGCCTGTCGATTGTATTTGCCAAGACTGTGATTGGAGGAAGCGTTTCCAAAATGCGAATGATAAAAAGGCTCCATTGCTTCAAATACCATTGGATCTATGGGTGTAGTTGCATTGTAATCGAGGTAAATATTTCCATTGGCTAACAACATGGTTCACTCCTTTCTAAATAAGGTGGATGAACATTTGAAAATAACCTGCGTATGCGAACTCCCTTAGACAAATCTATGGAACTTAACCTTCTCAATATGGTGTTGTCTAAATGCACAGAAAATTGAAAGGAACCAAATTATGTACAAATTCACAAGACGTTTCATCCTTCCCTTCCTGCTGCTGGCATTCGCCCTGCCTACATTTGCCCAGAGGGGACCTGCAAAGGATGGTGCTGGTCAGGGGAAAGAAGGTTTACTTCAGGAATTGCAACTGACTGATGAGCAGGAAGACCAGATGCAGAATCTGCGATATTCCCAAGAAAAGAGTCTGATTGGTCTTAAAGCCGATTTGAAGACCGCCCAACTCGATTTAAAAAAGCTCAAACGTGCTGATGAGCCAAATAAAAAGAAAATTCATGCTCAGATTGAAAGAGTTGGCAAGCACCGTATCGCCATAGATAAGGCTCGGGCTGATCACCATCTTGAAGTTCGCAAAGTGCTCACAGAAGACCAGTTCAAGATCTTTCAGAAAAAGATGAGAGCTAAGGCTGGTCACAGAGGCAACCGAAAAGGCAGACCCTCAGGGAATCATGACCACGACCGCAGACCCTTTCGAAAATAAATCTTCTTCCTCCCTAGAAGTAAAAAAGCACCCCGAGGTCTGGGGTGCTTTTTATTTTTCTCACATTGAAAAGAGTTTGCTAGCTGATTGCGCCTGATTCTGCTTGAAGCTTGAAAAAGGTAATTTCAGAGGGGATTCCCAGTCTTAGCGGAGGTCCCCAGTATCCTGTACCCCTATTTACATAGACTTGCATTTTACCCTGTCGATAAAGACCGGCATAGTATTTATGCGCCTTTGCTACTGCCAGATGGAAGGGCATAAACTGACCGCCATGAGTATGTCCGCATACCATAAGATCGATGGATAGACCCTGCGTCATGTCGGCAGTTCCTGGCTGATGAGCAAGCAGAATGCTTGGCATATCATCAGGGACACCATTCATGGCCTTTTGAGGGTTGCTTTTATGAGATTTGATACTGTGGTGAGCCATTAGGTCGGTGACACCAGCAATGGCCAGTGAAGCCTCACCCCTGGTCAAAATCCGATGTTCGTTTTCAAGATGAATCATCCCCAGTTCAGCGACTTTGTCCACCCATTGCCTGGCACCTGAATAATATTCATGATTCCCAGTGACGAAATAGGTACCATATTTTGACTTTAAATCTCTTACTGGCTCAACATCTTTTGATAATCGATCAACGGATCCATCCACCATATCTCCAGTGAAAAATATGAGATCTGGTTGTAGTGCATTGACCTGGTCAACAACGGTTCGGGCGTAGTCTGCTTTGATGGTGGGACCCACATGCAAATCTGAAATCTGAGCAATCTTCAATCCTTGAAACTCAGCGGGTAGATTTGGGATGGCGATGTTTTGAGTGATAATGGTAGCCTTTCGTCGTGCTTGAAACAATCCAATTCCACCTAATACGGAAGTGACTCCTACGATTCCCAGATTCATAGACATCAACAGAAATTGCCTCCGTCCAGGATCCAATTCAATGCTGCTGGGACTACTATTGGTAATTGTTTTTAAAATTTTGAATGACAGGGTGCCTGTCACCCACCCCAGATCTCGGATAATAAAGGCTATGAAGGCCAGTGAGAACAAGCCCATACCAATAAATCCAAGCCACAAAAAAGTATCGATGAGTAGATTTTCCAACCCTTTGGATCGCAAGATCATCCCTGCGATAGGCGCTATGGCCAGGAGGACAACAATTGCCCAATAAACAAACAGACCCACCCCTGAAATATCAAAGGGAGCAACCACTCTGGCACCCACATACCCGTATAGGAGGGTCATGACAAAAACGACGATAATAAAAAACACAACTTATCCTTTTCTTTCCCCAGAATGAACTAAATCAAAACCTGCAATGAGTCAATCCCTTTCTGATTCAAATTGCGGGGTGCTTTCAAGCGATGCAATTCTATATTGTGCCACGTTCACTACAACAGCAATTAAATCTCGAGGTCGTTTCTATGTCACTGCTACGTCAAGCATTCATGAAGTTCTGGAAGTTAGAATTATACTGGAAAGTGTTTATTGGAATGGGTGCCGGGATTATCTACGCCTTATTACTTGGTGAGAAAGCAATGAATGTTGCTCCATTGGGTGATATGTTCATGCGATTGCTGAAAATGGTCATCGTGCCTCTCATTTTCTTTTCCATCACATCTGGTGTCGCAGGCATTGGTGAAAATAAAAGTCTGGGCCGTTTGGGAGCCAAAACTTTCGGCTACTACTTTCTCACCTCCATGTTGGCCATCTTAATTGGTTTAACACTAACCAATCTTATTCAACCAGGTGTTGGAGTGGATATTAATGCAGGTGGTGATGAGTTTGATCCTTCCAGTTTGAGCCAACCAGGAAGCCTGGGTAACATATTAATTCGCATGATTCCGACGAATCCTATAGCAGCTGCAGCAAAAGGTGATGTTCTCTCTGTTATCTTTTTCTCAATCGTCCTGGGAATGACCATCACAGTTTTGCCGGAGAAACAATACAAGATGATGCATGAACTCTTTGATACCCTTTTCAAGGTCATGATGAAAATGACTCAGGGTGTGATCCTCTTTCTGCCCATCGGTGTTTTTGGGCTGATTGCAAAGGCTGTTGCCAGCACAGGTTTTACGCTATTCAAGGCTGTGGGTTGGTATATGGTGACTATTGCGTCTGGTTTAACCATCCACATTTTTATTGTGCTACCAATTGTTTTCTATCTTTTCACAAAGATCAATCCGCTTAAGCACTATAAAGCAATTGCTTCTGCTATGGCTACGGCCTTTTCCACCAGCTCTTCAGGCGCTACGCTTCCCGTAACCATGGACTGTATCGAGAATAAGGCAGGTGTTTCCAACAAGGTGACCAGCTTTGTGCTTCCACTTGGAGCCACCATCAATATGGATGGAACCGCTCTCTATGAATGTGCAGGTGTTCTTTTTATTGCACAGGCACTTGGGTTCGACCTGACAGTGGCCCAACAGTTACTCATTGTTATCACAGCTTTCCTCGCATCAGTAGGAGCCGCGGCGATACCATCTGCAGGTTTGGTCATGATATTTATTGTTTTGGATGCTGTGGGACTGGGGGATCATCCCCAGGCCGCCATCATTGTTGGAACCATGCTGGCTGTTGATCGTCCTCTCGACATGTTTCGCACAGTAGTCAATGTAACCAGTGACACAATGGGCGCTGTTATCATAGCAAAATCTGAGGGAGAGGAAGTTCTGACCAAGGTCTAGCAATTCACTCAATTCTCATGGCTTTTCAGCCTCGCTGAATGGTCTACATTACCTTTCTTCACATCAAATTCAATAGCTCTAGGACTTGACCAGCTCTAGAGCTAAATTTGGCGCATCGGGGGAATATTTAGGTGCTTTTTATAATTTTGACTGCAATGATGCTCGGCATTTTTTGAACGAGAACTAATCAACGGGAACCCAACTCCTTGCTGCTAAGGCAGGCCTTTCCCTCCCCCCAGGGATCAAGGAAGTCTGATCTTTAAGGGCGGTGCCCACCGTGAAAAAACACGGTTCAAAAATGTCACATTGTTGCAGTTTTTTTATATCAGAAAATGCGTATAAACCCAATTTGGTATGATAGCAGCTAATTCAAATTAAAAATTTCTATGGGTTCCAATAACTCAGCAGGTTCGATTCCAAAAATCTGAGTATAAAAATAGTATTCACTCTCAATAGCCTTGATAGTGGTCGAGGATTGCCTGAAACCGTGAGACTCCCCTTCAAAGGGTAAATAAGCAACTGGTATTCCATTTCGTTTAAGGGCAGCCACCATGCTTTCTGCCTGATTCGGAGGGACAACAGGATCGTCCAAACCCTGCATAAAGATGACGGGACAATCTAAATGATCTGCAAAATTTAGGGGTGAGCGGTCGAAATAGAGCTGCTTCTCCTTTGGATAAGGTCCCACCATGCTATCCAGATAGCGACTTTCGAATTTGTGAGTATCCCTGGCCAGCAAAGTGAGGTCACCCACCCCATAATAGCTGGCTCCCGCTTTAAATACATCCATAAAGGTAAGAGCAGCCAATGTGGTGTATCCTCCAGCACTTCCACCCTTGATGATCAATCTTTCACGATCTGCCAGACCCTCATCTGCAAAATAATTGGCCGCGGCTGCACAATCCTGGACATCCCGAATCCCCCAATCCCCTCTCAGACGTTCACGATATTTTCGTCCATAACCTGTGGATCCGCTGTAATTTACATCTACAATGGCAAAACCCCGGGTAGTCCAGTACTGAATAGCCAGGCTAAATGCACCTGAAGAATTACCAGTTGGTCCACCATGACTCAAAACGATGAGTGGAGGTAGATTCCCCGCAGGTGCTGCGTAGTCAGGATTCTTAGGAGGATAATACCAGGCATAGGTCAATTCGTCAGGAGCTGTCTTGAAGCTTATATGTTGAGCACAGGAAATATAGGCTTCATCCATATCAGTTTCAGCGGCCCTTTGAATGGTTTGTGAGGTATTGGCATCAAGATTCATAGTAACCACTTCACCTGGTTGGGAGTCTGTTTGACCAATGAAAGCGATCCTGTTTTTTGATCCCCTAATCTGATCAATTGTGCTAAAAATGGTTTTGATTTCTTTCGATGAGCCTGAATCTATATCTATTCTTATGAGATGTGAGCCTGTCATATCTGAATAGGTGGCGACAAGATCACCAGAATTGAGTACGGTATATTTGCTCATACCAAAGACCCATTGAGGAAGTCCAAATTCAGCCTCTTTCTCAAGAAGGCATGTGATCTGGGCTTCGGAATGATGATAAATATTCCACCACCCATTCCGATCAGAAACAAAGTAAATACTTCCATCGGGATCCCAGAGAGGCTGAAAAATGGATTCGTGTTTACCGCCAGCTATATCCTGGATACTGCCAAAGCTCCCGTCTTCTTTCAATTCAGCCAGCTTAAGTTGAGTCCCATCCCAGGGCATATTGGGGTGATCCCAGGTCAGGAAAAGGAGCTGGTTTCCATCTGGACTGAGCTGGGGATTCGAGTAGAAATCATGTCCTTCTGCAACGATCTGCAATTCTCCTGTTGCCACAGAGACGCTTAGGAGATAATTCTCGATATTTTGGGGGTCAGAATGATCTTCCCCAACAGTAAAAAGCAAGCCTCTATTTTGATCTAGAATCATATCCGCAAAACGATAATTAGATTGGTGGGTGACCTGTTTGGACTCACCCTTTTCCAGTACTTCATATACCTGTTGATCAGAGTTATTAATATAGAAGTGACGACCAGCAGTACAGAGAAATGCTCCTCCCCCATACTCATGGGCACGAGTTCGAACATCACTTTGAGAGGATGTGATTTCACTCATATTTCCACCTGACCAAACCATGAGGGCAGTACGCCCTTTCTCAGCAGGCCGTCCCTCTGTCCAATAGACAGATCCGTCATCAATTTGGATTTGTCCCAACCGTAAGCTACTCTGTACCAGTGACTTTCCAGAAATGGGAGATTTCCAGGATCCATAGGGTTTGCGCATCATCAATCTGTACCTTTATAGTCTGAACACTGATAAATATCGATTTTTCGAACCAATTTTCCGAAGTTTTCAATCCTGATGGACCTTAGCTTTTTCACCTCGCTAAAATAGGGTACGATTTTCTCTGATTTAAAACGATATTCGCGACGATTATCTACCACAAGTAAGCCGGTTCTCCCCTTGAGTTCTTCTTCTTTGGGCCAGATATCGAATTGGAGTGCATGCTTTCCAATGATATCCTGGGCATAGGTTCTGGGTTGATCTGGCAGATAGAATTTCAACAGTGAGCTGGCCTTGTAGTTGGTGCTGAAGATGAAGGGAGATTCGCCTGCGTTTCTCAGTGAATCCTGCAGGGTCTTCACATCTTGAGCAGCCTGCTTCCAACCGCTCCAGGTATTCCCTTCTCCTAGCGGTACGTTTGGGATAGCCACCACAGAGATACCAATCCCCAGAAGGATGAGTGACGAGAAAACGCCTGTTCGCATACGATTGAATCTATTGGAAGCCTGGAAAAGGTGATATATCCCAAGGATAATGAGAGACCAATATGCTGGAGCCAACCAATTCATTTTTACCAGACTGCGGAAACTCACCGCAATAAAGAAAACTGAGGTGACCAGACCACTACTGAGGAGAAGTAACAGTTTGTCCTCCAGCCCAGTGAAGAGTTTGCGACCGAACCGGATCAAGGTGGCAAATACAACGACGAACAAATAGGGAGATAAAATGAAGAACTGTGACCCCAGCAGCTCTCCAAAATGTTTCACCTTCCAGTGGCCCATCCCTGAAGCACGTTGAGAGCCCTGAAATGCAAATGATATCCAGTCATGTTGAGCATTCCAGATCAATACAGGTGAAAACACCAGAATTGCCAGAATTACGCCCAGATAAGGATGAGGAGTGAGTAGCCACCTCCTCTGCTTGGTTGAGATGATGGTAAAGAGGAAAACCGATGGTACCAGCATAATCCCTGAATATTTGCCCAACCAGGCCAGCCCCATAAACAGACCCGCCACATACCACCACTTAGGATTTTCAGTCTGAACCAGTTTCCACAGCGCATAAATCGTGGCGGTCCAACAAAACAGCAGGGGTGTATCCGGTGTGATGACAAATCCATAGAGTTCGAAAACAATAGATGCATTGAGAGCCAGTAAGGTCCAAAAAGTTTGGCGTGGATTGTCAAACATTTCTTGAATCATGGCTGCCCAGATGATGTTCATACCAAGATACCAAAGCACTGCAGCGAGCTTTATTCCAAAAATGGTCTGGCCAAAAATCATGGTGGTGAACCAGATGCTATAACTTGCCAGAGGGGGATGGTCAAAATAGGACAAGGCTAGATCTCTACTCCAGCTCCAGTAATAGGCTTCTTGAGGTGTCAATGGCAGGATGAGGGCGAGAAACAAGCGAAAGAGTGTGAATCCCAGAATAACCTTCCAGGCCCTTGTTGGTATTCCTAAATAGCTTTCTCTTAAAGTGATCTTGTTGGACATAGAACGATTCCTGTTCTGCTCTGGATTGACTTCAGGCTAGAAGATAGGAATACGAATTCGTATGTCGACTGATATTGTTTTTTGTGGGGTAAAAAGAAGGGATACGTGGAATATCCCAGGGAGGATTAATTCAAAGGGAATTAATCGCGACCGCTATTGTATTTCAAACGTTCAACGCTGATGTTACGATCTGATTTGCCCTTATATGCTTCCTGTGAGACTATGTCCTTGCGTCCAGGATAACCTACTTTGGAGAGCGTGGTGAGTTGATCTTCATCTTCATCGTTGGGACAAAAGGCACAGGATTCGCCTTCCCCGTCAAGTTCATGGGTTGCAGCGCAGGAACTGTGGACTTTATTTTCCCCGGTGAGAATCAGAGCAATACTCATAGTGAGCATGGCGACACCAATAATACCAATTGTAAGAAGTAGCAACATCGTCAACCTTTCACTTCATAACCTTCATCGCTCAAGTATACACGAAAACGGTCTCGATGTTCACCCTGGATTTCAATTTTTTCATTTTTTGTCGTCCCGCCGGCACTTACCAGGTTTTTTAGCTGTTTTGCCAGTGCCTTCATGTCAGGGACACCTTCCATATCATATAAGATGGTGGTTGGTTTGCCTTTGCGTTTTTCCATACGCAACCGAACAATCTTATTGCCACTCACCCGTCTGCTCGATGAGTGATCCTCAGCAGCATTGAAGCTCCAGCCTTCGCCGACACTGATTCTATTTGATTTCTTACGGCTCATACGCACATAATCTATGAATGACTTGTCTGATTAAAACAAAAAGGTCCCGAATGCATGCAGACAGGACCTCTTCAATCTAACATGTGGCTCGTAGCCAGTCGTTAGAGACTCTTTTTGACTGCTTCTTCCATTTCCTTGAGAACCTCAGTATTCAGAATGGAGGCCAGGGTAGGCATGCCAATTTCCTGCAACTTATAGGTCACGCGGACGGAAGGTTTCTCGATATTGATGATGCGTCTGAGATCAATGGGAGTTCCAATAACCACAGCTTCACATTCAACTGCATTAATGGTGGTTTCAAGATCTTTCATCTGTTCATCACCATATCCCATGGCTGGCAAAATCTCACCTATATCTGGATATTTTTCAAAGGTTTCAGAAAGTTTACCGACTGTCCAGGGTCTTGGATCAACCAGACTCTCAGCTCCATATTTCTCAGCGGCGACCACACCAGCTCCATATAGCATCTCGCCATGGGTTAGTGTTGGACCGTCTTCCACAACCAATACATTTTTACCGTAAATCACTTCCTCATCATCCACTGATACGGGTGAGGCAGCATCTACAACGATAGCTTCAGGATTAACAATACGGATATTCTCACGCACAGTGGAAATGTCATCAATATCGGCAGTATCGATTTTATTAATGACAATCACATCAGCCATGAGCAGGTTGGTTTCACCGGGATAGTAGGTCAATTCGTGACCGGCTCTATGAGGATCAACAACTGTGATCATGATATCAGGCATGTAGAATGGCATATCATTGTTACCACCATCCCAGACAATGATATCAGCTTCTTTTTCTGCTTCCCTGAGAATGGCTTCATAATCAACGCCAGCGTAGACGACGGTATTATTCATGATGTGTGGTTCATACTCTTCCATCTCTTCAATAGTACAATCGTGTTTCTTGAGATCTGCCAGCTCGGCAAAGCGCTGCACCTTCTGTTTTACAAGATCACCATATGGCATGGGATGACGGATGGCGACCACTTTTTTACCCTGGGCTGTGAGATGATCACAGACAGCACGGGTAGTCTGGCTTTTACCACAGCCTGTACGGGCTGCACAAATAGCAATCACAGGTTTGGTGCTGGGAATCATAGTTGATTTGGCACCCATGAGACGAAAATCTGCTCCGGCATAGTTCACTATGGCCGCTTTTGACATGACATAGTCGTAGGGAAGATCACTATAAGCAAAAACAACTTCATCCACATCAAGATCGTAAATCAGATCTTCTAGTTCCTCTTCATCGTGGATGGAGATACCCTCTGGATAGAGGCTTCCAGCTAATTCTGCTGGGTATTTTCTGCCATCAATATCTGGAATCTGTGTGGCGGTGAAGGCAACCACATCGTAGGCTTCGTTGTCCCGGAAAAAAACATTGAAATTATGAAAATCGCGCCCGGCTGCGCCCATGATCAATACTTTTACTCGATCGCTCATTATATCTCCTTTTTAGAATATTTCTGAATTGAAACAAAATTTACTTCTCGAATCAATGCAAATTTCCCGCCAATAAAGGCAAGTTTATAATACAAACATTATAATCTTATTTATAATTATGTATAGAGAATGTTAGGCTTTCTTCAAGCCATCCATTCCTAAAACCATTATTTAGTAATTGTCTTTGCTACCTGGAACATTGGGGAACAAGTCTCCTTCTTCACGATATGCGAAGTTCGCCAACTCAGGATCCTTTTCCAACTCAGTGATAATTCTTGAAATTTCACCTTCCATATAGGCAAATTCCATTTGACGATAGAGACGTTTCCGATAATCTGAGGCACCGGGGAAGCCTTTGAGATACCAGCTAAGGTGTTTCTTGATATAATTGGTTGCCCGATAATCACCCATTGCCACTGATTCCAGGTATAAATGACGATGACACAATTTCACACGGTCAATCAGTCGCACTGCCTCAGGTAGAATACCTGTATTGAGATAGTCATTGATCTCTCGAAAAATCCAGGGATTTCCCAGGGCTCTCCGCCCAATCATGACAGCATCACACCCCGTTTCATCAATCATACGTTTGGCATCCGCTGCACTTTTAATGTCCCCGTTACCAATGAGAGGAATACTGATAGCCTTTCGCGTTTCAGCAATCAGACTCCAATCGGCTTCACCGGTATACAACTGCTTGGTGGTACGAGGGTGTAAAGTGAGAGCCTTAATTCCAGCTGCTTCAAGGGCAGCGGCAGCCACAGGGGCCACAATACAGCCATTGTTCCATCCAGATCTAATTTTTGCAGTCACAGGGATTGAAACTGCTTCCACAACGGCTCTGGCAACCTCGTCCATGAGTGGTAAATCTTTAAGGATGGCTGATCCAGCTCCCCTTTTGGTAACCTTTGGAACAGGGCATCCAAAATTCAGATCAATGAGATCGGGTTTGACAATATCTTCTATATATTTGGCACTCTGGGCCAGGATTTCTGGAGTTTCACCGAAAATCTGAACCCCGATGGGTCGTTCAGATTCTGTGAATTTCATCATATCCAGTGTTTTTTGATTCTCTCGAATGATACCATTGGCAGAGACAAATTCAGTATATACCAGACCGGCACCCTGTTCTTTACAGAGCACCCGAAATGGATGACCAGTCACACCAGCCATGGGAGCCAGCAGAGCTTTCGATTTTACTTCTATGTGTCCAATCTTAAACATCTCAGAACATGTTATTCAACTTGGTCGCTGACAACAAATAAATTTCATCGTTTTAGAGGGGGGGTGGTACAAAAGAATCAGGTTGAAAATTCCTTGATAAATTCCTCGCCTCGATTCAGGACTGAATCATGGTCTTCCGGTATATGGAGCTCATTGAGCACATGTTGGGTGTACTCTCTCAACTTGCTTATTGCGTCAGGCGATCCCTCAGTTTGCCACTGATTTAATGAATATCCCGGCCAAATCTGACTGTGCTGTTCATGGACATTTCGGTATTGATCCAGGGTAGCCTCAGACAAGAGGAAGCTTCCACCTGGTCCCACTGAATGGATATCTTTCAATGGATCGTTATTCTCGTCCAATACAAAACCATCGGCAAATTGTCTAATCTGCCGAATCACTTCATCTGCGTAAACTACGGTGGTGGGAGAAAATGCCTGAGAATCAAAATTGCTCCCAACAAAGGGGGCCAGTCCAACCTTACCTATGGAGTTGGTAAGATGGTTCATCCACAAAGTACCACTGGTTAATAAATCCGGTCCCCACCCCGTACCACTACCAGAAGTTCCTGCGTGTGGAATGTGATAGTGATCCATCATCTCTGCACAGGCCAGGTTGACCAGTATGGTTTGAGAGGTATAGGCGGAAATCATATTCTGCATTTCAAAAACAGACGGCAAACTCCCTAGAACGATTGGTGTCCCGGGTTTAATTAATTGAGAGAATACCAAACCTGCCAATAATTCAGCGTTGAGCATGGCCAGAGTGCCCTCAGCACTGATTGGTGCTGTGGCCCCTGACATTCCATAACTGGAGAAAATGAAAGGGAGACCGCGATCAATTGTGGAAAACATCTTGTCAGTGGTGTCCTCATTCAACACCAGAGGTGTAATGGGATTGAAATATGGGAGCACAAATGGTTTTCCTGAAAGATCACGATGGAGGTGCTCCAACATGCTGATTGCCAGTTCAAATTGTTTTGGCTCCGATATTAATATGCTGAGAGGTTTGGTCGTATTGGCCATCATCTCAAGGGCAGCTACCACCTCACCCACCTGAGAATCGTCATTTTGGATTACCCCAGGAGTTGAAACAAGATCAAATTGGGTAAGTGTATTGCCAAGCGCTGAGGCGAGCTCAACATGCCTCCTGGTAAAGGGGGTGACGGAATCATTTGATGGATCCTGATACCAGGAGTTTGTGACGCCAATTCCATATATCGTTCCTGATTGCTGATGCGCTCCCAAGGAGAATGCCAGGCTGTTATCCCTATTGTACATATCGATATTTGCAGGTACAGAATGGAGAGCTTGCTCCACTATTTTTCCAGGAATGCGAACAAGATTGTTATCAAATGTCCCACCAGTCACTTCTGAGAATACGGCTCTGGCTCGTATTGAGTCCACCCGTATCCCTGTGTGGGACAGCACCTTAAGGGAGTCTTGATGGACTTTTAGGATTTGTTCTTTGCTAAGGATTGATATTTTTGGCTGTATACTGCTCATTGATTCAACTCATGGTTAGAAAGTTGGTCATATTGGGTGTCTGGGGAAGGCTTACCTTTGCTTTTTACCTTTGTGCTCCTGGGAATAGCGTCTTTGTTCTTTGCTTACCGCTCTCCATCGTTCCTTTTCTGCCCGTTCTGCTCCAGCATCAACCTTCCGCTCCAGATAGGTGAGTTCTTTTTTCAATTTCCTGTAATTATTAAATCTTTCCTCTGAAAGGTCGCCACTTTCAACTGAAGCAATCACGGCACAACCAGGTTCTGTCTCATGGGAACAATCTGAAAATCGGCATTCCACGGCGATATCATCGATATCTGAGAAACTTTTGTCAAGATTATCATCTTGTTGCCAGAGTTGGAGTTCGCGCATCCCTGGTGTATCGAGCAGCAAGCCACCTGTGGGTAAAAATATTAATTCGCGATGGGTGGTAGTGTGTCGGCCTTTGCCGTCCTTTTCCCTTACTTTGGCTGTATGAAGGAGTTCATGACCCACAAAATGATTGATCAGCGTTGATTTGCCCACACCAGATGAGCCTAAAAGAGCGATAGTCTGGCCTGGAGCAATATATTGGCTTAGATTATTCAAACCAGTCTGTGCCTTTGCGCTGACGGCATAGATGGGCACATTTGGGATTCTTTCCTGAATTGATTCTATGATGGGTTCAGTCAGTTCTTCCAGATCAGCCTTGGCCAGGATGATCACGGGTCTGGCCCCACTTTCAACTACAAGTGCAACATATCTTTCCAGACGAGCAGGATTCAGATCCGTGCCAAATGTTGATACTATCCAGACCGTATCCAGATTGGTGGCCATGACCTGTTCATTAGAATTTTTTCCAGCCACCTTCCGGGAAAAAGTGGATTTTCGTGGCAAAACACCACGGATGATGGCTTTGCCGCTTACATCAGTATCATCCACAACAACCCAATCCCCGACTGCAGGCAATTCAGTTTGCCTGAAAGGAGCGTGGTAAAGTCTTCCCGCGGCTTTTGCTGAGATATCAGTTTCACCGGTATGGACCTTATATTCGCTGCGATGCGCAGAAATGACACGAGCAGGGATCCCTCGATTATCCTCTGCCTGTGCTAACTTTTCAGCCCAGGTTTCATCCCAACCATAGTCTTCAAGACTCATTATGTGCTTTCTTTTATATCAGTTCAACCACGATATCTAATCAATTGAGTATTATAAACAATCTAACGCCTCAATTCTAAGCATCCTGATGTGAAGAACCATAAATAAATGATTTTTCAAACTGTGAAGAGATGTCTGCTAT
Source organism: Fidelibacterota bacterium (assembly GCA_016784025.1). Taxonomy (GTDB): domain Bacteria; phylum Fidelibacterota; class UBA8477; order UBA8477; family JABMPR01; genus JABMPR01. The sequence goes on along the minus strand of JADHVL010000005.1, from coordinate 62,063 downwards.
TCTGAACCCAAAAATAATCTGCGAGCGGAGTGATATCCTGTGACAGTTAGATTACTAAAGAAATAAGTCAACACGATGAGTGATGGATATTTCACCAGAGCTGGTAATCCGGTTTTCATGAGCAAAGTCCCAAAAATGCCTATCATGATAACATGGATGATATAGACCCCATACGAATTTCGGTTCAAGTAAATCCACAGTTTTCCTGATTTATTAAAATACCTCCAGAAGGTACCCAACATAGTGTATAGCATGGCAAGGAGTGAAAGATCAAAACTGAACCACCAAATGGTCCTGTATAGAGGTGTAGCACTAAATCCCTCTGGATAAAAGAAGGGGTATAATCGGGCGAAGATGTGTATGGTAACCGGTATCCAGGCTATACCATTTGCAATGTTATATAACATTTTCCTGGGGGGACTATTGAGGAACAGACCTTGTTTAAAGCTGCTGGCTCCCAATAAAAATGCCATGAAATAAATCAGGAGCCGTTCATTTTCAAAATCCAGGAGGGGAGTAAGTGTCCAACTCCGCATTCCAAGCCACCCTCCAATGCTATAGCTATAAACAAATCCAACAAAAAGGGTGATCCATATCCATGCTTTGACGGATATATCTGGCAACTTGAATTGGGCGTTTGAAAAAAGAAGATAGAGCAGATTGAATAGAAAGAGAACGGGCAGAAACCATAACCAGTTCTGGCTATTGGGGTTATTGAAGTGGAAGTAGGTTGTCCAGACCTCCTGTGGCAACCCACGTGAATAAAGAAAAATGACTTTGTAAAGTGGAATCATTGTCAGCACGGCAATCAGCCAGGGAAACATTAATCTTTTAAGTTTCCCTTTCAGGAAAGCTGCTCCGGTTTTGTTTTTCATAGAATTTGGAACCAGATAACCCGCAATAAAAAACATCAGTGGCATCAACATGATATCAAATATGATTCCAATGATACCTACCCAGGTGATGGTCGTTGGATCATCAACAATCCAAAACCAGCCCCATAGTCCGGCAGCTTCATACACACCACCCACATGATAGAGAACCACCAGAAAAATGGTGATAGTTCTCAAATTGTCCATCCAATGGAGTCGCGTGGATACGTTGGTACTAGGTTTTTCAACATTCATGGTGAGTGCCCCCCTTGATTGAGAAATTATTGAGTCCTTACAAATCTCGTCAATATTCTATGTCCATCAATTTTGATCAGACTGAAGCACCTTCAGAATCCGAGCTATCTGAATGTATTCGTAATTCACTTTTTGTTTTTTACCTGGTGACTTGAGTTTTATCCATTTATCTGATAGCTCCACTATGGTACCCTTTGATGGAGATGCAAATCCCTCGACTGGGCTGTAGTGTATGGTGACTTGAGTATTTTTCAGTTCAGATAACATCTCATTCCTTTCGTGTAGGATACATAAACCACTGTTAACTCTTATTCCTTAGACAATATTACTTTGTATCATCCCCAATTTTTCCACGATGATATTCGGCCCAGAAGAAGGTGGTCTTAGCCATTTCTTCAACCCCGGGTATGTTTTCCTGAAGTTTATCCTTTTTCTTAAACCTCAGGAGAGCTGCGATGACTACCGTCAGTAAAACTAAAAGCCCAAGGAGGATATAAATGAGAGTTTGAGTCTCAATGTAGATTGACATTCCCTAACACTCCTACACCAGATCTAATGTAATTATTCCTGGTGGCATTTTATGACACCTGGATTTGCGTTTAAAGTGCCAATTGATCAAGAATTTTTGAACAGCCCCCACAGGCAATGTAGTCGGCATGATCTTCCACATTTTCAAATTTTCTACCAACAATTTCCGAACACTCAAACTCATAATCGCTGACTTCTAAAAATTTCTCCATGGCTGCTAGCGTTGCAGGATTATTAAAATCGAGTCTATCCCCAGATTCTGAATTGCTCTGCAGGCCTTTCAGCCAGATTGCAGCCCCCAGTGCCCCGCAGGCACCCCCACTTAGTCCAATACCACCTGCCAGACCAGCAGCCATGACTTGATGCTCATCTGAAAAACCCATTTTCTTGGCTAAGAGGGAAGCACAACTCACTGGTTGTGGTGGAAATTCTGACACTTCTTCATAGAGTGTCTCCTCAATTTTCTCATACGCTTGAGGAGCGAATTTCGCCGCCATTCGAAAACAACCTATAGTTCCCCCTTTTAGTAGAAAGAAGGTCACCATTTTTAAAGTTGATGCTGTTTTATCGATATCCGTGATTTCAAGGCAATTTATATGTTTATTTTGAGCTCGAAATGTCTCAACCAATTGTTGAGATGCTTTAACGGCTCTGGTTTCAGCTTTTGATCCTGAGCCGGAGAGCCTGAAGGCTTCAGCTCCTGCTGCAAGTGCCGCTCCCCATATCATTCCGCATTGATAGCCGTGCTGCATGATGCCACCGGCCAGAGGGGCAGTTGCTTTTTCCTCTGAAGTTTTGCTATTATCAAATCCCTGGTTGAGAACTCTCAACAAAGTCTCTGATCAGGTACCTACCTTCAGGAATGCTCCTACAGCCCCCATTCCCGTAACATTACCATTTGCTTTAACCATCATTTCTCCCCTTATTTCTCTCTACCAGGCTTTCGTTGCCAAGACAATATCAACTGGCAAACCGAACATTGACATCTCTGTCACACTTGAAATAATAAAACCATTATCTCCGATTGATTGTTCAACATATATAGGTCGACAATCTACATATTTATTGAAGTTTTTCTGAGTCCATTCATAAAGTTTGACCATTAATCCACTCCTCGACTTTTTGGACATGGACACCATGCAAAGTCGACCTCCTGGCTTTAGAACTCTCTGACATTCTGATAGAACCACAGGAATTTCTGGAGTGTCGAACAACTCTAAGGTGAAACTTGAATAAACTGCATCAAAGGAATTGTCAGCATAGGGTAACTCTGTTGCATCTCCGAGACAAAACTCAACCAAATCACCTAACCCCGCCTTATGGAGCCTTGACTGGGCGACATCCAACATTCCCTGAGAGAGATCTACCCCAAAAACTCGGCCTGTTTCCCCAACAGCCCGAGCCATTTCCTTCAGGCATTGTCCCGTTCCGAAACCCACTTCAAGAACCTGCTCCCCTGCTTGTATATCCAGGATCTGCAAACCCATATCTTTATATTTTTTTTCTGAGAGACCGGCGAGCAAGTCATACCAACCACTCATTTTATCATAACTTGCTCTGGCTTCTGCTTTAGACCGAGTTACTCTGTTAATGGGTGCTGGATTGCTCATATTGGTTATTCCAGGATGCTATTACCTTTTTAAAATGCTAATTTTTCCCTGTAACAAGGTCAATGATATTTGTCCCTGCAGAAGTTGCTCCGCGAGTCCACCGAACAGCTCTTTGCGCCAGCCCCTGGACAATCTTGTCTCCACACCCAGGGTCAATTGTTCCAGATCGGATTTCGATGCTACCAATTTTGGGGCCACATTATTTTTCTCACAAATCTGGGTGAGCAGGGCACGTAATAGCACGATTGCATCACCATTTATGTCCTCGTCCAACGAAGTATCATGAACTGGTGGACATTCTGAGATGGGTAATTCCCTGACTTTATGAATTCTTTTAAGAATTTCCTCTCCAGTCCTTCCCTGGGCATTACCACCAATCCCCCTTGCCCGTCCCAAATCCTTCAGACTCTCTGGAGGGTTGGAAACCAGGTCACGTAGGGCAAGATCCTTTATGACCCATCCTCGAGGTATGTTTTGCGTTTTCGCCCGTTCTTCGCGCCAGGCTACCAATTCATGGAGCATCGCCATGCGTCGTGGGGTCATGTGTCTTAATTTTAATTTCCTTGTCTGATTTTCTGGGTTGAAATCGAAGCGTTTTTTGTCTGATAACTCCAACATTTCCTCTGCCACCCAACTCGCTCGCCCTCGTTTTTCAATTTTGTATTGCAGCTGCTCATATACAGAACAAAGATGAGTCACATCGGCCTGGGCATATTCAATATCACGATCTCGGAGGGGTCTTTTTGTCCAGTCAACAATTTGTGAACTTTTATCTATTCTGGCTTTCGTAAAAGTTTTGACCAATTGAGCATAAGAGGCTTGATCTCCAAAGCCGCAAACCATGGCTGCAATCTGTGTGTCGAATACTGGGGTCAGTGACAAGTTGAAATCATTCCATAGAATAACCAGGTCCTGTTCAGCAGCGTGGAAGACTTTTACCATTTTAGGATTCTTGAGATATTGCATCAGAGGTTCAAGATCAATATCTGCCAGGACATCAATAACTGCGGCATGGGAACCATGAGCAATTTGAATTAAGCAGAGTTGTGGGTAATAGGTTTTTTCAGAAAGAAATTCTGTATCCAGCGACACATAGGGAGGCGTTCCCAAATCTTGAATGAATTTGACTAAATCCTGAGTTTTGTTGATGAGCAACTTGATGTATCTCCTGTTTACTTTCATTCAATGTAGCCTGAAGCAGACAATTTTCCGAGAAAGCTCTTGTTCAGCTTATGTATGCATGTGAGCTGGCGTAAGTTTTTCTACTAATCGACTCATAATCTGCAAAATCAGTCACTTCGCAAGCTAGGATGAAATATTCTTTGACACAGGGACATGTCCGTCTATATTTGCGCGCTTTAGAATGGGAGTATGAAAATGGCAAAACGATGTGATATATGCGGAAAAGGTCCAGTTACGGGCAACAATGTGAGTCACTCACACAAAAAATCTCGTCGCAGATGGTTACCTAACCTGCAACGCGTTCGTGTTTCTGTCGATGGACAAAACACACATAAAAAAGTTTGCACCAGCTGTATCAAGTCAGGAAAAGTTGTAAAAGCTGCCTGATTTTTTCCAATATCTAGAAAAAATTTAAAAAGCTCTGTGATTCAGAGCTTTTTTTGTACCAATACCTCCCGCGATAGGTAGATTTTTAGATGTCTATAAATCCTCAAAAACAATTGACAGCGAAATGAGTGAAACTGAGTTAACCACCCCCCAATCTCCGAGCCCTCTTACAAGCGATGAGGTCACTCCAGCCCTGGCCTGTTATGGGATATCCAAACGCTTTAAATCCATCCAGGCACTGGATGATGTGAGTATTAGCGTTCCCCGGGGATCAATATTTGGATTCCTTGGACCAAATGGAGCCGGAAAATCTACCTTGATCAGAGTGTTCGCCGGTCTTATTGCAGCTGACAAGGGGCACTTTGATATCCTGGGTAGCTCCAGTCTCAAGGGACACAGGGTCCGCAATGACATGAGTGCCCTGGTGGACAGAGCAGATTTTTATAAGAACCTCAGCGCCTATCAGAATATGAAGATCCTGGGAAGGATCACAGGACATGATAGTGATGAGCACATCAACCGACTATTGGATCTACTGGGTTTATATGAGCGTCGCAAGGATAAGGTTAAAACTTTTTCCCAGGGCATGAAACAGCGCCTGGGTTTGGCCCAATCACTTCTCCCAGACCCCAAACTTCTGGTTCTGGATGAGCCAACCACTGGTCTTGACCCACAGGGTATGCATGAGATACGAGATTTTATTCTAAAAATTGCTGCTGAACAGAATGTGACGATATTTCTGTCCTCCCACCTCCTGCATGAGGTTGAGCTGATTTGCTCTGATATTGCCCTCATTTTTAATGGTAAACTGGCTGCCCAGGGATCCATGCGGGACATTTTTCGTGAAATTGATAATGTGACGATTGAGCTAGAAGTCGAGGATTCGAAAACCACTTTGGCCTTTCTGGAGAAGACCGATCTGGTTACTCAGATTACTCCCCTGGCCAATGCCATCAGTATTGAGATTCACTACAACAAAATTCCAGAGCTCATACGGCTCATGTCTGCTGCTAAGATCAATATCTTCTCAGTTTCTCAGCGGAATCGCCTGGAGAATTACTTTCTCTCACTTATGGAGGGAAAATGATACTCCTTAAGCTCATACAGAACGAACTATACAAAATTTTCTCACTGGTTCGCTCCTATATAGGTATCATCTTATTTACTGGTATCGTGCCCCTCATTCTCTGGGGTTATGGTATGGGTACCTCCCATATTGAAGGTCAGATCGAGAGTTCCGTCTCAGATATGTTCTTTATTGAGGGCTCGCCCACCAACGGTTTTACTGCAGCATATTTTATTATGAATTTCTTCTGGATACATATCCCGTTTTTGTTGGCACTGGTTGGTGGTGATATCTTTGCTGGTGAACATGCTAATGGGACATTCCGTGTCTATGCAACCAGACCTATCTCGCGGGTTAGTATTTTCACATCCAAAGTTCTTGCAACGATGATCTATACCTTCATCTTTGTCTTTTACTTTGGGCTACTCACACTGGGGCTGGGTTTGATCTGGCATGGTGGTGGTGATATGCTTGTGTTTCACAATGGCGTACTCATTCTGGAGTCCAGTGATGCGCTTGTGAGATTTTTTATAGCCTACTTCTTCTCATTTATGAATATGGTCCTGGTGAGTTCCATCGCCATTTTCTTCTCAACCATGGTGAGAAATGCCGTAGGTCCAGTGATTGGAACCATGGCGTTGATCATTTTTATTCTTATGGTCTCATCTCTCCCCCTTGAGGTGTTCAAGGGTATTCAACCCTATCTCTTTGCCACCTATTTTTCCAACTGGGAGCAAGCATTTTTTGATCCAATCCCATGGGGTGATCTATTCAGGGGTCTTGGGCTCGTTGCCTCCAACATCGTTATGTTTCTTGGTATTGCACTTATCATATTCCGTAGAAAGGATATCCTTTCATGAGTCATATACATAAAAGTATGCTGATTATTATCATGCTAGGCCTGTCTGTGGGCTCAGTGGCCCAGAACTACCCTAGCCAGCAAGAGTTACAGGATCTCATGCTTGGAAACTGGGAGCGCATTGAAGATTATGAAGTAGATATTAAGCTGGCCCTGGACATTCCAGGTTTTCGTATGCCTTCTCGGAAAATTCACTACATGTATAAGTTTCCTGATAAGAGTAAAGTCGAGGTGAAAGGATTCGCCATCGTCCCAAAACAGGGCATTCAACCCTTCTTTACTTTCTTAAGGGATTCGGTTTCCCTCCAAATAATAAATGACTCCCTGATAAATGGAGAGTCCTTATTTGAAGTTAGCCTTGAAGACACATTTATGAACGAACTCGGGACTATAAACTTTTTTGTAAATCAAAAGACGGGAAATATTGCTGAAGCCTGGGTGGTTCATGAGGGTCAAGAATTTTTCAGGCTTACATCTGAATATGAGCAGGTTGATGGAATCTATTTGCCCACATCTACCTCGATTAAAATGACCTTCCCCCCTGACTTCAAAAACCTTCAACGTCTTGGAAAAAAACCAACTGACATGCGGGATTTTGATGCAAGTATGACAGATGAGTGGCTAAACGGCTCTATCACTATTGAATTTAAAAATTATAAAGTCAATCGAGGTATTCCTGACTACAAGTTTGAGGATGAAACTGAAGACGCCATTCAGGACTAAATCTCCTTTTTCTACCCTTGTTTTTTAGCTAACATTTTATCCAATAATTTGACCGAAATCTCTGGATTTGGGTTGAGTTTCATATCACAGCAAATACATTACTTTGCTTTTAATCTTGAAGGAGAAACTATTGCGAAAAGCAGTTGTAGCTTTGGGTGGAAATGCTATCTCACCACCTGGAGAAGTTGATTCAATACGGAACCAGTTCAAGCATACTCGTGCCAGCCTGGGATCTATTATTGACCTGTTAAAGCAGGACATCATTCCTGTCATTACTCATGGCAATGGTCCACAGGTAGGCAATGCTGCCCTACGTACAGAAGAACTGGCGGGATCCATCCCCTATTTACCCCTGGGAATCAATGTTGCTGATACTGAAGGCGGCATGGGATATATGATCGAACAATCCCTGATCAATCGTCTCAGATCAGATGACATTCACCGACAGGTCGTTACCCTGATCTCTCAAGTATTGGTCGATGAAAATGATCCCTCCATACATAATCCCACCAAGTATATAGGGACTGAATTACCTGAGGAGGAAGCCCAAAATAAAGCTGCTCAATTCGGGTGGAGTATCAAGAAGCTGGACAATGGCAATTGGAGACGGGTGGTACCCTCACCAGAGCCTATTGATATCATCAATTCTCAGGTCATTAGTGAACTCATTGAGGCGGGACATATTGTGATCGCCGTTGGTGGTGGAGGTGTCCCGGCTTTTAGAGATATTGATGGAAACCTTGAAGGTCTTGATGCAGTCATTGATAAAGATAAGGCTTCTGCCCTGCTGGGTACCCAGATTGGTGCTGAGCTGCTCTACATCTTTACCAATGTGGAACGGGTAGCCTTAAATTTTGGCAAGGAGAATGAGCAACTTCTAGCAAACCTCACTTTGGCTGAGGCAAAACAATATCTGGCTGATGGGCATTTCCCTCCTGGCAATATGGGACCCAAGATTGAAGCCAGCATCAATTTTCTTGAAGGCGGTGGTAAGCAGGTCATAATCACCAGCATTGAGGGCATTCAAAAAGATTCTTCAGGACAAAACGGAACCATTATAACGCATTGATTTTTATATAGAAAATCTCATTCATGATTGAGATCACTGAAAAAAAGAGGAAGTAATACATGAATATTCATGAGTATCAGGCGAAAGAGATCTTTCGTAAATACAATGTCCCTGTTCCTAACGGTGGCGTTGCTTATTCTGCTGAAGAGGCTTTAAATGTAGCCAAATCTCTTGACTCAAACATCTTTGTAGTCAAAGCCCAAATTCATGCAGGGGGACGCGGTAAGGCTGGCGGTGTGAAAATTGCTAAAAACCTTGACGAAGTCACTCTGTACGCCAACGAAATATTAGGAAAAACACTGATAACTCACCAGACTGGACTTGCTGGAAAAACTGTTGGTCGCCTGCTGGTAGAGGAAGGTATCGACATTGCCAGGGAACTATATATGGGCATCGTTCTGGATCGGCAAACTGGACAGTTTGTTTTTATGGTTTCCATTGAAGGTGGTATGGAAATTGAAAAAGTTGCCTCAGAAACCCCGGAAAAGATCATCAAAGAATGGATTGAACCAGGTATGGGTCTCCAGGCTTTCCAAGCTCGGAAATTAGCCTATGCGCTGGGGCTTCAAGGTGTCCAGGTCAGAGAAGCTGTCAAATTTATGTTTGCACTCTGGAATGCTTTTAATGCATCAGATGCATCTCTGGTGGAGATCAACCCTCTCGTTGTAACAGGCAGTGGACACGTCATGGCATTGGATGCCAAAATGAATTTTGACGACAATGCACTTTACAGACAAGCAGAAATCTTTAAGTATCGGGATCTCAGTGAAGAAGAACCCTCAGAGGTTGAAGCATCCAGCTACAATCTAAACTACATCAAATTAGATGGAAATGTGGGCTGTATGGTCAATGGCGCCGGTCTGGCCATGGGTACCATGGATATTATCAAATTATATGGTGGTGAACCTGCCAATTTCCTCGATGTGGGTGGCGTTGCTAATCCTGATACAGTGTCCAATGGATTCCGCATCATTATGAGTGACTCCAATGTCAAAGCTGTCTTGATTAACATTTTTGGTGGAATCGTCAGATGTGATCGTGTGGCAATGGGTATTATTTTAGCTCTTGAAAAGGTGAAAGTGAGTGTGCCCATTGTTGTGAGACTGGCAGGAACAAATGCAGAAGAGGGTGCTCGGCTTCTGGCTAATTCGGATATTGATTTTATTGTTGCCACAAGTCTGGCTGAAGCTGCGGAAAAAGTAACTGCAGCCATCAAGGAGTAATCGCATGATTCTAGTTAATAATGATACAAAGCTGGTTGTCCAGGGCATTACTGGAAGTGAAGGCTCCTTTCATACAGAACAAATGCTTGAATATGGAACCAAAGTAGTTGCTGGAGTTACACCTGGAAAAGGTGGTCAAACGACAGAAACTGGTGTACCCATTTTCAACACCGTTCAAGAAGCGAGGGACAAAGCTCAAGCCAACACCTCTGTCATTTTCGTTCCACCACCATTTGCTGCAGATGCTATTATGGAGGCTGTGGATGCTGAATTGGATCTGGTAATCTGTATTACAGAAGGCATTCCTACAGCTGATATGGTCAAGGTTCATGCATATATGGCTGATAAAAAGACCCGTATGGTTGGTCCTAACTGTCCTGGTGTGATTTCACCCGGGGCTGGAAAAATTGGTATCATGCCAGGATTTATTCATCAGGAAGGCAAAGTTGGTGTCATTTCAAGAAGTGGAACTCTCACCTACGAGGCGGTACATCAATTAAGCTCTCGGGGTATTGGTCAATCCACCTGTATTGGTATTGGTGGTGATCCAATAATCGGTTCCAATTTTATTGATCTGCTCAACCTGTTCAATCAGGATGACGGTACGGATGCTGTGGTTATGATCGGTGAGATTGGTGGAACAGCAGAAGAAGAAGCTGCTGAGTGGGCACAGAAGCATTTCACCAAGCCCATTGTCGCATTTATTGCTGGCACGACAGCTCCTCCAGGACGTCGTATGGGCCACGCAGGTGCAATCATTTCAGGCGGTAAGGGAACTGCATCAGATAAAATTGCAGCTCTTAAGGCTGCTGGCATTGCAGTCTCTGAAAGCCCTGCAGGAATTGGTGAACTCATGGAAGAGATTTTAAAGAAATAGGCAATGTCATCCTGAGTTCGTCGAAGGATGCAAAATAGAAGTATTATGTGTCATACTTCGACCAGCTCAGCAAGACACATGTAATTAATAGGAGTAAAGATTTTGGGTAACAAAACATTCGCAATGATCAAACCTGATGCAGTGGCATCTGGCAAGCTTGGAAAAGTCATCGACGCCACGTTACAAGCTGGTTTTTCAATTAAAGGGGGTCGTCTGACTCTGATTACACGTGCTCAGGCTGAAGAATTCTACGCTGTTCACCGAGAACGTCCCTTCTATGGTGAGTTAGTTGACTTCATGTCTTCTGGTCCAACATTCGTGATGGCACTTGAAAAGGACAACGCTGTTCAAGCCTGGAGAGATACAATTGGCGCCACAGATCCAGCTGAAGCTGCAGATGGCACAATCCGAAAAATGTATGCAGAGAATAAGGGTCGAAATGCAGTGCACGGCTCCGACTCAGATGAGAATGCTGAGAAAGAGATTGCATTTTTCTTTAGTGGGGCTGAAATTATCGCCTCTAATCTCTAATTATTAGCCTGTATCAGGAGGCAGAAATGACTAATAATGTTCTACTTAAGTACGTTTTACTGATTCTGATAGTTCTAAGCATTATGGTCAACTGCGACATGTGGAATAGCCGATTTGGTCGCGAAGAGGTCAATCTGGGTGAATATATCACTCTCCAGGTTAAGGAACCTGTCGAAGGACAGAAAATAAACTGGATCTTCGCCCAATTACCGGATAGCAGCAAATTGCTGGGGTTTCTGCCTGCTGATACGCTTGACTTAGTTTCTTTTAAACCGGATTTCGCTGGAAAATATGATGTGGTTCTTGAACTCACCGTGGATGGTGAAATAGAAGAGACCAGCTATTTTTATGAAGCTATTATGGGCGCAGACAATACCCTGGTTGACGGTGAAATTCCGGACCATATCATTGAAGCATTAGAAACCAACGATACCACTGTTGCTGATACACCTTCTGTGAGTCTTACAGATGAGGGTGTCCAACGACGTTATCTTTCCAAAATGAAATCTCCTGGTGAAACTAAGAAACCACGTAAAAGTATTGCAAAGAGAAAAAAAGCCACAAAATCAAAACCTGCTGTGACCAGCCGAGGAAATCTCATTCCACTGGCAGCAAGAACCTATACAATACAAGTTTCATCATGGCCTTCTCTTGATGATGCTCAATCTGCTTCACATGAGCTCCAACAAAAATATGGTATTGACAGTTATATCCAGAGAGCATTTTTTAAGGATAAGGACGAAATCTATTATCGTCTGCGTGTAGGGAACTTCCAGGAATCGAAAGATGCAGAAGCTTACGCTAAAGAAATCCAGGATATGACCAGCCTCCCTGTCTGGGTTGACTTTGTTCGACAGGAAATGTAATCCAAATAGATATTAAAACTTCAATACGGAGAATCGCCCATGCTTGAAACTCAATTGTATTTCAATTTCAAGGATATGTTTCGTGCGCCTCGCCTGGCACTTGGCCGAAGAATGTTGGTTATGCTGGAAGCGCTTTTCATTTCCTATATGGCCTATGTTGTGTTCACCTATCTTGCGCTATTGGTTGATGGCAACTCATTTGGGAGCATCTGGAATAAATATCACCTCTTGCCATCCTGTTGTGTCACTGCCTCCATGGGCTTGTTCGCCCGAATTCTCATTTCACTTTCCTATGTAATTGCTGTAGTGATCATCTGGCTGGGAGTCACCTCAGTCGCTAAGATTACCATCAAAGAGTACAAGGGTGATTTGTTTTATTCCTCCAGAGATGGTTGGAAATGGGCTATGAAGAATTGGTTCCCAGTATTTTTTGGGCCTATTTCCATTGGGATTGTCGTTGGATTTTTTGTGGTATTAGCTGCTCTCTTTGGGTGGTTGGCTCAGTGGCCAGTATTAGATATCATTTTTTATGGTTTTCTCTTTGTCATTTTTCTACCTACAGCACTCTTCCTGGCATTTTCCGCATTAGCTTTTGGTGTGGGAGTATTTATGTCACCCAGCATTGTGGCCTGTGCTGAAGAAGACACCATGGGTTCCATGTTTGGATCCTATACCCTACTTTGGAATCAACCAGTTCGTCTCATCACCTACACATTGATGACGCTTGTAGCTGCCATGATTGGGTATCAGGTATTTTATGTATTTATTCTATCTGCCTTCAAATTTATTGAAATGGTGTTTGGACATGAGATGATCATGGGTAATGCTTATGTCGCTATTAAGCAGGTTGGCATGGATCTATTTGGGAATTATAGCTTCCTACCCTCAAATCTATTTGCCGGTTATTGTTGTGATTCAACCTGTCTATTAATGCCAAATTGTTTAAGCAGTATATATGAGCCTGTCGCCGCAGGTTGTGGTGGTGGAGGTTGTGGTGGATGCGCATCTGCAGCGCCTGCCGTTGTGTCTGCAACTATCACTCAGACCATCACGGGTGTTGTGGTCGGTATACTCACCCTTCTCGCTCACCTGGCTGTTCCAGCCTATGCGTTGGCCACAATGGCAACTGGATTCGCCACCTCATTTATCGTACTGACCAAGCACAAGGATGATCAAGATTTGATCAAACGTAAAGATGCTGATGAACGTGCAGAGGCTGAAGCCGCTGAAGCCGATGATGAGGCCCAGGTAGATACTCCAGAGAATGCAGAGGAAACTAAAACTGACGAGTCTGAGACCGAATAAGTCTCTCATCTATTACAAATAAAAAAGGCTGGGTATCACCCAGCCTTTTTTATTGCATTTTTTATCTAGCTCCTATGAAACCATTCTTCGTTTTTTTGACGAGCCCGAGGTTTCCCCAGAATCTCATGGAGGATGATACCCTGTTCAATCCTTGAATAGGGTTCTAAAACCTCTTCCAGAGTTTGACCGGAATCACTGATCGTAACCAATTCAGCTACCTGTGTCGGGGGATGACCGTGAGTGTGCTCTGGCGACCCCTCCGCAAACCGTGGAGATGTGTCAATCTCTGAAACCGGGATATCCTGTTCCTCCACTTCATCTTCAGGTTCATGCTCAGGCATGACCTGCTGGAAAGTCAGAGGTTCCTCATCTATCTCAAACAACTCTTTCTTGAGTTGATCAAGAATCCCACCCACCTCTTGAAGAGGTTTCGAAATGGGACTAGCTGATTGAGTTCCAGGTTTCTGCGCTGGTTTGGCTCTCTGCCTGGCTTTTTTTTGCTTTGACCAGGCAGTGATAGCCATATAAACGATAAATAGAACTATTGGACCTAGATTGTCCAAATCCATAAGGCTTAGACCTTACTTCTTCTCAGTTTTGTCTGGACCAGCCAGATTCTGTCTCATGGATGAATCAGCCTGGATGTTTTCCATACGATAGTAGTCCAGAATACCCAGATTTCCCTGGCGGAAGGCTTCAGCCATAGCACGTGGAACTTCTGATTCTGCTTCCACAACCTTAGCCCGCATCTCCTGGGTTTTGGCTTTCATTTCCTGTTCCTCTGCAACAGCCATGGCACGACGTTTCTCTGCAACAGCCTGAGCAATATTCTTATCAGCATCAGCTTGATCCATTTGTAGTGTGGCACCGATATTCTTACCGACATCTACATCAGCAATATCGATGGAAAGTATCTCAAAAGCAGTTCCTGCATCGAGACCTTTAGCGAGAACATTTTTGGAAATGATATCGGGATTTTCCAGTACCTGCTTATGTGATTGGGAGGAACCAATAGAGCTAACAATTCCTTCACCGACACGTGCAAGGACGGTTTCCTCTCCTGCGCCACCAATCAGACGATCGATATTGGCACGGACCGTCACTTTAGCCACTGAAAAGAGCTGAATTCCATCCTTGGCAATGGCTGAGACTCGGGGCGTTTCAATCACCCGGGGATTTACGCTCATTTTCACCGCATCCAATACATCGCGACCAGCCAAATCAATAGCTGCAGCCCGTTGAAATTCTAGATCAATATTGGCTTTATCTGCTGCAATGAGGGCCAGAACAACTTTGTTTATGTCTCCACCAGCCAAATAATGGGCTTCCAGGACCATGGTATCAAGATCCAGACCGGCTTTTCTTGCACTCACCAAAGAATTTATGATCAGTGGTGGTGGAATCCGTCGGAGTCTCATTCCGATGAGCGTTAACAGACCAACATAGACTTGTGCAGCTGCTGCACTTATCCACAATCCAATTGGAATGAAATAGGTAAATAGAACTAGAAAGGCGACAAGGCCAATCAGTATGAACATCAATGGTATAGCTTCCACAATTCCTCCTGTGTTAATTATTAAACTTTTTTATCCACAACCACTCGATTTCCGTCAATCCGAATGATTGTAATTTCTGCGTCTTTATCAATAAAGGTACCTGGGGTAACAACATCAACCCGCTGTCCTTCGATCAGTGCGGTCCCGGCGGGTCGCAGGGATGTTACGGCAACACCACTCTTCCCCACCATTTCTTCTAGCCCCAGGCTTCCGCTATATCCATCAGCACGGGATTCTGCCTCTTGTAGGCTAATTCGCTGCCAGGCCTTTGTTTTCAGCATTCGTTTAATCATGAGACCCAAGCCGAACAGGCCGCCAATGATGGCAATAACCAATCCCCATAGGGCTGCATTGATATCACCAGATGTAGGCGCCATGGGTAGGAGCATGGTGAACATGGCATAAATCATCACAATGATACCCAGAATGCCTACCACTCCGAACCCGGGAATTACAAAAGCTTCGATCCCGAGGAGTACAATACCTCCAATCAAGAATAACAATTCCATCATACTGGCGAGATTGGCAATGAATGATGTGGAGAAAAATAAGAAAAGGGCCAGCAATCCAACTGTTCCAGGTATACCCCAGCCTGGACTCTGAATTTCAAAGATGAGTCCTAAAAAACCAAGGGTCATGAGCAGCGAGCTGACGATAGGATCGGTGAGAAAGCGAACGATGGCTTCTGACCACGTTGGCACCACATAGACAATTTCTGAATCGGAAAACCCAAAATGGTCAAGCACTTCGCCCATTGAATCCATCTGATAATCAGCCATCCCATATTTCATGGCAGTGGATGTCCTCAGAGTCAGTAGCTTGCCCCCATGTGCACCTTCAATATCGTCCAGGAAGATGGTATCACCCTCAGCAGTTACCAATGTATCAATATCCAGGGATTCATCTACCATGGCCATGGCAATATCCGGGTTACGTCCTTTAGATTCAGCAGTTGAGGCCATTTCCTCACGCATATAGGACTGGGCTTTCTCACCAGCTTTCTGGCTTTGCCCATCAACGACCGTAGTTGCCCCCATAGTCGCTCCAGATCGCATAATGATGGTATCACATGCCAGGGTTATTAGAGAGCCTGCAGAGATGGCTTTGGTGTTGACGAAGGCATAAGTCTCTATTTTTGAATTGAGCAAAGCGTTCTTCATCATTGTGGCTGCATCCACTCTTCCCCCAAAGGTATCCATATCCAGAATGATGGCATCACCGCCAGCTTCATTCAGCGCAGGAATCTGGCGTTCAAAGAAGTATGCCAATCCCATATCAATAGTTCCCTTTACCTCAAGGATATAAACCTGAGGAAAAATGAGGATGGGCATTAACAAAAGCAGGAATATACGTCGCATAGCTGATCCCATTATTTTTGATTTCTAGAGCATAAAAATTGTTGGCAAAGATAACCTTTTATATCTAAGGTCGGTAACGTTTTCGGAAATATCAGGGGTCTTCTATGCGCATTTGTACACTGCCATACTTGGTATCAATCTCAATCTTTAAGGGCGTATGGGGGTAGGATTTTGAATAGAACATTGAGAGTTGAATCTGGTTCGCTCTGGACTTCCGAGTACTGTTGAGTGGTGTCAATCGCCAGCCTGGCTTTTCAAAGGGTTTGAAGAGTGAGGGTTTGCCAACTTTCTCAACCAGAAGTGTCAGCTTTCCTGACCCTCGACCATCCCACATGCGGTACTGAAGTGTATCGCCATGGTGAAATTTGGTAAGGGACAAATCATATAGAAGACTGGGGATATCCCTCAATCCCTTGATTTCAATTTCCTTAACCATACCGTTCACTGTGGCGAGATTGCTGTCACTAAAAGTTACTTCATAATTGCGATGGTAAGCGCCTTCATGAATGGCTTTTGTGTGTTTGACAAGACGACCCACATCAATCAGATATTCGGTCATCACAGAATCAGAAAGTGTCCATAGCGTAGAAAGCCAAGGGGAGGACTCAATCACAAAGAAGCTATTCAGAACATCATCTTCCACAGTGTGGATCAGCGTTGCCATACCAGCATGGACCAATCCATATTTCACCTTATATGAATAGGTCTGAGCAGAAGCCCCTGTTGCAAACAGAAGTAGGACAAAGAGCAATATTTTGTTCATCATATACACAGATTCAGAAGCTAGACGGGATGCTTGCATTCCTCAAGCTTTTTGTCTATCCATTCCTAACGATACAATTAAATTCATCCATGCAAATGAAGCTTCCCAAGCGTTTTATTTCCTTCACCTTTGTCGGTATTTCCGGTATTGTCGTCAATAGTGCGATTCTGTTTTACGCCAAGGAATATCTGTATGTTCCAATTCCCATCGCTTCTCTCATTGCCATTCAACTTGCCATATTCAATAATTTTTTCTGGAATCACCGATTCACCTGGACAGATCGTGAGATGAAGGGATTTCAGGCCATTCGAACTGGTTTGATCAGATTTACGCTTGTCAGTTGGATTGCCGGGGGGCTCAATTGGATTATCCTGCTCCTACTCCACCACTATGTAGGAATCCACTATATCCTGGCGAATCTCATCGCCATCTTCATAGCATCCATCTTAAATTATTTTTTGAATGATCTGTGGACGTTTCGTCACCCGGGAAGTAACGAGAAATTAGCATCCTGATCCTTTAGACCGTATCACCCTTGGCAAATTGCAGGCGATACAATTTTTCATATAATCCACCCGCTTTGCTCAAACTGGCATGATTCCCCTGTTCTACAATTTCACCATGATCCATGACCAATATCTTATCAGCACTTAGAATGGTTGAGAGACGATGGGCAATGACAATCACAGTTCGACCCTTCATCAGGGTCTCAATTGCCGATTGAACCGCTTTTTCAGATTCTGTGTCCAGTGCAGATGTTGCTTCGTCCAGGATAAGAATTGAGGGATCCTTCAACAAGGCTCTGGCAATGGCGATGCGCTGTTTTTGACCACCTGAGAGTCGAGCGCCATGCTCGCCCAACATCGTTTCATAACCCTCTTCCAGATTAAGAATAAATTCATGGGCATTGGCTTTTTGAGCGGCTGCTTCAACCTCCGAGGCACTGCTCTCCATTCCATAGGCAATATTATTGTACACAGTGTCATTAAAAAGGATGGTTTCCTGAGAGACGATACCAATCTGTCTGCGAATACTGGATCGGGTAAGTTTGCGGATGTCCTTACCATCAATACTGATACTACCTGAATTGATATCATGGAAACGAGGAATCAGGTCAACGACTGTCGTTTTACCTGCGCCTGATGGTCCGACCAGCGCCACAACCTCACCTTTTTTGATGGATGTATCCAGATTTTTGATGGCCTGCATCTCTGAGTTGTCATAAACAAAAGCGACTGACTCAAAACGAATTTCTTTCTGAAAGGGAGCCAAATCCTGGCTGCCGCTCTCGTCACGAATGGCCGGTTCAATATCAAGAACTTTAAAGACCCGACCACCGGCGGCCACACCAGTCTGAATACTGATATTGACCTTAGCCAGATTTCTAATTGGTTGATAGATGGCGAAAAGGATGACGATGAATCTCAAAAAGTCAGAACTGCTGATGGTTCCATATTCAAGCACCTGGACTCCACCAAGCCATAGTAGCACCACAGCCATGCTGACGCCTAACATCTCAGTAACTGGCAGGGATAGACTCTGCAGGCTAATCTGCCTGAACATGAGGCGAAATAATTTCTGGGCTTCGCTCCCAAAACGCTTGTTCTCGTTGTCTTCATTCACAAAAGCTTTGATAATTCTAATACCTGAGATCAACTCTGTGAATCGAGATGTAATTTCTCCCAACTGAGCCTGGACCCGTACCACTTTGCGTCGAATGCTTTTGCTGATGATTGCAATAAATAAAGTGGTGATTGGAATAATAAGGATTGAAATCAAGGTGAGTTGCCAGTTAATGATAAACAGGATACTCAGATAAGCGACGATGTAGAGGGGTTCAATAACCAAAGGATGAAAGGTGGTGGCCAGTGCCTGGTTTACCTTTAATACATCGTTCATGGCCAGAGAAATGAGATCACCACTCCTACGGGTTTGAAAAAAGCTCAGAGGTTGCGATAAGAAATGTTGATACAGTCGTAACCGCAAATCTTGAACTACTTTCGCCTGGACGTAACCAGTGAATAGCTTATTGCCATAATAGGCAATGGATTTAATAAAATAACTAAACAGTATAACCAGGGCCAGAGTTGCCAGAGCATCAACGGGGGTGCCGGAAAAGAAGTATTCACTGGTTAATTGCTTTAATTTTTCATTGAGATTTATATTTCCTGTCAGGGATTCTGCTGGCGTAGCAATCTGTTCATCAGGGTTCGCAAAGATAGTTGTGATAAATGAAGCGGATAGCCACAACGTCAGAGAATGAAAAAGCACATTTATGATTGAAAAGCCCACACCCACGCTCAATTGCGCCCAATACGGTTTGATCAGTTTTAATATGCGTAAATACATAAGGCTGCTAGTTTAGGAAATCCTGTAGTGCTTGGCGAGAGATTTCACCTTCCCTAAGAATTTTGAACGGTGAGCTAGAAACATCGATTACTGTGCTTCCTCTGGAAGGGTTTATAGGTCCAATATCAATCATCAGATTAATCTGATTTGCATAGTACGCTTCTACTTCAGATCGTGATGAAGCTGGTATCATCCCTGCAGGATTGACGCTTGATGTGGTGATAGGCTTGCCAAACAATTCAGGAATTTTGCAGGAGATTTTATCTCCAGGGACCCGAAACCCTACGGTGCCCATTTGAGAAATCAATTGTGGAGCGAATCCATAGTCACTCCTGCATATAATTGTTAGAGCCCCGGGCAGAAATGCCGTAATCAGTTCCATGGCTTTGCTACTCAGGTCTGTGGCTAACTCGAATAGTTGGTGATTAGATGACAGGAGTACTGAAACCGGTGAATTTTCACGGGATTTCAGTGAATAGAGTGTGTCCACGGCTTCAGTTGAAGTGGCATCTACTCCTAACCCATAGAGGGTGTCTGTGGGGTAGACAATAACCTGCCCCTCTCGTAGAGAGTTGCTGATTTCAGTACTATCTTTCGCAGAAAATGGCTGAGCTTCACCGGATGGGTTGATGATTTTCATGAAGCAGAACTTGCTTTTCTTTCCTGTCGATCGAGATCTCTCCAACGACGGTGAAACCAGAAATATTGCTCTGGATGTTTGCGAATTTCCTGTTCTAACTTGGATGTTAGGGTTTGAGTAATGTCATGCACCCACTCCTCGGTCATCCTATCTGGGAGATCATAATTTATCTCTTCAATCTTAATCTTGTAACGCCCACGGTGCTGGGTACAAGCCAGGACAACTAATTTGGGTTTTACACGATATGTGAGTACAGCGGCTCCCCGTGGTGTGGATGAGGGAACGCCAAAGAAATCAACTTGAACCCCCTGTTTGCCCTTAAACTGATCACCCACCACAGCCAATCCATAGGTCCGTCTCAGGGCTTCTTCAAAAGCTGACATACCTGACCAGGAGTTTACCAACTCCAATTGATGATATTCACGAATCTTGGTTAGGAACCAATCAACAAGGGGATTTTTTTGAATTCGATAGATGGAAGCAGCGCCATCACCAAGTCCGCCTACATAGCGACCAGCCATTTCCCAGGAACCAAAATGTCCTGTAAAGTATAGAATAGGTTCCTGTCGCTCAATGGACCCGAGGACATACTCATCCAGACCAGGTGCATCTACAATAGAACGTGCTTTGCGTTGAGTGATCATCCACAGCTTCAGGGTAGAAATAAATCCTTCTCCCCAATGCAAGTAACAACCCTTGATAAGAGATTCAACGTCAGCCTCCCCAATATCAGGAAAAGCTCTGCGAATATTACGAGCTACAGTGGATTTACGTTTAGTGAGCAGTTGATAGGCAATCCAGCCAAAACCTCGACCAAGCCGCCATGAAAGCGTCCAGGGCAGGATAAATAGCATCAGATTGAACACCATCATCATCAGGAATTCAAGCGCATACCTAATGTATACCAGGGAAAATACCGGTTTATTTTTGGGAGCTGCCATACTCAGCTGAAATCTCTATAGTCGAGATATATCCTGAATAGTGATAAACAGCACCATACCCAATAAGAACAACATCCCAACCTGTTGAATGATCAACTTCACATTTAAGGGCAAGGGTCGACGGATAATACCTTCAATGCTGATGATGATGAAATGACCACCATCCAGTCCAGGGATTGGTAAAATATTAACAAAGGCCAGATTCACACTGATAATGGCCATGAAGTAAAACACATCAAGCCAACCGCGACGGGCCATATCCCCGGCCATCTTGGCGATCATGATGGGTCCGCCTACCTGATCCATGGAAGTAGCGCCAGTGACCATGGACCAGAACCCACGAGCCATTAGCGTTCCAAACATGTAGGTACTCCGGGCACCAAATGAAACCGCTTCTACAAAACCCAGATCAGTATGTTCTGTCACACGACCAATACCAATCATACCAATATCTACTACTCCTTCAGCAGTAGGCACAGTCTCTTTGACTACAGTGATTGAATCACTGTATCGGATTCCGTTTCTTAACCATTCCACAGAGATAATTTTTCCAGGTTGGTCATGTACAATGCCTGTCAGCTCTTCCCACTCTGTCACAGATTGACCGTTGATCATGACGATCTGGTCATTCTCCATGATACCAGCTTCTTCAGCGGGGAAGACTTCTCTTTCCTCAGTGCTCACCAGCGAACCTACAAAAGTTCCTTCTACTGGTTCATCCATTCCAGATGAATAAATGATGGCAGTGAAAATGAAAAAAGCCAGGAGGGCGTTCATGATGACACCCCCTGAGATAGTCAATAACTGCTGCCATCTCTTCTTGCTGGTAAACTCCCAAGGTTTTCCGGTTATTTCACCGTCCATGGATTCATCGATCATCCCGGACATTTTTACATATCCGCCAAAAGGAGTCCAGCTCAGGGCATATTCTGTATCACCTGCCTTTGGATTCTTCCTGGGAATGCGAAATTCAATCGTGGTCGCATTGGCAATACGTTGGATAAACCAGGGAATGAAAAGTTTGATCCAGAGACCATCCACTTTGTTCTGAATGCTCAGGAACCGTGGAGGCATACCAATGGAAAAACGTTCCACTCGAATGCCGACCATTCTTGCCACCATGAAGTGACCTAGTTCATGAATTAAAATGAGAATGCCCAGCGTAAAAATAGCTGCGGCGATGGTTATTAATGTATCAATTGAAAAGAAACCCATTTAGCCTCTTTAACTCCTTTTTATAAATGCCTGCGTCCAACGTTCCAAAGCTAAGATATCATCCAGATTTGGGTGTTCAATGAATTCGTGGGCATCAATTGCTTTTGTTATAAGTTCTGGTATTGAATTAAACGGAATTTCTCCGTCCAGAAATCTGTAAACTGCTTCCTCGTTTGCCACATTCAAAACGACAGGTACACTGCCTCCCTGTTCCAGAGCATCAAAGGCTAACTGAATGCATTTGAATTTCTCCAGATCAGGTTCTTCAAAGGTGAGGGTGCCTACTTTTGCAAGATCAAGTTGCTCCCAATCCTGTTTCAAGTGACGAGGGTAGCTCAGGGCGTACTGAATAGGAATTTTCATATCAGGTATGCCCAGTTGTGCTTTGACTGATCCATCCAGGAATTCAACCATGGAATGGATAATGCTCTGTGGATGTACAACGATGTCGATCTTATCTGCTGGGAGATGAAAAAGCCAGCGTGCTTCGATAACTTCCAGGCCCTTATTCATCATAGTAGCAGAATCGATGGTAATTTTGCGACCCATGGCCCAATTGGGATGTTTCAGAGCCTGAGCGATAGTAATATCAGCAAATGACTCAATAGGTAAAGTGCGAAACGGACCGCCAGACCCGGTGACAACCAGGCGCTTTATATCTTCTGGTGCTTCTCCTACCAAACACTGCCAGATCGCAGAGTGTTCACTATCAACGGGAAACAGATTGACATTGTGTTTCTCAAGCAATCCATTGATAAAATCACCAGCCATTACAAGGCTTTCCTTGTTGGAGAGTGCAATATCAACACTTGCCTGAATACTCTTAATGGTAGGTTCCATACCGGCGCTGCCTACCAGCGCGTTTAACATGGTATCCACATCATCTCGACCTGCGAGTTCAAGTAGACCCGATCTGCCCTGTAGAACCTCTACACCGGGTAAGGCCTGCTTGACTTTGCCGTATTGGTCGGGATCTCCAATTGAGACAGCGCTTGGTGAGAATTCCAAAGCTTGCTCGATCAAAAGATCCGCCTGCGAGTGGGCAGAGAGATACTTGATGCGATAAAGATCGGGGTAGCTGCGGACTACATTGAGGGCATTGACACCGATACTACCGGTTGCTCCCAATACAGATAAGATTTTCGTGTTGCTGCTCATTTACTTGCGCTTGCCAATCAACCATTCACTTCCAAGAACCAGACCTGGTCCAGTTGAATTATATGGTACCATAATCGATACTCTAAACGTTTCCTGAACCAGCCAGCCAACATATGGTACTGCCCGCAAAATGGTTTCATCATAATCAGGGATTCCGTTACCATCCTCAACCACCAGATGGTGTAGATCAATTATTGCCATGACGCCTAAATTTAGTTTTTTAAATGCATATGCATACAGTCCATGAATGGAGATATCTCTCTGCATATAACCATCATCAAAAATAGAATTCCATGATATTCCTATGGCCTGTCGACGCTGGAGGTCTTCCCCCTTAAATTCAACTTGAAGCCCTGTCCCCACTGAGAAATTTGGATTTGATCCAGGCCAACGGGCGAACTGCACCCAAAGATTATAGCCAGGATTCGGGTACATACTCAAGCGAGCAGCTGGCATGCGTTGATATGATCCAGAATTTGAAAATATTTGGGATCCCGTGAATTGCACACCTATAAAGTGATCAGATTCAGTGATGTTTGGCATATTGGTGACCAGTGTGGCGCGTCTCAAATCCTGTTTAAATAAATTGGTACGATCCCAAGCAGGGAAACCATCTCCAGCACTCAGCTGAGAACTGAGTAACAGAATGAGGGTGATAAATATGAGATGCTTGATGGATGAAAGTGACATAAGTCGAGTATTACAAAAAATGAAGGATATCCTTCAGGCCAACTAGCCTCGAATAATCCCTCGTGTGCTCTCATCAATAAAATCAAGAATATCCTGAACTTCAGGTGAGATTTCGTTGTTTTCCTTGATCTCTTTTACTGCATGAGAAACATTCATGTGGCTTCGATAGATCTTAGTGTAGGCATGCTTTATCTGATTGATGACTTCACTGGGGAAGCCACGGCGATGAAGACCAACCGAATTTAATCCATTGTAGGTCAATGGCGTATTAGATGCTCGTATATATGGAGGTACGTCTTTGGTAATTCTGAATCCACCTGCAATAAAGGCGTGTTTCCCAATTTTCACAAACTGATGAATGGGAACCGCCCCACCGATGATCACAAAATCACCGACTTCGACATGACCACCCATATTACAGGAATTAGCAATAATAACATTATTGCCAATTTCACAATCATGACCAATATGACAGTAGGCCATAATAAGGACATTGTTGCCAATGTTGGTTTTCCAACGATCTGTGGTTCCACGATGAATGGTGCAGTATTCACGAACAACGACGTTGTCGCCTAATATGGTCTCGGTTTCTTCGTCAGCATATTTCATGTCCTGGGGTATTTCACCCACAACAGCGCCATTAAATAAGCGACAATTTTTACCCAGAGTAGTGCGAGCACCTACAAGAGCATGGGCTTTTATGATGCAGCCATCGCCAATGGTGACGTTTTCTTCAATAATCGCATAGGGTCCAATGGTCACATTTTTCCCGATTTTTACATTATCGGGACTAATTAATGCCGTTGGATGTATGCGAGATTCCATAATTTACCTGTCTACGATGGAGGCCATAAGATCTGCCTCAACTACCAGCTTGCCATCAACAAATCCCATACCCCGCAGCTTGGCTGAGCGGAGTCGAAATTTTACCAATTCTAATTCAAATATAATCTGATCACCAGGTTCAATGAGCTTGCGAAACTTGACATTATCTATAGCTGAAAAGAAGACCAGCTTGTTTTCGGGATCCTCGCCTGCGTTCAGGAGCAACGCTCCTCCTGCCTGAGCCATGGCTTCCAGCGTTAACACTCCAGGCATCACCGGTTTTCCAGGAAAATGTCCTTGAAAGAAAGGTTCGTTCATGGTGACATTCTTAAGAGCGGTAATTTTTTCACCAGGTGTGAAGTCTATGATGCGATCAATGAGTAAGAAGGGATATCGGTGTGGCAGAATCCGCATGATTGCTTCGGTGTCAAAGACAATTTGACGTTCTCGGGGACGTCTCTGAAAACGTTTGGCGAGAATTTGTTTCTCATACTCTTTCTTAAGAAGACGCACCAGCTCAACATTACTGGCGTGACCACTTCTAGCTGCAGTAATATGACCCTGGATAGGCATTCCCAGCAGGGCGAGATCACCAATCAAATCAAGTATTTTATGCCGAACTGGTTCGGTTTTGGAACGCAATTTTTTGCCATTCAGAATGCCGTTTTCACTCTGGATCAACTTTTCATCAATGTTGAATAGTTTTTGTAGACGGGAGAGTTCTGACTCTTCAATTTTTCTATCAATCATGACCAAAGCGGTATCAGCTGAACCACCTTTGATCAGTCCCTGTGCTTTAAGTTCTTCAACTTCGTGAAGAAAACAAAAGGTACGGGCTGGGGCGATCTGTTCTACGAAATCTTGTTCCAGAGAATAGAAGGACATGTACTGAGTTCCCAAAGACTGCAATTTATAGTCAATGAGAAAGGTGACGCGGAATTGATTTGAGGGTAGGGCGTGTATATCAACACCTTTGTCTGGATCTGAATATGTAATGGTTTTATCGAGTACCAGATATTCTCTGGCTGCTTCCTGTTCTTCAAATCCAGCGTCAAGCAGAATGTCTACAAAGGGAATAGCAGAACCGTCCATCACTGGTGGTTCTTTATTATCCAATTCAATAAGGATATTGTCAATTTCAAGGCCACTGATGGCCGCTAACACATGTTCTGTTGTATGGATACGTGATCCATTGTGCTCCAGAGTGGTTCCTCTGGATATGTCAACGACGTGATCAATATCTGCCGGAATGGGTTTCGCATTTGGAACATCTGTTCTTAAAAAACGAATACCTGTATTCTGAGCGGCAGGTTTGAAAGTCATGCGAGTTTGAACACCCGTATGCAATCCTATACCGGCAATTGATACGGCCTTTTTTATACTTCTCTGATTTTCTCGCCTATCCTGCATCTATTTCAATTCCTTCATTACCAGTCAGCGTTCACTTAGTCTTTATTTACTTGTTTTTCAAGCATTTTAACGGTCTTATACAACTCTGGTAATTTTTTCAATATGGCTTCAATTCTTAACTCATCTCTATGCGGACGGGCTGGAAATCCACTGACCATCGTCCCATCGGGGATGTCATGGGTAACCCCACCGCGGGTGGCGATGGATACATCATTGCCCACTTTCAGATGACCAATCACACCACTTTGACCACCCATTTGAACTCGATCACCCAGGTCAGTACTGCCGGCAATGGCAACTTGGGCAGTGAGAAAACAATTTTTTCCTATACGAACATTGTGGGCGATGTGCACCTGATTATCCAGTTTGGTGCCATCTCCTATGCTGGTTGGACCAATTGAACCGCGATCAATGGCACAATTCGCACCAATCTCTACATCGTCTCCCAGAATGACGTTTCCAGTCTGTGGGATTTTTTCAATTTTACCGGCTTCGACAGCAAAACCAAAGCCATCGCTGCCAATAACTGTACAGCTGTGGATAACGCAATTTTGTCCCAGAACAGAATCCTCATAGAGGACCACATTTGGATATAGACGTGTCCCTTTACCCAATACACAGCCACTCCCAATCACAGCATTTGCCTCGATGATAATATTTTCGCCAAGTTTGACATCTGTATCAACAAAAACGCCTGATCCAATTTCAACAGAATCAGGAATCACAACAGATGGATGGACAACAGCAGTTGCATGAACACCTGGACGCACCGGGCGTTCTTTGTGATTCAGTAATTGCAGTGCCTTTAGCATGGCTTGTTTGGGGTTGGGAGTCCTTAAAAGATTTTTAAAATCAATTTCCAAATCTTCAGGGACAATCAGAGCGGCTGCCCTGGTTGTTTCAGCATATTTCAGATATTTTGGATTTGAGATGAAGGAGATTTCATCAGATGTGGCAACCTGGATCTCATTTAGTTTTGAGATTTCCAAGCTCCCATCTCCCTCTAACCTGGCCCCAAGAGCTTGTGCCAATTCACCTAGTTTTAAAGTCAAAGAAATGACAAGCCCCTATTTCTGGAGCTCCTTTAAAACCTTTTCAGTGAGATCAAATTTTTCCTGGGCGTAGAGGATGTTGCCAGCGACAACATCGAAGATGAAATCATAGGCTCCATCTTCACCGACCTTTTTAATAGCCGTATTGATTTTTTGCAAAACTGGGTCTGCCAGAGCTTGCTGTTTCTGATAGAATTCACCCTGTGGTCCAAGTTTTTGCACCTGGAATTGTTGAATTTCTTCAGCAAGTCGACGCATGTCATTTTCTTTGGCAGCGCGATTATTTTCGGTCATTAAAAATTTCTGACGTTCATATTCCTGCTGCATACTGTCCAGTGATGCGGCCATATCATAATACTGTTTTTCTAGTTTACGACCTTCGACTTCCAGCTTGCTTTGTGCTTCACGATATTCTTCAAACTGGGACAGAATATATTCAGAATTAATGTATCCAAATTTCTGTCCAAAAGCTGCCATGGACAGGACTAATAATAGAATTACGCGGATCATGCTCTTGTTCAAAATGGTATCTCCTTAACCAATATGTCTTAAAATTGCTGACCGAAAATAAAATGATATTCCGGTGTCCTCCAGGTGGGTACCGGATCGTTGTCAAACCCCCATCCGATATCAATACCCAACATGCCAAGCGGTGGCATGATTACTCTTCCACCAATCCCCGCTGATCGTTTCAGATCAAAGAGGCTACTCGAATCAAAATTATCCCAAACATTACCTGCCTCTGCAAATCCTATCAAATACATCATGGGACTCGGGGAGAGAAGGAAGCGCATCTCAAGCGTGTACTTGAAAGATGCCATTCCGCCAAAATAAGCATTACCCTCTAAAGTTCCAACAGATCGTTCAGCATAACCACGTAAGGCACTTCCATAGATTAGACCAGCACCTCCCATGAAAAAGTACTCATCGTATGGGATGATGTGAGTTGAATCATCCTCTAATTGTTCGAGAATACCCCCTTCAAAATAACTCCGCATGGTCAACTTATCTTTCCAGATAGGTGTGTACCACTCCAGGCTGGCTTTCTGCTTGAAGAAACTCTCATTTCCTCCAAGAAACTTTCCGCTGTATACTGAGTTAAGCGTCAACACAGAGCCACTTGTAGGAAATTCCGGCGCATTTCTAGAATCTCTTGTGATAGACTGATTCAAACTGATACCTGAAGTTTGCTCCAGGTCTGCAGGATTGACACGGTCATAAACACTTTGATAATAGACTTCGCCGTATCTATCCACAGCGCCTCTGAATGTCCAGCGGCCTCTGAAATAGTTATCTGGCCATTGGAAACGACGACCAAATGTAATTGATCCACCCGTCGTATGAACATCATAGGGTGTTGAGTAGCTCGAAGAGTAGCCCGAAAAACTAGAGCTGTTTCCCTGGCTGCGATCCTGGTCAAAAATACTGACACCCAATAAGTTTGGTGTATTGAATAACCAGGGCTCCACAAAACTGATAGAAAGGGCTTCATAGCTGTAGGCGCGCTGAAAGCTAAAAGAAAGTTGTTGTCCATTTCCCCTAAAATTGGGGAATTGTAGACCTACAGTTCCAATAAAACCATCACGTTCACTATAACCAGCACTCGCTGTAGCTGTACCGGTATTCTTCTCTTCTACTTCAAAGACAAGATCGATTTCATCATCATCATAAGGGATGACGTCTGGTACTACGTTACCAAAGTAATTGAGAATCATAACTTCTCGTTGGGAGCGCATGAGCGCGGTTCGACTAAAAAGATCACCAGGGAAAATTCTAAGCTCTCTGCGAATGACGCTTTCTTTTGTCTTATCGTTACCCACAATGTTGATATGCCGAATATGAACAGGATTCATCTCTGCAATTTCAAGGGTCAGAGATACGGTATCAGCTGCCACAGGTAATTCAATAGGGTTGATCTGACAATAAAGGTAACCTTTATCCATATATGGACTTCTTACACCCAGCTCAATGGCTTCCATAAGCTTTTCAGAATTATACTGATCGCCCCGTGATATGCCCAGAGCGGATAGAATATCTTCACTCTCGAAGATGGTATTCCCAGTAACTTTCACTTCTCCATATTTATACTTCTCCCCTTCATAGAGAATAATATCGAAGTACATTTTTTTCAAATCTTCAGAGTAGTAGAGACTGTCACCTAGAATTTCGGCATCACGATAACCAATGGAATGCATGTACTCTTCAATCAGTCGCTCATCAGCCCGGAGATTATCAATAGAGAATTCAGCATCGGCCCAAAATTTCCACCAGCGTTCCTCTTTGATCATGTCCATCTTCTTTTTGAGCTTACGATCAGATAGCTGAGTATTTCCAGTGAAACGAATTTCGCCGACGGAAACCTTTTTGTTTTCAACAATGGAAAATTTCACCCCGCGAGAATTCTCTTTTTCGCCTTCGAATGTACTGGGTTCAATTTCTGCCAGGAGATAACCATCGTCATAATACAAGTCCTGAATGATACGTTGGCTCTCATACACAATGAAGGGTGTAAGTGCCTGACCAGGATGCAAATTCAAGGCTTCATCTATCTCGTCAGTTTTCAGCTTTTTATTGCCCTCTAAAACAACCTTAGACAGACGGGGATACTCTTCCACAGAAATAATTAAGAAAAGTCCTTCTGGGGA
This sequence comes from Fidelibacterota bacterium, assembly GCA_016784025.1. Lineage (GTDB taxonomy): Bacteria > Fidelibacterota > UBA8477 > UBA8477 > JABMPR01 > JABMPR01. The sequence continues at coordinate 32,108 of JADHVL010000005.1, read as the reverse complement.
TTCGCGATCTGAAAGAATTTTGACATCGGAAAAGAGACCCAGACTCCACAGCTGTTTGACACCCTCTGAAAAGTCTTCCTGGGTGGCTTCCATACCTGCACTTAAACCTGAGGCAGCAATAACCACAGCAGGGGTGGCCGTTTTTGTTCCAATTACATCAATACTTGCGATTTTGATTTTGACGGCTTGCTGCTGTCCCCAAGTAAAGGATACTAACAGAATCAAGCTTGCGATGTGTAAAATAAAATTTTTCATACTTAGACGAACGTGTTAGTGCTGTATTTGTTCACTAACTTGTCCATATCTACGCTCCCTTTTTTGATAATCGCGTATGGCATCCAAAAAATCCTTCCCCTCAAAAGCTGGCCAATAGACAGGTGTGACAAAAATTTCAGTGTAGGCCAGTTGCCACAATAAAAAATTACTCAGCCTGAATTCTCCACTTGTTCGGATTAAAAGATCCGGATCTTGGATATTGGAGGTATAGAGATAGTTGGAAATGGTATTGTCATTAATTTCTGAAACTTGTAGTGTCCCATTCGCCACATCTGTTCCAATGGATTGAACAGCGGTGAGAATTTCCTGACGACTTCCATAATTCAGCGCCAGGTTCAAATTTAATCCCGTATTCTTTGCTGTTCTTTCAATTCCGGCCAACATCCCAGATCTGGGACCCTTGGGCATTGAATCCAGATCACCGATTACGGTAAGGCGAACATTATTTCGATGAAGATCATCAACTTCTTTGGTGATGGTGTCCAGCAACAGGTTCATAAGTGCTGAAACTTCGACTTTGGGTCTTTTCCAGTTTTCACTGGAAAATGTGTATAAAGTCAAGGTATCTAAACCCAACTCACCGGCCAGCTCAGTGATTCGACGAACCGATTTTACACCTGCTCTGTGGCCAAAGATTCTTGGTTTAGATTTAGATTTTGCCCAGCGTCCATTCCCATCCATGATGATAGCAACATGTTTTGGGAGATTCCCGTGGGCAAGTACTTCAGCTTTTAATTGCTCAAACTCGGCTGACATAGCTTTGATTATTCCATACCCAATGCGATTCGACCTTCTGGACTGATCATTTCCGGATTCCAGCGGGGTTCCCAGACGATATCCACAACTGCCTCACTCACACCCTCTAAAGCCTCTACCGCCAACTTCACGTTCTGAGAAATGACAGTATGCATAGGACAGGCCGTGGCAGTAAGGGTCATCTTAATATTTACACTTCCATTCTCGATGCTGGTGCTATAGATCAACCCAAGATCAACCAGATTAACTGGAATCTCTGGATCGTAAACCTTACGCAATGCCTCTAGTATGGTATTTTCGTTGATCAAGATGGAAAGATTCAGCTTACCAATTCATGTAATTTATCAGCAACATCTCTAAACATCTGGGCTGCTTCCGATTCTGGAAGATGGATAACCAGTGGCTCGCCATTTTCCCCGGCTTTCATAATCTCCTCATTTAGAGGGATTTTAGCCAGAAGTGGAACATTTAAGCGCGTACTCTCTTTGTCCCCACCTCCAGTTGAAAATATTTGTGACACATGGCCACAATTTGTACAGACATGATAGGACATGTTTTCGATTATACCGAGAACGGGCGTATCAACTTTCTCAAACATGTTGGCACCACGCTCTACATCCTTCAAGGCAAGATCCTGAGGTGTTGTGACTATTACAGCACCAGTCAAAGCCACACGTTGTACAAGCGTAAGTTGAACATCTCCTGTACCAGGTGGTAAATCCAGGATGAGATAGTCCAAATTTCCCCAGTTTACATCAAAGAGAAATTGGGTGACCATTTTACTGACCATGGCCCCGCGCCAGATTACAGGCGAACTATCTGTAAGCAAAAAGCCAAGCGACATGAGCGACATATCAAATTTTCTCACTGGCTCAAGCTTGTTCCCTTCAAGCACTTTAGGGACTTCATGCACACCCATGGTAATTGGTAAACTTGGTCCGAAAACATCTAGATCAAGTATTCCAACGCTGTGTCCCTGCTTGCGGAGTGCAGCAGCGAGATTGGCTGCAACAGTAGATTTACCAACACCGCCTTTGCCACTGGCTACGGCGATGGTATATTTCACACCTGGGATTGAAGGCGGAGCTTCTGGTGTTTCCGTACCAGGAGCTGGTTGAGCACTAGCCTGTACAATTTCGATGCTGACCTCTTCGTAGCCACCACCACGTAAAGCTTTTTCTATATTTGAAAGGATTTCCTGGCGTACTTCTTCTTTTTCAGACGAAAATTTGACACCAAGTTCCACACTTTTACCACTCTCTTTTACATTTTGAATAAGTCCAAAAGCAACAACATCCTTATTAAAACCAGGGTACTTAACCTGCTCTAAAAGGGATTTAAGTTTATCTTCACTCATAGTATTTATATTCCTGTAACTTTCATAGCCCGCTAATATAGTTTTCATTTTAGCAGATGCAGGAAAAATGATACATCTGAGTAGGAAAAATGACTTGTTGCTGAGGGTTTAATTATGTGAGGGAAATAGCGAGATTCTCCCTGGATTCTCATTTTAATCTCAATATAAAAAGGTCCCCCGACCGGGAGACCTTTTTATTCAATAACGTGTTGCTAAACCAGGGCGAAGATAATCAGCCAGTTAGTTTTGCATAGCGAGCCATGAGGACTTCATCAGACTCCACAACACCCATGGGGATACAATCGACGGGGCAAACTTCAACACATTGTGATTCGTCAAAATGACCTTTACATTCTGTACAGAGTTCAGGATCTATCTCGTAGAACTCATCGCCTTCAGAGATGGCGTCATTTGGACATTCTGGTTCGCAAGCACCGCAGTTAATACATTCATCAGTAATAGTGAGAGACATGAAACCTCCTGTGATTTTCTATCTCAATTTATAGAGCTACTTCCCAAATAATGGTGAAGTAGCGATTAAGTTTTTATCCCTGTGTTATGTCAAACACAGCTCCTGAATAAAAGCTTGTACATCAAGTCAATGAACGTGCAAATATGATAGGCACTCAAGCGATTCCCAAACACTATTTGAGGGCTTCACGGGCTTTCTTTAAATTTTTTGAATTTTAATCCAGATTTTAAGTTGATCGCTTATATTATCTCACAAAAATATCTATTTCATTTATTCAATTGATGGAATTTGACACACACAATAGAGGGTCGGAAATGAAAATTGCCTATCTAGACGGAATCAGATTGTATCGCGTTTTGTATGCTGGAATCCAAAGTCTATTAGATGAGCAGGATTATCTGAACAAAATCAATGTATTTCCAGTTCCAGATGGAGATACAGGGACGAATATGGCCTTCACCCTCATGGGGATAATTGAACACATTCAACCCCACAGCAGGTTGGATTTAAATGAATTAAGTGATGTGGTTGCCGAAGCAGCATTGGACAATGCCCGCGGAAACTCTGGCGTCATCCTGGCTCAGTTTTTTCAGGGTCTCAGCATGGGTTTAAAACCCTTTGCTGAAGTAAATACCAGTCAATTTGCCGAGGCGACAAAAATTGCAGTTGATGAATCATATACTGCGTTAATGAATCCCGTAGAAGGAACCATATTATCAGTAATTAGAGCCTGGAGTGAGAGCCTTATTGAGGCTTCAAAAACCAGCCCTGACTTTCAAAAGGTTTGGAATATTTCCCTTGAAGCAGCTCAGAAAGCCCTGGAGTATACTCCTGAGCAACTTAAAGTACTTAAAGACGCCGGTGTAGTTGATGCAGCAGGGAGTGGATTTGTGAGTATTCTTGAAGGCGTCATGAATTTCATGAACACTGGGGACATTCGTAAACTACCAAAGATTGATTCGAGTTTTTCAGCAGTTGTACTTGAGATGAGTGAGGTCGATGTGGACAGTCTCTCTTTCCCATTCTGTACTGAATGCATCATTGTGGGGGAAAACATACCCCGTGAAAAACTTAGTCAATCAATTAAATCACTTGGTGATAGCATTGTCATTGCAGGATCCAAGCATCGGGCAAAAGTACATATTCATACTGATGACCCAGCTAGCCTGTTTAAAACTCTGGCGACCTATGGAGAGGTTCAACAGCAAAAGGCTGATGACATGCGGGAACAAAACAAAAGCATGCGCTCTCAGCAAAAGGTTGCTCTCGTAGTAGACTCTACTTGTGATCTACCAGTGGATATCCTCGAAAAGCACCATATTCATGTTGTTCCAGTCAGATTAAATTTTGGCAAGGAACAATACATTGATCGCGTGACCATCTCCAATGAAGAGTTCTATTCAAAGCTTGCTGATTCTGCGCACCACCCCCAGACCTCACAACCTCCGCCTGCTGATTTTAGGAGGATGTATCAATTTCTATCCTCTCACTATGAATCAGTAATTTCACTGCACCTCCCCCAGGTGTTGAGTGGCACCTATCAAAACGCCAGTGCGGCATTAGATAAAGTGAAATTTAAAAAGCATCAAACCATCCTTGATTCATTATCTGTTTCTGCGGGGACCGGGGTTATTGCTTTGGAAATTGCAGAGGCAATTGATCAGGATATGAGCTTTCCTGAATTGACGCAACTCGCTGATGAAACCATTGACAAAACAGAAATCTTTATTGCCTTAAAGACCCTGGACGCCGTTCAAAAAGGTGGACGGCTAAGTGTTGGCAAGAAGCGTATCATCGACTTTCTTGGTTTGAATCTAGTCCTCAGTATTACAAAAGATGGATTTCTAAAACCATGTGGGGTCACCTTTGGACGTAAAAATATCTTTAAAAAGTTTGAAAAGTTTGTCCTAAAAAAGGCGAGAGAAAAATCAATCAAGCGGATTGGAATTGTCCATGGCGTAAATCCGGAAACAGCCGATGCAATAAAAGATGTTTTCGAGTCAGCCTATCCAGATGCGCAGGTGTTTGTATCTGATTTCTGTCCAGCCCTAGGTGTCCATGCCGGCGTAGGAGCTATTGGCATTGCACTTCAATATAAATAGGCTGAAGTAGATATTTTATGGACTTACCCTTTTGGTAGTTGATTATATTTCGTCAAAGTAAATAAAGGATTAGAAAATGGTTGAACTACTTATACTTATATTGATTGCATACGTGGTAGGATCAACGCCTACAAGTATCATCGTCTCCAAACTAAAGTATAAAACCGATATTCGTGAACATGGTTCTGGAAATGCCGGTGCTACCAATGTGTTTCGTACTTTTGGTTGGAAACCAGCCTTATTTGTGACCATCATCGATGTTTTTAAAGGATGGGTGCCATGCTACGTGGCTGGTCATCTCAATTCTGACTCAATTCTATTTGCTTCAAATCCAGATGCCTTGATGATCATTGCAGGTTTTGCTGCAGTCCTGGGGCATACCTATACTGTGTTTGCAGGATTCAAGGGTGGCAAAGGCGTTGGCACGCTGGCGGGTATGCTCATCGCACTCTTCCCCATTGCCTTACCCATATGCTTATTAGTCTTCATCGTTACCCTCATTTCCACAGGAATTGTTTCACTGGGTAGCATGCTGGCTGCCAGTGCACTTCCCATTACTCTTTACATCATTGAAGGCATTAATCCAGATGTCCAGGTGTCTTTGACATTGAGGGTATTTTCACTGTTGATACCTCTTTTTGTGATTTTCACGCATCGCAGTAATATCAAGCGGATGTTGGAAGGCACAGAAAACCGTTTTGAGAAAGCCCGGCTCTTTAAGAAGAAGTCTGAGGAATAAAGGTATAGGGATATAAGTATTGGCGTGGTTTTCTTATTTTACAACGAAATTGACGAAGGAAACGAATAGAGCACTATTTTTTTCAACAAATGGTCAGAGGTGCAGAAGAGTCATCCCTTATCATTTGATATTGTGTATCTGGAATCAGATAGTGAATCCTTAAGGTTGGATATCAGGCTGCCTACTTCTTACTTCTTATACCTTACTTCCCCCAGAAAGCGTTCATCTTTTTCTTAACTGTTTCAATCTTTTTAATGTCTGCTTTGGCCTGCTTGATGAAGGCACCACTGGGTTCAATTCGAATTGCTTCGTAATAATCCTCAAGAGCAGCATCATAATCTGTGCGATTATTTTTGTATCTAGCCTGGCCCATGAGGAAATAAGGCAGACCTGAACTTTTATCATAATTGGCAGCTTTACTATAGTCACTAATGGCATCCCACAAACCTTTGTGAGCACCTCGGTCAAATTTTTTCTTCCCTGCAAGAACCAGGGTGCAGAACTTGTCCTGGTTTGAACCATCTACCAGATCGGCGATCTGGGATGCAGCTTTTCGCGCTTCAACCCAATTGTTGCTACCCATGGTTGTTAAAGCTCTGTCGTACCAGAGATTTGTAGCTAGGGTAACGAGTGAATCTGCATCGAATCCTGCTTTAATCGCTTCCTTATAATACTTCCCAGCGGTGATGCGCTTTCCAGCTTTGAAGGCACTTTCATAGGCTAATCGATATACTTTTGCATTGGCCTTCCCATCTTTAATAATGGTCTCATAGTGGTCCAGAGAAGCCCCATACTTACCTGCTTCAAAAAGAACCATGCCTGGTTTGATATCAGGTCCCATAAGAGCTGCACAACTCATCAATAACAAACTCAAAATAAATAGGGCTACTCGTTTAGCTGTGTTTGTGGAAAACATCATAATACCTCAATTCTAATCCTAAACAAAAGCGAGGCATAAAATCCTCGCTTTTAAAACTTTAAACATGTGGAAGGTTGACTAGTGCCAGGTCAATCGTCCCATGAATGTTGAAACATCCATCTCTTCCTTGTACAGCTTTACCACATCACTTGCATCAGCCGTAGCAGCAATGGAGACTTCTTCTTTATACTGGACCTTCACCACCACACTGACTCTGTCAATTGCAGCGTTGGTTTTGTCAATTGCAGATCCACTGGCGGCGTAGGCAACCAGAAGGGCTTCATCAAACCGGTTTCTACCAGATTTTACAATAACCAGTAACTGAAGCACAGTTTTGCCATCTTCTTCATAGGTTTTCATCTGAAAATCAGCATAGTCTACTTCGTAGCGATAGCTCTTAAATATTTTTAACGCTTCTCTGTACATAACCGAACTGGATTGGGCCATGCCAAATGAAGCAAGGAGTAATAGATTTAGAACAATTATAGTCAGTTTTTTGAATTTCACGGTTTTCCTCCACCAATCAAAATTTACGATTGAGCAATATACGTTTTGCTTGGTCTGAATCAAGCGATATGGGATGGCAACTTTGCAATTTCAGAGTTTCAAAGAATTGGCTGACCACCAACTACAATTTGATGAACCTGATTGCTGCCGTAGAAATATGGCAATTGACGATAATTATTAGCCTGCCACAAGACAGCATCTGCCATAAATCCAGGAGATATTGAACCTGTATTTTTCTCTATTCCCATGGATTTGGCAGCACCTGAAGTAGCTGCTTGAAGCGCTTCCAGCGGGGTCATATGCAGGTAAATCACTGCCAACGTCAGAATAAACGGCATAGAGAGACTCATATTGCTACCTGGATTGAAATCAGTTGCCAACGCAATGGTTACCCCTGCATTGAGCAGTTTTCTCGCTGGCGCCCAGGTATTACTCCCCAGAAAGAAGGTGGTCCCAGGCAACAGGGTGGCCACAGTATCCGATTCCGCTAGAGCAGTAATTCCAGTATTTGAAATGGCCATGAGATGATCAGCTGATAATGCTCCCATTTTTGCAGCAAGTTCAGCTCCACCGCTTGAAACAAACTCATCGGCATGAAATTTTAACTGCATTCCATGTTCTCGAGCTGATAGAAGGATCTTCTCTGTCTCAGCGATAGTGTAGACACCCTCTTCACAGAAAACGTCACAATACTCAGCTAATTTTTGTTGAGAAACTTTTGGAATCATGTCATTGATTATCAGATCAATATAAGTTTCACGATCATTGCGATACTCATCTGGAACTTCATGTGCCCCGAGAAGCGTGGAGAATGTTTGTAGGGGTGTTCTTTCTGATGCAGTTTTGATGGCGCGAAGAGATTTTAGCTCTGTTTCTGTTGATAAGCCATATCCACTTTTGCATTCTGCCGTGGTAGTACCATGTTTGAGCATGAGGTTCAGCCGTGTTTCGACCAGATCAGCCAGTTCGGATTCAGATATTTCACGCAGTTTTCTAACGGAGTTTCGAATGCCTCCTCCGGCTTCAGCAATTTCCTGGTAGGTTTTACCCTGAGATCGCATTTCGAATTCCAGCTCGCGTGTGGTTGCAAAGGCTGGATGTGTATGAGAATCAATGAGCCCCGGAGTCATGAGTTGGCCATGTGCATTCAGAAATCCCTGATCCGTGAAAGATTTTGGACTATACTCTGAAAAGCGGCCATTCTCCATGAGCCAGGTACCACCATTTCCCACTTCCATGATTTGCTTCTCAGGATTCCAGGACACCCATTGACCAAGATTGGTGATGCCTTTTACTTTAGATTGAGTTTTCGAAATATGTCCTTTCTAATCATTGAGCTAACTAAAGATAAATCGATCCATTTTGATTATCGAGTGCCTATGTTATATAACGATATTTTAAATTAATCTGTCCCTATTACCTTGCACTTTTCTTACCTAATCAGGGCTGCCTTCTGTACAGCTCGGAGACCAGATGTTGAAAAGGAAACCAAGTAAATGCCGCTGGCTGCCTGGGTCCCGTTTTTGTTTAATCCATTCCACTGCAAGGAATAGGTTCCTGCCGATTGGGCAACTTCTTCATGGCTCCAGATATTCCGACCCAGTAGATCATAGATTGTGATTTGTACATCTGATGTTTTTGGCAATGCATATTGGATTGTGGTGCTTGGGTTAAAGGGATTTGGATAGACTGGTAGCATAGTGAATACTACAGGAGCTTCAACTGGTTTTGTTATTTCTATCTCATCTTCTTCATTAAGCACGCGGATTAGATTGGCAATTTCTGTATGGTTGTACTGCTCAAGTACATGATTTTGAGCGTTCTTTGCTACACTCAAATTAATTGTAGCAGTTGAAGATTTGCCCAAAACCTCAGCTTGCATAGCCATGTCCTCATATATCATACTTTGCTCAAACCAGGTACTTGCCAGTGCCTCATCCACATCATCCATTGACTCATATTCAGCAATAACAGCTTCATTGTAAAAGAGGGCACTTTCCAGATTGTTCTCTCTTACTAGTACAGCAACGTAATAATCCAAGGCACTAGCAGCCACAAGCAACCCCTCGAACTCTGTTGTGATTTGCTGTAGTTGAATCAGTAATGCATCATTATCGCCGATTGCATTATAACAAGCTGTCATCCCAATCAAGGCACGTACTGAAAGTGAGTCCTCAGGTACTGTACCTATAACATCATAGTAAATATCTATTGCTTCAGTATAGGAACTGTCGACCAATAGATGGTCAGCCTCTCTCAAGATTGCACTCAACGAATCTATGTCAAAATTTGCACTTTTCTTCATTCCGGCATCAGGATTATATGAATCAACAGTTAGATTCCAATTGAATTTTGCTGGATCCCAATTTCCTGACCACCAGTTAAGTTGCGCTTCAACTACTGATCCATTATTATTCCGGACACTTATCCTACCCGAATTGGCAAAAAACTCATTAAAACCACCATAGACCTTGATCGGAGTCTCGTCAAAATCCCCAAGGATGGGGAATGATCCGGAATATATTTCGATTCCCTCGCCACTAGTTGTATTTGAAATATGATTATTCACCGCATAGGGTGTATCTCCCGGGATTCGGACCGTAGTCATATTAGCACTGCTCTGGCTATAGAATCTTATCCCATCGTAGATATTTCCCATGACCGTATTGTTTCTGATTAATCCTGCAAAATTATATAAGTACATTCCGTATCGATTATCGGTAAAGTTATTTCCAATTATGTCAAAGTCTGGTGCTACACCGTTCACATATAGACCATAGTAGTAGCTGTTTGAGACGGTACTGTTTGTCAGGGATGGTAGAGTAGATTGGTAATAATTTATTCCATAGTAATTATTATCAAGAGTAAGGCCAGAAATCGTTCCCCCTGATCTATACAGATAAAGCCCAAATTTACCATTTCTAATTTCTACATTAGTTAGATTCACAGTTCCTTCATTCACGACCACTCCACCCCAATATTGTTTATCTGTAGTGGTTGCAGCTGGGTTAAATAAAACCGGTTCCTCACTAGACCCCCAAGGCTGTTAGACTTCCTTCGATTGTAATTTTTTTATTTTCAGCAAAGAAAAGCTCGGTTCCTGGCAGGATTGATAAATTTGCACCTGAGGCAACTGTGTAATCCGCTGTTATCCAAGCAGATCCCTGCATTGTTATATCAGTAGCCTGAATCCCTCCCAATAGACTTAGTGGATAGGCTCCCAAATCACCCCGACTGCCATCAGGATCATTATATTGTGGTTCAGGACGACCTAAATCGATCACGGAGTTAGAAAAGGGGGTTAAATAGAAATTGTCATTCGTTTCGTCAGCAAACTCAGGATTGCCAAATTGACTATTCATCCAGTATAAATAGGGGATTGGGTAAAGACCGTTTTGTTCGTACCCATAGAATAAATTATAATCAATATACATTGGTTCATTTACAGGCGAAGGGAAAGAAGGATCTTGAACAAAGGGTGCTGTATTTGCATTATTGTGAAGTGTGCTGTTAAAGTAAAAAATATTGTTAAACATTTGAAACTCATCATTGTAGATCTGAGCTTGGCCACCCTTAATGCTGTTTTTATGATTAATAAAGGTGTTGTTTGTAATAGTAGCCCGGCTAACATTCCTAATATCGAGTGCTGGGGATTCTGTCACTCCATCACTAATAAAAACATTTCGGCTCAAATCAATATCATCAAAAGTGGTTATCGCTCCACAGTTTAGGAAAGTGGAATTACTAATCATTAATGACGAGCTATAGAAATATAAAGACGAGCCTCCTTGTATCTGATCATTTGCTCCTTCCAGGGTAGCATGATCTATAATTACAGATGAATTTGCTAATGTCTCAACAATACCATTCCAGCTATTTGTTTCAGGGTACAAACGAATGGGATCCTCATAAGTCCCTTGCACAATTAAGTCTCCTCCGTGCATTTCAATCTGCACACCCTCAGCAAAGGGGATATTAGCTCCCGCGGGGATTATTAATTGTTCTCCAACCTCAACATTTATCTGATTATTGGGAATGAGATTGAGGATTTCATAGTTGGCCGTTACTGATGCGTTGTTGGTCAAAAAAACGATGGGTGTCTCGTTGTTACTTGTGGAATTGTCACCGGCTATATTGAAAGCAATATCTACTCCAGTCCAGTTGACAAATTCATAGATCCCATTTAGATCCACATAGCTCTGTGGGGCATTCAGCGAATATATGTCGTCCCCCGGATTAAAATTTGGATTTTGATTTAGAAATACTTCATAATCGCCATTGACTGTCAATTCAGGTAATGGACGAAGTTCATCGGGTTGATCCCAAATTCCTGGATCATCCTCAATATGCTGGATATACCAGGGATCATGGAACTCAAGCGCCTCAGGAACAACTGATGAGATTTGGATTTCAGCGACATCTTTAAATAGTGCACGTATGCTTGATTGTCCTGTTTCAATCTCCATATTTTCGTTTATGGTCTTGATATTTGAGATCGGGAACCAGTCATAATGCTCTACCGCACCTTGACTACCTATCAAAGTTTTATTATGAGTCCAAGCTGTGTAGTCATAGCCTACAATAACTGCGACTTCGTTTCCAGATTGTTCACCAGGATAATCTTCATCACCATCTAACTGATCCAGGCTCAATTGACCACCAAGATTACTACCAGACACACCTATTTCACTATTTGTTAAAGTTATATCAATGTGATACAAGCCCGATTTATGGATTTCAATCTGATCGAACATCCTATCCTTTTGGCCTTGTGTAAATTCATTGATACAGGCATCATCGGTATAATTCATAAAATTATGAACGGGATCGGTAAAGTCGACTGGAAAGTCAACACAAGTATTCAAGGAATCGGTACAATCCCATTTATTAGGTCCATCAGCCTGTTTGGGTGTATCCCCTACTTCATCTCCAGGCGAAGCGCACCCAAGTTGAAATGTATGCCACAAACCTAAATAATGACCCACCTCATGAGTACCTGTATCACCTTCATTATAACCAGTTTCAGTTCCTCCAGGCAAGGTTGTATACTTAAGCATTACCCCATTCATGTGATGCGATTGATTATAATCCCAGGGGAAGGTGCTAATTCCAAAATATTCAAATGTTTCTCCCGGCTCCTGCAAAACACCGACAGTGTAAATATTAAGCGTATGTTCAGGATCTGCAGCGTATTGGGCTTTTAACTGACTTTCATAAAAAAGTTCTAAAACATGATAATAGAAATTATCATCGTTAATAGTATCAGCTGAATGCAACCAGAAATTGATACCATACTGGGAGTATGCATTGTTTAATACAACAATCTGATTATTAATATCAGTCTCACTTAGATTCCCTTCGGTACCATCTTCGTTGGTTACCACATGAAATGCTATCGGAATATTGATCTCATTTGGCATCTCAAATATTTCCTGACCTCCCCTAAGCAGTTCATTATTCTGCTGAATAATTAATAATTCTTCAAGAGTAGCATCCTTAACTCCACACCTTTCAGGACCCGCGATAGCAGTTGGAATGGCTAACAGTAAACTTAAAACAATGCAAATAATGGTGATGCGAGTTTTTTCCATTTCAATTATCCCTTCTGTTTGATAACTATTAATTCTTATTACAGAATGATTCTCTGAATTGTTTTATCTTGTCCCCCTGGCAATCAAGGCTCCGGCTCTTTCTGTATCAAAATCAAAGTTCACACCAACCATTACAGCCTGATTATTCACAAGCTGGCCATTCACATACCAATTGCCACTTTGAATGTCAATCCGTGTATCCAGAGTCCAGATTGCTCCATTGAAATGACTGACATCTCCAACTTCACTGAATATCATTACATCAGTAGGTGATTGACCAGAAAGTGCATTAAAGTCTTCGTAATGAATATTCGCTTCTCTGGATAATAGTAGATCAGTAGTATTACTAGAATAATTGTATTTTATGAGACCCTCTCTAGAAACCACATAACAAGTGTCACCGTAAACATCCACAGCCGTCATTCTACCATAATCACCTTCTGTGAAATCTCCTAGATAGTCTGGTGCATAGTACAATGTTTCCCAGGTGCCTGCATGATATATCAATGTTACACTTTCATGGTTACCGTCCAGATTTCGAAATCCTGTTGCAAAAACATAACTACCATCCTCAGAACCTGAGACCCGGTATAGATCAGTGCCAACACCACTCTCCATTTTGCTAAACTCAGTGCCATCGTAATGAACAATTCCCCCTTCATGACCAACGAAGTACATATTATCTGTAGATGTGCCCCAAGAGTCAAATCCTGCACTTACATCTAAACCCATATTTTGAATGTGGTAAAGTGTCCATTCAGCTCCATCCCAGTGAATGGGTAGGCCAAAACTTGTTACCCATATATCGTCTTCTGTAAAATAGAACACGCTATGCAAATCTGCTGAGCTGATAATACGCATTAATTCCCACTCGGTCCCATCCCAGTGAGCTGCATTGTATTCCACAGTATCAGTTTCAATATTGCCCACCACCCAGATATTGTTTTCGTTTACGATTGCAACATCATATAAACGACTGCCATAGTTACCCAGCTTTTCCAGAGTCCAGCTAAAATCATGACTGCTTATGTCAAGAGTGGTGACATCCAGAACAAGCGATGATTCAAGACTTTCACCAGACTCTGTTAAGTAAGCTTGATAGGAGTAATTAGTATTTAACTCCAACCCATCATCAATCAGTGTTGTATCAGGTGCAATGACCTCAGCTTCCAGAATGGTCAATCCATCTCGATTTAATGCGAAGTTCCAGGGCTCACGTGCATCTCCCACACTGACATTCAGTGTAACTGAACAGGTCCAGGTACTTCTATGCTCTAAAGTGATGCTAGTATCACGCGGCTCTTTATCAGTGACTATTGTCAGCGCAAGGGAGGAGTCTTGAATTTCTTCATTTATCGTAAAATAAGCAGTGTAGATATATTCAGTATCAGGTGTTAAATTTGTATCTACAATTGTTGTATCGTGACCCATGACTTGTGCTTGAAGTACAATGGAATCGTTCCTACTCAAAGTGACCCCCCAAGATTGGGTCGTATCCGCCACGCTGATTTTCAATTCTATTGACGTTGTCGAAGTGTTGATCGATTCAAGATATATGTGGGTATCACGTTCTTCTTTGGGGTCTGGTGGGTTGGGGCAGGCAATTAACAAAAAGGAAAAAGAAAGAATTGTTAGAGTCTTTAGCATGGCAAAATACCTCTCAAAGTGATGGAGCATAGTTGCGATGACAGTTAAGCTTTAGCTTTTACCGGATGCTATCACTTTTAAATTTGGGTTAAATATATAAAAATAGATTATAAATCAAATCATAAACTCGTATAGCTGCTTAGTTATTATTTTTTTTAGGTTAAAATCATCCTATGGGTAACGCAGTTAGGTGGCTACAGTAATTCTTGACACCCTAGAAATATCTTAAAATCTTGTATTGCAGAGATTTTGGGTCTAGGCAGAATTATCCATTTATCATAGGTAGTTTGACACCACGCTCATTGGCTACATCAATGGCACGCTCGTAGCCGGCATCTGCATGTCGAGCCACACCCATTCCCGGGTCTGTGGTCAGTACGCGTTGAAGGCGTTCATCCATTTCTTCTGATCCATCTGCAAGGATGACCATACCAGCGTGTATGGCGTAGCCCATCCCAACACCACCCCCATGATGGACTGAAATCCAACTGGCACCACCAACTGCATTGACCAATGCATTGAGTATGGGCCAATCTGCAACTGCATCAGAACCATCCAACATGGATTCAGTCTCTCTGTTGGGAGAGGCAACTGAGCCTGAGTCAAGATGATCGCGACCGATAACCAGTGGAGCTGAGATTTCACCATTACGAACCAGTTCGTTCATAGCTAAACCAAGTTTGGCGCGTTCACCGTAGCCCAACCAACAGATTCGGCTGGGTAATCCCTGGAATTCAATTTGCTCCTGAGCCATATCGATCCAGCGAATCAGTGCTTCATCTTCAGGAAACATTTCTTTCACGAGTTGATCAGTTCGATAAATATCCTGGGGATCTCCTGAAAGAGCTACCCAGCGGAAAGGTCCTTTACCCTCACAGAACAGGGGTCTTATATAAGCAGGAACAAAACCGGGGAAATCGAAGGCATTTTCCACCCCGGCCTGTTCAGCCTGGGCGCGGATATTATTGCCATAATCAAAAACAATGGATCCAGCCTTTTTAAATGAAAGCATGGCCTCAACGTGTCTGGCCATGGACTTGTAACTCATTGATATATACTTTTCGGGGTCAGATTCACGAAGGAGATTGGCCTCGGAGAAGCTAATCCCATGCGGATAATACCCACGTAATTCATCATGGGCAGAAGTTTGATCTGTGACAACATCAGGGATAAAACCCCGTGAAATCAGCTCCGGTAGAATGTCAGCTGCATTGGCTTCGAGACCGATACTCACTGCTTGCTTGTTCTTTTTAGCCTCATTGATCCAGGTCAATGCTTCAGCTAAATCTTTGGTGGATTTATCTAAATAGCGGGTATCCAGACGTTTTTGAATTCGCGAGGGATCAATTTCAACGACAAGAGCTATACCATTGTTCATGGTTACAGCCAGGGGTTGGGCTCCACCCATTCCACCAAGACCTGCAGTCACAACTACTTTGCCAGTGAGATCCGAATGATAATGTTGTTTGGCTAAAGAGGCTAATGTTTCGTAGGTTCCCTGTAGAATTCCCTGTGAACCGATGTATATCCAGCTTCCAGCTGTCATTTGGCCGTACATCATCAAACCCTTTTTATCGAGCTCGTTGAAATGTTCCCAGGTAGCCCATTTGGGGACTAACATGGAATTGCTGATGAGAACACGGGGAGCTTGGGTGTGGGTTTTAAAAACAGCGACAGGTTTCCCGGATTGAATCATGAGGGTTTCATCATTTTCCAGGGTTTCCAGACTTTTTAATATGGCATCAAAGGATTCCCAGTTACGGGCAGCTTTCCCATATCCACCATAAACGATCAATTCATCTGGATTTTCAGCAACATCAGGACTCAGGTTGTGTTGTATCATGCGGTAAGCAGCTTCCTGGTGCCAACCCTTACAATGCAATTTATTGCCTGTTGGCGGTGTGATAATACGCCCCATACTGCCTCCTATTTTTTTTTGAAGCTGCGATGAATCTGGTCGAAGTAACGCGGATCCTTTTCATATGTATCATAGGAAAATATGATAAGATTACTAAATCCGGCATCCCTGGAATGTGCAATTTTTGCTGAAGAAGTAAAACTATTTTGATTGTAGGTTGCTATTCCCATGAAGATTTGATCAGGATTTATTCTCTCCTTTTTCATCATGGTCATGCTTCGTTTAAAATCGATTTCTGATTTGGCATAATTCATGGGAATCACGAAATCCATGCTACCATTATTTAGCCAGGAAGGCCAATCCTGGAAAAAGCGATTTCGGGCAACATCTGGGTTTGGCTTAACAGCTGCAGAAAACTTGATACCTGGACGAATACTCTTAATACTGCTGTTGATATTTCCAATGAATGAAGTTAGTTCATCGCGGCGAAAATTATTCCAATGGAGCCAATACTTTTCTTTGTCCTCAGGATTGAGACGATACCAGTAAGAACCTTTCCCATTACCGAGGGTGATGGGATCGACATTGTATTGCATGAGAAATTTTTTGCGGCCAGCTCGATTGTAGCCATAGTCACGATCTTGAAAACGAACATAGTCCAAATGGATACCATCTAGTTCATAGTTTTGAACCAACTCATTGATAACTGTGAGCAAGTGGTTGTTCACATCATCATTCAGCGGTGATAAATATACACCTTCTCGCCCATTTCGTCCATTCTGTGCAATAAATTCCAAATCAGCCTTACCACGACCGTTGACTTCAACCCATTGGGGATATCTATTCACAATATGGTTAGGATTGGATGGCATTTTACGAGCAGACCATGAGAGATACATGTTCACCCAGGCATGAATTTTAATGCCATAGGAGTGAGCCAGCGGAATGATATCACGGAGAGGATCATAATCACCACGGGGTAAAAGTGTAGATCGAGGAACAATTTGGCTATTGTAATAGGCGTCAGCACGACCTCGAACCTGAATAAACAAGTCGGTATACCCGTTTGATGCGGCAAACTCAACCAGTTTGCGAACCTTCTGTGGTGAGGTTATGGAGTGGCGTACTACCCAGATTCCCTGAACTGGTTTTGCTGACAGCATGGCAGGCAGGGTAATTAAAACTAAAAAGGCAGGGAGAATCCCTGCCTTTAAATATCTCAAAATCATCAAATTCTCAATGAAGAGTCAATGATCAGGATGTTTTCGATTCAGCTTCCGGTTCATCTGCTTCTTCAGCAGTGGACTCGGGAGCTTCAACTTCTTCAGTCACAGCTTCAACAACTTCTTCTGGAGCTGCTTGAGGTGTTTCTTCTGCAACTTCTTCAGTCACAGCTTCAACAGCTTCTTCTGGAGCTACTTCAGCAGCAGCTTCAACTTCGGGAGTCACTTCATCAGCGACAACTGGAGCTTTTTTAACTTTAGCTTTGGCTGTTGTTTTAGCTACTTCACCAGAAGGGTCAAAATCCACAAGCGCTAGAATGGATACATGTGCTGCATCATTCTTGCGTTGTCCAAGCTTAATGATTCTCGTATAGCCACCATTACGATCAGCATATTGTGGAGCAATTTCATCAAAAAGAATTTTCACAACATCCTTATGAGGAATCACCTTTAAAACCATCCTGCGAGAATGGAGATCACCTTTTTTGGCCTTTGTGATCAGCGTTTCAGCGAAACGACGAGTTTCTAGGGCTTTTGGGTGAGTAGTCCGAATCTGTTTGTGCAGGAATAGGTTCGCCGCCATGTTAGCCAACATGGCTTTACGGTGGCTGGCCGTCCGGCCTAGTTTTCTACCATCTTTTCTATGTCGCATTTATTAAACCAGCCTATTCTTCAGACATGTATTTATCAATGTCCATTCCAAAATGCAAACCAAGCTCAGCAAGTTTCTCGTTGAGCTCTGTGAGAGATTTCCGACCAAAATTCTTATAGCGGAGCATCTCCTGTTCTTCCTTACTGACAAGATCAGAAATATTCTTGATCTCAGCAGCTTGAAGACAATTATAGGAACGTACAGATAATTCGAGTTCATCAATACTACGTTTGAGCTCATTGCGAATACGCAGAACTTCTTCGTCGATTTCTGACTCAGGCTCAGTGATGAGCTTGATATCTTCAGTAACGAAAATGCGTACATGGTCAATCAACATCTTGGCAGCATAATTAGCAGCTTCCTGAGGAGCAAGACTTCCATCTGTCTCGATCATCAATTCCAGCATCTCAAGATCTTCATCCTCGGCTCCCTGAAGTTGAATAACTTCATAGGTAGCTCTTACGACAGGGGAGAAAATACTATCGATGAAAATGGTACCGATTGGATAATCCGGTAGTTTATTCTCATCTGAAGGAACGTATCCACGGCCTCTTTGAATTCTTAATTCAATGTTTATCTCAGCTTCATCATTAAGCGTAGCGATATGATGGTCTGGATTCAGTATTTCAAACTGATCCCCACTATTATTGATATCACCAGCAGTGAACATATGAGGTCCCTTGAGAGTCAACTGAACTTTATCCGGGTTTGATTCAAGAAGCTTGAACCGAACACCCTTCAGATTAAGAATCATGTCAGTGACATCTTCCTTAACCCCTTTGATAGTTGCAAACTCATGGAGCACATTGTCCATGCGAACGCTCGTAATTGCAGCTCCAGGCATCGAAGAGAGTAAAACTCGACGCAGGCCATTACCTATGGTAACGCCGTATCCCCTCTCCAGTGGACCAACTATAAAACTCTGTTGATTGTCACTGCCGCCTTCTTTAATCTTAAACGATGTAGGTATGTGAAAGTTAGGCATATTATCCTTTCTTCACTTTATTACTTGGAGTACAACTCAATAACGAGCTGCTCATTGTATTCATCATGAACCTGATCACGAGCCGGGGCTTCAACATAGATCCCCTCCATATTCGCTTTGTCTAGTCTCAACCAGGGATGAGAACCTTCACCCTGAACGCGACGCATTGAATCATGGATAAGATCAAGCTTTTTGCTCTTCTCACGGACCTTGATTATATCACCCGGTTTCATTTGATAACTGGGGATATTGACTTTCTTGTTATTCACAAGAAAGTGTCCATGATTGACAAGCTGACGAGCCTGACGACGGGTTCTGGCAAAGCCAAGACGATACACAGTATTGTCTAAACGGCTTTCCAGCATAACCACGAGATTGTGACCAGTGATACCTTGTTTCAGGTTTGATTTCTTGAAATATGTTCTGAACTGCTTTTCAAGAACACCATAAAGGTATTTCATCTTTTGTTTTTCTTTTAGCTGTAAACCATACTCAGAGGGTCTACGGCGATAAGTCGGACCATGTTGGCCCGGTGGGTAATTCTTAGTCGGAGCTGCGAATTTGGGAGACTCGAAAGCCTGAAATCCGAGGCGGCGACAAATCTTACCGCGTGGTCCATTAAAAAGTGCCATAGTCTATAGTTCCTTAAACGCGACGTTTTTTAGATGGACGACAACCATTGTGTGGAATGGGTGTGATGTCCTTGATTGCTGTAATTTCCAAACCTAAAGCAGCAATTGAACGAATAGCGGACTCGCGACCACCACCTGGACCTTTTACACGGATTTCAGCGCGCTGTAATCCGGCGTCCATGGCTTCTTTTGCTACTTTTTCTGCTGCAAGTGATGCAGCAAATGGTGTGTTTTTACGTGAACCTTTAAAGCCGGCAACACCAGCGGAGGCCCATGCAATCACATTACCGTTGCGATCAGTAATACTGATTATTGTATTATTAAAGCTGGCCTTGACATGTACAATGCCTTCCGGCTCAACTTTAAGCTTTTTCTTTTTTCTGGATTTAGCTTGAGCTTTAGCCACTTACTATCTCCTAACCCTTTTTCTTGATTCCGACATTACGTTTGCGGCCTTTACGGGTACGAGCATTGTTCTTCGTATTTTGTCCCCGTACAGGTAATCCACGACGATGTCTTAATCCGCGATAACATCCAATATCCATAAGGCGTTTGATATTCATCTGAGTTTCATTTCTCAGTACACCCTCAACTCGGTATTCCTTGGTAATAACCTCACGAATATCTCTAACCTGATTTTCGTTTAGGTCCTGAACCCTCATCTCTGGATCTACGCCTGCCTTCTCACAAATTTGGCTGGCAAAATAATCGCCAATACCAAAAATGTATGTCAGACCATATTGAAGCTGCTTGTTTCTGGGTAAGTCAACACCTGCTATACGTGCCAAGTGAGTACTCCTTAACCTTGTCTTTGCTTATGTTTAGGATTTTCGCAAATAACTAACACCTTGCCTTTGCGGCGGACCACTTTGCACTTATCACAAATTGGTTTTACTGATGCTCTAACTTTCATTAATCTACGTCCTATTTAGTTATTTGTATCGGTATGTGATGCGACCACGAGATAAATCATATGGTGACAATTCAACCGTCACCTTATCTCCTGGAAGTATCTTGATATAATGCATTCGCATTTTACCAGATATGTGAGCAAGGACCTCATGACCATTTTCGAGCTTCACGCGAAATGAGGCATTTGGAAGATTTTCCAAAATATTGCCATCCGCCACGATCATTTTCTCTTTTGCCATATTCCCCTTACCTAATCAAATACCGTTTCTTCAGCCGTGCTAAGCACAACTGGACCATTTGCAGTAATTGCTATGGTGTGTTCAAAGTGAGCCGAATATTCCCCATCACGGGTCTTAATCGCCCAACCATCTTTGCCGGTGAAAATTTCTTTTACACCTGCATTTATCATCGGTTCAATGGCCAAACACATACCTTCCTTCAATTCCACTCCAGTTCCTGCAATCCCATAATTAGGGACTTGGGGATCCTCATGCAATTTCTGTCCAATACCGTGGCCAACTAACTCACGAACAACGCCATAACCGTGTGATTCACAGAATGACTGTATAGCGTGTCCAATGTCATTGAGGTGGTTTCCCGGGATACACTGTCCAATGCCGCGGTACAGCGATTCCCTCGTTACGTCGAGAAGCTTTTGAGTTTCCTCTGAGATCGTACCAACTGCAAATGTTTTTGCATGATCTCCGTAATATCCATCCACAATGGCACCACAATCTACTCCAATAATATCACCCTCTTTGAGCACAGTGTCATCTGGAATGCCGTGCACAACCATATCGTTGGGTGATAAACAAAGTGTTGCAGGAAAATCATACAGACCCTTAAAGCCTGGTATGGCATCCTGACTCAAAATGTAATCCTCAGCAATTGTATCCAATTCCTTCAATGAGACCCCGGGTTGAACATGTTCCTCAACCTTGAGAAGGGCATCATGTACGATCTTAGCAGCACGCCGAATCGTACGGATTTCATCCGTTGTTTTGTACCGAATCATATCAAAAAACGCAACTTAAGAAAAATTACATCCGCCTGCGGCCACGAATCTTACCAGACTTCATGAACCCGTCATAATGACGCATAAGAAGATGTGATTCAACTTGTTGCAATGTATCTAATGCAACACCAACCATAATCAAGAGGCTGGTTCCACCAAAAAAGCTGGCAACATCATAATCAACATTTAAAAATTTGACAATGATGGATGGGAACACTGCAATCAAAGCCAATGCAATAGCACCTGGCAGTGTCACCCTCGTAAGAATGTTATCAATGTATTCAGCAGTTCTTTTCCCAGGTCTAATTCCTGGAATAAAACCACCCTGCTTCTTCATGTTATCTGCTACATCAATGGGGTTGAAAGCAATAGCTGTATAAAAATATGTAAAAAATACGATAAATAGACCAAAGATGGTCAGATAGACCGGATGATTATAATCGAATAATCTCAGCATAGTACCGACCCAGGGACTTTCTGAGAAATAGGTGCCAACCATACCAGGCAGCATAAGAATTGCCTGAGCAAAGATAATTGGCATAACACCGGCTGTATTAATTCTCAATGGGATGTGAGTGGATTGGCCGCCATAGACTTTACGACCTACAACACGTTTTGCATATTGCACAGGAATTTTTCTGGTACCCTGAGTTAAAAGGATAACACCTGCAACCACAGCAATCAAAATTCCAATCAGCAGAATCTCAGTAAAAATGGTGTGTACATCATTCTGTACATAGTGAATCTCTTTGAAGATGACCTGAGGTAATTGTACAAGGATACCAATCATGATGATCAGAGATATACCGTTACCAATTCCGCGTTCCGTAATCTGCTCACCAAGCCACATCAAAAAGACCGTACCTGTGACCAGGGTAATAACAGTGAGTGCCATAAAGCCAACCCCACCATCAGGAACAACCTGAGCTGTTCCTCCGCCAATAGATGCTTCCATAGAACTCAGGAATATTCCAATGCCCCAGGCCTGCATCGTAGCGATGAGAACGGTTGCATAGCGGGTGAGCTGTGTAATTTTCTTACGACCCTCTTCACCCTCTTTCTGAAGTTTCTGAAAGTAAGGAATGACAGATCCCAATAACTGCAGGATAATAGACGCAGATATATAGGGCATGATACCAATAGCAAATACGGTAGCTTTCTTAAAGTTACCACCTGCAAAAAGATCAAAAAGCCCCAGAAACCCCTGCATACCCTGCTGCAAGTTATCTATAGCAGCGCTGAGGACTTCTACATCAACACCAGGCAGCGGTACATGACTACCTAAACGGAATACAGCAATGATTCCGAACGTAAAGAGAATCCTCTGTCTTAATTCAGGAATCCGGAAAACTGTTTTGATTTTTTCAATCATCTACGAGCTACCTTTCCCCCAGCAGCAGTGATCTTCTCTTCAGCAGATTTGCTAAAGGCGTCTACAGTGATTTCCACTGCACGATCAATTTCACCATCCCCTAAAACTTTAATCAGACTATCAACTTTGCTGATGAGCCCTGCTTCCAGGAGTGCTGCTGCATCGATAACCTCTGCTTCAACGCGACTAAGATCGCGAAGGTTGAGGATTTCGTATTCTTTACGGAAATGATTTGTAAAACCTCTTTTAGGAAGTCTTCTATGCAAAGGCATCTGGCCACCTTCAAACAAACCGGCACTTTTCGAACCTGTTCTGGAGCCATAACCTTTTTCGCCGCGACCGGCATTGCGACCCCACCCTGAGGCGTTGCCACGACCGATACGTTTTCTTCTTTTAGTAGAACCGGCAGCTGGTTTTAAATCACCTAATTTCATTTAAACTTTCTCCACAGTCACCAAGTGCTTCACCTTGAAAACCATGCCACGGATGACATCATTATCTTCGTGAACTACACTATGGTCAATGCGCTTTAAACCAAGCGCTTCAACAGTTCTTTTCAATTTTTCTTTTTGACCAATCAACCCTTTAATCTGGGTAACTTTGATCTGCTCGACTTTTTTCTTAGCATTCATTTTAGTTAAATAACTCCTGAATGGAAATTCCACGTCTGCGGGCAATCTCGGTTGCATCTTCAAGATTTTCTAACCCATTCATAGTCGCCTTAATGACGTTATGTGGATTACGTGTCCCTAAAATTTTTGCCAGAACATCAGTGATACCAACCTGTTCCATGATGGCACGAATAGCACCACCAGCAATGATTCCTGTACCTGGGGAAGCTGGTTTTAACATGACACGACCGGCACCATATTTCCCAATGATTGCATGAGGAAGAGTACCGTTAACGATAGGAACATGGACCACGCTCTTTTTGGCGTTTTCTTTGCCCTTGTTAACGGAATTCATGACTTCGTTGGCTTTTCCCAAACCAACACCGACATGACCATTTCCATCACCCACTACAACTATGGCATTGAAGCTAAATCGACGTCCACCCTTCACAACCTTTGCAACACGGTTGATCTTGACGACTTTTTCTTCTTTAAATTCGATTTCGCTGGGATTAATTGATCGTTTCATTAACACTCCAATCCTTCGGCACGAACCGAATCGGCCAATGCTTTGACGCGGCCATGATATTTAAATCCATTCCGGTCAAAAACGACCTTCTTGATACCTTTAGCCTTAGCCATTTCAGCAATGGTTTTTCCCAGAGCGACACTAGCATCAGTCTTGGTGCTGTCTTTTTTCAATTGTTTGGCTACTGCTTCCTGAAGATCACCACTACCAAAGAGGACGCGATGTTCATGATCATTAACCACTTGAGCATAGACATGTCGATTGCTGCGGAATACAACCAAACGTGGTACCTCTGCCGTTCCCTCTAATTGGGCGCGCAGAGCTTTTTTCTTTTTCAGCCTTTTTAAGTCTTTGGCTGATTTAGGATACTTCACAGCTTAAATCCTTTATTTTCCTACGGTCTTACCGGCTTTACGTCTGACATACTCACCTTTATAGCGAATACCTTTGCCCTTAAAGGGTTCAGGAGGACGTACGGAGCGAATCTTTGCTGAAACCTCACCGACCATATATTTGTTAAAGCCACTCACGGAAAAAGAGGTATTCCCCTTTTCAACTGCATAGTCAATTCCATCCACGGCACCGATAAATACGGGATGTGAGAAACCAACATTTATTAGCAGTCCACCCTTTTGAGCCACTACAGTATAACCAGTACCGATGATTTCAAGTTCACGTTTGAAACCTGTTGATACCCCTGTAAGTAAATTATTAATTAATGCGCGTGTTAAACCATGGGCAGCACGGGCATTTTTTTCATCAGAATTTCGATTAACGATGATCTCGTTATCTTTCTGCTCGACCTTCACCAATGAAAGAGTTTCAACAAAGTCCACGCCTTTGGGGCCTTTGGCCTCAACCATATCAGCGTGAATTTTAACCTCAACCCCGGCTGGGATGGCAATAGGCATTTTTCCAATTCTAGACACTATAGACCCCTAAAGCTTACCAAACATGGCACAAGACTTCACCACCGACACGCTCTCTCTTAGCTTGCTTGTCAGTAATAACACCACGACTGGTGGTGAGGATAGCGATACCCAAACCATTGCGGACGCGAGGCAAATTATCGGCAGGTACATAATGACGACGACCAGGACGACTGATACGGGTCAAACCAGCGATAACCGGTGAGCCTTTGGCTGTATATTTTAAATAAACACGTAATACATTTTGCATATCATCTTCAACGATAACAAAATCTTTAATAAATCCTTCCAGCTTAAGAAGTAAGGCCATACGAAGCTTCAGGTTGGAACTTGGAATATCAGTCCAACGATGACCAGCTTGCTGGGCATTACGAATGCGGGTTAGGAAATCTGCGACTGGATCACTCATAGACATATTGAATGGTCTCCTACCAACTGGCCTTAACAATGCCAGGTATTTCGCCTTTTAGGGCCAATTCGCGAAAACATATTCTACACAGACCAAACTTCCGGAGGTAACCGTGAGGACGACCACATACGCGACAGCGATTGTAGCCTCTTACCTGAAACTTTGGTTTTCTTTTCGCTTTGGCGATAAGGGATTTTTTTGCCATAATTCTGCTCGCTCCTATTCCTGCTTACGTCTGAAGGGGATTCCCAGAGCAGTCAACAGCTCATAGGCTTCCTCATCTGTCGTAGCAGAGGTCGTAATACTGATATCCATTCCATTGACACCTTCGATCTTATCATAATCGATTTCAGGAAAGATAATTTGTTCTTTAATACCTAGACTGTAGTTACCACGACCATCAAATGATCTATTGGGGACACCATTAAAGTCACGAACGCGAGGCAATGCGATAGAAACAAAGCGATCCAGAAACTCCCACATGTTTTTGCCATGCAGTGTTACGCGGGCACCCACTGGGTCACCAGCACGCAACTTAAAGTTTGAAATAGCTTTTTTAGCTTTAGTAATCACCGCTTTCTGACCAGAGATAATTGTCAATTCATTGACTGCTGCCTCAAGACGACGTGGTTCTTCTTTAGCTTTTCCAAGCCCCATATTCAGGGTAATTTTCTTTAAAGCAGGAACTTGCATGGTGCTTTTGTACTCGAATTTCTTCATAAGCACAGGCACAACTTCTGCTGTATATTTTGCTTTTAAACGAGGTGTATAATCACTCATATTCACTCACACCTTATCTATCAATGACTTCGCCGGAAGTCTTGAGAAATCTGACTTTGCGACCGTCATCTAAATATTTAAAACCTACCTTTGCTGGCTTGCCATCCACAAGAAGCGCAACGTTTGAAACGTTGAGAGCTGCTTCTTTTTCGATGATTCCAGAAGGTGCATTTGCTGAGGTCTGACGTTGATGTTTCTTGATAAAGTTAATACCCTCAACCAGCACACGCTGAGTTTTTGGGAATACAGCTAAAACTTTTCCAGTTTTACCCTTATCAGCACCTGACAGGACCACAATCTGATCGTTTTTCTTAATTTTCATTTTCATAGCCTCCTAAAGCACTTCTGGCGCCATGGAAACGATGCGCATGTGTTTTTTCTCGCGCAATTCGCGGGCAACAGGTCCGAAGATACGTGTACCGCGAGGTTCACCCTGTGCGTTCAGCAATACAGCAGCATTTTCATCAAAACGAATATAGCTGCCGTCTTTGCGACGGATCTCTTTCTTAGTTCTCACAACAACGGCGGTAGATACTTCACCTTTTTTAACCGAACTGTTGGGGATGGCATGTTTAACAGTCACTACAATCAGATCACCTACGGAGGCGTATCTGCGTCGACTTCCACCAAGAACCTTGAAACAGAGGACTTCCTTAGCACCTGTATTATCAGCGACTGCGAGTCGTGTTTCTTGTTGTATCATTGTTCTATCACCCTTACTTAGGCTTCTAGAGCCTGCTTAACGGTTTCAAGGAGTCTCCAACGCTTATCTTTAGAGATGGGACGACTCTCAATAATTCTTACCTCATCACCAACATTACATGAATTCGTCTCATCATGAGCTTTGAAATTCTTGCTTTTTTTGATGAACTTGCCATAAAGGGGATGACGCAGACGGCGACTCACTTTAACGACAATGGTCTTATCCATGGAATTGCTTGTGACAATACCCTGGATTACCTTGCGGTTTCCACGTTCACTCATTTCTCTAACCCCTTTTTCTCACGGATACCTAAATCCATTTCCTTGAGAACTGTCTTGATCTGTGCAATCTCACGTCTCAGTTCACGTACTCGAGTTGGTTTTTCCAACTGTTGCAGTGCTTTCTGAAAACGGAGGTTTGCCATCTCAGTTTCGTTATCAGCAAGCTTATTCTGTAAGGCTTCAACTGTAAAATCTTTAATATCTGAAGTCTTCATAATTAAGCCTCATGAATGTCGCGACGGGCGACAGTTTTAGTTTTAATAGGCAATTTATGACCGGCCAAACGGAATGCTTCTTGAGCAGTCGCCAAATCCACACCATCAACCTCAAACATTACCCGACCAGGTTTGACAACGGCCACCCAATACTCAGGTGAACCCTTACCCTTACCCATACGAGTTTCTGCAGGTTTGATAGTCACTGGTTTTTGTGGAAAAATACGAATCCACATACGACCAGTTTTACGAACTTTTCGAACAATAGCAACACGAGTAGCTTCTATCTGACGACTGGTGATCCAGCCAGCTTCAAGAGCTTTGAGCCCAAAGGTTCCGAAGGAAACCTCATTACCTCGAGCCGCATTACCATGTTTTCTTCCGCGATGATGCCGACGGTATTTAACCTTTCTTGGCATTAACATGATCTAATCTCCCTTAACCGGCGATTCCGACAGCTTCCCCGTTACAGATCCACACCTTCACGCCAATGACGCCATAGGTTGTGTGAGCTTCAACGAGAGCATAATCGATGTCAGAACGCAGGGTATGCAGCGGTACACGGCCTTCATGGAAGGTCTCGGTACGTGACATTTCAGCGCCACCAAGACGACCGGAGACGGTCACCTTAATTCCTTCAGCACCCATACGCATGGTAGACTGGATAGCTTTTTTAGCCGCACGGCGGAAAGCAATCTTTTTTACCAATTGGTCAGCAATATTTCTACCAACCAGGCGAGCACTTAATTCAGGACGCTTGATTTCGTTTACATTAATCTGAATCTCACGACCAGTAAGTCTGCGAATCTCTTCGCGGAGACGATCAACCTCTTCTCCCTTTCTACCAATCACAATACCGGGACGGGCAGTTGAGATAGAAATGGTGATCTTTTTACTGGTGCGATGAATATCAATTTTATCAACCGCAGCGTGAGCAAGACGCTTATAAATATATTTTCGTAGAAGAATATCTTCATTCAGCTTATCTGCGAAATTCTTCTCGTCAAACCAGTTTGAACTCCAGGTTTTATTAAAACCTAGACGAAAACCGACAGGATGTGTTTTTTGACCCAAAACGTCTCCTCTACTCTTTCTCTGCGACCACAATGGTCAGGTGACTTGTACGTTTTCTGATAATAGTTGCCCTTCCCATGGCACGAGGTCTAAAACGACGCATCGTGGGGCCTTCATCACAAAAAGCTTCTTTAACGAATAGCTTATCAGCATCCACTTCAGAACCTTCACGGTTGATGGCATTGGCAACTGCGCTGCGAAGTGTCTTTTCAATAATCTTAGCAGCTTTTTTGGGTGTGAAATGCAATTTGTTAATCGCATTCTCGACCTGTTTTCCACGTACTTCGTCTAACACCTGGCGAACTTTGCGAGCAGATTGGTGGATATGTCTGGCTTTGGCTACAGCATCCATATCTTAACCTCTTCTCGCTTTATCGCCATGACCGCGATAGGTTCGGGTTGGTGAGAACTCACCCAGCTTGTGTCCAACCATATTTTCTGAAACATATACGGGGATAAATTTTTTCCCGTTATGTACGGCAAATGTCAAACCCACGAATTCAGGAACGATCATAGAGCGACGTGACCATGTTTTGATAACGACACGCTTTTTACTATCCTGAGCAGCCTCTGCTTTTGCCATGAGCTTTGGCTCAATGTAGGGTCCTTTTTTAATAGATCTTGGCATAATATATCAGACCTTATTTCTTCTTCCGACGAGCGACAATGTATTTGTTAGACGCCTTGTTCTTCTTACGCGTCTTATATCCCTTAGTGGGTTTTCCCCAAGGTGTGGTAGGATGACGACCACCAGAGGAGCGGCCTTCGCCACCACCCATTGGGTGATCAACAGGATTCATTGCAACACCACGAACTTTGGGACGACGACCCATCCACCTTGAACGACCAGCCTTACCAATGGAGATATTTTCATGCTCCTTGTTTCCGACTTCGCCCAGGGTAGCATGACAACGCTTGTGGATCATGCGCATTTCGCCACTAGGTAGCTTCAGGGTAACATAATCACCCTCTTTAGCCATTATCTGCGCGCCAGCACCGGCAGATCTTGATATTTGACCACCCTTACCAGGCTTCATTTCAATGTTATGAACAATGGAACCAGCTGGTATGTTTTCAAGCGAGAGACTATTCCCAACCTTAATGGGAGCAGATTCACTTGAGATGATCTGTGTACCAACAACCAGCTTATGTGGAGCGAGGATATAACGCTTCTCACCATCAGCATATATCAACAAAGCGATATTAGCTGAACGATTCGGGTCATATTCAATTGAATCTACACGAGCTGGAATGTCAAATTTATTTCTTTTAAAATCTATAATACGGTAATGTCTACGATGACCACCACCACGATGTCTTGATGTGATGCGACCATTGTTATTACGTCCTCCGGATTTCTTTAAAGGAGCAAGCAGACTTTTTTCAGGATCTGTTCTTGTAATTTCCTCAAAAGATGACGTTGTTTTAAAACGTAGTCCCGGGGTAATTGGCTTATATGTCTTAACTGCCATTCTGAACCACCTTACGCCTGCTCATCGCGGAAGAAATCAATGGCTTCACCATCTTTAAGGGTAACCACGGCCTTCTTCCAGGAGGCACGAGGGCCTTCTGTACGAATGACACGACCACCACTACGCATGGTTGAGCGTTTGACTTTTCCATTCATATTCATAGTAGCAACTTTTTCAACTTTGACACCAAAGCGACTTTCGACGACTTTTTTGATGTCAATTTTGTTAGCTGACTTTAAAACCTTAAAGGCATACTTGCGTTGACTTTCCTGCAAGGCTGCGCTCTTCTCGGAGAGAATGGGTTCAATAATGATACCTTGACTCATATTCATCTCTCCTAGTCTGCCAGCTGGGCGTTGAGAATCTCGATGGATGCTTTATCCATGAGAATCGCTTCATTGTCAATTAAATCATAGGCAGAAACAAAAGCTGTCTCGATAATAGCGACATTCTTCAAGTTACGTCCACTCAGCATCAAACCTTCATCGAAGGTTGAAGTAAGAATAAGCAGCTTTTTGTCAGCAATCTTCATAGTTTCCAGAAGTGCGATGACATCTTTTGTTTTTGGCTTATCAAAATTGAAAGCATCCACTACAAAGAGTGAATCCGATTTAGCCTTATCTGAAAGCACACTCCTACGGGCAAGACGCTTCACCTTTTTAGGCAAAGACATATTGTAGGTCTTTGGAGAGAGAGCGAAAGTGTGCCCACCACCAACAAAGATTGGAGAACGAGTTGATCCAGCGCGAGCGCGACCACCGCCCTTTTGCTTCCAAGGCTTTTTACCACCACCAGAGACTTCTGCACGACTCTTGGTCTTGACAGATCCCTGACGGAGATTATTCAATTCTGCTTTAACAGCAAGATAAACAACATGTTCGTTGGGTTCGATTCCGAAAACAGAATCCAGACCATCAACTTTTTTTTGAGTTGCTTTTCCTTCGGGAGAATACACTTTTAATTTCATATCAACCCCGATCCAGCAATTCAACAAAACCGTTATTAGGACCAGGTACAGCGCCCTTAATCATAACGATGTGATTATCAACATCTACAGCAACTACTTCCAGATTACGAATACTGGCTCTTTTAGCGCCGTAATGTCCGGCCATCTTTTTACCCTTCCACACGCGACTTGGGTCAGAACTGGCACCAATAGAACCTCCAGCACGCAGCTGATCTGATTTTCCGTGAGATGCATGACCACCATGAAAATTATGGCGTTTCATCACACCGGCAAAACCACGTCCCTTGCTTGTCCCTGAAACGGTAACCTGATCACC
The DNA here is from genome assembly GCA_016784025.1 of Fidelibacterota bacterium. GTDB lineage: Bacteria > Fidelibacterota > UBA8477 > UBA8477 > JABMPR01 > JABMPR01. The sequence continues at coordinate 807 of JADHVL010000005.1, read as the reverse complement.
CACTTCAAACATGTCTACATCAACAGCATCACCTTCTTTTTTGTCTCCAACTTCCAGATCGCGGAATTCGTGAACAAAGTATTTTGGTGAAGTATTGGCTTTTTTGAAGTGACCAATCTGTGGCTGAGTCTCACGAGACTCTTTTTTATCTTTATACCCAAGCTGAACGGATGAATATCCATCTCGCTCCTTGGTCTTGATCTGAGTAATGACACATGGTCCACCCTGAATGACGGTGACAGGTATAACCTGACCGTCCTCACGCCAGAACTGAGTCATTCCCAATTTCTGTCCAATTAAACCTCTCATGTTACACCTTAATCTCAATGTCAACACCAGCGGGTAAATCCAACTTCATCAAGGCATCAACTGTCTTTGCAGACGAGTTGTGTATATCGACCAAACGCTTATGAATCTTCGTTTGAAACTGTTCACGTGATTTTTTATTCACGTGGGGGGACCGCAATACCGTCACGATAGAACGCTTCGTGGGCAGCGGAATCGGCCCCGCAATAACAGCCCCAGTGGACTTAGCGGTTTGTACGATTCTTGCCGTGGATTTATCCAGCAGATTATGATCATATGCCTTGAGACTGATTCTTATTGTCTGTGACGGCATTCTGGATTCCTCTTAATAGCTTTAAATACGTTAATTTTAATTATTCTACGATCTCAGTAACAACACCGGCACCAACAGTATGACCACCTTCGCGAATAGCGAAGCGGAGCTCTGTTTCCATGGCGATGGGCTGGATCAATTCGATCGTTAAACTCACATTATCACCAGGCATAACCATCTCTGTTCCC
>JADHVL010000044.1 GCA_016784025.1 Fidelibacterota bacterium | reverse complement strand
CCTTGTCTGGGGCATCCCAAACCTTTGCGGTGTAGCCGCATGAATGACAAGAGTATGTTTTTAATGTGCTCAAAGTATTCCCCACTGTTAATTAAACGGGCGGAAATGTAGTCGGTGCCTGGGGAATATCAATTAGAAGAATCGAACTCTTCCTGGTCGGACCAGCTGAAGTTGCTGCGCCAAGGAGCCGCACGTTTACCTAGATACCAGTCCTGGATGAGTCTGTGAATGTTTGTTGTTCCCAGGACGAAGCATCGGGCATGCTCATACCATGATGAAGCCTGGCCAACGTGCATATCCACGTAGCTACGCCCCAGCCGGTCTCTATGGAACCAGAGTTCGTAACCGATAGTTGCCAGGATGATCAGGATGCATGTAACTATCATGACTTTTTATAGAGTCATTTGGGGATAATTCGGAATTTAAAAGCCCCCGAAGAACGAAGATGCTTAACGAGGGCTTGGGGGGATTCAAATATAGCAGATCCATTTCATATTCCAGATAGAAATTAACGCGAGCGGTGCGTCTTCATTCAGGTTTTCCGTATCTCCTGATATTCCATTCGCAATCCCCGCAAGCGTTTAACCGGGTTCAGCAGATCAATAAAACGCCCCTGCTTTTCGTCTAGTTCACCACCACAGGAGGGGCATTTACTTGATCCTGGAGATGTGAGCAAAACATCGCCCTTCATTTTCACAGCACTCCAACTGCAATCTTTGCAGCTATAATTAATTGGCTTTATTATTGGCATAAGCAAATCCTCCTGATAATAATTAATTTCGGTACAGCTTTGTGTGAACTGTATTACGTCAACCCTGTTGCTTTCCCAACTATTGTTCCAACCACAGATTTGCTACCGACATAAGTAGCTACCATAAGTGAGGTATAACCAGCCATGGTCAGCAAGCTTGAATTTCGATCATGCCTATAAGTATCAATTGCTGCAGTCATATTCTTCTCATTACGGATTGATCCTTTTACCTGATCCCAGGCAGATTCTTCAACGAGCACTTCCTTCCCACGAATCAAGCGATCTTTTATACTTACTCCCATCATAGAAGCTGTCTTGGCATAAGTAATTGCCTGAAGTTCATCTGTGAAGCTGTCTTGGTTTGATAGCCAGAGCTCATAATCATCCTTAAGATGCCCCACCTCGTGCAGGAACCGGTCTCGGGTGATGCCTTGAGCCCAGTAGTAGATATGACCAACAAACTTGGCTTTGGTGGCTTCTGAGAGCATTCGTGTGCCCTCTACTACACCAGATCTAATCTCATCATGACTGGCACTAAAGGGGTGAAGGTGGATGGCGGTATCTCTATTCTGGGAATCCGGAAAAACTTCACGTATCAGCTGCCGAGCCGTACGAGTAGTAAATATTGCATCCCTTCGACGTTTACGGTGACAATACCTCGAAGCCTTCTCGTACTTCTTGTCTTGGGCAGAGGATGCGGTAAAAAAGCCAACGCTTGCCAGGGCAAATCCGCTGAATATTGATTTAGCCAGATTCCTGTCCCTCCCATCGATCATTAATTTTAGCATTTTCACTCCTATTTTTTTGATGAAATACTTACCTATTGTTAGGGCTCGAACCTTACTGCTTTCCATACTACATATCGCATTATACACGGGTTTTTTGCCGCCACTCCAGATAGTCCCATAGAAGCATCTACAGATGCCCCAAAATATCTACCGAGCAATACGAGCCTGAACGTCTACTCTAGAGGGGTTCGGTCTCTATAAATTCAATAGAAACAACAAACGTATTTTTTGAGTGGAAATTGATTAATGCGATATTGTGTCAAAATCAGGTGTCTTCAAGGGGTGTTGCTGTACAGATTCGGGATTTTCGAACACTCCAAGTGGTTTTTCAGGGCTATTTCAGTACTGACTCCATTCCCAAGAATTTACGAACGTCAGAAGTTATCATATCCCTGACATCAGTATTCTCTTTCAGGAATGCCTTTACTGCTTCCATGCCATTCCCAAGGCGGTCATCACCATACGATAACCACGAACCGCTCTTGGATATGATGCCACCCTTGAGTGCCAGGTTAATGAGATCTGCCTCATACGAGAACCCCTCGCCAAACATGATATCCAACTCTACCTCCTTAAAGGGAGGGGCCATCTTGTTCTTGACAACCTTAACACGAGTTTTATTCCCTGTTTTGTCCGCCTTGTCCCCCACGGCTCCGATACGGCGAATATCCATGCGGATAGATGCATAGAACTTTAATGCTCTTCCACCAGTTGTAGTTTCGGGGCTACCCCACGTCACGCCAATCTTCTCGCGAAGCTGATTTATGAATATGATTGTTGTCCTGCTTTTGGATGTGATACCACTGAGCTTCCGAAGCGCCTGAGACATTAACCTCGCCTGCAGTCCAACATGGGAAGCACCCATCTCACCTTCAAGTTCAGCCCTCGGAGTTAATGCTGCCACTGAGTCCACAACGATCACAGACATCTCGTTACTCTTAACAAGCATCTCTACTATCTCCAATGCTTGTTCACCCGAATCTGGTTGTGAGATAACTAGGTTCTTCGTATCGACACCAAGCTGACCAGCGTATTTAGGATCGAGTGCATGCTCTGCATCAACGAATGCGGCCTGGCCACCATCCTTCTGGGCGTTAGCAACTACATGAAGAGCCAGTGTTGTTTTTCCGGATGACTCAGGACCATAGACCTCAATAATTCGTCCTCTCGGTACCCCTCCACAACCAAGAGCTTCATCTAGGGAGAGAACACCAGTAGAGATAACTTCGATATCTGCAACAGCACCTTTAGATCCAAGACGCATTGCAGCGCCCTTTCCGAATTTGGCTTCGATATCCCTTAATGCCTGGTTGACACCGTCGTTTTTAGCTTTTGCCATTTAAGACCCCTCCAACACTACCAATGCTACATCTACTTCCCTGTTATGAATTGAGTCCCGATCACTACTGAGATGTCCGCCATCAACGTCATACATGATGGCAGTCTGTGCTGAATCTATCCGCTTCTCTATATCCCTGAGTCTCTTTACTTCATCAGCAAGAATCTCAGCAACGGTCGGCCAATGATAAGCCTTCCCTTTTTCAGCGCAATTCATCGCCTTCCGTAAATCTTCTTTATACTTTTTAGTCATTTACTTACCCCCCTCACTTGATTGTATCTGGCAAAGCCAGGGTGATAAAGCCTGCGAAGAAAACAGTGCCCGAGCTATCAATCAACGTGGTTCTTCTTGCGTAAGTCCGACTGTTCCTCATGTCAGCTTTCACGACAATAGGCTTCGGGCTCTTATTAATCCACTTGATTGCAGTTTGATTCCGGCTATTGTTACATGATACCAATAACAGTGTTGCGATAATTAATAATGTTCTCAACTCTTATCCTCCTCATATTTTGCACAAGCGAACCAGTTGACCCGATGATCAGTACTGGCTGATGCACTGACATGTCGATAGTCGCACTTGTAGTATTTCTTGGCATACTGATGGTGGAACAAATGGATACATGATTTACATCTGATGTTATTTTCTACAGCACCAGGGAGTATTCCATTTGCTACCACCATCGGGTTGTTTCTTGCGGAGTCGGGAACAGATCTCCGCCTATTTTAGACATGCCTATTCACCTCTCCCCAAACCGGCTACCCGCCTAAATATTACATTGTTATACTTAGATACTTTACCCCTCATGATCGTCTTTAGGATCTACCTCTGCCAATCTCTATGCGTTCTTGGCTGCTACGTTCTGAACACTATCGATCTTCCTTGAGCAACCGGCAACGAGGTCTATGAATAAATCAATGACTTCATCCCTACCCCAGTTCTTGAAGGAGATCTTCTCGATATCTGTTTTGAATTTGACTTCAAGGAAGTGGACCTATCATGGCTCCGTGCTTTACTACCTCCAGTTGCTTCTTTAGTCCTCCTATTCAGATTCCTGTCCACCACACTCAGGGCAGTGACTGTCGTGTGCCGCAGGGCCACAGTGAAGGCATGTTACGAAGGCTACTGTATCAACCATCATACACATCGGGATGTTTGTGTATTATACCAGCCTTGATTGTTTCATCAATAAACTCAGGGATGATGGATGGTGGGCTTGAGGGAAGCGACACTATTTCCTGATCAGGAATGGCATTACCTGATTTTTTTCAATCTGTTTTTTTTTGTTCCAATTACATATGACAAAAACTTGACCGGCGGTCAAATTATTGACGTATGTAATTGAGTTGGGATCCTCTCAGAAAAAACATTTTTTAACTCCAGAATCCTGCAATGTGAATGGTAACCGCAAGCGATATTAGCATAAATTCTGTTGAGTATAGTGCAGAATCAATAAACATCCTCGTCCTGTAAACCCGAACAAAAGTAGCATTGGTATACATAGGGTATTTTTCATGCCGAGACTGACAATGCAATTGTTCAGACCAATATCCAGATTGTTTTATTCGCTTTCCGTGGCTGGTTCACTTGTGGTAGTTGAATTTTACTACGAAGTACATCAATTCCCCTCATAGGTACAAAGCTGTCCCTAGGAAGGGAAAATGTGCTAAAAGGAGGGGAACGAATCCCCCCCTTGTTTTGTGGTTCGATATCGCAACTCCGAATATCACTATTTTAGCTAGGTTGTTTATCTCCTGTGTCGGCAAAATCACTCTGAGTGATACGCTTTGTAAGCGCTTCAAACTCAGTCCTTGCGGTTCGGGCGACTATGAGCAGCTCCTTTGAAGCAATCCCATTCATTCCGAGTTTTACCTCTGCCCATCGATATGTCCCCTTCTTAACATCCTCCAGCTCGAAGGTTGTATTTACGGCCACAACAGGGAGATTTGAGCGTTGGAGTTTTTTCTTATGAGCATTCCAGTGCTTGATCGAGGTGGGACTCAATGCAATGATCAATGGCTTTACTTCACCATTTACCTCAGCCAACAGCAACAGTCTGACCTTGGGTTTGCATTTTCCGCCCATGATGCCGTGCTCACAACGTTTGCAGCTGTCTGCCAAGGGTTCTATCCCCATAGGCATGTCATCGATCCCAGAGCAGGCAGGGACCTCCTCGCCTTCTTTCCAGAAAGCCCGGATATTCTGTTCAGCGAATACTACCGCTGACAACTTATTGTGGGGTACATCAATCTCTTGGGACTGGTCATCCAAATAACTCTCACCGGAATCGATATACATCCGGTGTTTTCCATTATCCTTGTGCTCTATCCGAACACGCGGGAGCTCAAATTGAGATGTCTCTGTCGCTAACCCGGACAGCTCTTGTTCCATATCCCAACCAGCCACAGACAATGCCTGTTTCACCAGATCGGTTTCGATTAATTGGTGTTCCATTGTTTTCCCTTCTGGCTTTACGCCATGTTTAGTTCAGCCAATAGCTCCATCGCCTGGCTGGCTTGTTTTTCAGGTACATGATCATTTCTGCCAACACATTGCGCAGTGTATGCACAGAAGGCACAACTGGCCGTATTGGGGTAATACCATGGCTTGACCATCGCAGAGAGCTGAGCACGTATTTCTGATCGGAATGCACGCAGTTCCTGGATCGATTTGGTGGTTCGCATGAAGGGATCTCCCTTCTCTTCGCCAACATCTCCATTCACGGTCTTGCGCTTGTACACTTCATGAGCCCGCAGGAAGTAGATACCTACCGAATCAAGTAGCATATTTGGCTTCACCCAGATCCCATCAACCAGCAGTTCTCCGAACTTGCATGCATAAGAGTAAAGCGTCAGCTGCAGATCATTCGGGATGGCATAGTGATTGGGCCGCATCTTGGAAGACTTGAAGTCCACCAGTTCTATTGATCCATCAGGGTTCTTCCGCACTTGGTCAATGGTTCCAGTGAATAGGTATCCAAGTATCTTCACTCTGAACTGAACCTCAGAGAACAGGACCAAAGCATCTTGATTATATGCTTTACTGCGATAGTTCTCCAGGATCTCCACAGCATTGACCTTGAGCGCTTCAATCTCTTTTTCCATATCTCCACCCCAACGGACAGGGATATGCTCCTCATCTGATGCGTAGAGGTAGTAGTTCAATGCCTTGGTGTACAGTGCACGTAAATCACCCTTCCATTCACCGGCGTGCAGCCAGGAAAGGACCAAATGAAGGGCACTTCCATGAACGGTGCCGGGGTATCTGAAGGCTGGCTCCATTTTATCGATATGTCTGAACTTGTACATGAGTGGACAACCGAGCCAGGTTTTGAGTGTCGACTGTCTCAGCTCGATGGTATCGAGAATCTCTTGCTTAGTCATTTCCTTCCTCCTTTTCTTTTTTACTCTGATAGCCCTCAACAAATGCCGAAAACAACTGTAGCGCCACAATGATCAGAGCCCTAATTCCTCCAGTCATGCTGACCAGAGCTCCTGGTTGGGCAAGAGATGTGAATGCAATTGAATGTGCCGTTCCAGAATGCTTTGGGGTGGTGATGATTTGAGAGATTCTGTTACTGCGTTATACAGAGACCACAATGTCCTAGGCTCAAACTCAGTATGTGAGGGTTTATGCCACTCTCTCAATGCAACAGGCATCTGTCTTCGGGATAGCACCTCATGGCCGAATAGATGCCCTAGCGCTCTATAAGCGCCGCCATTTTCGATCTCAACCTGTTTCATGGTTTCGGCATCATCAACTACTGAACTGAAATTGGTCTTGGCTCGAAGCACTCCGGTGATAATCATCATCTCCAGATCAGCCATTACGTTTGTGGTATGTTTGCGTATGCGGATAATCTCACCATGGAGTGCAAGATTATCACAAATGAAAACTTGAGACCCCGTAGCGAGTGAAATTGCGAGAGATTTGTCATACGAATTCCGGAACGCAATTGACAAACCCAAATTGGTATTACTGTTGCTGAAGGTGTGAATACCAAAAAGTTGAGCACCATAACGAGCCGTTCCAAAAACACTCTTGTGCAATGAAAACCCGGACAACAAATCGCCGGCGACTCTGGCAATGTTCATGGCCAAGTCATAATGTGATACCGGCTTATAGCTCCTGGTCTCAGCAGGCAGCGGGATAGCTTGAAGATCTTCCAATGAGCACTCCTCTCCACCTGCGTGTAAAAGCATAGACATAATCTTATCTCCTCTTTTAAATATGTGATTTTGGGAGAGAGTCCTCCCATATTACATATCGCTAAATTGTCTGTTTTTTTTCTTGTTAGAGCTTGTGTTTCAAATGACAGCATCTTCGGAACGGGAGTTCCGGTGAACTGCCTTATTTAGGTGAGATGGTTGGGGTTTTAGAGTAAACGATTATCTGCGAAGCTGTAATGCTCACTGCCACCAATAATAATGTGATCCAGCATTTCAACATCGATCGCCTCTAGTGCAGTTTGCAGCTTCTTGGTCACAGCCCGGTCGCTGGAGCTAGGAGTCGTGAGACCGCTGGGGTGGTTATGCGCAATGACAATGGCTGCTGAGCCAAGTTCGATCACTCGGGTGATTACTTCCCTTGGATACACAGCTGATGTCGTTAATGACCCTGCGAACAGAACCTCCGTAGTTAGTACCTGGTGTTGTCCATTTAAGAAGATGACCACGAACTTCTCCTTCTTGCTGGCGTCCGAAAAAAAGGCACGGAAATGAGAAGCAGCATCTTTTGCAGATCGGATTGATTCTCCTGCTTGAATTGTGAACCGCTTTACGTATTCAGCGAGGATCTCTGTATCGCTTACCTCCGATACATCAACAGCAGATCTCTCTTGCTGAAGGATTGGTTGTGGTTTCATAAACAATCTCCTGTGTGGTCAGGGTTGCAACCGTCCATACTGGAGCAGTTGCAGCAGAGATATGACCGTTCCCTACCACATTACATATCGGGAAAAGCGGGGATTTTTTTCCGATCGAATTTGGGGTACTGGTGAGACTCAGGGTATGAGATTACGATACTGGAAGTTGCCGGGAAATTTACTTTTAAACAAGAATTCATTGCTTGATCGGTCAATAATGGGATCTTATGATCAGCCTTTTCAGACAGTTATTTCATACTGTCTTATTTATATGAGCTTATTGTTGGGGTTAAAAGTTATCTCCAATACTATTGCTCCAATTTTCCTTCAAGTCCATCGCTGCCTTTTCAAGGAAGGCTTTCCCTTTATTATCATGTGCAATTTTTTCTGACCATGTATCATCTGGCATATACATTTCAATCGAATCCCTGATAAGGCTAACAAGGTAGGAAGGATTTAATGCATCTAATTCCCAAGATTCTTTTCCATATCTTTTCATATATTTATTAGCTCGTGAGTCAGTAGTTTTTGTAGGGTTAGGAGGTGGGTTATAATCTCTAATTTGTTGCATCGTCAAAGCGATTGGTACCACTTGTGGCAGTGCCTCACATCCATCCATGAATACGTCAAGTTGGTTCCGGATGTCCCGAATCATATCTAACCCTGATGGATCATGGTCGCCTAGATAAATAATTACGGTATCCTGGCCATTTCTATCAAACCTATTTATGATCCTCTGCGATGCTTTCCACATTGCATCCTTGGACATGTAACCCTTTGCAGCCATCCAGGGTACTTGGTATTGATCTGCAGGTATTTCTATAATTCCTGATAATGCGTCCTTTTCGACCCAAATCTCAGGCTGCATTGGCATATCATCCCATTTGGGTGTTGCAAATGCCTTGACAGTGTCTGCCATAATATCTGCTGGTGTTTCCCAAGAATTATGGTCATGGGATGGTCTTGTTCGATCCTCCATCCCATTCCAAGCGAGATCACCCGTCATTCTAGCATTTTTAATTAAATCACCCAATTTATCATAACTACCTTGGTTATTTGCGCTACCTGTTTCCTTGTCTTTCCATGACTCAGGCAACATATCACGAGCCACAAATTGATAGTAAAGCTGCCGTAACGTGATAGTCAAATTCTGGTTCATATATTCATCCATTATTGATTTAGCTTTTGTAATCATATCCAAGGACTGATCTTTGTAGTTCCTGTCAATGTACTTTCTATAAATCCGCTCCATTGTAACCTCAATTTCTTGTGCTTAAATTCCTTTGATATCGGGTAGAATTAATCAGCAGAATTGCTTTTAAATTTTAGGTTGAATACTGAATATCTTCCATTTTTATTATCATATTTCAGATCAACGACACCTAGTTTTCCAACTTCTTTAAAGCGGATTTTTTTGATATGAATCTGGACCTCATTTCCACTGGTTCTGAATACACTCAACGCGTTGTCAGCTTTATTAGCCCAGTTTGCAGATCCTGAAATATCATATGCGGTAGGTGCTGATATTTTATGATCTTTAATTGGTTTTGTCGGATGAGCAACAACCCAAACTGCGATATCTTTTTTCCTTGCAAAACGTCGTACTTTGGATAGAAACTGGCTAACATACTCCGTCTCGGTAATTCCCGCTGGTCGGTTGTGATCAAGTTCATTGTAGGGGTCAATAACAAGTCCCTTGATACCATACCTGTAGATGAGAGCACTCGCAATTTCTAGAATAGAGTCAATGTTGACTTCCTTCGGGTTAATAAAATGGAAGTGGTCATCTACAAATGATTCGG
>JADHVL010000024.1 GCA_016784025.1 Fidelibacterota bacterium | reverse complement strand
ACAAAAAACGCTTCAGATGAGGAAGCGTATTAACATGAAATCGCAGCACCATGAGGTGTTTGCTTAATATGTTGGATGCCCGGAAAGTGTCTCTTATTTTTTAAGCGATCTTGTCCGAATTACTTTGACGACTTACAGATGGCTTAAAATTGTAATTAATGATAGAATGGTAACTACCATAATCGGATTGAGATTACGCTTCATAATATAACTTATCATACGATCCGCTTCCGCTGATTTAGCACTTTTGTGATGGCAACCAATTTAGTAACCCTCCTCTGAGTTACGTTTCTTCAAGTTATGGTTCGGACTAGCGGTTGTCAACATTATTTCCTCAATTATTTAGCATCAAAAACAATGCCCAACTACTCCACGTAAAGCAAAGTTTGCCAATACCTTATAACATGATTATTTGCCATGTATAAATGGAGTATTAGGTGTTGATTCACCTAAAAAAAGAGTTCATCCTGAGTTTGTTTGTTAGTGTGAAGAAACCGTTAGAATACTATTTCGACCGCCATAAGGATCAGTTGAATGCTCCAGGGCATTTGGATCCGCAATCCATGTTTCTCCATTTAGAATAAACTTGTATTGGTATCTTCCCGGTTTTAAGGGAACTTCAATAAACAGACTATCTCCACGCCTGCTCGTTGAATAATCAAAAGCTGTCCAGTTGTTGAAATCTCCGGCAATCTGTAGCTGGTTAATACTATTGTTATGGTCGATGTAATACAATTCCTTTACCTGATAATCCGCCGATAGTCGATCCTTAAATTCCACCCATACTGGTAGATCTTCATTCATCTCACCTTGAAACTCCCAGACTGACAAGGTGTTGGGAGGCAAGCGGAGCAGCAACTCACCCTCTTCCTGACGGATGACAGCTTCCCCATAAATTTTGTGGAGCTCAGTAACACCCATGCTCTGTGGAAGCGGAATCGAAATGAATTCCTGGGTGGCAGCATTATTCAAACAGGTCAATATCTTCTCACCACCCCAGGTTCGTACATAGGCATAAATTGACCAGTCCTTGTAGAGCTCCTTGAAATCACCACGACTTAAGGCAGGATATTGATTCCGCAAATTTATGAGTTCGATAAATTGCTTCTTTTGCTTCATCTCTTCGTCTGAAGGTGCTTCTGGATAGGGCAGTCGATTTAAGTAATCCTGAGACTCTCCACTCACATTGCCTACAGAATAGCCCTTCATCCCCAGCTCAGTCCCGGAATAAATAACTGGTAAACCTGGTGCTGTCATCAGCCACCCCAAAGCCAACATCTGTTTCTTCCAGGCGTTTTCTCCAAGATCCACATTGAAACGGGGCACATCGTGGTTATCAATAAGTGTAGCAAAGGTGGTGTTAGGTAGATTCTGGGTATTCAACTCGTAAAATTTTGAGAAATCACCAAGACTTGCACCCTTATTAAACGTATTGCGGATGGCGTAATAACCCGGGATATCGAAAAGAAAGTCAAAGCCAATATCGTCATAGGGCTCGATTCTCCAAGCCTCCCCCCAGAAAACTTCACCGAGGAGTAAAAAATCAGGACCGGCCAGATCTCTGATCCGCTTAGTGTATGCCTTCCAGAAATTTATAGGGGCATGTTTGACAGCATCTAGACGGAATCCATCACAGCCAGTCTCCTCGATCCAATATTTTGAGACCTCAAACAAATAGTCGCTAACCTCAGCTCTTTCCTGAGCCAGATCTGGTAAACCGTGGAGCTCACCACGCTCAATTTGCTCCTGATCCTGCCAATCTGTGATGGCATAGGGCTCACCATGTTCGTCAACGTGAAACCAGCTCCTTTTACTTTCATCATCAATCCAGGGATGATCAGCTGCAGTTTGATTAAAGGGCATATCAAAAATGATTTTCAGGCCGCGTAAATGGGCTGCTTCAACCAGAGCTTTCAAATCCTCCAGCGTACCAAAATGTTCATCCACCTTATAAAAATCGATGGGGTGATAGCCATGATAAGGCCACCAACCCACATAGTCTGTATTTGAATTGTCAATAAAGGGTGATATCCAGATCATGCTGATACCCAACGCTTTCAGACTATCCAGTGATTGTGTTACACCGAGGAGATCTCCACCTTGATAATGTTTTAATGCCTCTGAATTGGTCCCATCATACGCCTGATAACTCTGGGGATTATTTCCTGCATTATTCTCAGGGTTGCCATCCACAAAACGATCGATTAGCAAAAAATACATAATATCAGCTGGTGCCGGTTCAGAGGAAGGAGCACAATTCGTGAGGAGAAATAGAACAACAAGGGACGCTAATAGAATCTTGTTAAAAATTTGCATCTGTAATCTTAGGATAAGTGTCCAGAGATTTCAACACTAAAACAATTTAATTCCATCAGCTTTTGGCATTGGCTGTTCAGGTACTCTGCTTATTTTCTGCAGATGACTAGAAGCTTAGAAATAAATCTAACCGCCAAAGTCAAGGCCGCTGGCTGAGCAGGTAAAATTGGTCCAGGGGACCTGGACGACATACTCTGTGGGATTGATATTCCCTCACATCCTGATCTGCTCATAGGGATTGACCATCGTGATGATAGCTCAGCTTATAAAGTGAGTGAAGACCTTGCTATTGTCCAATCTCTGGACTTCTTCACCCCTATTGTGGACGATCCCTTCACATTCGGACAGATCACTGCTGCCAATGCCTTTAGTGATCTATATGCCATGGGTGCTCGACCAATAACAGCCCTCAACATTGTTGGTTTTCCTGTGGATGATATGGACAACTCTGTTCTTCGAGATATTCTGAGAGGTGGCCTGAGCAAGATTACCGAATCTGGAGCTGTGCTTGCCGGTGGGCATTCCATCAAAGATGACGAACTCAAATATGGTTTATCTGTAACAGGCGTTATCCATCCGGATAAAATAATATCAAATGGTGGTACAAAACCTGGAGATGTATTGGTTCTGACCAAACCGTTGGGTACAGGAATTATCGCCACAGCATTGAAGCGCAAACTCATCACACCTGAAGAATTGGACACCATGGTGAAAAGCATGGTCCGCCTGAACAAGTACGCCGCCGATGTAGTTGCGAATTATAAAGTACATGCCATGACCGATGTAACCGGTTATGGCCTGGTGGGACATTTACTGGAAATGTTGGATTCCAGTTTTATGGATGCAAAAATCTTTGTGGACCAACTTCCTGCCCTGCCTGGAGCTTTTAAGTATGCTGAACAAAACGTGGTGCCAGGTGGATTGAAAGGCAATCGCGAATATTACAAACCACGCATTGCAGTTGGAGCAGGTGTCACCGAGTTGGAAGAATTGTTGGTAGTTGATCCTCAGACTTCTGGGGGATTGCTCATCAGCATCCCAGCCAATAAAGCCGAAGCTTTTGTTGAGGATCTCCACGCCAATGGAGTTGAAGAAGCCAGAATTATTGGTGAAATTAGCAATTCCAGTGCTGAACCACGTATTTCACTTCAGAAATAATCTACTTACATCAGATAGGTGAAAATCCAGGTTAATCCTGGATTTTTTATAGATAGATGTGAATCTGACTCAATATCTGAGATTCAGGATCCGAACTGGCATCAGGTAAATCCAGAGTGCTGGTGCGATAACTCAATTTCATTTCGATACCTCGAACCGGAAAAAACTCCAGACCCAAACTGGTTCGCTGGATAGCACCTGTGGTGAGATCTACATCAGGATCAAAAAATTCATAGCGACCTACAATATCCAACCCCTGGAACAGACGATAACTTAATTGATTAAAAGTAGCCATATTTGTGATCTCAGGTTGTATCCATCCATTCATTTGAGCCCATTCCCCTAACCAGACAAAGCCATGGCTGGATATTCCCCAACTGACAACTGAAGTGTTAATTAATTTCGCTTCATCAAGATATACCAGACCTAATTGGGCAGTGAAAAGGTCACCAGAATACATATAGCTCATTTTCACAGCTGTAAACAGGTCAGAATCAGTTAAACCGCTGACATTAATAAATTCGGTCCCTGCCATAAATGATAGATCAAGCCCCATGATAGGTGAACTTCCAAATTCCAGCATTCTGGGTGATTCGATAAAGGGTGTGTATGGCATCCCTTCCCGAGACAATCCCTGTAGAGTTAAGTTACCTCCTCGGGTAAAAATGCTATGATCATCTATCCTCCACCCCAGAACAGGTAAAGCTTTAGCAACACCAATCCAGCTCTCCAACGGTAAGCCTTCATAGCGGAGACCACCTGAATATCTGAGTTTATTAGAAATTCTGGAAACCTCTCCATGGGCTATGAGACTCCCAAATTCAGCACCCGCATAGAGGGCAAACTGCATTGGGAATTGTCGTAAATCTTCATCTGCCTGAGCGATCATTTGATATCTTGTATCCACTCCAAAATAAAGGGGAAATTCACTATCTTCATTCTCCCAGGGCAGGACAATATCTTTCATAATGAGGCTTTCGCGGGCATACTCTTCACCATAGGCGGTTCGATTTCCACCACCACCCTGATAGGAATGACATGAACCGCAACTGACCTCCTCCATCATGGCAAATCTGGGAAGCGCAAAAAGACTACTCACTGTGAGACTAAAGAGCGTGATTCGAATAAATAATTTCAATTGTCTAATGCTCCCTGGTTAATCCACGTTTCGATGGTAGCAATGGTACTGGCCGAAAGTGCAGGCCCGCCCTGTGGCATAAGTCCACCTATTCCATTTAGCCTTCTGATAATCAAACTATTGGCAGCATCCCTGGGAACTACGACCGGTCCGTTCTGGGATGTACCAAGCATAATATTGGAATGTGATGTTAAATTAAGCCCGCCATTTGAACCATGACAGCCGCCGCAACTCGCATTCCAAACTGGTTGGATCGACCCAGCATAACTCACAGGTGTTTCTGCCGCTCCTGAGAGAGAAACGACATCTGGTGTAGATGGACTATTTGAGACGATGGTCAGACTTCCACTAAATGTACCTGCAACATCAGGTTGAAAAGTGATGGTCAAAAGCCGTGAGGCTCCTGGGATCAATTCAAGTGGGGTAGTCGCATCGATGCTATATACGCCAAGGTCAAAATCTATTGATGATATGAACAGGGTGTCATTACCAGTACTGCTGAGGATGATTTGCTGCTGGCTGCTAGTATCAGTCAGTATAGTTCCAAAATTTAGGATGCTGGTTGAGATGGTCAGCGCTGGTACCGGTAGTGCTGTCCCCACCCCCGTCACACCAATCATATGCTCTGGATTTCCCAGGTCATCACTACTGATCACAATTTGACCTGCATAGGTGAAACCAGCAGAAGGTGTAAAAGTCAACTCCGCACTCAAGGTATCATCACTTGATAGAGCAAATACACCATGGGGTTGTAATGCATAAACAGAACTATCCTGGATAAGGGTCAGTTCCCCATTTAGCTGGCCTTCACCCCTATTGATAATCTGAATCTGTCGGGTCTGGGGAGAGCCGATGGTTACTGTAGAGAAATCAATAGAGGTAGTTGCTACTTCCATTTGCGGCAACAGGACTTCTGGTTCACCCATATCGCTACAACTTTCCAGGATCATTAAGAGGGGCATAGCCCCAATAAACAGTCGTGATAAATTTTTCATCCCAAGATATAATTATTTCCTGGCCCTTCATCAAGAACTAACATGACTATTTTAATCATCTTATTGATTCATTGATGAGTGAAAAATTGTATATTCATTAGAGGGAATATATGACGCTATAAAATAATTAGTTAATAACCTGTGAATTCTAAACCTATTTTCACACCAGGATACAAACACATAGAAAGACAATATGTCAGAGTCCAAGTCAGAAATTTCCACTCCCCAGCACAACTACCAATTTGATGTTGAAGGTATGAGTTGTGCTGCCTGCGTCACCAATGTTGAATCAGCCATCAAGCAGTTGCCTGGTGTCCAGCAGGTTTCGGTTAATCTGGCAACTGAATCAGCCGTAGTGACTTCTCAAGAGTCTATTCCCATAAAGAAGTTTACCAAAGCAGTATCAAAAATGGGGTATAAGCTGGAACCCCAGGGCTCATCGTCTCTGGTTCATCGGCAGCAACGTACTATTACCACCTGGAAACGGTTGCTTCTCATACAAGCCATCTTTGGGATTCCACTACTGATCTATGCCATGCTGGAAATGATGCTGGATGTGCAGTTACTTTCAATCCAATTGAATCTTCTGTTACAGTTGACCCTGGCCACCATCCTCGTGATCAGCGGATATGGATATTATCAACGAGGATTTAAGCATTTACTCATGCGAGTGCCTAATATGGATTCGCTAGTCGCCCTGGGAACTGGTTCGGCCTACACCTATTCATTGATTTCTGCACTCAACATTCAACTGGGATGGGGAATAAGTGGTTTTGAAACCCTCTATTTTGAAGCGGCTGGTACCATCCTGTTATTTATTACTTTTGGGAAATGGCTGGAATCTGTGGCCAAGGGAAAAACAACAGAAGCTCTCACTGGACTTATGGAACAGATGCCTACCGAGGCAGAGGTGAAAAGAGATGGAACCTGGATTACGCTTGCTCTCAGCGAAGTAAAAAGTGGAGATGAAATCAGAGTCAATCCCCATTCGAAGATACCCGTTGATGGACTTGTCATAGAAGGTGCCAGCAATGTGGATGAATCAGCAATCAGTGGTGAATCACTCCCCGTTGAAAAGCTCAGGGGTAGTCAAGTGATTGGTGCTAGTATGAACCTCCAGAGTGGCATGATTATCCGAGCTGAAAAAGTTGGGCGTGATTCCATGTTCGGGCAGATTATTGATCTGGTGGAAAAAGCCCAGATGCGCAAACCCAAGATTCAAAAGCTGGTGGATAAAATCGCCTCCATCTTTGTCCCGGTTGTGCTGAGCCTGGCCATACTCAGCGGCCTCACCTGGTTCGCATTGGGATTCGGGTTGACCTTTGGCATCAATGTTATGATTTCAGTACTGATTATAGCCTGTCCCTGCGCCCTGGGATTGGCAACTCCTACCGCCCTGGTGGTTGGAAGTGGAATTGCCGCAAAAGGCGGTATCCTGTTCAAATCAGCTGATGCATTCCAATTGTTGAGCAAAGTAGATGTGATGGTATTTGATAAAACGGGAACCATCACCGAATCAACGCCTCAACTCATCGCTCATTTCCCAGAAGATGATTTGAACTATCTATCTATTGCCATGGGGCTTGAGCAATTCAGCCAACATCCCCTGGCAAAAACCCTTATTGACTATGGGAATACCCAATCCATACAAATTATGGAGATGTCAGATGTGAATGAAGAAGCAGGTCGAGGGCTGGAGGGACGCAGTAATGGCGCCCTCTATCGTGTTCGCAAAATTGACTCGGCTGATATGCTCCCCCAAGACTTTACTGATACCTTAGAACAGTATTACGCCAAAGGATATATAGTTTCAGGTGTCTTTTCCCAGGACATAATCATGGGCTTGATGGCTTTTTCAGATACCATTAAACCGGAAAGTTCAGCAGTTATCAACGCCCTTTCCAAGAGAGCTATCCAGGCTTTCCTGCTCACTGGAGATAAAGAGGCGGCCGCCAGACATGTTGCCCAGGAAATCGGAATCCAAAATTATAGATCAGAAGTTCTTCCTGCAGATAAACATGACCACATAAATACTCTGAAAGCCGAGGGAAAGATTGTTGGGATGCTAGGCGATGGCATCAATGATGCACCTGCACTGGTTGCCGCAGATATTGGTCTATCCTTTGGTGGTGGAACCGATATTGCAGTAAATGCCGCAGATGTCATTTTTATGAATAACTCTTTGAATAATCTCGTATTTGGTCACAGAATCGCCCAGGCTACCATTTCAAAAATTCACCAGAACCTGTTCTGGGCTTTCATTTACAACCTGGCGGGAATCCCAATTGCCATGGGTCTCCTCTACCCCTTCACAGGAACACTTCTGAATCCCATGTTCGCTGGAATGGCCATGGCCTTCTCCTCAGTATCTGTTGTCACCAACACACTGCTTCTGCGAAGTAAGAGGTATTTCCGAGAGATATAAAAAAAAGAGGCTTTCGCAGAACCTAAGACAGACTCTTTCTTTTTAGCCACGGATTCACACGGATTTTCACAGATTTATGTAAAAGTCGCTTGCAAAGATATCTTTCAACTCGAAATGGCTAACAGCAGCTCACCAGAGACAGCTAAACGACTCTTTCCGGCCCCCCGACTGTCTTCGCCCATAGTTTCATCAGAGTACAGGCAATAGCAACCAACCCAAACTCTATCTTCACCTTATCAAACCCTCCGAGCTTAAATACTTAACTCCTTTTTTTTGCAATGAACAATACCAACTTTTGGTAAATTTCTTAAATCTTCAATCGGTGTTCCTTGCCTGCCTTGCCGAAGCTGATGAGCGTAGGCAGGTTCTAAAATCAAACAGAGACTGCGATATTGGGACAGTTCCCTTTGAATATCGAATCAGTCTGCGTTCTTCGAACTTCGACCTGACAGACCAGGATTAACGATTTTTGAACTAGGCAGGTTCCTAAAACAAAAAGAGGCTACCCCTTCTGGGATAGCCTCTTTTCAAAATACTGTGCTGGAGTGATTAGTTGGGCATGCTTCCTGTTTTGGGAGGCATACCTGTAAATGCCATGGGATCAGGCATTCTAATCTCACCATGTTCAGTTTCGTACTTGGCTATGTTCTGCTCCAAAGCCCGTAGCAACGCTTTTGTATGACTGGGAGTCATAATTATGCGTGATTGAACATTGGCCTTTGGGGAACCGGGCATGACTCTAACAAAGTCCATCACAAATTCGGCAGCAGAATGGGTAATAATGGCCAGGTTGGCATATTCTCCATCAGCTACTTTTTCATTAACTTGAATTTGAATCTGTTGTGCTGGTTTATTCTTAGGTTCCATAAATGATCCCTCCCAGTATGAGGCGCTGGCTTAAGACTGCCAGGGCTTATTTCTGGAAAGATTGGGATTATCTTCGCCCCATTCTTCCTCTGTGTGATCAGGGTCTTTATCCCAATCAATCTCAGCTGCCTGAGTATCAGGTAAATCCTGGTCATCAAAACCGGATTCTTCAAACCTTAGGTATTCATCACCGTAAACCGATTCATCAAAAAAATCGATATCCTGAACGATTTCTGAGACCATAAGGAATTCCAGAAAATCCATGTACTTCTTATTTTTTAGATTTGTCGCGCAGTGTGGACAGATGAGAGATTTAGCTAATTTCTCTTCTGAAAGTTCCTCGCCACAATTCGGGCATACAATATCTTCCATTATACCCTCACCTTTAATAATATGATTAATAGTCTGTTCATAAAAGCGCGCAAATGTAGTCGGCCACATAGGGGGTGCCAAGAGGTTTTTAAATGCGCTAAATTTGCTAGGATTATCATAGTTAGACGATATATTGCAACAATTAAAGCGATATTCAGAGGGTAGGAATGGCAGTTAATAAGTACAACAAAACCACACTTAAGAAGTTCAGAGTACTACTTATGGATGAGCGCAATCGTATCGCTGAGGATCTTGAGTATCAGAAAGGCGAACTCAATAAAACCATTACTGAAGGCGCCGGTGAATTATCCTCTGCCACCTATCATATGGCTGATGTTGGGACTGATATGGCCGAAAGAGAAAAGACCAGTTTGTTCGCTCATCGCCAGGCCAAGTATTTAAGTGATGTTGATGAAGCTCTCGATCGTGTGGAAGAAGAGACCTACGGTGTGTGTATCATTTGTGGGGATTTAATCGAAGAAGGTCGTTTAATGGCAGCTCCAATCGCTAAGTACCATGTCTCATGCAAAGAGACTCAGAATCAACGCAACCACAATCAGTAAGTGCGCTAAATCACTCCTCTACTTCATCTCTAACAAAGCAATCAGATTTAAAATATTTTTTTCGTAGAAGCCACTCTCACTCTGAGAGTAGATGACATTTAAGTCTGACTTCTCATCTCCAAACCCAATTTTCAGAGAAACATCCAACTGTTTGATCAATTCGATGAGACGATCACCAGGTTTTGGTTCCAGCTGAAGTAAGATATCTGGATTAAAGGCTACAATATTATTTTGGATACCAATCCGATCTTCTGATCGTGGATCATAGTTCATATTGAGATATTGATGTTGAATGTTGAGCGACTGCTCCTGGCTGGCATCTGGGACCATTAGCATGTAGTCAAATTTCTCAGGTAGATTGTACATGCGCTGGAGCGCGTATCGAGCAATCCTTAGCCAGGTTACTTCCTGGGGATAAATAATTGCAATTCGCTGAATATTCTGAAATCTATCCTGAAAACTATATGGTATTTCTGCTGGTGCTGCTTTTGATTTAAATAGTCTCATGAGGTCAGTGATTTAACTGAAATCCCCTTCAGAATCAATGACCTATTTATTAATTCCAGTCCCCGCTGAAAAATCATTGCTTCATCTTGAAGAAAAATGAATTTATGAACCATGTTTCGAATCGTCCTTTTCTCACTACTAATGATTTCTCTTCTGTCAGGTCAAAATTACCGTTGGCCCATCAGGGCTTCCCAAAGTTTATCTGCTACCTTTTCTGAATATCGGTCAGGCCACCTGCATGCCGGTATCGATATCAAAACCTGGGGAGAAATGGAAGTACCCTGTTTGGCCATTGAAGATGGATACATTGAGCGCATAGCAATTGGATATAATGGCTATGGCAAAGGTGTATGGCTAAGACTAAATGACGGAAATGTTGCGGTCTATGGGCACCTCGAGCGATTTAACCCTGCCATTGAATCCTTGATCCGCTCTGAGCAATTGGCACGAGATGGATATTCAATGCGTCTGGAATTTGCTCCCTATGAGCATCCAGTCAAAGCTGGAGCGGTCATCGGCTATAGCGGCACATCTGGAACCGAACACCCTCATTTGCATTTTGAAATAAGGGACACTTCCAGGCAGGTCCAAAATCCCCAATTATTTTATCCAGGTATCAAAGATGTGAAAGCGCCCATCCTTGACGAGATCATGCTTATTCCCATTGATATAGACAGTCAGGTAAATGGCAGCCGTTTTCCTGTTGTATTTGATACGCAAGCAGAGATTAAAACCGTATCCACTACGGGAACTTTTCAAGTCGCCATAAACGCGCACGATCGTGCCAATGGCACCTACAATAAATACAATATTTATAGTGCGAGAGTTCTGGTGAATGACTCCCTGGTGTTTGCCAGAGAATTTGATCAGGTCTCCATGCGACTTGCCGATGATGTGGATAAGGTTTATCCAGGTATGAAGGGCAAACGGGGTTGGCGCTTCATGTCCATGTTCAATAATAATTTGAATGAAGCAGCTCCATTCGCACCGGCAACCTTAAGTGGTGAGATTTCTCCAGAAGGACTCTCCCATCTACAGGTTGAAGTGACTGATCTTGTTGGAAATAAAGTGACTAGGGGTCTCATTTTTCATGAAACAGTCCCTGCCAGTTGGAATCTTAAACTTGAGGATGAAAAATATACAATCACCCGTCATTTTTCTGACAATGGCTACGAGAATATTCAATTCTATACTGGTAATAATTCATATATCCCTATCACTGAGACTCTCTATCGGCTGAATTCTACTACCTGGGTTTTAGGGGAGAAAAATTTTAGTTCTGGAGTCAGAGCTCTGGGGTCTGCCGGTGGTAAAATTAAATGGGTGATCCCTCCGCAAAATCAGGGAATCTGGGACCTGACTCATAGCTGGAGAGGAAAGGGCAATGGGGTTGTACTTAAGATTGAGAGCAGGGATCCGCTTACCTTTCCTTTGGCCTATTCTCTCACTGGCAATCAACTGCACTTTTCTGGTGAATTGACTCAAACAAGCCCAACCACAGTGGAATCAGATATTATTCCTCTCAATCATGCTGCTCAAGCCGAAAGCATTGATTTACTTGTTGGGAAGAGGATGCTTGTCTCTCTCCCATTAGACCCCATGCATCTTTTGTCTGCAGGGCAGAGTGATAGGTTCACACATGATTTGATTGATGTTGAGTTATCCGTGGAAAATTCCGGTAGCACTGAACTTTATTTGAAAATTGATACCACTATGGGATTGATAGATGAACAACCCGCTATGGGGCTCTCTGTGAATGTCGTGAACACTCCCCAAAGCAACTTTTCTGGTCAGTTACGATTTATAAACACTTCGCAGGATTCAAACTTAGCCATTTTCTCACCTGGCAAGAAGGAAACCTGGGAACGTCAAATCTCAGCCGACTCGACCAAACAGCTTGAGTTAGAGATTGATGGAGGTGGTTCTTTCTTTCTTTTTGAGGACAGTGAAGCACCTACGGTCACTCCCCAGAAGTCCTTCTCAAGAGTTCAGCGTGGCGAACGGTTGATATTTACCATAAGGGACAACACCGGGGTGGTCTCCTACGCCAGAACGGGTATTCGAGCAACATTAGATGGTTCACTCTTTTTTCCGGATTATAACCCGCTCAGACATGAGCTGTCTTTTCAGGTACCCACCAGATTGGGATCTGGCCAACATATTTTTGAATTTTCCATTGGGGATGAATCTGGGAATATACGGGAGTTTAAGCATACCTTCTCTGTGAAGTCCTGATATGTTTATTCCCATCTCCGATACAAATCCAGCCTTACGTAAACCCTACATCACCTATGGTCTGATCATTATCAATGTGGCAATGTATGTCCTCAGTTATGTCTACAGCTTTGATGTGTTTGTTTTCTCAAAAGATTTGTTTCTGGCTCATCCAATTCAAGCCTTCCCCAGTCTTATCACTCACCAGTTTCTCCATGGGAGTTGGAGTCACCTGATCTTCAACATGCTTTTCCTTTACATCTTTGGTGACAATATGGAGGGCTCGCTGGGTCGTAAGTTTTTCCTGCTCTTTTATCTAAGTTGTGGTGCTGGGGCTGCCTTGATTGAAGTTTATTTTGATCCCTACTTTGGTGCCAATGGTCCCGGTCTACTCATTGGAGCATCTGGATCTATTTCCGGGGTTCTGGCCAGTTATGCCCTACGCTATCCCACAGCCAAAATCTTAACCTGGACTCTGTTTGTACTCTTCTTGAAAATTCGAGCGGCCTGGTTCATCGGTATCTGGATTGCCACACAATTTTTATTCGAAATACTGACACCTCAGGGTACCACTGCTTATATTGCACACATCGGCGGATTTGTTATTGGACTGGTTGTTTACAGCATATACCACAAATATCGACTAAGCGGGAACTCATAATGCAAAGCAAACTTATCGAAGTAGCCCAGGACGCTCGAAAAAAAGCACATGCTCCTTATTCAAAATTTTATGTCGGGGCAGCGCTAGAAACCTCAAATGGGAAAATATTTCCAGGATGCAACGTGGAAAATGCCAGCTACAGCCTGACAATTTGCGCTGAGCGCACCGCATTATTTTCAGCCGTTGCTGCAGGTGAAAGGAATTTTACCCATCTCGTGGTGGCTACTGAAAATGGGGTTAGCCCCTGTGGTGCCTGTCGCCAGGTCATATGGGAATTATGTGGGGAAATACCGATCACACTGGTCAATGAAACGGGAGCCCGTACTGAAACAAGCTCCTCCGAATTATTGCCCCAGGCCTTCGGTCAACAGGATCTAGGTTCCTAGGAACCTGATTCAATTTAAATATTCAGGAGATTATTAGGTTATGGAGCATTTGACGCCCCATCACAGCGGTTGGATTGAAGTTATTACAGGATCCATGTTCAGTGGTAAAACTGAAGAGCTGATTAGAAGACTCAGACGGGCTCAGATTGCGCGCCAGCATGTAGCCATCTTTAAGCCTGATATCGACAATCGATTTAGCGAGGATCATATTGTCTCTCACAGCCAGCAGCAATTGGAATCCACCAAAGTAAAAACTGCTAAAGATATATTACCTCTGGCAAAACACGTCCAGGTTGTTGGTATTGATGAGGCTCAATTCTTTGATGATGAAATTGTGGAAGTTTGCCGAATCCTGGCCAATCAGAAAAAACGTGTCATAGTGGCCGGTTTGGAAAAGGATTATATGGCCAAGGCATTTGGACCCATGCCCGAACTCATTATCGATGCAGAATACGTGACCAAGAATCTGGCAATATGTGTCATTTGCGGTAACCCCGCCGGATTCACCCAGCGTTTGAGCAACAGAGGTGATCAAATTCTGGTTGGTGAAGCTGAAGCTTATGAAGCAAGATGTCGTAACTGTTATGAAGAACCAAAGGAATAGACCATGCATAGACTTATAGGATTTCTGGGCATTGCAGCCATTCTGGGTATCGCCTTTCTCATGTCAAACAATCGCAAGGCCATTAATTATCGCGTAGTTTTCTGGGGTTTAGGTCTCCAGCTTGCTTTTGCAATTTTCATTCTGGCAACTCCAATTGGCAAACCAGTCTTCATGTTTTTGGATAGAGCCATCAATAAGCTATTATCATTTTCAGATGCAGGGGCAGAGTTCCTCTTTGGGGCTCTGGCTATCAGTCCTGGCCAGGAGAACAGTTTGGGATTCTTCTTTGCCTTCCAGATTCTCCCCACCATTATTTTCTTCTCTGCTTTCATGGCCATCCTGTATCACTTTGGGATCATGCAATTGGTTGTGAAATACATTGCCAAGGGGATGCAGAGAACGATGGGAACCAGCGGTTCTGAAACGCTATCTGCCTCTGGTAATATTTTTGTAGGTCAAACCGAAGCCCCACTCTTGATTCGCCCATTTATAAAAACCATGACTAAAAGTGAATTTATGGCTGTCATGACAGGTGGTTTTGCCACCATGGCTGGTGGTGTGCTGGCAATCTATGCCAAGTGGCTCACAGATATCCCCAATATTGCAGGCCATCTTATGGCTGCTTCGGTGATGAGTGCTCCTGCTGCTCTGGTACTGGCCAAGATCATCTATCCTGAGGTTGAAGAATCCCCTACGGCTGGAGATAAAATGGTCGATATCGAAAAGCCAGAGGGCAATGTCATGGAGTCCATTGCTAATGGTACCTCTGACGGTATGCGCCTGGCTGCAAATGTTGGTGCCATGCTCATTGCAATTGTTGCACTTGTAGCAGCTGCAAACTTCGCCCTTGGTATGGTAGGACTTAGTATTCAGCAAATCTTGGGCTGGATATTCTCTCCCCTTGCATTTCTAATGGGAGTCCCCTGGGCTGATGTCACCCTGGTGGGTCAACTCATGGGTGAAAAGATCGTACTCACCGAGCTCATCGCCTATAGCCATTTGCAGGATGTCATGGGACAGATAGATGAAAAATCTATGATCATAAGTTCCTATGCCCTCTGTGGGTTTGCCAATTTTTCCTCAATCGGGATCCAGATCGGTGGGATTGGCGCGCTGGCTCCTGAACGACGTGGTGATCTGTCCAAGGTTGCCTTTAAAGCAATGATTGGTGGCGCCTTAGCTTCCTGGTTGACTGCTACAGTTGCAGGAATAATGATTTAGGCAATTCTTTTGCCGATGAAGCGTTTCAGGCACAAAATTTGTTAGAGCTTATATAAACGGAGAAAACACTAACATGCGCATCATTATTTTAGGACCTCCAGGAGCGGGTAAGGGAACACAGGCTAAACTCATTGTAAAAGATTTTCAAATCTTACAGCTCTCTACTGGTGATTTATTACGCGAAAACCGCCGACGGGATACCCCCTTAGGTCAAGCCGCCAAAAGCTTTATGGATGGCGGAAATCTGGTACCGGATGATGTCATCCTGGGTATGGTGGCAGAAGAGTTCGAAAAACCTGAGCTCAAACCTGGTTATATCCTGGATGGTTTTCCTCGAACCTGTCCTCAGGCTCGAGGTCTGGATCAACTCTTAATTGATAGAGGATTGGCTCTGGATCATGTACTGGTCCTGGAAGTTCCCGATTCTGAATTGGTCCGTCGTCTTACTGCCAGAAGATCTTGCTCGGAGTGTGGCCATATTTACAACATGGTGTTTAATCCTCCCGCTGTGGAAGGAATCTGTGATCATGATGGCAGCCCACTGATTCATCGCTCTGATGATACAGAGGAAACTGTGGTCAATAGACTTGACGTATACAAAAAACAGACTAAACCTCTTATAGAGCACTATCAACCTCAAGGTGTCGTAAGACATATTGATGGTACAGGAGATATGCAGGATATTTATCGACGTATCCTTGCTGTATTGAGGTAGATATGTTTATCCTCGGGGTTACCGGAAATATCGGTTCAGGTAAGAGCACGGTCAGCGATCGTCTTGCCCATCATGGAGCCGTAGTATCCCACTCCGACCCTCTGGCAAAAGAAATCCTACAAAACGATCCTGAGATTTTAGCCAGTCTGGCTCAAAGATTTGGTACGGATATTCTCAACGAAGCAGGTATCCTCCAAAAGCATATTCTGGCCGAAAGAGCCTTTAGCACCAGGGATGATCAACTTTTCCTGAATCATTTGATTCACCCTGAAGTTCGAAGAATTACTCTGGATCGTATTGAGATAGCACGATCTCAGGGGAAATCGCTATTTGTGGTGGATGCTCCACTGCTATTTGAAGCCCATGCAGATAGTATTACTGATGGAGTTTTAGTCGTAGTAGCAAAACGTATGTTTAGAGAAGGTCGAGTGGAACGACGCAGTAGTATTTCCAGTGTAGATTTTGAACGACGCGATGCCCTTCAAATGCCCATCGATGAGAAAGTCCGTAGAGCTGACTATGTCATCGACAATGATGGTACCTTGATTGAACTTTTAGCTAAAGTGGATATTTTTTACAAGGGGCTCAAGCTTTAAGATAGGAATGGAGCCGTATGGCATGATTGTCGGTCATTCCTGCCACAAAATCACAAATCATGCGCATTTTCTGATTCTCATCAAAATCACCTGAAATTCCCGCTGGTAAGGGTAGAGGTTCAAGAACGCCGCGCTTCTCGAAAACCACATCTCGATAATAAAGAAATAGTTCTTCAAGAATCTCCACACCCTTTGATTCTGGAATTTTCACATAATCCGAATTGTATATCAAATTATAGTTCAAGGCTCTCAGGGCCATCAATTCAGAATGAGATTCTTCTGCCATATCAAGCACATATTTGTAGCGGGGAATGGCAATAAATGGATCTTTTACTGACTCAATGGAAATAGAATAAATCCATCTACCGATGAGTCCAGCGATAAAGCGGGACATGGGAAACTGATTTCTCAGGACCTGATCCACATCTGCTCGAATTTTCTTGCTGGCGTCAGGATATTGATCATTCCAGAAATGCTCTACCTGTTCAGGTGTTAGCAAACTCTGTTTGACGCCATCGAATAAATCTGAAGTGGTGTAGGCTATATCATCTGAAAGATCCATAATGGCACATTCAATAGGTCGAATCTGGGTTCCATTTTGAGCTATTTCGTCTAAGTGCTGGTCATTATGAACCCAGGATAAAATGTCCTGTTGATCTGGATATAGAAATTTTGCACCATTTTGTGTATGCTCTTTACCAACGATTTTATACTTCAAAATACCATCCAGACAGGCACGGGTAGCCTGCATGCCAGCATTGGTGTAGGATCGGCGATCCCCTCTTACAATATCAGTCAGGATACGTAATGATTGTGCATTGCCCTCAAAACCACCCCAGTTATCCATGAGCTCGTTTAAACGGGACTCTCCCTTGTGACCGATGGGGGGATTTCCCAGATCATGGGCCAGACAAGCGGCTTCTACCAGGGCAGAATCAATTTCATAATCTGCTGTGAGCAGGTCTGAACTCCGATTGAGATAGTTCACAATGGATCGACCAATCTGGGCTACTTCGATGGAATGGGTCAAGCGGGTGCGGTATTGATCAGATTGTCCGGTGACATATACCTGGGTTTTTCCCTGGAGACGGCGAAAGGCCGTGGAATGAATGATCCTGTCTCGATCTATTTCAAAGGCATTGCGATATTCATTTTCAGGAAGGTGACGTTCCCCCATAGATTCACAATCCCAATCCGTGTAGAAAGTATTTTTTAAGATCATAGAATCAAAATAAACGAGAAATTGCCAGCTACCAATGGATTAGCGTAGATCAGCTATGGAGAGGGGGTGTGGGTTTAAAACTATTTTCGACGGGCTCTTGGGTGAAAACTGCTATGAACCTCTTTGAGATAGGTGCTATCCAGATGGGTATATATCTGTGTGGTTGAAATGTCAACATGACCCAGCATTTCCT
Organism: Fidelibacterota bacterium; assembly: GCA_016784025.1. Lineage (GTDB taxonomy): Bacteria > Fidelibacterota > UBA8477 > UBA8477 > JABMPR01 > JABMPR01. The sequence continues at coordinate 40,960 of JADHVL010000024.1, read as the reverse complement.
GTACAATTCGGAGATCGGCTCCCCCCTCAAGCAAATGCGTGGCAAAGGAATGCCGGAAGGTGTGTGGACTCACTGGTTTATGAAGATCTGCCTTTTCAGCCAGTTTTTTAAGAATAAACCAGATACCCTTGCGTTGTAGTTGCTTGCCCTTATTGTTCAGGAAAAGAATACCCTCGTTGAAGTATCCCTTTTCCAGAGACGGTCGACCGTGCTCTATATACTCAATCAACCATTTCTTGGCCTCACCACCCAGGGGAACGATTCTTTCCTTATTTCCCTTGCCCCTGATCAGGATCAGGTCATCATCGATGAGGATCTGTTCCATGGTCATGTCACATACTTCAGAGACCCGCATGCCTGCTGCATACATGAGCTCAAACATGGCCCTGTCACGCAATCCCAGGGCTGTCTCAGTGTCAATGGTATCCAACAGAAGTTCAATATCTTCAAAATTGAGAATTTTGGGGAGACTGGCAGGAAGTTTTGGAGAATCCAGGAATTGAGTGGGATCTTCAGAGAGGTGTCCTTCCATAACTAAAAACTTGTAATAGGCCCTGAGGGATGAGAAATGGCGGGCTACACTGGTCTCGGCCATTTTGCGTTTCTTTAATACCCGAGCATAGTCAGTGAGTATTTGATGATCCACTTTTCCAGGAGAACTAATTTTTTGTGAAGTTAAAAACTCCCAGAAATCTGCGAGATCATCAAGATAGGCTGCCTGAGTGTTTTTTGCCAGATTGCGTTCAATCCGTAGATAGTTTAAGAAATCCTGAAGGAATTGTTCAGAGCGGGCCATGTGAGAATATAGCACAAGTAATATCTAAAACCTCACCTCGTCACCCCGAGCGGAGTCGAGGGGTTATTAGCCTGTATTTCAAGAAATCCATATCCCTCGACTCCGCTCGGGAAGACAAAAAATATTCCGCAGATTGCAGTGAAATGAGAATCTTGAGTATCCCCAGAGTATGGAGAGATATTTGAAGGATTAACTGTTATGTATGGCTTTGGCGAATGCTTCCATGAGATGGGAATTTTCAGGATCTTCCAGAACATTGCCTGTCACTACAAATGAAGCGCCTGCTTGCACAAGTGCTTTGGCCACTTCTGGAGTGTGGATGCCCCCACCCACAATAACAGGAACATCGGTGTAACTGGTGACGGCCTTTACCATCTGGGGTGTCACTGAATATTGGGCACCACTTCCTGCTTCCAGATAGATGAACTTGAAACCCAGATAGTCCGCTGCCAGCGCATGGGCGACGGCGATCTCATCTTTATCTCTGGGGATGGGCATAGAGCCACTGACAAACTCAGCGGTGGTGACTCGTCCACTCTCAATCAACATATAGGCTGTGGCCATGGGCTCAATGCCCAGCTCTCTCACCACTGGAGCAGCTTGAACCTGATCTCCAATAAGAAACTGAGGGTTGCGACCACTGATAACCGAAAGATAAAATACTGCATCAACATAGGGGGTCAATTGGTTCACATTTCCAGGAAAGAGAATGAGAGGTAATGTAGCAGTCGCCTGAATTCTTTTCATTTTGCGTTGGGCACCCTCGCCAAGAATAAGCGAACTGCCCACCATGATTCCATCGGCACCAGAATCGTTAATCTTCTTTATGAAAACTTCGACTTCATCCAAATCCCAGCGATCAGGATCTACCAGAACCAGGTAACCAGCACCTTTTGAGGACCTGGTTGCCAGCATTTGTTCATAGACGCTCAAACTGAATATCCTTTCAAGAATGAAACCAGACTATCCATCTCAGACTTGCTGCGTTTTTCGGTTACAGCAATGAGCAATTGATTTTCTGAATTCTTTTCAAATTGGCTTAAAGCAATTCCCGGGAAAAATCCAACTTTAGTGGCCTCTGAAACCAGGGCTTTAGCTGTACCAGGGACTTCAATGACAAATTCATTAAAAAAATGTTTGGTCCTGAGGGAAAACCCATTGAGATCATTGATGGCTTCAGCCAGGTAGTGGGCTTTCTGCGTGCTTAGCTCAGCAACTCTCTTCATACCATTTTTGCCCAGAGTAGACATATATATACAAGCTGCCAAAGCGTTCAGTCCCTGATTTGTACAAATATTTGAAGTGGCTTTTTCGCGGCGGATATCCTGTTCTCTGGTACGGAGCACCATAACAAATGCTCGGTTGCCATGGACATCAATGCCTTCACCGGCGATGCGACCTGGAACCTTACGAATGAGGGGCTTTTTAACGGCCATAAAGCCAAGATATGGGCCACCAAAACTAAGATGATTCCCAAGAGACTGGCCCTCTCCTACTGCAATATCCGCACCCAGATTCCCAGGGGCTTCCAAAAGATTCAGACTGATGGGATTAACAACTGCAATAAGCTGAATCTTTTTGTCTTCGATACTTTCCTTGATGGCGGCAAGATCTTCAAGACCACCATAGAAATTGGGATTCTGGATCACAACACCTGCAATATCAGCATTCAGTTGATCAGCCAGGGCTTGAAGGGAGGTGACGCCTTCAGCAACATCGACAAACTCAAATTCCAACCCCTGATAATGGGCATATGTGATGGCCACATCGATGTAAACAGGATTTACACTTTTTGAGATTAATATTTTTTTACGACGGGTATGCCGGGCCGCCAGGAGACATGCCTCTGCCATTGCACTGGCGCCATCATACATGGAGGAATTAGCCAGATCCATACCTGTGAGTTCACAGATCATGGATTGATATTCATACATAGCCTGAAGAGTACCCTGAGAAACTTCTGCCTGGTATGGTGTATAGGCTGTATAGAATTCAGAACGGCTGATTAAAACATCTACAACATGAGGAATAAAGTGATCATAACTCCCACCACCCAAAAACGAGACATGGGAAGCTGTACTGGCATCCCTGGAGAGAATCTGCAGCACGTCCTTCTTATGATCAATCTCTGATTTTGCAGGAGGTAGGGGAAGATCACCCTCAAAACGCAGGGCTTTGGGGATACTATCCAAGAGCTCTTCAAAAGAGGTGATTCCCACCTCATTGAGCATCTTTAGCTGTTCTTCTTCAGTGTTGGGTATGTAATGGTGCATATTCGTCCTATCAGGAAATGCTGGCGATATATTCCTCGGCAGTCATACAACTATCTAATTCAGAGGTATCACTCATTTTAATTTTGAGAATCCACCCTTCTCCGTAGGCGTCCTGATTAATTAATTCCGAAGCGTCATCAAGTTGCTCATTCACGGCCTCAATACTCCCACCCAGAGGTAGAAACACATCAGCAACTGTTTTTACAGCTTCGATGGTGGCAGCAACATCGCCCTTTTCAAATGCTTCATCAACACCTGGCAGCTCAACAAAAACAACATCACCAAGTTCGCCCTGGGCATAGTCGGTAATACCAATTATGGCGGAATCACCTTCAACACGAATCCATTCATGGTCGCTGGTGTATTTGAGCTCTGCTGGTACGTTCATATTTCTCTCTCCTCGATCATATCAATTCTATAAAAGTTTCAAAAATTACGAATAACACCCTAACAGCAAAAATCCCGCCGAATCTATGATTCAAAACGGGACAAGAATTTTCAGGTAGATGCTAATTTCAAAGTCATTGCTCTCGACTGGGATCAAATTTAAAAGACTCCAGAAAGTGTGTGTCAAAATTACCCTCTCGAATCTGCTCATTTTCCAGTAATTGAATGTGGAAAGGAATCGTCGTTTTGGGACCTTCTATGATGAATTCTCTTAAGGCACCCAGCATACGTGCGATGGCTTCTTCCCGATCGCGACCCGTTGCCACCAATTTGGCTAACATGGAGTCATAGTGGGGTGGGATTTGGTACCCACTGTAAATATGACTATCTATTCTAATTCCACGACCACCTGGGAAGTGAACACTTTTTATTAATAAGGGAGACGGCCTGAAGTTCATGGCTGGATCTTCAGCATTGATACGACACTCAATGGAATGTCCTCTCAATTTCATGGTTTTCAGGAAGTCTGGTAACTTACCACCAGCATGACAGGCAATTTGCTCCTTGACGATGTCAATCCCGGTCACTTCTTCTGAGACGGTATGTTCAACCTGAATGCGGGTGTTCATTTCCATGAAATAAAATTTACCGTGTTTATCCAGCAAAAATTCAATGGTTCCAGCACCAACATAGTTTACGCGTTTTGCGCCTGCTACAGCAGCTTCACCCATTTCCTGCCTTAATGCTTCAGAGACAACTGGGGAAGGAGATTCTTCCAATAATTTTTGATGCCGCCTCTGGATAGAGCATTCACGTTCTCCCAGGGAATAGACATTGCCATGTGAATCACCCAGGAGTTGGACTTCGATGTGTCGTGGATTTTCAATGTACTTTTCCAGATACAACCCATCATTGCCAAAGGCGGTGCCGGATTCTGCCTGAGCCATTCCATAAAATTTAGCAACATCTTCAGATCGGTAGACAACTCGCATTCCACGACCACCACCACCAGCTGTGGCCTTGAGGATGACAGGATATCCCATTTCATCAGCCATATCCCTGGCCTCACCTGCAGAGCTCAATATGCCTTGGCTACCGGGAATCACAGGAACGCCAGCAGCTTTCATGGTTTCTTTCGCAGAAGCCTTATCACCCATGGCATCGATCATATCACCATCAGGACCAATAAAATCAATATTGTGTTTTTTGCACATCCGGGCAAAATCAGCACTTTCAGCCAGGAATCCATATCCAGGATGAATCGCGTCAGCATTGGTGACTTCGGCTGCGGTGAGAATTGCCTGGGTATTCAAATAGCTAAGATTGGATGGTCCTGGGCCAATACAAACTGCCTCATCAGCAAATTTTGTATGGAGTGAGAGTTCATCAGCTTCTGAGTAAACCGCCACGCTTTTGATACCCATTTCACGACAGGCACGAACCACGCGCAGAGCGATTTCACCACGGTTAGCGATGAGTATTTTTTTATACATAGTTTTTTATCAAGGTTCTATGAGGAAAAGGGTCTGGCCATACTCAACAGGCTGGGCATTTTCAATCTGGACATCAAGAATGACTCCAGATACTTCCGCCTCGACCTCATTCATAATTTTCATGGCTTCAATGATACAAAGCGTATCACCTTTTTTGACATGATCGCCAACTTTAACAAAGGCATCAACATCAGGAGAAGGAGAGCGATAAAAAGTACCTACCATGGGGGACTTAATTGCCAGGCCCTGGAGTGAGCTCTCATCATCTTCGGTCTCGGTGGAAGCCTGTGCTGGAGCAGGTGTTTGTGTGGGAGCAGGTACACCAGCAGAATTCTGGACCACAACATTCCCACCTTGCCGGGAAACGCGGATCATTCTGCCCCATTTGCCAACTTCAATCTCTGATATGGTAGACTTTTCCAGTAATTCGATGAGTTGTTCTATGTCTTTAGTATTCAAAATAAATTTTCTCCTAAACCCTCACGCGTTCCAGATAATCCCCCGTCCGTGTGTCAACCTTAACCTTGTCTCCGATATTTAGAAAAAGTGGAACCGTTACTTTTAAACCGGTCTCAAGAAATGCCGGTTTTGAGCCACCTGTGGCTGTATCCCCCCTCAGCCCAGGATCAGTTTCTTTGATCTCCAGGACAACATGGGGAGCCACTTCAACATCAACGGGAGTTGAATCTCTAAATAAAACTTTAATGATATCATTTTCTTTAAGATAATCTTTAATCGATTCCATGAGTTCAGCATCGATGGCGATTTGCTCATAGGTCTCATTGTCCATGATGTGGTAATGAGATTCATCAGAATATAGAAAGGTCATTTCATTGGCCAGCAATTTCACATCATCTATTTTTTCACCGGATCGAAAGGTTTGTTCAATGACCTGGCCGCCTGGTATTTTTTTTAATTTCGTTCTGACAAAAGCATTACCTTTGCCCGGTTTAACATGAAGAAATTCAACAACTTTCCAAAGATTGCCATTGAACTCCATCACCAAATTGTTTTTTATATCGGATGTACTACCCATAATAAGTTAACAGACTCCTTCTTAAGTGGCGCGAAGTTAACCGGGGGCTGAAATCATGGCAAACTTTTTATCTGTACCAACGCCCCACACAAAATTCAAATCCACTCCCTTTTCACCCTCCCCCCCCAATCCCAAACCATTCCCAACTCCTAACTCCTAACTCCTAACTCCTAACTTAATTCCCCTTGCCTTCCTCCATGAAGATTCCTATTAATACTCAATGGAAAATACTTTCAATATGATCTCTGATAAACTGCTGGATATGGTACCCCTCATCGGTTTATATGCCGAAACACATTTTAGATTTCGCATTCCCTTCAGTCGATATTTCAAGCGGGAGCCCGAGCTGATTTTTGATACTCCCTGGCGATTGGAGCCGGGTCAAAAGCCAAGTATTTTTCTGGTGGTCAAGGATGCTCATCTCTACCCAATCAAGCTGGAATCTGTTGAGATCGTAGTTTCTCAAAATAATCAAAAACTTTGCACTCAGAATTGGACTTTAAACCAGGACTCCTCGGATAGACAGATTGATTTTGAATTTTCCCTTGTCGACTGCGAACTTCCCAGGGGTGAAGTTGAAATTTTGCCTACACTGACCTACTCGATTTCGGGAAAACAACGCCGTATGCGGGTTGACAATTATCATGGAACCCGCAAGACACCCCTGAGGGTAATCATTGCCAAAGAGGGTTTGCCAAAGTTAGCCGGGTGGCAAACAGGCGATACGCATCTTCACAGCTCATTAACCAATGATCAGATAGAATTTGGCGCTTCGCTGGAGCAGACCCGCAAAGCGGCCCAGTTGCTGGGATTGGATTTTATCACTGCCACTGATCATTCCTATGATCTCGATGATCAACCTGATGACTATTTGAAGAATGATCCGGAGTTGGAAAAATGGAAGCAAAGTCGTGCACAGATCGCAGCCTTAAATAAAGAAAACATTCTCACTATCATCCCTGGAGAAGAGATAAGTGTGGCCAACCATAGAGGTGCGACGGTTCACTTCCTGCATTTTAATGATCCTGTCTACTTTCCAGGAAGTGGTGACAGTGGTGAAGATTGGCCAAAACTTAAGTCCCAGATGAGCATCGATGATGTGTTGGCGCGACGGTCTCCACAAACGGTTTCTGTGGGCGCTCACACCGCCTATAAATTTCCCTGGTTCCAGCGTGTACTTCTCAAACGCGGGTTCTGGGAGGGCGAGGACCACAATAATCCTGAGCTTGATGGTGTCCAAATCTTATGTGGCACCCCAGCCTACACAGCATTTCATTCTTCAAGGCAACTCTGGATTGATGCCCTGCTCAAGGGTTTTAAACTGGGTGCCTATGGCGGGAGTGATGGTCACGGCAATCTCAACAGAAATTGGCATGTCACGCTACCCATGTGGTCTCTGGGAACACATGAGGACCAAATTTTTGCCCAGTCCAGAACCATTGTCAGGAGTGACACTACTGACACATCTGAGATTGTGGAGGCAATGAAACAACGCCGCACCGCCCTCTCAACCGGTCCCATGGGAGATCTTACCATTACCTTTGAAGGTACTACATTCGGGATAGGCGACACATTAAAGGCCAGGAAGAACGATATGCTTAAATTGAACTATCGCGGTTATAGTACTGAAGAGTTTGGGTCATTAATGGAAGTTACGATCTATGCAGGAAACCTTGATACACAGGAAGAGATGCTTCTTTTTCACGATTCCGAGCTGTCAGAAAGATTTGAGATCACTCAGAATTTCACAGTTCCAGGAAAATCCTATCTGCGCCTGGAAATCAGTAGTGAAGGATCCCGATGGCCGGGTATTTACGTATCCTCACCAATATGGGTTGAAGCGAGTGAGATTTAATTTTATCTCTTAATTAGGTGGTTATTGGCCTCGATAAATTGTTTTGCATCCATACTGGCTGTGGTGTGTACTGGATCAGGTCCCACTCGCATCATGATGATAAACTTACCTATGGGATTCCCTACCATTGCTTCGGCTCCAAAAGTACTTCTAACCGTAGTATTTACACCACCTGACATTGATGTTCGGGTTTCAATAGTCAGATCACCATCTGCAAATTCTTTATCACCGACAGCTTCGTAACTGGCGTCTTCAACAATAAGAAAATGGGTTAAACCTTGTTCAAGTGTGAGTTCAGCACAGCGAAAAGTCAAATAGGTCCTGACCTCATCCAAACTGTTGTACTGGTTCCCCTCGAAGGTGACTTCAAAGGTATTCTCATTTAACTGATTTTCACTATATCCCCCACTGGCGTTCATGGGTCGATAGGTCACTGCACAGCCCAGCAACAAGACTAGCATCGATAAGGTCACAACAATTTTTAATAATGAGTTCATGATTTCCCTCCAAAAATATTTTCAGGCTTTGTGAAATTCGTGGTGCGCAAATTTTATATACTTCGACCAGCCTACGCTAATAAGCTTCGGCTTGGCAGGCAGGCTCAGTATGACATATCTCATTGTGCTAGCGTCTCCCTGAGGTTCTCGAAGGGTCTATATCTAAGCAGATCTAAGCGCATCATCAACCGAATTAGCATTACTTCTTATTGGCTTTTCTGACCTGCATTTCCATGGCCTTCCATTCAGCAGGAGAAAGTACATCGAGAAAGTTGAATTCACCTGCTCCTTTTAGCCATTCCCCACCATCAATGGTGATGACTTCCCCATTTATGTATTGGGACTGATCAGACACCAGATAGGCAGCCAGATTGGCTAACTCAATGTGCTCACCAACTCTTTTCAATGGAATTCGATCGATAAACTGTGCTTCCAGTCCAGGTGGGAGGAGTCGATCCCAGGCACCCTCGGTGGGGAATGGACCTGGGGCGATGGCATTCATGGTAATCCCATACTTGGCCCACTCAACAGCCAGACTTTTAGTCAAAGTTTGAACCCCAGCTTTGGCAATAGCAGAAGGTACGACGTAGCCTGAACCAGTGGTGGCATAGGTCGTGACGATATTCAATACCCGGGCAGGCTGTCTGGTCTTGATCCAATGTTTTCCAAAAGCCAGGGTGGTATTATATGATCCCTTTAAAACGATATCGGTGATGACATCGAAAGCTTTGTGACTCAATGCCTCAGTGGGACTTACAAAATTACCAGCAGCGTTGTTTAACAGAATATCAACTGATCCAAAGTGCTTCAGGGATTGTTCCAGAGCGGATTCTACGGCCTTATAATCACGAACATCCAGGGCTAGAGGGAGAACTTCACCTCCAATGGCTTCAATCAACTCAGCCGCAGTCTCTTCAAGAGTATCCATTTTGCGGCTGGCAATTACAACTTTAGCCTCTAATTCCAGAAACCGTTGAGCCATGGAGCGACCTAAACCGGTACCACCGCCAGTGACAAATATGACCTTGCCCTTGAGTAAATCAGATTGAAACATAGATGGTTCTCCTTTGGCATAACCTGTTTATCCTGAAATATGGAGACAAGGAATATAGTTTATGGATTGTGGTAGAGGCGGAAGTTTTCACCCATCATCCTGAAAATACCTGTGGGTGATCAAGGATATCACCCTCAGATGTGATATGGTTAACGGATCAAGACTGCTTTCTGAACCGCTCTGAATTCAGGTGTTGAAAATGAGATGAGATAGACGCCACTGGGTAGCTCTTTACCGTTCTGGTTCACGCCGTTCCATTCTAGAGAATAATTTCCAGCAGGTTTGGCTGATTCCTCAAGGGTCCACATGCTCCGTCCCCTAACATCATAGATCCCTATTGTAATATCTGTAGTTTTGGGGAGCTCGAATGGAATGGTTGTAGTGGGATTGAAGGGGTTTGGATAGTTTTGGGGAAGCTTGAAATCACTGGGAACGCTGGCAACATCATCAATATCAACGAGTTCATCCAGGATACCAAACCACAACAATGACTGAGTCTGTGGGCTGAGTGAATCAAAGCCCCACCAGGTATAGGGTCTGGCATTAATGCTTATTGGATCGAATCCCATAAAAACAATCTTATCACCGGCGACTTCGCGATTTAAACCAATTGCAATAGAACCATCCAATAAGGTCATATTGACTTCAGCCGCGTTAATCGGATCAAAACCATCCAAGCCATTTAAGCCGCCAACTTCATATACTGGATTATATACCAGTGTATCGCCAAGCGCGTTGTGGGCGCTATACAACCCACCTGTCAATATATTCCCGGCAACTGCCTCAATATCCGTATCGCTGTCTGACGATTCAGAAATATTGTTGTAGATGTGATTTATTCCTAAGACATCATATTCAAAATCGCCCACAACATAGTCCTGATCCTCCCAACCTGTCCAGAAACCAAACATTTCATCGCCTGCTAGGAAATAGTTTTTATCACCCTCTGCAAGCCAGGCTCTGATCACATCCCGATTATCATCATCTGGACCATCAAATGGATCAGAGAATTCATAGATTGTGGAATACTCAGTCGCCAAAGCAGCTTGAATTTGTGTCGCCCATACATCGTGAGGAAAATCTGCAGCTTGATAGGTTGAATAGTCACCAACACCAAAATAATAGGCATAGGGATATCCAGATACTTCACCACCATTGAAAACAACCAGTGTGGGTGCACCAGGTACAAATATGTCGTATCCAAAAGGTGGCGTGGTGGTTGTTAAATCATTAATATCAGTAGCCGAAAAATAGTAATCGACATGTCCACTAGTTTGACCGGGAATGTCTGCGATCCAGGCCGTATCATTCTCTGTCATGGCAGCTGCGACATACTCACTGCCATCAATACTGTACAATAATTGAGCAGATGCAACGCCAAAGGTGCCTCCTGCTGGGTTATCATCAAAGATATCAGCGGTAACTGTACGAGGTCCATGATCCAGTGTAACATCAAGTTGTGTCCAATTAGAAATAACGGGACCGCGGTCGCCTGTCAGCGTCACATTCACATCCCAGTCCCAGATATACGATCTTATAAACCACCCTGCAATGCAACCGCCACGAGTACAGCAGAGGTCATAAAATTTTAGGCATGGTTGTGGTTCAATAAATCTTCTCGCAGAATAGAACCCCATCAAATAGTCCGTGGGGTCGTAGGTGTGATCACAATATTGGCCACTTGGGAATCCAGTAAGTTTTACAACCACAATAAATGGCACATCGCGTGTAAACTCATATGCAGTGCCATTAGAGGCAAGAAGATCAAAGTTAAACCAACCCTCATCTTCGTCATTGGGCTCAAGAGAAAGTTCACCAAAACCATTGCTTGGCCATACCTGTTCCCCCAGAGGATCATATATCTTATCAGCGATTGCATCCTCAGTTTCGTTTATACCACCGAAGATCCAATTCGAGCCTTCTATATCGACGACCCAGTCCTCCTCCTCATAGTACCCCAGGAAGGAGTAATCAGGATCATCAGCAATTTCTGATGTATTAATTTCCGGCCAGTCATAATTGGATTCAAAGATTTGCACCTGGAGACCACCCCCTGAATATTCAGCCAGGTCTGAGAAATGAAAATCAATTGAATTGATATAGCCATCAGCTGCAGGGACATAGAATTGCATAAAATTATCTCCGGTGTGGCCAACGAAATTGACATCGGCATCAATTCCCTCCAGATTTGACATAACCACATCTATATCTCTGGTAATATTGCTGCGATTTGGATTTGGCTGATATTCACCAGGAGCAGAGGTAATTTCTCCTGCAGGAAAAGGCTCAGAAGGAATAAAGCTGTACAGGGATGGAGCTATTAGACTGAAGGCTAGCAATATGTATCGAATTTTGGTGTGGATCATTGAGATCACCTTTCCCAATACATGGTTAATGGCTATAAAAAATGACTTCTGCGAACTTATGGCAAATAAACCATCTTCACAACACTGGAATATTCACCAGCCTGTAGTCTGGCGAAGTACATGCCTCCTGAGACCTGATGTCCGTCTCGATTGCTTCCGTTCCAGTTGACACTGTAGCTACCGGGTCGCAGTGACTTTGAGACTAGAGTCTGTACCTCTCGTCCTATAACATCGTATATGATCAGTGATACATCCGTGTGTTCAGATATGTCGTATTGGATGGTTGTGGTGGGGTTGAAGGGGTTTGGATATGCACTATGTAGCCTAAATCCTTCAGCTTTCAAGGGCTTGGATTCAACACTTAATAACGTTCCGCCTTCCACCCCATCAATAATCCAGCCTTCAAGAGTCTGATAATGTGAGGATATTTCAGAGATAAATCTGTTTGTAAGACCTAATCCTTCCTGAAACTCTTCAATTATGTGCAATAAGCCATCACTATCTGTCACTACGGTAATAGAACTGTCTAGGTGGTGATAGAATGTATTTAAGTGAGTAAAGATAAAAGGATCATTCTCACACGGATTCCATTGGTATGGATCAATTTCACTGTAATTAAGGTCATAAATTTCATATTCACTATCGCTACAGCTACCCTCAGAATACCTGTACACTATTCCATCCATCTCGTCATATCTTAGAAATTTGAAAGAAGGAGGACCTGGATTGGTAAGCTTAATGTGTTCCATCGTCCAATATTGTTTTCCATTGGACATCGTAGTGTCTGAAACAATCCTATGGATTTCTTCATTAACACCAATATTGTATTCATCTGGAATAAACTCATAACTATAATGCCATTCGTTGTGAAGTGAGAGTGGATAGGAAATAAATCCTGTGGATGGATTGTAGCACTCTGATCTTTCACCAGACACACCACCAATCCAAGATTCATTTGATGCAGTAAATTCAACACTTCCCTGGTAATACAAAGAATCACTCATAAGTGTGTCTGCATAAGATCTATATACATGTACACTGTGCTCGCCTATTCCAGGATTTGGAAAAGTAATGATTATATCAAATGCACAATGAGAGGTTGCTATGGTTTCCGATGAATCATGTTCTACAACAACAATGGAGTCAGGTTGGTTCAAGTCCACGGAAAATATTGGTGAAAAGTCAGAGTGGTCAGATGTTTCAATGTGTTCTAATCTTACTCTCCCAGGCGTTTGGGTGATCCTAAACTCAGCATTCAAAATTGTGGAACTTAATGTGAGCAGAAGCATGATCACCAGAATCGAATTATTTTTCATGCTCAATCCCTTTTTCAACCAACTTCATAGCTTCGCCCTTGAGCAGCTTTACCGCAGATAAACCATCTTTACGACACTGGAAAACTCTCCAGCCTGCAGTCTTGCGAAGTACATCCCGCCACTTGTCTGTAGTCCATCTCGATATGATCCGTCCCATATGACTTGGTAGCTACCAGGAGAATGAGACTTTGAGACTAGAGTCCGAACCTCTCGCCCTATAATATCGTATATGATCAGTGATACATCTGTGTGTTCAGGTATGTCGTATTGGATGGTTGTACTCGGGTTGAAGGGGTTTGGATAGGGTGTATCCAGTCCAAATGTGTTTGGAGCGAGTGGTTCACTACCAATGCTCCCTGGATAAACACCTGGGAACCATGACAGAGACATGGTTTGGGGTGATTCAGCAGCAAATCCCCACCAGGTATATGGAGAGGCATTGACGCTAATCGGATCAAATCCTAACACGACGATGTGATCATCATCAGAAATCCTGTTCAAACCAATGGCAAGGATTGATCCATCATATTCGGTGGTCATATTCACTTCAGTACTGTCAACGAGATCAAATCCATCTAACCAGTTTAACCCTCCGACCTCATAGACGGGGTCATACTGGAGCGTGTCACCAAGAGCTGTATGTGCTGAAAATAGGTCGCCGGTTAACACATTGCCCACAACTGCCTCTATTGGGGTGATATCAGTGGAACTGGCAACGATATCATTGTGGATATGAGAAACACCAAGAATATCATATTCGAAATCTCCAGCGACATAATCCTGATCAACCCATTCTGTCCAGGAACCAAACACTTCATCACCAGCTAGAAAATAGTTTTTTCTACCATCTTCAAGCCAATCTGCAATAACTTCTCTATTATCAAATTCAGGGCCATTTGCGAAATGGGTAAATTCAAAAATGGTGGAATATGCTGAAGCAAGCTCACTAGAAATCTCTCCAGCCCATACATCATGGGGAAAAGTAGCCGTTGTAGCCCCACCAAAGTCACCAACCCCAAAATAATATGAATACGGATAACCAGATGTGCTACCCCCATTGAAAACCACTAAAGTGGGGTGAGTCGGTTGAAATATTGTATATGTGTGAGGTGCGCTTTCGAATATATGCCCCTGGACATCGGTGACTTCAACCCAATAATAAATAACCGAACCTGGATCCTGACCGGGGATAACTGCTGAATACAGACTATCCTCACCCAGCATGGGCACTGCAATACTATCACCTCCGTTAACGGTATACCAAAGCGAAACTGAATCTATGAATTCCTCTCCAGAGGGATTATCGTCATATATAATGGCAGTGACAGTGCGATCCTCTGTGGAAAGTGTTGTTCCCAGGGATTCGACATAAATTGGAATTTGTGGCGAGCTTACGAGCTCCACATTAATGGCCCATTCCCAAACATAGGAGCGAATATGCCAGCCCCAGTCGTTGGTGCCACTACGCCCTTCTGGACTTGAATTGGTATTATAAAATTTTGCGCAAGGTTGTGGATCACGATGCTGAGTGCCTGAAGTAAATCCCATGCGATAAGCTTCATTATCTCCCTCATCGGGAAAGCCATTGAAACGGACCACAACGATGAAGGGATCATTCGCAAGGAATTGATATGGGGAAAAGGTTACTGGGGTATACCGTATCAAGCCACCATCATCTGAATTTGGCTCAATGGACATAGATCCTGAGCCAAATGCTGGCCACACCTGTTCACCCAGGGGGTCGTAGGCATAATCTGAGATAGCCCCCTCCACGCTGTTAATGCCACCAAAAATCCAATTATCACCTATTGGATATAAAGCTGTGTCTGCATCATAGTAGCCGAGATGGGATTGGGGGGCTTCATCAGCAATTTCTTCGGTGTCAATCTCATCCCAGGGATAGTTTGGTTCATAGATCCAAATTGAGATACCTCCACCTGAAGTATCAGGAAGATCAGAAAAGTAGAAATCCATTGAGTTTACATATCCATTGGCAGGTGGGACAAAGACCTGCATAAAATAGTCACCGGTCCACCCTGTGAAGTTCACATTCGAGAGACCGTTAGAATTTGACAAAACTGCCTCATATGCTGAGAGATTGGTGCTTGAGAAGAAAATGAGTGTGAGGTATTTAATTGTCTTCCAGCCTCGAAAAAGCGAGACAATGATCCTTTTAGATTCGCATTGATTATTGATATTTAAGCTCTTGTTTTCCATCATTTGCCCCCCCTTTTTGAGCAAATTCCGTTATTAGACGACCAATGATAATGATAACTGGAGTCTAGAACCACAAATAAAATTGTTGGCAGGGTAAAATTTCTTTTTAAGTTACTTTGTTTTTTAAAGTACTTTATCAATGAACGAGGAATGTATGAACACAGAGAATACACAGGATCCACAAGCTCAACTCGATTTTATCAAAACCATTATGGATGATAGCCAGAAAGTATTGGCTGATAATGGAATGGGATTCATAGTCTGGGGCATCCTCATCCTCCTGGCTGGATTGTTTTCTTTCATCCTGGACCAACTCCAATTACCACAATACGTGGGATGGGTCTATGTATTCATTGCCAGTGTTGGGTGGATATATATGATGAGCTATGATAGAAAACGGGAAAAACATAGTATTGGGAATCCCCTCGTCAGGAAAGTTATTGGTTCTATCTGGATCGCTGTATTACTGTCAATGACCATCCTGGGCTTCGTGGGTGGTGCCAGTGGAGCTATAAATTTAGACTACATGTCAGCCGTGATGTATACCGTCTTAGGGACTGCCTACTTTCTCCAGGGAGTCATCACCGGAAAAATGTGGGTCCGCAATCTTGGGTTGGCATGGTGGGGCGGTTCCATCATCTTGTTCTTTATAACTGGACCTGCAGCCATTACTCTCATGATCCTCATGATGATCGGCTTGCAAATCGTTCCTGGAATCATCTTTAATCGACAATGGAAATCTCATTTTTCTGAGGAATAGGTATGACCGATTTTGACTATCAACAAATCGATGACTTGATTCACTCCAGAATTCGATTGGCCGTCATGGCAGCTCTGGCTGCCATGGGTCCTGCTACTTTCACCCTGATTAAGGAGAAGGTCGGGGCTACAGATGGAAATCTCAGCGTGCATATGCGCAAACTTGAAGACGCTGGATACCTTGACGTTGAGAAGTCCTTTATTGACCGTAAACCCGTGAGTATTTACCGCCTTACTACCTCAGGCAAAACAGCTCTAAAAGCATATATCCAATATTTGGAGAACATGCTTCCGCTAAAAGGAACAGAGGACTAAAATGAAAAAGATAATCCTTCTAATACTGACTGGGCTAAGTGCCCTCACACTCCTGGCCAATGCACCTTCCGGTACACTAACTGGAACCATCACAGATCGAGATACCAAGCATCCACTCCCTGGGGCAAATGTAATCCTCGATGGTACCAATTTGGGTGCAGCCACCGACATGAATGGACGATTTGAAATCAGAAAAGTACCCGTTGGCAGTTATTCCATACGTGTGTATATGATTGGATACAAATCACAGGCTAGAGCCAATGTGCATTCTCTGGCCAACCGCCCTGGTGTGGTAAATGTGGCGCTGGAGCCAACGGTGCTCACAGGTTCAGACATTGTGGTCACCGCAGGCTATTTTGAAAAAGTCAAGGATGCCGCCACCAGTGTTCGTAGCGTTGATTTCGAAGAAATCCGCTCAGACCCTGTGGGTGCCTATGATATTCTCAGTATGATGCAATCACTCCCCTCTGTTGTTTCAGGTGCCGATCAGACCAATGAGATCATCGTGCGAGGTGGTGCGCCAGGTGAGAATCTGTTTGTGATGGACCATCTCGACGTCCCCTATCCAGTACATTACCCCGAGCAGGGAGCAGGCGGTGGACCGGTCACCATGGTGAATACGGATTTTATCGAAAGAATCGATTTCTTCGCTGGTTCTTTCCCTGCCCGCTATGGAGACAAACTTTCCTCAGTTATGGATGTGACCGTGAGAGAGGGCAGTCGGGAAAGTCATGAATCAAAGGTTAGTTTCGATATGGCCGGATTTGGAGCCAGCTTTGAAGGACCTATGACCCAGAAAAGCTCGTATCTATTCTCTATTAAACGCTCTTTCCTGGATTTTGTCATCCAGCAGAGTGGACTACAGGCAATTCCCACTTACTGGACCTTTCAGAGCAAATTAGTCTATGATCTGAGCCCCAAAGAAAAGTTGAGTCTTAATTATCTCGGTGGAATTGATGCCATCAATATTGTGGGAGAGGACAGCCCCCAGAACCGCGGTGCCGAAAACGTCGACTACAGCAGTCAGCAGCACACACTGGGCTTAACTTACAAAAACCTATACTCCCGTAAAGGCTATATTCTGGCTTCCATTGGCCAAAATTATGTCACCATTAATGTAGATGCCTTTCGTACAACTGAGGAAGAGAGTCATGACACTTTCTATAAGGGGATCACTGTTGAACAGGAAACCATCATGAAAGCTGACC
The DNA here is from genome assembly GCA_016784025.1 of Fidelibacterota bacterium. Classification (GTDB taxonomy): domain Bacteria; phylum Fidelibacterota; class UBA8477; order UBA8477; family JABMPR01; genus JABMPR01. The sequence goes on along the minus strand of JADHVL010000024.1, from coordinate 23,388 downwards.
TGGTGCACAAGTTCACTAAGAAAATTGAAGGGAGCCTGGGGCTAAAATTGAAGATTGCCCCCAATACCTGGGATTTGATGTCCTTTAGTGATGAACTAATTCTCTATGGCTACGCTGCAGATTCCCTCTCTCCTGCCCTACCGGTCTCAAGAGATGTTTTTTACAGTCAATTCTTTGGAGACACAACAGCCGTCATCTTGCCCTTTGATACCCTTGCTACTTATTCTGGAAAAGATACAACCTACAAGCAGATCTATAATAGTGTCGGTGTCTATGGACAGGTGAAGTACAATCCCACAGCACGGTTGGAGCTCACACTGGGAGCCCGCCTGGAATACAATGCTTATATTGAAAAGTCAAATCTTTCTCCCCGGCTGAACCTCAATTATCAATTCGCCCACAACATCAAGGCAAACCTGGCTGCAGGTCGCTATTACCAGGCACCGTTTAACGCCATGCTAATTTTTGGTGGTGAAGATACCAAAGCCCTGGACTTCTATCATGCTGATCAAGTAGCTCTGGGAATGGAGTACCTTCCCTTCGAGGATACCCGTATAACTCTGGAGTATTATCAAAAAGAATTCAAGGACATGCCTATGGAAGAGTTCCTTGTGGATCGAAATGGGTCAGATAGTCTGGGAGACTTCCGGAACATCGGGGCAGGTCGTTCTGAAGGGATCGAGGTCTTTATTCAGAAGAAGTTTTCAAAGAACTGGTACAGTACTTTCAGCTATAGCCATTCGGTGTCAGAAGGTATTGATCCCCGAAAGTTAGAAACGGTCTACTATCCCTGGGATTATGACTACCGTGATGTGGTCAGTCTTGTCGGTGGCTATAAGATCAGGTATATGGATTATGATTGGTACAACAGGTATAAGGAAACCACGTTTGCATCCGTAACATCCTGGTTACCCCTGGCACCTGCCGACGAATTTGAGATAAGCTTTCGATTGCGTTATGCCGGTGGCAAGCCCTATACACCTAAAACATATAATCACAACACCAGGAAATGGTACACCAATAGCTCTGAGGACTGGAATACCAAGCGCATGGAGGAGTACTATCGCTTTGATATCATGCTGCTCCAGCGATTCTACTTTGAGAAGCTGAACCTGGTCGCCTTCTGGGATATCATGAATGTCTTCAATCGCGATAACCCCTGGGATTACGTTTATAATGAAGATGGCACTAAAGATATCGCACTTCAGTTCAAGACTTTTCCGATTGGTGGGATCACGCTGGAGTTTTAGAAAAACTATTAATACCTCGCTGGACATGACACCATATTGAAATCTGGTGTTAGCGAAAAGATTGTATAAAACTTACACGTTCAGGTCTTTTAGTCACTTTTAAAAATAGTATACAATATTTCTCATGATCCAGCGTCTATATAGGTGACATGCAAAGCAAAGAATCACAGAAAGCGGTAACACCCCCAGTGAAGAACGCGCCTCGAATGAGCTCAATCATCCTTGAAGCACGGGAATGGTTACTTCGTTCAGTCTCTGGAATGGTGCCACAGTATGAAGATGCCGAGGATATTGTCCAGGATGTCTTTCACCAGTTTACTGGGGCTTATGGTGAGCTGCGCTCATTGGAAGCCACCTCAGCCTGGTTGTATCGAACTGCCAGGAACAAGGTGAGTGATTTTTATCGCAGACGCGCCCGGACCATTGAGGGAAGTCATAACGCTGTTCAATCTGGTGGTGCTGAAGAAGGTCAATTTTTAGAGAACCTGCTTCACGACCCAGAACTCCATAGCGCTTTACTTCTCGAACAATCTCAGCTTCAGGAACAACTTGAGGCAGCCATTGAAGAACTACCCGAACTGCAGCGGGAAGTATTTATATGGCATGAAATTGAGGGTCTGAGTTTCAAAGAAATTGCTGAACTCACTGGAGATTCACAAAACACGCTACTCTCCAGAAAGCGGTATGCTGTGTTGGCTTTGCGCAAAAAACTCAAAGATTCAAATGTATAATCGGAAAGGAATTTTTCATGCATAAACCATCAATAGGAAAAATTGTAGGCATCGCCATCTTTGTGATCGGCGCAATCATAGTATTTCCATTCGTTACCATGACACTATGGAACTGGTTGATACCCACTCTGTTCAGTGGTCCCATCATATCATACTGGCAGGCACTGGGTCTCATCCTTCTCTCTAAGATATTGTTTTCAAGTGGTTGCGGTGGCCGTCATCACAAACACCGTCATCACGGTCCCTGGAAATCTCACCTGAGAGAGAAAATTGAATTTAAACAAAATCATGAAGTTCATGCAGACGAAGCAGCACCATCAGAATCTGCTGAATTGGAAAAGGAATAAGGATATGAAAAAAGTAAAAATGAATAAAAGAATGGGGATGGGTCTACTCATTTTAGCTCTCATCCTGGGTATAGCAGCCTGTGGCGCCCATCATGGCCCCCATCACATGGATCAAGCCAAAATGATGAAGAGGATTACCAAGAAACTCGATCTGAACGAGATGCAACAGGGCAAACTTAAGGTCGTCATCGAGAATGTTTCAAACTTCAAAGTGGGTATGCAGGCAAATCACACAGAGTTAAGCAGTTCACTGAATAATAATCTCAGTGCCGCTCATCTGGATGTGGATGCATTAAACCTGCAATTCCATGAAATTGAAACCGAGTTTAGCGCCTTTCGCAAGGTCATTGTTTCAGATTATGCCGAATTTCATGCCAGTCTTGATAACTCCCAGCGGGATAAATTGGCTGCCAAATTTGAGAAGATGAGTAAACACAGAAGACACTAGTCGGTCAAATAAAATAGCTCTGAGAAAAAAAGAGGCTGGATTAATTCCCAGCCTCTTTTTTTTCTGTAATGATTTTATACAATCCCGATTCTGTTGGACCTACAGATTAGACTTGAGTTTTCGAAAGTCGAAGGTCGAAAGTATAAGGGGAATAGGGTATAGCCACTAACCACTAACCACTAACCACTAACCACTAACTTCTAACTTCTAACTTCTAACTTCTAACTTCTAACTTCTAACTTCTAACTTCTAACTTCTAACTTCTAACTTCTAACTACTTTATTTATAGTAATCCTTCAAATAATCCTGAACCATACGGGTACCGGTAAATTGAACTCCAGTTTTAATGGATTCACGCATCATACTAAGCCATTTCGTCTGATCTTCATCGTAATAGGTTGGAATAACCTCTTCCTCCAACAAACGATAGAGGTGATCAGCATCAGCTGCATCATTGGCATGGTCTGCATCACCAATGGCCCAGCCATTTACACCATCATCACAGCCTTCAGCCCACCAGCCATCCAGGATGGACAAATTGGGGACACCATTAAGTGTCGCCTTCATACCTGAAGTGCCTGATGCTTCATTGGGGCGAAGTGGCGTATTTAGCCAGACATCAACACCAGCTGTGATCAGATTACCCAGCCACATGTTGTAGTTTTCCAGGAAAACAATCTTCACATCACCAAGCAGTTCTTTGGCCTGGAGTACGATCTCTTTGAGAATTTCTTTGCCATGATCATCACGGGGATGGGCTTTCCCAGCGAAGATGAATTGCACCTTGCCCTTGGCCAGCTTCACCAATCTTTCTTTATCATGAAAAATCAGACGGGCACGTTTGTATTCGGCAGCCCTTCTGGCAAAACCAATGGTCAATGTTTTATTGGCCAGAGCTCTCTGAGACTGCGAATTGGCATAATCGAGGAGAAATTTCTTCTGACCGCGTTTGGCAAAAAGCAATTCCTCATCAGAAACCGAATCAATTTCCAGCAATCGAGATGGATCTTGACGCCAGCCTGGTAAATTCCGATCAAATACTTCTCTAAAGATTTTACCGACCCAGAATCTGTGAAATACACCGTTGGTGACATGGCCAATTTTAAAATCAGGGAACTGTTCACGGGCAACCACCCCATGGAGATCAGAAACGCCATTGGCGCTGCGGCTGAAATAGAGTCCCAGCTCAGTCATATGTACCCGACTATTAAGTACCATGGAAGGCAACTTCAGGTTCTTTGGCAACAGATCACCAATCAGTCGTGTGACTCTATCCGAAGCGAAGTGATCGTGTCCAGCTGCTACTGGTGTGTGAGTAGTGAAATGACAGCGTTTTCGTACTTCTTCTTCATCTCCGTTGAATTCTTTAAGGAGCTCCAGAGTAAGAAACGAACAGTGGCCTTCATTCATGTGGTAAGTCGAAAAATCTTTATACCCAAGGTTGCGAAGTGCACGGATGCCGGCAAATCCCAGAACTGCCTCCTGGAGGATGCGATGATCCTTACCACCAGCATAGAGTCTCAAGGTAATCCTGCGATCATCTTCCTCGTTGCAGTCTACATCAGTATCGAGCAAAAGAACATCTATGGGAGTGCCATTTATTCCCACAAAGGTGTATTTCCAGACCTCTACACAGACTTCTCTCCCTCTAAGTGGGAGGGTGATTGTGCCATCAAGTTTTTCCAGAAGTGGATCTGGCTCAAATCGAGGATAAATTTCCGTCTGATTACCTTCTTCATCCATTCTTTGTTTGAAATAACCCTCTTTGTACATCAGGGTGACAGCAACCATGTTTACATCTAAATCTGCTGCGGCCTTAATGTGGTCGCCTGCTAATATTCCAAGTCCCCCACTATATGTGTGCAGACTTGGAGAAATCCCGATTTCCGCACTGAAATAAGCTACAGTGGCTTGAGTATTTGACATTTATTCCTCGTGTTTATTTAAATTTATTTATGCTCAGGAGGAGCTCCAGTTCAAGAGACTCTCCCGGGTTAAGATTCAATTTCCAATGTGGCATTAAAGCAGATGCCTGATAGACTCGCTCAAAACCAGCTTCTGACATGGAAATTGTTTCAATGGGTGAGCGCCATAACTGACAGCTCTCCCCAAAGTCCATATTTATTTTGAAATTGTCCCACTCATTTATGAGGGAGACACGTTGAACATCCCCGTGTTTACCATGACTATTCAGGGAGCCCACATTTTTATTATTCACCTCATAGTAGCGATCTGGGCTATCTCCACCGAGGAGACCGAAATTCATCTCAAGACCATAGAGCTGGTCAATGATGGTCTCGCTTGTGTTTGAGATATTAATTTTCACAGATAAATCGTTGTGGTGTAGCTCTACTTTTTTTTCAATTCGAATTTGGGACTGATCAATCTGTCCCATGCTCTTGATCTGCACACCAGCTTCATCTTGTTGGACTTGACTAGACTGGATGGCCAAGTTTTCCTGTAAAGTCCCTCGATAATGTAAATCTTGAGATTGCGTGCTGTCAAAAACGTGGTCAATAAGTCCGTGACGTCGATAGCCATCAACAAATAATTTTTTCTCGAGACCTTCTTCCTTGGTCAACACAATATCATGGATAGACCCGTTGGTGTTTTGGTCATTGCTGGCCAGGGCCAACTTTTCATGATAATGCTCAGAGTAACGCTGGAGGTAATTGGTCACATTAAAATGAGCGGGAAGCCAGTCGATCTCACGGATATGCCCCTTGTCTTCTGATATGAAAAGTTGGACATTATCAGAACGCAAACGGTATTCTTTGACCCCATCACTATCAAGATCAACCAACCCAGGTAAACATCCCCCTAACGCCAGAAACTTTTCTTCAGCTTTGAGTAAATGTTCATAGATGGCATGACGAAGATGTGGAAGATAAAGTCCTCCAAAGACACCATGCCAGTAAGCACAGTTGCACTGAGCCCGATAGAGATCATCTCTCAAGTCTGCAGGGATACCCCCCTTGCTCTCCAATTGGTCCAGATTAAGGGAAAGGAATTGAACTCGTTTCTGCATCCAATTTGACTCAGGATATTTGGTGAAAAAATTGCGCCACATACCACCCTTAATAAAGGGTCGACTTTCATCGCTTTTGCCTTGATTTTCAAGGTCATGAACAAAATGATCCATTTGGCGGCCCAGATTGGTGGGCAGCGTCCATTGAGACATCTCGAAATATGAGGATGTGGGTAAGTAAACCAGGTCACGAGGAATGTGGGCTGAATGATATTGTTTAAATGTTGTGGTGCTGAGCCAATCAGAATTATCGCTTACCAGTGTAAAAAATCTTTCCAACCATTTCTGGCCGTAAACGGTTTCCCAGGTACCAGGCCAGATACCAAATTTCTCTCCGTCATCAGCCATAACTACCAGGCTGTCACTGTCTTCTGTAGCATAGCTTTTCAAGATATCAATGGCGACCTGAGGATCTTCGAAAGGCATAGCATAGCGCATTTTTTGACTGATTGGAAAGACGCTGAGGACTTTCCCCTCTTGCTCGGTGTAGTAATATCCATTCAAATTTTTTGGGTCGGCACCTGTGGTCAGAAAGTGGTAGTCATCTACTACCATATAATCAATATCAGCCTTGTTTAAGCTTTGGGCGAGATGTGGTTCCCACACGCGCTCCGTGAGCCAGTTGCCTTTAACTTCATAATCCATTCGCTCCAGAGCCCAGTCGTTCATTTTCTTGATTTGACCGACCTGATCTGCTTCAGGAATCATTGCCAGGATAGGCTCGTAAAAACCACCGCCCAGTACTTCAATATTGCCTCGATCTACCAGCTTTTTGAACAGATCCAAAACATCAGGACGATGTCCTTCGAGCCATTCTATGAGAGATCCACTGAAGTGAAAGGCCATGCTGATATCTGGAAACTTGTCCAGTACCTGCAGAAATGGCAAGTAGGAACGGTCACAGGCATCATCAAAGACGTGATCAAAATTTCCCACGGGTTGGTGGTTATGAATTCCAAAAATAAATTGGACTTTTTTCATTCTTTACAATTCCCAGCTAAAACAGATTGAAATATTACTTTTTTAGACAACAGAGCCGGTCGCGCAAACAACCGGCTCCAATTATCATAAAAGGATATTGTTTACATACCCTTAAACAAGTTGATCAGGTCAACAACGCGGTTTGAATAACCCCATTCGTTGTCATACCAGTTCAATGTCTTGACAATACGGTTGCCAACTACTCGTGTATATGATGCATCATAAATTGAGGAGAATGGATTTCCGATAATATCAGAAGAAACCAGATGGTTTTCGCTGTACTCAAGGACATTCTTAAGACGATCTGTTTTGGTTGCTTCAAGAACCGCTGCATTGATATCTTCAACAGTTACGTTGCGATTCAACTCAACAATCAGATCAACAACAGAACCATCAGCAACTGGAACGCGAGCTGCAATACCATCAAGCTTACCCTTGAGCTCAGGAAGTACCTTACCTACTGCACGGGCTGCGCCTGTCGTTGTAGGAATGATGTTCTCAGCAGCAGCACGGCTACGACGCCAGTCTGAGTGAGGAACATCGGCAAGACGCTGATCATTGGTATATGCGTGTGTTGTTGTCATCACACCTTCAACGATTCCAAAAGCATCATTGAGCACTTTAGCCATAGGGGCTAAACAGTTGGTTGTACAACTGGCATTGGATACGATTTTGTGTTCAGGTTTTAATCCGTCTTCATTGACACCCAGAACCACTGTGTAATCAACATCATCCTTTGAAGGAACTGTAAGGATGACACGTTTTGCACCGGCAGTCAAATGCTGAGTCAGGGATTCTTTGGTTCTAAAAACACCAGTAGCCTCTATGACAACATCAATATCCAGCTCTTTCCATGGTAATTCTGCTGGATTGCGTTCACTTATCATTTTTACGGTGTCATTTGCAGTATGCAGAACATCACCTTCAATATGAACAGTTGAATCACCAAACCCACCCATAACGGTGTCATATTTAAGCAGATAAGCCAAAGCCTCACGATCGAATAGATCGTTGATAGCTACGACATTGATATCTTCACGTTTATCTAAAATACGAAATACGGAACGACCGATACGACCGAATCCATTAATTGCTACTCTCATGCAGCACCTCCTTCTACCCCAAGCTTGCCATAAGCTAGAGCTAGATCTACAAGACGTCCGGCTTGGCCGAGACTATTATCATACCAACTCAAGGTTTTCACCATTCGTTTGCTTGACTTCATTGTTCCCTTTGTATCAAAAAGCAGGGAATGAGCATTTCCAATTACATCGCTAGATACGATTGGATCCTCAGTAATTTCAATATATCCACCTAAAGTTTTGGCGGCGTTACGCATGGCATCGTTGACTTCTTCAACTGTTGTATCACCTTTGGTAAGGACAGAAGTAAGGTCTAGAAGTGATCCCATTGGTACAGGAACATTCAATGCTGACCCTTCAATTTTTCCCTTAAAGCGTGGTAAGATATGTTCCATCCAATAAGGGCTGATGTTGACATTAGGAATGATGTTTTCAGCAGCTGAACGACTACGTCTGAAATCTGATGAAGCTGTGTCACGCAATGGCTGATCACTGGTGTAGGCATGGATTGTCGTCATCATAGCATATTCGATACCAAATGCCTTGTCCACAATATCCAGCATCAAAGCCAGGGCATTTGTTGTAGCAGATGCGGCAGATACGAGTTTGTCGCTTGCTTTAATTGTTTCATCATTTACACCCATGACGATCACACGATCAATATCATCCTGTGGGAGTGAGCCGAGAATAACACGTTTGGCTCCTGAATCCAGGTGAGCCTGCATGCTTTCACGTGTGCGGTATTTGTGAGTTGAATCAATTACGATATCAACATCAAAAGCGTCCCATGGGACATCTTTTGGTGCTACACCATGGATGAGACGAGCCTTCTGATCGCCAACAACGAGGTAATTTCCCTCAAGCTGGGCGTCGACTGGATCTCTTCCATCATTTTTTAGCAAATAGTGGAGGATATCGGAGCGACCAATATCACTAATTGCTACAACTTCCATTTCAGGCTGGTTTAAGCTCAAGCGATAGACATCTCTACCAATCTCGCCGAATCCCATCAACCCGATTCTAATCTTACTCATAGAACGTGCCTCCGTTTCGATCCCTGGTCAAGAGGGAGCGATTGTTAAAGGTTATATATATTTTCAATGATCAATTCTTCTTCAAGTGTATAATTGCTTCGTGATCTTCGCTTAATAGATCGTCCAAATTGTGTATCTCTCCGTGGAGCATATCCGTGATTACTGGATTCATATCTAGCTCGTAACGCTGCCCAAAAAGAGTGAGATCCAGGATGATATAATTCAGGGCTATTGCAACAATGGCCGAATTTCTGGTCCAGGCAACCTTGTTGGTTGGTAGCATTTCAACACCACCCAGAAGGGCAGAATCATGATCGACTACCAATAATATTTTGCTGCTCCACACATCCTCAAGACGACGACTATCCAGATTGTAGGCGAATACTGTCCCAACATCTGTGGGAAGATCGCAAAAGGAAAAAATGACAATATTGACACCGCGCTTTTCAGCCGCCACCAGATCGCTGTGGAGCTTATTATACTCGGTGAGCCATATGGACAGATAAACAGATTTTTCAGCGTTTTTGATCATATGTCTCGCACGATCAATCATACTGTCATATCCACGAATATTCCAGAGATCACCTACTTCAAGATCAGTATTAACATTTTTTAATGAATCTTTAAGCGTATCCAGGTTGGTAGTGAAATTGTTCTCCAAAACATCAAAAAGGTGATCTGGGGGTAGTGGGATATATCGAGTAGGGTTTGAATCCACACAACTAACCATACCTGTACTCTCCAGGCGTTTTAGAATCTCATAAATTGCCGACCGCGGAATACCCGACTTGCCACTAATCTCATATCCGGTTGCTGGATTATTCTGTAAAAGACTGAGATAAGTTTTGGCTTCGTTGGATGTAAATCCGAATGATTTGAGGGCAGGAAGTAGCTTTTCATTCATTGCGTGTCTCACTTCTTAGTTACGCTTAATATATCCTCCAAATAAGGCGTGCATAGTATTATTTAAACCCATAAAATATTTTCTTCGAATAAGCTGAATTGTTCGTTTTCCTTTCATCAGACTTGGCAACACAATACATTGGCGGCCATGAAAAAATTCACCACCTTCATCACACACTATCCAAAGACAATCATCTTTATAAATCTTCTGGTAATCACCCTTTTATCTCTTCCTATATATAGAATCCACATCAACCCTGATCTGCAGGCTTTGATTCCCGCTAATGATCCAGATGTCATTCGTATGGAAGAACTTGAAGAAGAATTTGGCGGCTTAGACGTCATTTTGATCAGCTACCATTCTGATGATGTATTTGCTGGAGATGGACTTGAGATGATTGATAATCTGTCCTACGATCTGGAAGCCCTATCCCAAATCGATCACATTATCAGTCTGACCAACTACGAAGCTATCCTCAGCGATGATGAATCCATGACGGTGGATAAATTCATACAAGAATTCCCAGGGAGTCAAACTGAGAGTGATTCGCTGGCCCAAAGAGCCATTGCAGATCCCATGCTGGGTCGACTGCTTGTATCTGATGATCGTGAATATACCGCCATCATCGTCTATTCACATCCAGATGCTGATGAAGTCACTACAGTGGCTGCCATACAGACTGTTCTGCTTCCTTATCAAAAAGAGAATCATGATCTGAGATTGGGTGGTATGCCGGTCATACGAGCACAGATCTCTGATGATATCGGTCACGACACTACCACCTTCATCCCGGCAGGCATGCTGCTGATTGCTCTTTTGCTTTACGCTAGTTTTCGATCCCGTCGTGGTGTGGCCCTGCCCCTCCTTGTTGTGCTTCTATCTATTATGGGGACATTGGGACTCATGGCCTGGTTTGGGCTCATGCTCTCTGTGATTTCAAGTATTATGCCCATCATGCTTATTGCAGTGGCCAGCGCTTATGGTATTCATATCATCACCCGCTATTTTGAAGATTGTGCTGAGCTTCCCGATGATGCAGATAGTATAGAGGTCGTTACCAGTGTAATTGAGCACATGCTGAGACCCTTATTCCTGGCAGGTCTTACCACTGTGATTGGATTCTTATCACTTCTATCCCACATATTGCCAGCCTCCCGGGAAGTCGGTGTGTTAACGGCTTTTGGTGTCGTGTTGGCATTTGGCATATCAATTACTTTTATCCCTGCCGTGCTGGTGTTGACCCCAAAACCCAGCTCTGACAGACAGGATAAGAATACAGCGAATCGATTACTTTCAAGGATATTAATAAGTAGTGGGCGACATGTATTCCATCATCGCAATATCATATTTTCGGCCTTTGCTCTGATCACCATCATAGCAGCCTTTGGCATTCCAAAGGTCGAGCTAGATAGTAATCCACTTAATTATTATAGTCCAGAATCAAACGTCCGAGTGATCAACAACATCATAGAGGAACGTTTTGGTGGAAGCACAACCATGTCGGTTGTGATTGAGGGAGATATAAAATCCCCTGAAGTATTGAAACAAGTCGATCAAATTCAAAAATTTCTTGCAGATCGCGAGGGAGTCGGCTACACGCTTGCCATAACAGATTTTGTAAAACTCATGAATCAGTCAATGAATGGCGGAGACCCCGCCTATTATACAATTCCAGATTCCCGTCAACTGATATCTCAATACCTGTTATTGTACTCATGGGAATCCAGCGATGGATATTTGGACTCTTATGTGGATTATGATTATCGGACTGCTCAAATTGTGATTCGCCTTAATACCATGGATGTGTATTACATGGTGGATCTCCAGGAGGAACTAAATCAATTCCTCAACGAGAACATCCACGTAGACAATCAGCCTAAGAGTGAGGGTTATGCTGTGCTGCTGGGGAACTTGATGCCCATGATGGTAAAGGGACAAATACGGAGTCTCGTATTATCGGTTATCTTTGCAGCCTTGGTGACCGGTCTTGTTTTTCGATCATTATCAGCAGCGCTTATTAGTGCCATGCCCCTGGCATTTGCAATTACAGGTGTCTTCGGATTGATGGGGTATTTGGGCATATACCTGAATACGGCAACCTCTATGCTCAGCTCCATCATGATAGGTATTGGTATTGATTATACCATTCACTTCTTGTTCCGTTTCAGAACTGAAATCCGCAAAGGTCTCAGCGATGAAGAGGCCATTGTTAAAACCTTGAGTACCACAGGCCAGGGTATCATCATTAATGGATTTTCAGTCATGATGGGTTTTGCAGTGTGCATGCTGTCCACCTTTATCCCCATCTATTTCTTTGGCTGGCTGATCTCCGTCTCCATTTTCATGTGTTTGATTGCCGCTTTGACCCTGCTGCCGCTGGTGCTGATTCTTACTCGTCCAAAATTTATATTCAATAGATAAAGTCAAAAGTTCTTCCTTCCATAGAAAAAAATTATCCGTTACCCCGAGCGGCTTGCAGGGGCGTAGCACCTCTGGTGCGTAGACCTGAGTTGAGCGGTACGGCATCATTTATCAGAAAGACCACTATCCCTCGCACTTCGTATACGCTCAGTATGACGCTCGGGATGACGATAATATTGATCATTTCTTCAAGATTTCCCCTTGCAAAAATTTCATCAGTTGCTACATTGGAAACGTATGACACGAAAAACGTTTCCATCGAGCAACAAATCTGAAGACCTTATTCTTGAACATGGTTTCGAACTTATCCACCGTGATGGTATTCGCTCCTTTACGGTAGAGAACCTCGCTCAGGACCTGGGGATGAGTAAAAAGACCATCTATAAGTTCTTCCCCTCCAAAGAGCAACTTCTAGAAAAGATGTTTGAATTCGCGTCTGGTCAGGTCGTGTGGCATTTCCAGAAAATCATGGAGAAAGAACCCACCGCCATACATCAAATAATTCGCATCCTCGGACTGCTATCAAACACCGCTTCCAAGATCTCCATACAAAGAATTGGTGATATCAAAATACGCTACCCCAAGATATGGAGGCGCATGGAAGAATTCCGCCTAAACAGAAGAGATGATTTCCTGGCAATTTTCAAGCTGGGCCAGGAACAGGGTCTGATCAGACAGGAATTGGATGTCGCTCTAACAGCAACCATGTTTATGCACATTTTAAACTCAACTTTCCAACCAGAATTTTTTATTCAAAATAATTTGAACCCCACACAGGCATTTAAAGCTTTTCGGGAGATATTCCTGAGAGGTATGCTAACTGATGAGGGAGTTCAAATTTTAGAGGAGCTTACATGAAACAGTGGTTCATTAGTCAATCCGTTGATCATCCTAAACGCAGTATCCTTGTAACCATTATCATTACCCTACTAATGGGCTCGGGTCTTATGCATTTCGTCGTAGAAGATGACTTCCTGAAAATGTTACCTCAGGATATTGAATCCATGGTAGCCCTGAATGAACTCAAGGATGAATTTGGTAGCACAGACCTCATGTTCCTGGGATTCGGTAAGAGTGGTGTTGACGTTCTGAACACTGAGAATCTGGCAATGCTTTGGGATTTATCCCATGCGCTGGAAGATGTCGATCAGGTCGATGAGGTCATGTGTATCTCAACCTCTGACAAAATGGAGAGTATTGACGGATTTCTAGAAGTTTCAGCATTACAGGAATACCGTGATTTAGATGAAGAAGAAATTGCCACCTTACGAAGCTATCTGGCCGATAATTCAAAAATTAGAACGAGAAATCTGGGAGAGAATGGTGACTACTTTAATGTGATCATTCGCCCTATCGTCGGTGTAAAAGGCGATGTCTTAGTGAGTGATATGGAAAAAGTTGTCGCCAAACATCTGACTGATTATGATGTTCACTGGGGAGGACAAGCCTATCTCACTGGTACTTTGCCTGTGTTGATCCGAAATGATGTCGTGGGTCTCATGAGAATCGGATTGATTGGTATGCTCCTCATCTTGCTTTTTAGCTTAAGAAATGTTCCTGCAGTAGGTAGCATCCTGGCTACTATCATTCTATCCATGGCATTTATGATGGGGTTCAATGGGTGGATGATCTATCTGACCAAATCTGATAAATTTATGTTTGGAGTCCTCAACACATCCATGCCCATCATTTTATTGACCATCGCCAACTCCTATGGTGTGCATGTCATTACCAAATTTTTTAGAAAAATGCGAACCAATAAGGACCCTCGTGCTGCGGTAGAGGCCAGTCTCAATTCTTTAGTATTACCCATCTTCCTCACAGCACTGACAACGGTTGCGGCTTTTTTATGTATGGTCTTCGCACCACTGGAACCCCTCATTGGATATGGTTTTTCCATTTCTGCAGGAATCTTATGGGCCTGGATACTATCCACTGTTTTTCTACCCTCCATTCTCGTTTTGAAAAAATGGAATCCCGATTCTGCAGCAGTCTCCCACCCCAGTCATTTTGAAAGATTTGTTATCGCATTTGGAGAGCAGGTCATCAAACGCCCCAAGACTGTTTTAATCGGGGGCGCGGTGGTGGTCATTATCGGAATTGCCGGCTTCTTGAAACTCAATATTGAAGTCAACATGAAAGCATTTTTCAAACCTGGTAATCCTATTAGGGAGAGTCTGGAGTTCATGGACAATGAAATGACAGGGACCATGGATCTCCAACTACTGATAAATGCCGACCTGCGATCCCCAGAGGTGTTAAATCAGATGACCAGAATTCAGGATTTCATGGAAGAATATGAGGCTGTAACCCTCTCCATTTCTATTGCGGATGTGATCAAACAAATGCACCGTATGGTCAATGATGATGATCCTGCCTTTGAGACCATCCCTGACACCCGTGAGAAGGTGAACAATTTGTTTACCATGTACTCCATGTCGGGAGATCCAGACAACTTTAGTTCGTTGGTTGATTATGATTACGAAAAAGGTCTGGCTACTTCTATGATGCGGTCCATTTCTACATCAGAAATTGTGGTTTTGGTTGAAGAAATCGAAGCCTTCCTCCAACAGGATGATTACAAGGATCTGAACATCACTATCACAGGTCTCCTCATCGTGTTTAGAGATCTTGTTGCCTTGATCATTCGTAGCTCATTTATCAGTATTTTCGCCTCAATCATCATCATAGCCCTCATCGCGGCCTATTTCTTCAAACATTGGCTATGGGGTGTGCTAGCTGTCGTACCCCTGAGCTCTGCCGTGATATTGAACTTTGGTCTTATGGGAATATTTGGTGTTGACCTGAACCACGTGACAGCCCTCCTGTCAGCTATCATCATTGGTGTCGGTGTTGATTTCGCCATACACTATATCAGCCAATTCCGCAATCACCTCCATACACATGGATTAGATGGTAAATTGAGTCGCGAAACCATGCGAGATGTGGGATTCCCAGTAATCCTGGATGCTGCCTCAAACATGGCTTTTGGAGCACTTTTGTTCTCCATGTTCATTCCTATGATCCACATGGGTGGATTGATGGTATTTGCTATGGTTTCGACCTCTACTGCTACTTTGACTTTACTGGCGATACTGCTAGAAATGAATAAAAAACGTTTGGCCCGCATTGAAGGTATTGCGGTTCCTGAATAGACGTAATCAAAAGAAGGATTTTGACATGAAAACAACTACCCAACACATTGTTACAGCAATACTCCTTATGCTGCCGATGATGTTATTTGCTGAAACTGGATATGAATTGGCCAAGGCCATGGAAGACAAAACTGCACCATCGGATATGAAATCCAACATGACCATGACCCTGACAAACAAACAGGGGAAAACCAGGGAATCAACCATCCGCTCTATTACAGCGGATGACAATCGGAAACAAATCATCTGGTTTCTGGCCCCAGCCGATGACAAGGGCGTGGCCTTTTTAAAAATTGAACATGAGCAAAAAGATGATGAGATGCGACTCTGGCTGCCTGCGTTTAAGAAAGTTCGACGTATCAGCTCCAAGAAAAAGGCCGATTCCTTTATGGGCTCTGATCTGAGTTATGAAGATATGACTTCAAGAGAATTAGAGGAATATACCTATGAAATCTTAGGCGAAAAAGTCGTCGATGGGATTGATTGCCACATTCTGGAGAGCACTCCAAAGGCGGGAGTGACACGAACATATAAAAGATTTGTCACCTACGTAAGTAAGGCTGATTTGGTTTCAATACTGGATGAAGCATATGATACACGAGATAAATTGTTAAAGCGCCGTGTGATGAAATATCGCAAGGATAAAGGCTATGACCTCCCTACCGAGATCTTTGTAGAGAATGTCCAGAAGGGTTCCAATACCCGTCTTGTATTTAGCAGCCAGGAAGTAGATACTGGTGTAAAGGAAGATCTCTTTCAAGAAAAGAATTTAAAACGAATGCCTAAATAGGTTTAAACAATGACGAAACTAATTCCTGCCATAATTATTCTGGTGCTGGTACCACTAACCACTTTTGCTCAATTCAATATCTCAGGGGAAATGACACCATCTGGTATGTTGAGAATAAGTGATGCCTCTCTCATTGATCTCCCCTTTCGCCTGGGAAACATCTCACTCGATTATGTCTATGGAGATTTTGAATTAAAGACCGTCACGGCACTTGAGACCCGTTGGAAAGATCCTGAATTTAACGAGGATATGATTCAACTGCGAGAGGCTTACCTCATGTGGTATCCCGTTTTTGGTGAAGTAAAATTGGGTAAAATGATCCACGCCTGGGGTGCTGCAGATGCCAATAATCCCACTGATAATCTGAGCCCATACGATTACTACTATATGTTTCTCGCTGGTACGGATCGAAAACTGGGCTCTATGAGTCTGGCTGTAAAAACATATGTGAGTGATTTTCAAATTGAATTAATCGCATTGCCTGAATTTGAGGCAAATCGATTTCCCCTCAACGAACCAGACTTTCCAATTAACATTCCCATTCCAGATGGAGCCAAATATTTTTACCCAGAGAATGAAATCGAAATTGGTGGTAGGGTGCAATACGCCATGGGAATCGGTGACCTGACTGCCTCATATTTTAAAGGCAACGATCGCTCCTTCTCACCAGCAGGATTGGAAATTGATTTAAGTCCAATGCTTTCTGGTACCATGGGGGGCGTGCCCAATTTTATCAGTCATTTAACTTATCGAGAAACTGATGCCATCGGTCTGGATGCTGTACTCTTTCCCGGCAACTGGACCTTTAGAACTGAGCTAGCGTATTTCCGCACCAAAACACCGGAAATCGACTATGCCATGTCCAAATTCACTTATGATGCTGAATACCTCCAATCTGTATTCCAGGTAGAATATGCATTTGCTAATACCGTACAACTCATGGGTCAATTTATCAGCAACAAGACTCAAAAAGTTGAATCTGCCATGGAAAAAGATGGAAATTTTCAAGGTTTGGAATTCATGTTGCAGGATACCAGTGATCACACGTTGGATCCCTTCCGAGCGCAATTCGCTCAAATGGGGGTTCCTGACTTCTCTGCAGGAATGGGTACTCCCTTCGCCTTGATCGCAGACCAGGTCGTTATTCTCTCCTCCATGGTTACCCTACTCGATAACTCACTTGAGTTAAACGGCATGCTCATGGTTAATCTCGAGGAAACCGGCTATATGGCCAATATTGGCTCGACTTACTCAATCAGGGAAGGACTCAATCTAGAAACCACTTTAGGCTACTTTATTGGCGGAGATGAAGAGGGTAATCGCTTTAAGCAGCTCGAAGATTTCTCCAACGTAAACCTTGGACTCAGCTATAGTTTTTAGGATATTATCCCTACAAAATGAATAAGTTTGATCGAAAATATAAAAAAATCGCCAGGAGAATATCTCCTCTGGATTTAACCAGCAATTTTTCCCAGGAAGATCTGAGCTGGGATGATTTTTTTACTGACAGATCCAGTGTGAATTCCAGTTCCCTCTTTCTGGGTAAGTATTCTGAAGATGGGATCAAATTTATTATGGAACGCTTTGGGCTGGATCGGCAGGCGCGACATCTTGGGTTAAGGCATCTGGCTGTTGCTGTGGATACCAGAGATCCCTATCGTCATCGGTTAACCATCTACAATGGACGGCATCGGGACAAAGATCATATTGTCATGGATTTTGTGGCGAAGTACCAGCACCTGGTTCCCAAAGACATAGATGCTGAAAATGAGTATAGCCATCAGTTAAAGGTTTTAATGGTGGAATGGCTTCTGTTACAAAACCCAAAGGCTGATTTTTCACATCGAAGACGCCCACTTCCGGGACAGAGATATCCAGGTCTCGGGCTGGGAGATCAATTGATGGCTCTATTTACACTAATGGGCCGTCATCTTCAGGTGGATGGGATTATTAACGTACCTGAGTACTTCCACACCGGTCTTATCTTCAGCAAACGTTTTGTCTTCTTAAGCCCAATTGTCCAGGCTCTGGTTCACCAGGTTGCTCATGACCTTTGGAAGAAATATCGACTTGCTGTGATTGCCTGGGCCAGTGCCACAGACAGCATTATTAACATTGAGACAGGTGAACCGCAAATCTGGGAACCACGTCGACAAATCATTCCCATTCAGAGCCAGTTGAGGCAATATTTTAAATCAGATGAATATATTGGAATTGCCCAGCGTGTGAAGGATGAAAAAGTCTTCACTCTGGACGAGGAAAAGCTTCGCGAAGCCCTTTCCAAAATGGAACGGCCTCCGTTTCAGTTTTAAATCTACTCTACAAAATTTACGGTAAATTTACCACAGAAGATTCCCATGTAGTCTTCTGGGTTTGGGAGTTGTCCCCCTTGACATCGCTTGGTACAAAATTTACCAACAACATGAATGTCAGCAGCACCAGTACAGTCAAAATGACTTGAACTGAGGCATTTTTTCTCTGTCTTTCCCCACGAAATGATTTCATAGACTAAACCAGTTTTCCTTTTCTGCTTTGATCATCAATCTTTCAGCCAGAGCCTTTTCATAGACATTTTCAGGATAATATGACAGGTCTGGGTTCGGTGTTGTTGTTACTACCTTTGTTAAAAGGCTATAAAAGAGATTTTTATCCTGGGCCAGAGGACAGTAATGTTGAGCCATAAGCGTATAGTTACCCAAATAGTCCGGCGAAATCCGGATGGCTTCTTCAAAGGCTTCACGTATACCAGTTGTATCGTTCTCGGTCTCTGGATCACGTCCCAACAAGGCACCTTTATACCGATAGTAAGCGCCATAGTAAAAGGTCGAATCCAGATCATGTATATGTTCCAGCGTGGTCCAAATGAGCTCCCTTTGTCCCATGCGAATCAGATTGCTTTTTGTAGCCAGCCATTGTCCGTAATTTGCCATTCCCCAATAAAGCGCTTCCAGGGAATTCTCGTCAAGACCGCGCACGGCCATACTCTCATCTCCAGTTGAAAACAGTAGATTGCGGTATTCGCTGTTTTGCTTGAGGACAGTTTGACTAACGCCATAGCCCAGAAGGAATAGACTATCCTGCACCTCAGGAGATGCGGTTAAATATTGACTACAAAAATAATAGGCTCTCGAAAGTTTCGCCCACAGTTGAATAGACGTTGAATCAGATTCTGCAAGTTGTTGAAAAACTTCCAGAGCGGCTTGCGCATTTGCCTTATCAGCTCGTAACGACCAGAGGCTATCGGCATTTTCAATATTGATTTCTACTGGATCTGGTGAATCAGGCGTGGCAGGTATATCAGTTGAAGTGCAAGTGATTAGAATGGCAGATAAAAGAATAAAAACAAAATGTCGCAAAGCGTCAGAACCTTCCCCATTCGAGTTATCCCCCCTCCTGAAAATCGGCCAAATATAGCTTGCATGACTCAACTATTACAAATGCTGTTTAAGCCAATATCATTTTTATTTTCAGAATTATGGAAACAGAAAAGACGAGATACTAAACGATGATTTGCCTACTGTTCAAGTATCAGTTCAACGAGAATTACCAGGTCCCTGACATCAATTAAGCTATCCTGATTGGTGTCAGCCAGTTCTGCCAGGTCGGCATCCAATTCAAGGTTAGATATGATTGATTCCAGAAGAAAGACCGCATCAGATACGTTGATTTCGCCGTCCTGAGTAACATCCCCCAGCATGAAGCCAGAGCCCCATCCCAAGACCGTAAAGTTGTCAACTTGGAATCCATTGCCCTCATAAAAAGTATCGCTTATCAATTCAAACGCTAGCATAAGAGAGGATGATTGGCTGAAATTCTCCAGCGAGACTTGATCTGCAATCCATGCCTGCGTCCCATGATACCCAGGTTCTCCAAGTGGCTGAACCGAACTACCATTTCCAATATCTGTATGCTGACTACCCAGGGCTACCCAGTTTGCACCACTATCATCTGAGGCAAGTACTTGACAAAAGTCCCAATTGAATTCAATATCCCAACTGGCATCAAATCGAAGGATTGGATTACTATACCCCCGTAAATCAAGAGGTACATTCAGAAAAACCGTGGAAACAGCATCTGGTTGGTAGTCACCAGAAGGAGAATCTGTCAAATACTGCTCGCCACCAGCTCCTATCTCCAGTCCCCAGGTTCCTGAACTCCACATTTGAGTTCCAGTTTCGAAATCGTCAAAAAATATGGTATCCGGAACCCCAACTATCCACTCCAATGTATCTACTTGAGTTTCATACCCGGACATTTCGATGCTCAATACAAGCTGAGCCAGTTCACCATATTGAGAATTAATCTCGAAACTTAAACCTTCGGTTCCATAATCATGATAAGCCTGCGATGCCAAACCTGAGACATCCAGGGAACTCTGCGACGGGGTGATGCTACTGTCAGGCGAGTGTAAATATAGTATAGCCTCTGTATCCTCTGAACCCAGACCCTTGTTCATGACGCCCAGCTCACAGCCCACAATTTCACCAGATTCCAATGGACCGTCTGAGTTAAACTCAAAATTTTCTACTTCTATCCAACTCCCCGCACAACCGGCAAGATGAATATTCATATCAATATTACCTTCAGCCATTTCGAATATCAATTCTGTAGGTGGCCAAAATGCTCCATCTGATCCAGCGCCGACTTCTGGTGTGAAATTTATAATTCCCAATTCACCATACATGTAATCAACGGCATCCCCGTTCACCGTATAGCCTACGGTCTCGGTTCCAGTTCCATACAGATAATCATTTTCTTCAACAAGATCTGGACCCATTTGGGCATAGATATCAATATCGGGTGAGGGTAGCTCAACCGACTCATCATAACCGAAGGGTTTTATGAGTAAATTTCCGTAGCTGTGATAGTTGAATATGGTCTTAAAATCGTGGCCTAGCACAAAAGTACTCATCACTTGTGTTTCTGGCTCAGAGAAGGGAGCAGTTCCTCGATATGTCGCGTTGCATGGATCAGGGCTGGAGCCCTCATCGTTAAACCCCCACTGGAAACCCCAATTTCTATTCAGGTCGACACCTGGTGAACTGGTGCATCCCGGATGTCGATTCTTGCGGTGCATTCCACCACCACCAGGATCGGTGAGTTCATTGTAGACATAACCATCTGGATTAATTACTGGGACAAACCAGATTTCTCTCTCATTTACCAGATAAGTCATGGTTGGATCCTGGTTGTATTCCTCCGCCAGAGACCAGGCAAAATGCATCAATGTCATCATGGCTGCAGGTTCACGCGCGTGGATGAGAGAAGTGTAAAGAACCTGGGGATCACCATCTGGTAAACCCTGGGCATCAGATATCTTAAAAGCCCAGATATCCCTTCCCTCATAGCTTTGGCCAATGCTCATTTTAGCAGAAACAATTTCCGGAAAATCCGCATGCAGCGAATCCATACTGTTCACAATCTCATTGAAAGTTAAATAACCACCCATACTCCCATAACCCAGTTCTCGGGAGGCACCCTGACTCAGTCGTGATGCATAATAGGCACTCAGATCAAGGATCAATTCTTCAGTAGCGAATCCCAGGCTTTCTACATCCAGCTTTTCATACTGACTCACAATAGCATCAACATAGACGCCGGGTCGAACATCGAACCCTTCAGGGTCTATTCCCAGTACCTGCAATTCAGAAATGATCTCATTGGTATTATCGGACCAGATTCTGATTTTATCGTAGGTTGCCTGAGCCATCCCGATCTGGAATGAAAATAGGAGAACAAGCAGAGAGGTAAATTTTTTATTCATTTATGGTTCCATTCAAACATTAATTAGAAATAGTAAATAGCCATTGATTCGAGTCCATTGCATTGACCCATTCAGAATTTTCATACCTTAAAATACTTAGCTCGAATTTCATGTGAAAGGGACGAAACCATGTCGAAATCCAATTTGTGCGTTTCCAGGATGGCTTGTAGTCTAGTGCAAATCCCACATCTCCAACATCGCTCCAGTTTTGGGCATCATCAGATATTTGCCCGAGATCGAAGAAAATCCCAAGGTCCAGGGCTTCAGGCAGATGGGGTATGGTTCTAAAAGTCAGGTCCAGGTTGTTGGACCAGATAAAATTCACCGGTTGATCCAGGGAGTCAGAATACCCCCTCATACGTCCACCACCCCTTAAATAATAATGGGAGCCAATCATTTCGGCATCTTCAATCCCATGAAATGTACTTGCACCCCGGTCCAGGTAGACAGATCGTAAATCCTGAGATGCCAAACGACTCTTGAGGAGGTTTGGGGTACGCTTTGAGTTTGCAAGAAAATTTGAGCGATTATTAAAGTGGAAATATGTAAAATTCTTATTCCAACTGCTCATGAGACTTACTTGGCTAAAATCCTCACCATAACTCCCAAGGCTTTCTGGAGAATTGTGATAACTCATGCTAAATCCATAATTTCCAGAAAATAATATTTCCTGCAATTCATAGTGTAAACCCAGCCTTGTCAGTCCGATTTGGTCGGATGGAGCTACGTCAGCGTGTATTGCATCAGTAGTTTCAATTTTCAATGTTAAAAAGTGGAGTGGATTCCTCCAGTATTTCTTCGCCCAATTTATTTCATAGGCCAAAGAGCTGAAAATCATGGAGCGCCAGATTTGTGCTGTACCTGACCAGGTGCCCTGGAAAGGAAGACCGACTTGAAGTTGTCGGAAGCTTAAAGAGGCATCAGGGTTACCGGACTCCAAATTATAATCAAGAGCTAACTGTGTAAAATTTCCCGTATTTCTATAGACTCTCTTAATGTTTACACCTAGACCTGGACCGTCAGAGTCGTTATAACCAAAAATTGGTTTCCAGAGATAAAGATTTCTATCATCGGGGTAGGCATCCCAGCCCTTATAATCATAACGAAAAGCACGCTTGCGTTGACTATCATTGTTGCGTCGGTCGACGTCAAAGAAGGTATTTTCCGCATCAAGATAGACTCGAACAGGGCGAAAATTGGATCCCACCACAATGGTAGCGGTTGAGCGATGCCGAAATTCGTTTAGTGGAGCAGAGACGGTCTCACCTTCCTTGCTGTAAATCGTTGCTGTGATGGGCACAAACATACCGCCCCTATTATCGACATTTATTTCTGTTGTAAAATGATCCTGATCATGGGTCTCCACAGACCAATCAACCAATTTATAGTCCACAAAAGTGGTGGTGCGTAGCCATTGATCAAAAAACCAATCCAATTCTTCCCCGCAACCATC
>JADHVL010000023.1 GCA_016784025.1 Fidelibacterota bacterium | reverse complement strand
AACCCATTTCTTTACGATTAAAACTTTTGAATCCTACTCCAAACTTTTAATCAATTTATGGGGCTAAGCCCCTGTATGCAATATAAATTTAGCCTGACACTTAAAGTAAATTCTTAAAAGACTTGTGTAAAAAAATGAGAGATGGTATATTGCGTCAACTACTTGTTTTGAGTTGAAATGAATGACAATTTGTCAGGTGACACTTTATATACGTTCCAGATATATTAACCACCTGCAATCGACTGATAGGATCAAGGAGGAATTTTGAAAATGAAACCATGGTTAAACATATTCTTATCTACTGTCTTGGTTACGGGTTCGGTTCAGGCACAATTTGCCGAAGGTCAAACCGTTCTGCACGGTGCCATCGGCCCTGCCTTTTCCTATATGATTTCACTTGATCTGGATCAGACTGCCTTTGGTTTGTTAAGCAATTTTACTGCTGACTTTGATATTTCTGATGCTGCTGAGGTAGCAGGTATAAATAGTAATGGAATGGTTGTGACTGGTTTCGAAGGCTTTGGTGAAGTTACCCCTCACTGGACCATTGGTATGTATGCTGGACAGGGTGAATACATCGCCTCAGCCCAGGATGCTGCAGATGTTGACTTTACGGTAAATTTTGTGTTGAGTAGTGTCGGTATTACAGCAGAATTCAATACCCACTCCCGTTCCCGCCTCAAATTGTTGGGTGGTTCCATGTTTGGGCTTGGCCAGGCTTCTCTGGTTGCAAGCTCGTCACCTGGAAATGAAAGCTGGGATGAAATCATAGCTGGTACTACCGCTCGCAAAGCTTTCGAGTTGTCTGCCTGGACGCCAGTTATCCAGCCTTATCTAGGAATGCGCTTTGACATTTCTCGTTCAATGGGATTCAAAACCATTGCAGGTTGGAATGAGCAGGTCGCTTCTGCAGGCAGCTGGAAACTCTACCACAATAAAACTATTCCAGATTCAAAAGAAGTGGCCTTAAGAGCACTTTTCTTTCGTTTCCAGCTGTACGTTATCCTTTAACCGATCTAAATGGACGCTTAACTCTTCAGTGTCCTTACCACAGAATCGATTCCCCATAACGTTATTGAAATGTGTATTATTATAGCGTAACGCGCAAATGGGTGCTTTCATCAAATCAATGTCGCCGTTATTTTATACGCCGTGATTAAAAACAGGAACCTTGGCAAGAAACAAGGATTAGCATAAAGTTATGAAGATTCTAAAACACATTACCGTTGTCTCCCTCATCCTGCTTGGCGTGTTTGCGTTGAGCCCCCCAGGACAGGCATTGTTTGCCCAGGGCAGCGATTTTTACGATAAATGGAGAGATTTCCAGGACATGGTCAAAATCATCAACACAAATTATGTTGAAGATGTTGACTGGGACAAAACCATGATTGGTGCCCAAAATGGTCTCATGGAAGCCCTCGACCCCCATTCAGTATATATCGGTGCAGATCGCATGGGTCAGATTAATGAAAGTTTCCGCGGGAATTTTGAAGGCATAGGTATCGAATTTGATATCATTGATGACTATATCACAGTGATTACACCCATTGTTGGATCTCCTTCAGATGGATTGCTCCATCCTGGAGATCAGATCGTTAAAATTGATGAAGCTTCTGCTTATAAGATTACCAGGGATGGTGTTTTTGATAAGCTACGTGGCCCCAAGGGCTCAAGGGTTGATCTGGAGATTGCCAGACTGGGTGAAACTGAACTGATTCCTGTGACCATTTACCGCGACAAGATTCCTATTTATAGCGTGCTGGCGAAATTTGTCATGGATGATGGTACAGGCTACATTTTGTTGAATCGGTTTTCATCCACAACATCCAGCGAAGTTATTACTGCCATTTCAGAGCTTCAGGATCAAGGGATGGAGCGCCTTATTATTGATTTGAGAAATAATAGTGGTGGCTACATGGATGAGGTTATCAAGATTGTTGACCATATCCTACCTGGCGGTGAAAAAATTCTATCCACCAAAGGTCGCCTAAAAAATGCTAATGAGGAAATGTACTCAAAGCATAAGCCCACCTTTTTTAAACTGCCTATCATTGCCATGATCAATCGTGGATCAGCATCTGCCAGCGAAATTTTAGCTGGAGCATTGCAAGATCTTGATCGTGGTATTGTAGTGGGAGAGACCAGCTTTGGAAAGGGCTTGGTTCAGCGTCAATATCCACTTCGTGACGGATCTGCTGTTCGAGTAACGGTGGCCCGATATTACACGCCAAGCGGCCGCTTAATTCAGCGTGAATATGAGCAGGGTGAAGCTCAAGATTATTATGCCGAGCTATATGAAAATGACTACGGTCAAGATACAACGGCCCTGGAAGATAGACCGATATTCAAAACTAAGATGGGTCGCTCGGTCTATGGTGGGGGTGGTATTGCACCTGACGTTTCACTTGGAGAACCGGCCACGATTTCTCGTGACCTGGCCAAGGTTAGACGACATGATATCCGGTTTTTCTTCAAAATTGCCTCCGACTATGCTGCCATCCATCCTGAGTTAGGAAAGGATTGGGACAGCTTTTATAAGACCTACACAGTTGACGAATCTCTGATGAACGAGGTTTACGAGAAGATATTGGCCATTGAAGATCTTGAACTGGATGAGGAAAAAATCCGCGAGGATGATGTGACAATACGTTACTACATTAAGAGTGAACTTGCAGCAAAGCTCTGGGGACGAAACGAGCAATATCAGGTGAGGACGCAAATGGATAATCAAATTCAGGAAGCTCGTCAGCACTTTAAAAAGGCTCGTGAAATTGCCGAGGCTGCAGATTATTTATAAAAAGTGTTTAGAGAGCCTAGAAACTCTAGGACTGAGCTGGAATTTGATTGACTTTAGAGACGTATGAAACTATGATTATGCGCTTGGTCAGATCAAGTTGAAAATTATACAGGATTAGGAGGTAATACCGAATGGTTGCGTGGTTTTATAACGGTGGGCCCTTTATGTGGCCAATTCTTGGGGTTTTTATTTTTGGACTCGTTTTTGTTGTTGAGCGCTTGATCAGCTTGATGAAAACAACGATGCAGACTAAATCTTTCTTGAAACAAATTGATGTAACATTAAAAGAACAGGGTGTTGAAGCCGCGATGGAAGTTTGTCGTTCGACTCCTGGTTCGGTACCTGCGATTTATCTTGCTGGTCTTTCCAGAGCAGATCGTGGTACTCTCGCAGTTGAAAAAGCTATTGAAAGTGCTGGTTCAATCGAAATGTCATTCCTTGAGAATAACATGATCTGGTTGTCCACAGTTGTTTCACTGGCACCTATGCTTGGTTTTACCGGAACGGTTTTCGGTATGGTACAGGCCTTTGATTCAATCGCAGCTGCAAACGATATCCAGCCAGCCCTTGTTGCTGTTGGTATCTCTATGGCATTGTTGACAACTCTCTTTGGTTTGGTTGTAGCTATGATCATTCAGTTCGCTCAGAATACTTTCACATTCATGATCGATAAACTGATTATCAAAATGGAAGAATCTTCCCTGGATCTTATCGATACTATCGAGAACCTGGAGAAGAAATAATAACACCATAACCGGGGTTAGCTGATACTATGCTAGTAAAGAAAAAAAGAAATAAAAGTGGTGGTGAAATTCCCACAGCATCCCTCCCGGATATTGTGTTTATGCTGCTGCTCTTTTTCCTGGTGACCACGACTATTGACATGGACAAAGGTCTGGGCATGGTGCTTCCAGAGAAGGGCAATACCACGGAAGTGAATCCCAAGAATATTACCAATATTCTTGTGAATGCTTCTGGTAAGATCGCAGTGAGTCACGAGGGAGACATCCAGGTAATCGATGTTCGTGAGCTAAAGCATTTCGCTAAGAGATCGTTGGCAACCAATGACAAGATGATTTTTTCTGTCAAAACGGCGGCAACCAGCAAGTACAAGGACTACATTGTGGTGATTGACCAGCTTAAGCAGGCCAGTGCCACACGTATTTCTATTGCTGATCCGGAGAGTTAGATCATGCGTTTAAAAAGAAAAATAAAAATCGAGGCCGGGATTCCAACATCCTCCCTTCCTGATATCATCTTCATGTTGCTGATTTTCTTCATGGTGGTCACGGTTCTGCGTGAGTTTCAAGGTCTGAAATTGATTCTACCAGAAGCAAAAAAAATTGCCAAACTGGAAGGAAACAAGCACGTTTCCCATATCTGGGCTACCTCTGAAGGTACTATTTCCATTGACGATCAGATTGTTACCATTGGAAAAATCCGTACCATCATGTATGACAAGATTCTTGCTGATCCTCAGATGACAGCTTCTTTAAAAGCTGATAGACAGACCGAGATGGCAATCATTACTGATATTCACCAGGAGCTCAGAGAAGCGAATGCGCTAAAACTTAACTATTCAGCCAAACCGAGGGAGTAGGATTATGCTAGAACAACAACATCCACATATCTCGGTCAAACTGCAGCACAGAAAGTATCTTGAAATTGGTGCTATCGTCGTGCTGTTGCTGTTCACTATGGTTCTGTTTGCGGTTCCAAAGTTTGAAACTGAAGAACTTCAAGAGCAGGCTTATGTGGCTCCAATTGAGAACATTGAGATTCCACCGGAAACTCAACAGTTTGACAAGCCACCACCACCTGCACGTCCTTCCATTCCAATTGAATCTGAGGATGAAGAAATCGATGAAGATTTCACGATTGAAGAAACTGACCTTGAAGACTTTGAAATTCTGGACGAACCACCACCACCGCCTGAAAGCAACGTGATTTTCATCGCTTATGATGAACCACCAGAGCCCATGGGTGGTTATGGTGCCATTCAGCAGGCTGTAGTCTATCCTGAGATCGCTCGAGAAGCTGGTATCGAAGGAACTGTTATTGTACAGGCTACCATTGGGAAAGATGGTCGTGTCAAGGAAACCATTATTCTTAAAGGTATTCCCAAAACAGGTCTGGATGAAGCAGCCATGGATGCCATTAAAACCATCAAATGGAAACCAGCTTATCAACGTGATAAACCAGTAACGGTAAGAATATCCGTACCTGTTGTATTCCGTCTTAAAAACGGCTAAAAAACCTATATCCTAGTATTACCAAAAGACCGGATTTTTATCCGGTCTTTTTTTTAGCACGACTATAAATTATTCTGATAAATACGAGTTCAACCTGATGAAATCAGAGGTTATATCACTGTCCTTGTAGGAGAAGATACTGCATTTATCCCTGCTAAATTGAATAATTCCTTCCCCTTAATTCATTCAAATTCACCCTTGATATTTACCAAAACTATGTATTACATTACTCACAGGTCGAATATTCGACTCATGGTTCGGTAATTGATAATAGAATCCATTTCAAAGGGGCAGAAGGAGGGCCAGTAAGAAAGCGAGACGAATTTTAACTATCTGGAGGTGAAAAATGTTGACACAGTATCCATGGGTATCGGTAAAAAATCAAGAACGCAAACACATTGAAATTGGTGCAATGGTCACACTCCTGGTTGCCATTATTTCCTTTTATAGTATCCCCGATTTTGGTGACAAAGTGATCATGGAAAAAGCATATGTACCGCCTCCGGTTGAAATGATCAATATTCCAGCAACACTTCAACCCCCTGAAGTTGCGGAACCACTGCGACCTGGAATAATAGTAGAATCAGAGATTGAGGATGTTGATGTTGCAATGGAGGAGATTTTTGTCGGTCTAGATCAATATAAATATTTTAAAGAAGCTCCACCACACCAAGACCCTACCGTACCCTTCGAGAAGGTAGAGGTAAAACCGTTTCCAGTAGGCGGTTGGGGTGCGATTGGCAAATATGTAGTTTATCCTCCAATAGCCATCGAAGCCAGACAGGAAGGGAAAGTCATCGTTAAAGCCTTGATCGGTAAAGATGGTATAATCAAGGAGGTTAAAATTTTAGAAGGCTTGCCTGGAACTGGCTTGGACGAGGCTGCAATGGCGGCTGTGCTTCAAACTCCCTTCGAGCCAGCCTATCAAAGGGATAAACCAGTGCTTGTTTGGGTGGAAATCCCCATTGATTTTAAGTTGAGATAAGTAGTTAAATGAGAATATGAAAAGCAGCCGATTGATTCGGCTGCTTTTTTATGGTTGAGAACATTTAAGATTTGCTGCGAGCTGAGGTTACTGATTTTAGTTCGATCACCCCCACTCCCAGAACTATTACACAGAGAATCCAAAGGACGACTTTAGCAACCACATCAATGTTCATATCAAGGAACAAAAGCCAGACTAACAGAGCCGTTCCCCCACACAAATTGATAGCAATAGCTCCCGCTATTCCCAACCCTCTCACTCTCCATTTATTACTATAAATCTCAAGCATCAGCGCCAAACCAATCCCAAAGATGACAGCACCGAGAATGGAGGAATAAAAATAGGTATCAACCTCTGGTAACCCCAGGAAGTTGAGCCGTCCCAGCGGAAGCAGCAGGATAAGTATCCCCAACAGTAAATTTACCAGCGCATCTAGGACTAACAGGTTCTTCATCTAATCCTCCCTCAAATCTATCCATTTGGAATCAAAACATTGTATTGCTGTGCTTTGACTCGTCTGGGACTACTTGCATCACATCCCAGTGCTCAGCAATTTTACCATCCTCATCAAGTCTGAATATATCGATTGTGGCATAGTCGCTGTCACCTGGCCATTCCTGACGACAATGGACCACAACCATCTCATTTTCGGCTATTACCCTCTCAAAGAAGATTCGTTTGCCTGGCCACTCCTTAGCCATTCGTTCAAAATATTCGATAAAAGGAGCCGTTCCGTCAGCAACCAGAGGATTATGCTGGATGTATTCCTTGCCAACATATGTACTTACAGCTTCTGCGGGATTCCCCTCATTGAATACCATAGCATAAAAGGCCAGAACATTCTGTTTATTTCTTTCAAGTTGATTGGACACTATAAACTCCTTCAGTTCAGTTAACGAGAAACTAGCCGTCCATGTTTTTTAATCAAGGAATTCATCAGCTTGGAAAGAGACGAAATGGGTTCTTTAGCATATACAGGACAAAAATAGTCATGGTATAAAAGAAGATTTATTTTAAGCTAAAGGAAATAAAAGGTTAAGAGGTGAAAATATGCGTGAAATTAGAACTGAAATCGAAATTAATGCCCCCCAGAATGAAGTTTGGGATATCCTCATGGCCTTTGATAAGTGGTCCGATTGGAATCCCACTGTGAATCAAGCAAGCGGCACAGCCACACTGGGCTCTAAAATCAGCCTTACCATGGCGGGTCCTGATGGCAAGAATGGTCAAAAATATTCTGCTGATATCACCACCTTTGAAGCCCCACGATCCTTTCGGTGGAGAGCGGTCATGATGGCTGGTTTTCTTATGACCAACGACAGAAGCTTTGGGTTGGAATCTGCAGGTGATGGTACCAAGTTGGTCAATACAGAGCACTTTTCTGGCCTCATGGTCTCCCTTTTTTGGAGTAAGCTGGAAGGATTTGTACCAGATTCTCTGAAATCAATGAATGAAGCTTTGAAGACTCTGGCCGAGAAAAAATCAGCCTAAATTATTGTCCAATTAGAATTTCACCAAGCAGTGAGGCTTACTTCTCATAAGACAAAGTTCACGTTCTCCAGCAATGGATGTGTTTGAAACCCGTAGTTAGTCCTTCCGCTTGCACTGGATTTTGGAAACTACAACCCAGGAAGTACCATTGTCAAAGGTCCACTCCTGTTTCCAATCGAAGTGATCTGGATTAATATTAAAAAAGGTGTTTCTGACGGGGCGTCCCATGGCGTTCTCTCCTGACATGATGACTGAACTATCTGAATTAACGGCAGTATATACCTGAGATTTGCGCTGAGTCCTATCGATCCAGACCATATGCCATTGTTGTTCTGGGGCATTGAAGATCCGGAGGTTGGTTCCCATCACTTTCGAATCAGGCACAGAATCCTCTCCTTCCTCAAGTTTGATCCAATCATCCTGAATAGCATGTCCATCTAAAATTGGGTACCACTGCCACTGGTAATTAGTTGTGTCGCTGGACCATGATCCATCCCGGTTCATACTTACCAGATAGGCGTCCCATGAACCGAAAAGCTGACCCAGCAATGCTGTTTCTGGTGGAGCATCCAGATGAAGTTGGTGGTGGGTAGATTCTTCAGGTTTAGCCACATGTGGGTCATTGAAAGAGGCTTGCGGGGCACAGGACAGTAACATTATACCCATAACATAAACAATAATATATTGATTCATGATCATACCCTCATTTTTTTAATAACCAGAGATTTTCGGTTGCAACTCTTGAACCCTTTAACCCGGCTGGCAACATGTAGCTATCCACCAGAGTGCAGACATAAGTATTATTATAATGACTATATATTTCACCGCTATCAATTGAAAAGGGAGGTCCGGTTTTCAGGTTTTGATCATACTCAAAGGTGATTAATAACTGTGGAGCAGCTCGTGAAATATCTACTAATAGTTTAGTGTAAAGTTTCCGATGTTCTATGGGTAGAGCAACCAGAGCAGCTCGGTCATAGATAGCGTCAATTTCACCAAGATCATCCTCTGACAATTCAAATATATCACCTACGTAAACAGTAACATTTTCTGCGCTAAAACATGAACCATTGCTGCGTTCCATTATGGAAGGTTCCAGTCCAAGTTCCTGAAAGAGTTGCTCCACGGCAAGCTGGCTGGCTTCAGAGCCAACCACTTGCATACCTTGTGCAAGCAGCCAGGCTATATCCAGCGTTTTACCACACAGGGGTAAAAATACACGACTACCTGGAATAAGATTTAACTCCCCAAAGTACTTAACTAACTGTGGGTGAGGCTTACTTTTGTGAAATCCAATATTGTTTGTTTCCCAGGCTTGTTTCCAAGATTCTATGTTCATCTATTTCCCTATGGTGTTATTCATATTCTACGCACACGCTCAATGACAATACCGATTTGCAATGTTTTTTAAGCCTTTCAAGACAATCCAGATTCTTGAGAAAGCTATTGCCCAATATTTGTATTCACGGCGTGTTGTACTTGCTTTAGAAATTTATCTAAAGGAACCCGATGAACCCGGGCAGCCCATTTTACTGTGATCACTTTGGTCAAAATGCGATGCAGGGAATATCCACCAACCCGCTTTACTCCAAAAATTTCCATCACATCAGCGATGTCTCCATACTCTTTTAAAATGTCAGATACTCGTGTGTCTTTTGTGATTTCCAATGTCATTCTCCTGCATATTTATAAAGCGGTTTGGAGCTATAATTTAGCATACCATTATCATCCTACGAACATTCTGGGTGGACAAGGCAAGGACCCTTGGGAAAGCCTGCATTCAATTAGAATCCGGGGATATCCGCCTTTTCGTGGTGGAGAGGGATACCATTGTCATAGTCAATTCTCCGTGGCTCAGATGGCATTAATTCTGGGAATTGCTTATATAGACTCATGGCGAAGAGATGGTCCAAATGCTCATTACTCTCAGGACTCCAGCCCATAACCCGTTCCCAGATTTCAGCTGATTCCATACAGAAATAAATAAACAGATCATCACCACCAAAATAACGCAATGAATTATACACGGTTCGATACATCTCTAGACGCAGTGGTTTGGGATAACGCATCTTGCCATCCATACCGCGGATCAATTCAGCAAACATGATCTTTGATTTAGGGAATTTCTCCAGAACCTTTTCCTTCATCTCTGGCGGGAACCGCAGGGACCCGATGGAAATCCAGGCCACATTTTTAGGATCAACAACTTCAAATAACTGTCGAATCAAATCAGGATAGCTCTGTTTCCATTCCTCATGGAAAAGTAGGGGATCAAAATGGAATCCGATTTTATAACCCTTTTCCTGAACCAGACGCATGGCTTCAAGACGCTCATTTAATGAAGCCGCCTTGTGTTCTTCAGCATCAATGACCACCTGGGGATTGACCGACCAGGAAATCACGGTATGACCCTTATGATCCAGATCCAAAAGGTTTTCAATACGGTTGGATTTGGTTTTCAGCTCCAAAAGAACATTGGGTAGTGTAGAAAAGTATTCAACCACATCTTTGGAGTATTCTGAAGAAGAATCAAAAGCCAGGCTATCTGACAGTTCACCAGTTCCAATACGGAAAAAGCGTTTGGGCTGAGTGGCTATCTTGTCCTTCACCTCAGTCAGGAGTTTATCTGTATTGGCATAAACCGTGGTAACCGGATTATTCAAATAAAATTGAAGTATGCAATACGTACAATCAATGGGACAATTGCTGGTTTGATTGATAACATGATAGTTACAGCAACGGTAGGTCCGGTCAGTTCCGGGACACTGCTTAACCGTGTGTCCCTGTTTCTCGGTGAGCAGGATATCTCGCTTCGCAGGAGTTGCCTCCTGTTTGAACATATTTTCCTTGTCAGCTTCGGTGATATCCTGTTGGATAACCTTGGCCTGAGGATTGTTTTTTATATATCGTTGGACTAATTCCTGATCAGCAACTTTCTGATCAACAATGAGCCGAGTAATTTTCGGTTCTTTCATAATACCTTATATATGTTTGAAGATGTTTTTAAATACAGGTGATTTCAGCTTTTCAAGTGACTGCTCCAGATCTTCTTCATCTTTTGCATGAAATGCGATCTGAACACCTTGTTGCTCAAAATAGGGATCCCACTTGATCTTCATGGAATCAGGCAGCTGGGCAGCATCTATGGTTTTGCTGAGATCTACCCCAGCCTGATTCAGGGAAGGGAAGCGGGCCTGGTTAATTTTTTCCCGAATCTCCATCACTGCCAGACGGTTATCTTCATAGACAGTATCCGCCATTTCCCAGAGACCCATTTCCTGGGCTTTGGTTTTGAAATCGACCTCGTCGTTTTTGCTCATTTCCCAGACATTCTGGATAATCTCAGCCGTCATATTGATGCCAATTTTCAGATTAGAGATAAAACGTTCAACCCATTGGAGATGACCTTCAGCCCGTTGAAAAATAAGGGCTCGTTTGAGACTTAGATCTTTATCAACTATGAATGATTGGAGAGAGGGAGGCAATTTCAGGAGAAATAATATCTGCTCGATGAGTTTCTCTCGGGGGGCCAGCTCCAGGGCAGGTAAAATCTGCTCGGCCAGCATGGGGCGAGGGACACCCAGATCAATGGCTGCACGGGTAAGCAGCGCTTTATCCATGAGGTTCATGGGGCTGTAATACTCTATGACCAATTGAATCAATTCCAGGGTACTCTCAGTTTCCTGTATCAGATAGACTGGAATAGTAGGTTTGCCTGCTTCCTGATCAGCCTCAAAGCGATGAATATCGCCGACAATTTTTATGCAAGAGGGAGATTGATAAGCCAGAATGGGTCTGGACAGGTTCCCATGGGTGGAATTATCCCTCTGATAGGGCAGGGGGGCAAAGCTGGAATGTATGGTGGGACCGATGGTTGTCAGTTCTTTAACTGTGATCTTCATAGTCACCAATATGTCTTGGTTTTGATCAAATCAAACAAGATTCAAGCTTCACCTTATTACAACGAAGTAAACGAAAATTACGAACCCATGGGTTGGGGAAATCTTTAGCACGATGTATTAAATAAAAAAGTAGTTCGTTGTCTTCGTTCAATTCGTTGAAAAAAAATCCGAACAAATAGTTTTCATGTCCCTGGAAAGTCCGGGTTAGTACGAAATACTTATGCATCAGCCTTTTTGCGAGCTAAAGAGAGACCACCGAAACCACTTATGATAGCCATATAAAACCCGAAATCGTACCACCATCCCGTATTGTTGGGGTCGTAGACGCGAGTGTGGTCATTAAAAAAGCCCACGATCAATGAAAGGGGGGCGATCCACCCATGCCAGACACCCTTGAAAAATCCTGCAGGGGACTGCCCCATATTTTGCTCTGGATTGGGCATACACGATGTAAAAGCTATTAGAATCAGCAGGGTGATGATGGTCACTAAGATCGATTTTTGAAGTTTCATGATGTTCTCCTTATTTATAAGGTCTCGAAAAGCCCTTTGGCTTTATTTTTACGCACATTGTCGTAGTCAAAATACTGGCCATTCATGGCTATATAAATACCACGCTCCAGGGTCTGGACGTAGGCCATAGCGGCACCCATATTGAACAAGCCATCAGAACTTCCAAATACAATAGGAATCATGGCACCAGTGAGAATAATAGTTTTGTCCTTGATATGCTCAGCCAGATAACGAGCCGTTTCAACCATGGTATCTGTACCGTGGGTAATTACGATACGATCTGTGGTGCTCTTGCGGCAGTGGGTCAGAATGATTTCCCGATCCTGTTCAGTCATCTCAAGACTATCGATCATCATCAGGCTGCGAATGTTCACATTGAGTTGTGAGCGACCTTGTTCCAGCATTTGTTTCAGGTGAGTGTCTCTGAAGTATAGGTCTCCATTCAACTCATTATATTCCTTATCAAAGGTGCCCCCGGTGATGAAGATCTGTATTTGCATCTCGCCTGTTCTCCTGAACTATATATTTAGTTCTGCTCCCATATAGAATGGAACGCAGTATGCCGAGAAACTACATGCGCGGTGTCCCTGGATTAACAAAAAAAGAGCATGATTAATTGATAAAATTGCTTAGAATAAGAATCGTTTCACCAAAGGAGCTTCCATGCTGGAAAAAACAGGCAGACGTTGGCTGCGGGTCATCCATATTGTATTTATTGCTTCTCTTATGGGAGGGCTGGCATCCATCCTTGCTATTCATGCGATCCCAGGTTTGGATACGCGTCAACTATTTATCGCCAATTACTCTATCTACACGCTTTTTAATATGGTTGTGACCTGGTCATTTTACGGGGTGGTTGCGACGGGGCTTGTTTACTCCGTTTTCACCCATTGGGGTTTGACAAAACACTGGTGGATAATTGGAAAATGGACCGGAACGGTGATGCTTTTTGCGCTGGTTTGGATCTGGCTGGGACCAGCCATCAATGGGATGGTAGCTCTCTCAGATATTGGCATGAAAGAATCTAGTGTACCCCACGATTATACTGAGTATCACAACACACTGACACCGGTGATCGCCATTGCCATGCTGATCATGTTCACCTTGATCTCAATAACTATTTTTAGACCCTGGGGTCAACGTTCTCAAAAATACGAGATGCGTAGGGGTATGGTCTTAACCCTGACCGTTATTGGCGTTGTTTTAGGTGTAGGACTGGGACTCATCGGCTATTTCGATCTGGAATCCTATCGCAATATGGAAATCGGTAATCCTGACTTAACTCTAGTACCTGA
The DNA here is from genome assembly GCA_016784025.1 of Fidelibacterota bacterium. Lineage (GTDB taxonomy): Bacteria > Fidelibacterota > UBA8477 > UBA8477 > JABMPR01 > JABMPR01. The sequence continues at coordinate 47,112 of JADHVL010000023.1, read as the reverse complement.
TGGTATCCATCGTGGCTCAGTGAGTTATTCTGGATTTGAATATACTGTGGCAGTGAAAGTGAGTGAGTCCATGATTGTAGGCATAGGAATAGTCCAGAATCGGGGGAGTGAATACGCTCGATTTGCTGAGGCAATTATTCCCAGAGTGATAAAACAACAGACACCCAATGTTGATGGGATAACCGGAGCTACGACGACGAGTAAATGTTTGATGAAGGCAGTTGAGACTGCCCTGGAAGGAGCGAAATGAATGTAGATAAACGGGTTATCCGCAAATTTGAAAAGAAAACCTGGAGTGAAGTAAAATCAAAAAATTCCTGGCAGGTTTTCCGGATTATGGCTGAATTTGTTGAAGGCTTCGATGCTTTGACACAGGTTGGTCCTTCTGTCACCGTTTTTGGCTCGGCACGTACGAAACCCAATGATCCATATTATGAAATTGCCCATCAACTCGGAACCTTTTTGGCTCAGGAAGGTCTTAGTGTCATAACTGGTGGTGGTCCTGGTATCATGGAAGCCACCAATAAGGGCGCTAAGGAGGTTGGCGGTGCTTCGGCAGGTGTTGGTATCGAGTTGCCCTTTGAAGCCTCAAATAACGCTTATATTGACTCAGATAAGAACATTACCTTCCGCTACTTCTTTGTGCGTAAGCTCATGTTTCTCAAATATTCCCAGGCTTTTGTAGCCTTCCCTGGTGGACTGGGTACTCTGGATGAATTATTTGAATCCCTGACCCTCTCACAAACAGGTAAAACCCCAAAATTTCCAATCATTTTAGTGGGACGGGATTATTGGTCTGGTCTGGTTGACTGGCTGGAGGATAGAGCCCTGGCGCAAGGGTATATTGGGGCTGATGATCTCGAATTATTCCGGGTGGTTGATACTGCTGAAGAAGTGATGGATTCCATTACTGGCTTCTTTGCCAAGTTTCGCAAGGAAATGGTCCCCAATTTCTAGGTTCTCCTCGTGCCATATCCACACAGAACAAATACAGCAGACTTATGTTTACTGGTATTAAGAGACTAGACCCTATGAAGAAGCTATTTGGGAACCTATTTATTCTGATTGGAATATTTGCAGTTACTGGAGGTCTATATACCTGGGGAGATGGAAGTATATTCCATCAAACTGAGCTGGTTAAAGTTCTCATACCCTGGGCTGATATTCTATTGACGGGACCTCTCGCCATCGTTTGTGGGATAGGGATCCTTAAAAACCGTGAGTGGGCCAATATCCTCGGTATTGCAACCAGCGGGATATTCATCTTTGGCTCTTTGCTCGTCTTTATCAGTATTATTTGGAATCGAAACTATGCAGTCGATCTCATCATTCCGGCAGTATCAGGCCTAATATTTGGAGTGAGTTATATTTTTCTGAGTATAAAAAAACAGGTGGCCTTAAGACCTGAAGTGAAGGAACTAGATTAGATTCTGCAGAGATGATCGTTCAGGTAGCCACCTGGTTCATGGTCCTGTCTTGATAATTAACAGGTCACCCCCTGGATCTTCATAGCCGTGACTCCAGCCTGTGATGTAGTATTGACTGCTCAAGCTCTGAATAATGTCATAACCAAAGTCGGGTGCGGGTGTTCCATAGGTACTGGTCCATATCGTGTCACCTTCTGAATCGGTTTTTACTGCATATACATCCCACTCTCCCCGCCCGAAACTTTGAGTGAAACCCGTTAGGATAAAGCCTTCATCATGTGTCTGAAATACTGTCATGGCACGATCGTGTGAAGGACCACCATATGTTTTTGACCAAACCTCCTCGCCATCCATCGTGATTTTCTTTAGAAAGATATTCATATTGTTTGAATTTCCCCAATGTTCACCATAGCCCGTAAGGATGATTTCGTTCGACTGATTAATAATCACGGTGTGGGCGTTATCATAACCTGTTCCGCCATAGGTTTTTTCCCAGAGTAATTGGCCATTCCCATCAGTTTTAAGAAGATAGGCATCCCTGTCACCTGCACCGTAGGAATAGGTGATTCCAGCGACTACAAATCCGTCATCACTGGTTTTATCAATTGAGAAGACCCGATCAGTTTGTGGACCCCCAAAAGTTTTGGTCCACAAAGTATCGCCTGCAGCGTCTGTCCGAATTAAGTAGGCATCGAGATCTCCACTCCCAAAGCTATTGGTTTGGGCAGCGATGGTATATCCACCATCCCTATTTATAATAATGGACCATCCCATGTCATCACCTGGACCCCCATATTGCCGAGTCCATTCTTCGCTTCCATGAGCATCTGTTTTTATGAGGAGGACATCATTGGGACTTGCTTCGTTCCTATTGGTAAATCCTGCTATGATAAATCCTTTGTCACTTGTCTCTTTGATACACCAGCCATTGTCATCACCTGGACCACCAAATTTTCTAGTCCATAGGGTATCGCCAGCTGTATCTATTTTTAAAAGATAAACATCCAGACCTTTTTTGGCGGTCGATGTATTCCCGACAATTACGAAATTTTCATCTGAGGTTTGAATGATGTGAATCCCTCGATCGGGACCCACTCCACCATAAGTTTGGATAAAAGAAGCTTCATTTGTTGAGCAGGAGTGAAAACAAAGTGGAAGAAACACTAGGCAGTATTTTAGCATAGCAGTTACCTCATGCGTTGCCAGTTATTGTGTGACGTACTATTAAATCCAATTTTTCAAATGGTGAGATTAACGTTTTAGGAATTTGATCCTAACTGAGTTTCTGCTTAAGCTTGGTGACATAGCGACGGCTCATGACATAGGGCTCTTCGATGCCCTTCATATAGACGCGGTATGAATTATTAAACCACTCTTCCAAGCGATCCACAAATTCCATATTGACGATGGTCGTTCGGTGAATCCGGTTGAAGAATGCATTAGGCAGCCGGGTTTCCCATTCTGCCATAGATTTATGAACCAGCACCTTCTTCTTATTTGTGCACAAAACCTCAGAATAATCTCCAGCTGATGTAATACAGACAATGGTGGAGATTTTCAGGAAGCCCAGACTGGTATCCAGTTTGAGCAGGAGTCGATCATGATATTCCAACTCCCTCGATGCTTCTTCTGTTTCATCCGGGATCAGTTCAAGACGCTCGATGGATTGCAGGAGTCGCTCATCACTCACTGGTTTCAGAAGATAGTCCAGGGCATTGACTTCAAAGGCACGCAGGGCAAATTCATCAAAAGCGGTGACAAAAATGACCCTCACATCAGAGCTAATATGCTCTAGAACATCAAAACCATTCATTCCAGGCATCTGGATGTCCAGAAAAACCAGATCTGCTTCCAGATCCTTAATCATATCAAGGGCATCCTGGCCATTGGAAGCTTCACCCAGAACTTCAATATTTTTGTGATTTTTAAGAAGCAGGCGTAAATCATTGCGAGCAAGACGCTCGTCATCAACTACAATGGCACGATAAAGCTTAGACATGATTTCCCTCGACATCGCGTGAAATTGAGATTTTAATGACTACACAGCCCTCTTCTTCTGATGTGGTCAGGGTGTATTTACCAGGGAATCTATTTTCAAGACGTTCCCTGACATTTTTCAGACCTGTCCCTGTACCTGCCGGTCGACTACGTCCCTCTGCATCATCAGACAACCAGGTCCCGCTATTTCTAACAAAGATGGATAACTTATTATCTTTGATCTTGGCTTGAATTTTAATCTTCAACGGCATGCTTGAAGTTTTCATTCCATACTTTACTGCATTTTCCACCAGGGGATGCACAAGGAAGCTGGGGATGGGATATTCCTCAGCCAGGGGGTCAATCTCGAAGCTGACCTGTAGGTTTTCTTCATAGCGTTTCTCTTCGATGGCGAAGTAATGTTTTATGGCTGTGATCTCTTCACTAAAGGGCACATCTCCATTGTTTTTACTCACCAGGGAGTAACGCAGGAGTTCGGCCAGTTCTGTCACCATATCCCGGGCTTTGGTCTGGTCCTCCAATATGAGGGCGCGAATAGAATTCAGGGAGTTAAATAGAAAATGAGGATTCAGTTGATATCTTAGCATCTGAAGCTGGGCACTATGGGCGAGAAGCTCAGCCTTCTCCGTGCGGGCAAGTTGTTCATTCCATTGTCTCCAGAAATTGATGAGAAAATAGAGTGCCGACCAGGTAAACAGGATAAATGAATTCCAATAGATCTGGCTGATATTGTTACGCAAGGTGATTTTATCCAGAGCCTTCTGAAACTTTTCAATACCGTATATTGGGTAAGAGACAAAACGATCTAGATAAATCCAGATCACAGCGAAGACAACTGACGTAAGGATGACTATCCCTGATACATTCAATATGGATCTATGTTGATAATCCAGCTTTTGATAGATTTTGCGCATGACGATGGTCACTAGAAAGGCCACCATGTAGGTCACTGCAAATCCAATAGTACTTGCTAGGTCAAGATCTTTATACGAATAGTAAATGAGATAATAGATCACCCCATACAGGAACCATCCAGAAATTTGGAGTACCCAGAAGAGTGAAATTTTGCCAGGATCGGAGGTGGATGTCATAAACAAAGATAACTTTCATGGATTGGATTAAAAATATTATGTAAAAAAAGTCGTTTCATCAGCTTGAACCCAATTTAGACGGGAAGACCACCAGAATATTCTGAATTAGCTCAACGGTGAATAAGTACGGCGAGCGGTTAGAATAAAAATCCAGCTAGCTGTTTAAGGTTTGCAATGAGGGGAATGGGATGAGCAAAGTGGTTACTCCAGGGATTAATTGCACCGATGAGAGCAATGATTGTTGAAAGAAAAACAAGACTATAGATACCAATTTTTGCTCTGTCACTCCTCATGACTTTTTCAACATCGTAGGAATAGAAGAAAAAGAATGGCAGACATGGAACAAACCAACGGATACTAAAGCTGTCGCCGCCAAAATTTGAGCTGAAGATGAAATAGTAACCCATGAGTACAAGAATTGCGATGATAATTACGAAAGATTCATGCTGGAATTCCCGCTTCTCCCTCACGTTCTGATATAGCAATCCAGTAAAGATAAATAATAAGGGGTTATACCAGAGGAATCCCCTCACCCCAAACAGACAATTCAAAGCATATTTAACCGTGAAAAGGGGTGAGTTTGCCCCAATTCCCGATAGCAACGAATTCTCATCCCACGGTGATCCATCATAGGTGAAATACTCAGGAAATATTTGTACAGGCAGGATTGAGTCGTTGATTGTATAATTTATCACAAGATGGCTTATTATGGGGAGTAAAGCGGCGACCCAAAACATCAGATTACCCAACACCGATTTATTATGTAAAAAAATAAGTACAGCGAAGCCAACGAGAAAGACTCCAGTAGGGATGTCAGCAGCAGCTGCAAAACCGAAGAAGAGACCTGACCAAAATAGAGGAGTATTTTTCAGACTATTTTTTGCCTGAAGATAGAACATAAATGCTATCATCAGACTCGAGGCTGCTAGGGAGTGATTATTAAAACTCACAGACCAGGTGAATGTTAGCGAGGAAAACGCATAGACGATAAGAAGCAATGGAATTTTACTCACTCTCACTGGTGTATAGGTCAGTACCTTGCGGAATGCCAATATGCTGGCTATCCAAAGCGCTTTCATTGTGAATAGAAGTATGAAATAGTAACTCAGGTTCCAGCCATAATCCAGCCTCAGTCCAATTGCGTGTAGTGGGGCGTAGATAATGGCTGCCAGCATGGAAGGAAGAGCAGGTTTATCCGAGTAGAAGTGACCATTGATGAAGACCTTGTCTCCACCGCTCACAAATACGCTCTCATCAATAACAAAAGTGTGATGCTCTACCAGGGATTGAGTCAAAGCCATTCTACTGGCTTCGTTCCAACCATTTATTCGAGGATTGATGGTAATCAGCGATACTGCCACCAGCAGGATAAGGAGTAGTTTGGGGGATTCAAGTATTGATTTCATGATTAGGCTCGGGAGCAAAATAGTATTCTGAATTTGAACTGCAAGATGGCATTCGAGTTCATAACCCTCCAAAGTGGAACATTTTCTGCTTCCACTGTTAACCCAATCTGACTAGACTGCCCAGCATGAACCTGATTCTGCTTAATCCCAATGATTTCATCGCTGAAGACCGAGTCCGCCTGAGCGGTCGTAGATTTAAACACATCAGCACGGTTCATCGAGCAGAACCTGACTCGCAACTTAGAGTTGGATTGCTCAATGGCAAAACTGGCCACGGATTGATCACACAGATTGAGCCCGATTTTATAGAATTGACTGTTACACTCACTCAACCACCACCAGAAAGACTCCAGGTTACCCTCTTATTGGCACTTCCGCGACCAAAAATGCTCAAGCGGGTGATGCAAAGTATCACCTCCCTCGGTGTCAAGCAGATCTACCTGATCAACAGCTACCGAGTGGAAAAGAGCTTCTGGAGCAGTCCCCTCCTGCAGCCGGAAAACCTTCATGAACAGCTCTTACTGGGTCTGGAACAAGCTCGAGATACAATTCTACCGGAAGTCCATTTACGACAGCGTTTTAAACCTTTTGTAGAGGATGAATTACCGGAATTATGCAAGGGAACCAAAGCTTTGGTCGCCCACCCGGCTAGTGAGGGGAACGCTTTACTGGAACCTAACCAGCCAACCACACTTGCCATCGGCCCAGAAGGGGGCTTTATCCCCTTTGAAGTGGATATGCTAGCAGCTTGTGGCTTTACTGCTTTTAGTTTCGGTGAGAGAATTCTGCGCGTAGAAACTGCGGTACCTGCTATCCTCTCACGATTGTTACCCATTTAAATCCCCTACTTGCCAGGCTCAGACCTGACAACCCAGTATAATTTGCCATACTATTGGACCAGTGATTGTTCAGCGCTAATGGTAGACCATTCAACGAATCCGGGAACCATCCGTAGATAAATTTGATGGAATCCTTTCCCTTAAATTAAAATAGCGATATGATACTCAAGGGAAGGAAGCATTCATGAAAAAGAATAGACAATATTTTGCTCAATTATTAATCGTTATCCTGGTGGGATCTCTGATTCTGGGTTGTAATAGTATTCAACAGGGGAAAGACCTGGTATTTAAGACAGTGAATCGTGGTCAATTGCTTACAGATGCAGCCACAGCCTATCGTGCTGGAGATTTCGCTGAAGCCGGAAAATATTATAAGAAAATACTTGTCCACAATCAGGATGATGCCATTGTGGCATATAACCTGGCCTGTTGCTATGCCCTCCAAGGAGATGCCAGCAATGCCAGCATCTTTGTAACACATGCTTTCCAAAATGGTTTCAGAGGTCTGGAAATATTCACCAAGGATACAGATTTTGATCTCGTAAGGGAAGATCCAGAATTCCAGAAGGCCACCATTGATATTAAGAAACGCTTCCAATCCATTGGAAAAAGAGATTATGTTGCAGCTTCATCCATGTTGCCTTATAGGATGCGGTTCCCCAAGGATTATGATGCCAGTAAAAGCTATCCACTACTGATTGGAATGCACGGGATGGGTGGCAATTCTGAGGGATTTATCAGTCAATATGACAAACTGGTTGATCCCCAGATCATATATGTAGCACCTGAGGGTCAGTACCCCCTTTCTCTACATATGGGAGCACAGTGGCATCGCCGTAAATGGTCCATTAATGATATTGGAAAGAAAGCTTGGAATACCAGTGACAATATGGTCAGTGACTACATTATGAAGACCGTCAAAAAAGTGTCTGCCGAATACAAAATTTCAGATGTCTATATCATGGGATTTTCTGAAGGTGCCGTATATGCCTATACAATTGGCTTAAAGAATCCAGAGAAGATCAAGGGAGTGATCGGGTTCAGCGGTTATCTCATGGATACAGAGGGAGATAAGTCAATTCTTACTCAACAGGATATTGAAACGGGGAAGGATGTAAGGCTATATATAGCACATGGGATTGATGATGCGGCCATCAAAGTGGAGACTGCCAGGGAGCTGAAGAAGATGTTTGAATCAAAGGGCTTTGATTTGACATATACAGAATTTGAGGGACGTCATGGCATCAAAGCCGATGTATTCAATGATGCAGTAAAGTGGATGCAGCTATAAAAATTACGCGGGTTCATTCTAGTCTGAATGAATAAAAGAAGCCACCTGAGGAGGTGGCTTCTTTGTTTATGATAATTATTGATTGCTTTTGGATGACTCTTAACGGTTCTTTTTTAACGGGCTACGATATAACAGAATTGATGGTTTCTCTTTCCTTGACTTACTAATGAGACGTGACACTCTGTTTCAAGATTTTCTGGCAATAGATATTTAAGCTCTCGTTTGCGCTCATAGCCTTTATCGCAAGGGCTTTATGGAGTTCTGAATCTATACGCAGGACAAATTTACCAGAATATGATTTCCCGGCAGTAGCCGCGGGCAAGGCTAAAGCGTCTTGTTTATAAATATTGATCCATTCATCAACGATATTACACAACTCCCCATAGACTTTGTGTTCATCATCCCCATGACAACATTTTCCAATCCACCCTGGGACAGAGCCCACATAGCATTGGTCCTCTTCTGACCACTCAACGATCTTAAAATATTTATCGTGATCTTTCATGAGCTAACTACCTTTATTTGATTAGCTACCAGTTTTTCCTGGTATGGTTTTGCATCTGATCCGCTTTTACCTGAAAGGGTGACAATCACTCCCTTGGGATGACTAAAGTTTCGATGACTACCCTTTCCGCCCCTATCGATAAACCCAGCTGCTTTTAGTTCAACAATGAGTTCTCTTATTTTTCTTGGCATGAGATATGATACTATAGTGATACTATAGTTACAATGATAAATTTATGTTTGTTTCTGTTCGTTGGCCAGATAATGCAGACGAATTATTTTTAGTTCTTGGTAACTTATCTTCTGTCTGAGGGTTTCGAATACTGGACGAAGCGTAAGCGTGCCATGTTGTTCTATGGCTTGGCAGACTTCCTTTTGGGTCGTGGAAGACAGCTGAGATAGTTCAAGAAAATCAGAATTGGAGCGCAGAGTATTACCCTCGGCGTAATATCTATATAAATGATCCAGAACAGTTTTGTTTTGAACCTTAAATTCCTTTGATAGCTCTAATATTGTAGAACCGGAATTGAATTTTTCCCCTACAATCTGATGCCGGGGTGCTCCGATAGTTTTAGTCAGAGACTTAATTTTCCTATGAGGTCCATCCTTAGGTTTTTCTTTCAACTGATTGGTCTGGCAGTATTCAGCGATTGTTTGAATAAATGAAGTCCCATATCTCACAAATTTCACTTTGCCAACACCATGCAATTGCAGCATCGCATCTTCAGATTGGGGAAAATAGATCGCCATTTCAATCAATGTTTTATCAGGGAAGACCACATAAGGTGGTACATTAGAATCATCAGCCAGGGTTTTGCGCAACTGCCTCAACAACTCAAATAGGGAAGCATCGTAAGGTTGCTCTGTTTTAGGTGGAGGTCGTTTTTTTTGCCGTTCTTCCAATGGGACAGAGATATTTTGCTGGCCTCGAAGAACTTCCCAGGCTTTTGCAGTCAACTTGAGACTGCCATGCTCCATATCCTGGGTTAAGAGTCCCTTTTGCACAAACTGTCGCGAAAGATAAAACCATTCTGTTTTTGAATAATCTTTTCCAATTCCGTAGGTGGAGAGCTCCTGGTGACCAAATTTCTTCACTTTTTGAGATTTTGAACCTCGTAGGATATCAATAATCTGACCTGCGCCAAAAATCTGTTTAGAATGTTTGACACAGGATAAAAATTGCTGGGCGGGAATGGTTACATCCTGAGATGTTTGATTGTCAGATAAACAATTATCACACATGCCACAGTTTGCATCATGGTAGGTCTCGCCAAAATAGGTGAGTAGGGGAATGCGTCTACAATCATCTGTCTCAGCAAATCCAACAAGAGCATTTAATTGGGTATGAGCAATAACTTGCTCACTTTCTTTTTTTTGCCCAATAAAAAATTTAATCTTTCGAATATCACCATATCCAAAGAGAAATAGACAATCTGCTCGCAGGCCATCTCTACCGGCTCGTCCAATTTGCTGGTAATAACTTTCTATGTTACTCGGTAAGTCGTAATGTAAAACGAAACGGACATTTGGCTTATTTATACCCATACCAAAGGCAATGGTTGCTACCATAATTTGTGTATCATCACGTATAAAACTAGACTGATTCTGTTGGCGCACCTCAGGTGAAAGGCCCGCGTGATAGGGTTTGACAGAATAGCCTTCGTCTTGGAGAAATTCAGCCATTTCATCAACCTGCTTGCGGGAGAGACAGTAGATGATGCCAGATTGGTCAGGGAATCTTGCCAGAAAATCAAGCGTTTGCTGAGCAGATTGGGATTTTTGCTTAATTTCCAGGAAAAGATTTTCCCGATTAAAACTGGCAACAAAACTAGCTGATTTATCAAAACGCAGAGATTTTTGAATATCCCGCTGAACCCTTTGAGTTGCAGTTGCAGTCAAAGCCAAACAGACTGCTTCGGGGAATCGTTTTCTAAGATCCATTAGCTGGCGATATTCGGGACGAAAATCATGCCCCCATTCGCTAATACAGTGCGCTTCGTCAATAATAAAGGAAACCACTTTTTGAGGCTCAAGAAGCGCAAGCGTTCTCTCCATGAGTAGCGTCTCAGGAGCCAAATAAAGTAAGCGGACTTTGCCTTGCCGTATAAGTTGAATATTATTTTGATATTCATTCGTTGATAAAGAGCTGTTTAACATCAGCGCTTCAACACCGAGAGCTTCAAGTTGTTTGACTTGGTCTTCCATCAAGGAAATCAAGGGAGAAACGACAATGGTTAGACCATCAAAAAGTAGGGCGGGAATTTGATAACAGAGAGATTTCCCACTTCCAGTAGGCATAATACATAACGTATCTTTTTTCTTGAGGACATTTTCAATCACTTCTTTTTGCAATGGGCGGAAGTCATCGTATCCGAAGATATCTTTGAGAATGCTATGGACTTCATTGATCATACTAACTCACGATTTCTGGAAAATATGTTGTAGTACCAACACAATAATTTGGTTTTGGGTTCATTTTTTTTATCCGACTGTCTTTAGGGTTAGGTCGAAATGTATCACAAAATCCAGGAAAATCACAGGTGAAAGATAGAAGTAATGTCTCTCAGATTAATCGTGCCGTCCCACCGGGCTCGATTGGCGGGAAATCGTCTTGCTGAGGCTCTCGAAGTATGACGATTTCGCCTCGCATGGTTTTTCCAATACACTTCGAGAGCCTCAGTGAGACAAACTCGAAAAGTCTTCGCGAAGGAGCCTGGCGACTGTGGCGATCTCGAATTCGGAGATTGCTGCGTCACTCCGTTCCTCGCAATGACGTCAGAAGGAAGCTAATCCAGCAATGACCGCATCACATATTGAAGGATACCACCATGGCGATAGTATTCCAGCTCGTTGGGAGTATCAATCCGAGTAGTTGCCATAAATGAAAATTGGCTCCCCTTTGTTCGGATACACTTGACTTCCAGCTCTTTACCTGGTTTGAGTCCCGCCGAGATTCCAGCAATAGAAAAGGCCTCTTCACCGGTTAATCCAAGACTCACCCGGCCCTCTCCATCTTTGAACTGCAATGGTAAAACACCCATACCTATCAAGTTGCTGCGATGAATACGCTCGAAACTTTCAGCTATAACCGCTTTAACACCCAAAAGATTGGTCCCCTTGGCAGCCCAATCACGACTGGAGCCGGTTCCGTATTCTTTTCCAGCAATGACCACCAGGGAGGTTCCTTCGGCTTTATATGCCATGGCACCATCATAAATAGTGGTCACCCCGCCCTCAGGTAATTTTTTGGTAAAACCACCTTCAGTGCCTGGAGCTAAGAGATTGCGGAGACGAATATTGGCAAAAGTTCCACGCATCATAACTTCATGATTGCCACGACGACTTCCATAGGAGTTGAAGTCCTTTACATCAGTTCCCTTGTCAATGAGATATTTACCAGCGGGCGTATCCGCCTTGAAGGCGCCTGCTGGTGAAATGTGATCTGTGGTTACAGAGTCTCCGAGAAGTGCCAGAGCCCGAGCATCAGTGATGTCGCTGAGTACGCCATGCTCACGGGTCATGCCCTCAAAAAATGAAGGTTTACGAATATAAGTTGAATCTGCCTCCCAATCGAACGTGTTCCCTTCAGGAATAGTCAACCCCTTCCAGGCGGCATCTCCACTAAATACATCAGCATATTTGCTGATAAACTGTTCAGGTTTTACAGCAAGTGCTACAGCTTCCGCAATCTCAGTAGATGTTGGCCAAAGGTCTTTCAGGAATACATCGTTGCCATGCTTGTCCTGACCAAGTGATTCGGTTGCCAAATCGATGTTCATGGTTCCAGCCAGCGCATAGGCTACAACAAGTGGAGGTGAAGCCAGATAATTGGCTTTGACATGTGAATTGACCCGTCCTTCAAAATTTCGGTTCCCGGAAAGTACTGAGGTAACCACCAAATCCCCAGTTTCTACGGCTGATGCGATTGGAGCAGGTAGGGGTCCACTGTTTCCAATACAGGTCGTACAACCATATCCTACCAGATTGAATTGAAGTTGATCCAGGTAAGTTGATAGCCCTGATTCATCCAGATAGTCAGTAACTACTTTGGATCCCGGGGCCAGGCTAGGTTTAACCCAGGGCTTAATATTAAGTCCCAACTCCACTGCTTTTTTGGCTACCAGACCAGCGCCAACCATGACACTTGGATTTGATGTATTGGTACAGGAGGTAATGGCGGCGATAACCACATCACCATCCTTCAGTTGATACTCACTTCCTTCAACATCTGAAGCGCCCTTGCTGGCACCCCTGAGAACTTCAAGGTCTTTAACCCATGTGGCTTTAGACTTTGATAATTCAATACGATCCTGGGGGCGTTTGGGGCCAGAAATGGAAGGAACGACCGTATTCATGTCCAATTCAAGATTGGCTGAATAAACTGCCTGGTCGACACCTGCTTCATAAAACATTCCCTGAGCCTTGGTGTAAGCTTCCACCAGAGCAACCTGCTCCGCATCACGACCACTAAATTTCAGATATTTGATGGTCGCCACATTCACAGGGAAATAGCCCATGGTGGCACCATATTCGGGAGCCATATTTGCGATGGTGGCCTGGTCTTCCAGGCTGAGATTGGCAATACCCTCACCATAAAATTCAACAAATTTTCCAACTACACCAGCTTTGCGGAGCATTTGTACTACAGTAAGGACTAGATCCGTTGCAGTGGTGCCTTCAGCCATTTTACCGGTTAGTTTGAATCCCACTACCTGGGGGATGAGCATGGAAATAGGCTGACCCAACATGACGGCTTCGGCTTCAATACCACCGACACCCCATCCCAGGACACCAAGTCCATTAATCATGGTTGTGTGAGAATCAGTACCAACCAGTGAGTCAGGATAAATCTGGATTCCATCTTCAGTTTCTTTTTTAAAGACTACTTGAGCTAAATACTCCAGGTTGATCTGGTGGATAATCCCGGTATCTGGTGGAACCACTCGGAAGTTTTCGAAAGCTTCTTGTCCCCAGCGTAAAAATCCATACCTCTCACGATTTCGCTCCATTTCGATGGTGGCGTTGTCAGCAAAAGCACTGAGGCTTCCAAATTTATCTACCTGTACAGAGTGATCGATGACCAGATCTGCAGGTTGGAGGGGGTTGATTTTATCAGGATTTCCACCCAGATCAGCCATGGTATCACGCATCACTGCCAGGTCTACCACAGCAGGAACACCGGTAAAATCCTGTAAGAGAACACGACTGGGTCTTAATTGAATTTCATGGGAGGGTGCTTGATTGGCATCCCAGTCCAAAACAGCCTCAACATCGGCACTTGTGACAGTGATGTCATCTTCAAAGCGCAACATGTTTTCAAGCAGTACTTTATGGGCAATGGGGAGCTTGCTTAACTTATGTTCGGCATTTAGCTTAGAGAGATCGAAATACTCATATTCTTGCCCATTGAGATGCAGGGTTGACCGGGTCTTAAAACTATTTAATGATTTTGATTTACTAGCCATGTGGGCTCCTGAAATTTATTGGGTTGTTCAAAGATATGTCATGTATAGGAGTGGTATATTTTATCATGCTAAACACCGTACAAACTAAGCTTTTGCTTGCCAAAATCAATCGTCATAAGTACGTGCAACATGCAGTCGTTAATTTACGCAGATATTCAGCTTGACATATATAGTGGAAACACTATATTGGTGACCTAAACTGTCACAAAGCTCTATTTTTTGATCATGAATGAAGTAAAGCATATATCATTTTTCGAAGTTGCATCCAAAGTTCTCAAAGCTTTGGGACATCCTGAGCGTCTTCGAATCGTTGAATACCTACAAGCTGGAGAACGAAACGTTGGAAATATCCAACAAAAAATTGGTTTATCACAACCAATCACCTCTCAACATCTGCGATATATGCAACGTAATAACATCCTGACTTCACGTCGGGAGGGCACGCGTCTTTACTACTTTCTAGCCAGTGATCTTATACGCAAACTTCTGGACTGCATGCATTCATGCAAAGTGAGCCTGGATTCAGGTGATATGCAAATCGGGGACATCTTTCCAGAGACAAAAAGGAGTATATAGAAATGAGTGAAATGAATTTTGATCAGGTATTGGACTGCAAAGGCATGAATTGCCCTCTGCCAGTAATCAAAACTAAAAAAGCTATTGATACAATGGACAGTGGACAGGTTCTAAAAATGATTGCCACGGATCCTGGATCAAAAAATGATATTTCAGCCTGGGCATCGCGCACAGGTCATGAGCTTTTAATAAATGAGCAAACCGATGAAGGATACGTATTCTTCATCAAAAAAAAATAAGCCTGGAGGCATGATTAAATGAGTGATTCAAAACCAAAACGTCTTGCGCTGATTGCCTCTCAAGGTACACTGGATTGGGCTTACCCGCCCTTCATCCTGGCATCTACTGCAGCAGCAATGGATATGGAAGTAGGCGTATTCTTTACCTTCTATGGCTTGACCCTTTTGAACAAGAAAATTGAAGCAAATGTAGCACCCCAGACCAATCCAGCCATGCCCATGAAAATGCCTTTTGGACCACAGGGCTTCCAGAATATCCAATGGCCTATCCCCAATATCCTGGCGAACAATATTCCAGGTTATGAAAGCATGGCGACTTCATTTATGAAGAAAACCTTTGCCAACAAAGGTGTGGCCAGTATTGAGGAATTACGTGAAATGTGTGTTGATATGGGTGTCCGTATGATTGGGTGCCAGATGACCATGGATGTTTTTGGATTTAAAGCCGATGACTTTATTGATGGTATTGAACTCGGTGGTGCAGCGAGCTTTCTTGAGTTTGCAGCAGATTCAGATATATCGTTGTTTGTCTAAATGAGATTAATCGGAGCAGATTATAGCGCTGATGTCCACATTGAGTTGGGTACCTGCGGCATGGGAATGCCAGTTATTCGCTCTAATCAGAAGATCAGAAGCATGGGAATGGGTGAGGTTCTTGAAGTGTCGAGTGCTCATCCCTGAAGCGAGCCAGATCTTAAGGCCTGGTGCAGAGCCTCCGGACAAAAACTCCTGGATATAAAGCAGGTTGGACAGAGCAAACACTTCTTTATCCAACGGATGAAATGATTAACGAGGAGAGATTATGTTAACCCCTTACTCAGCTAATGAACTTTTTAACTGGCTCAGACAGAAGGATGATTTTCTGCTGTTAGACGTGAGGAATGAAGAGGACTTTGGTCGCTTTCAAGTAGAAAGCCCCTATAAAGTCCATATGTTGAATGTTCCCTACTTCGATTTTATGGAAGAAGAGGAAGCCTCGGTAGCCAAAGTGCCGCGCAATAAAAAGATCAAGGTGGTTTGTGCCAAAGAAGGTTCAGCCCAATATGTTGGTGAAATTCTGGAAAGTCATGGCTTTGATGATGTCGGGTACCTCAAAGAGGGCATTGTCTCCTGGGGCAATATGCTGGCACCAGTGAGAGTCAATGATGAAGGTGAAGCCTATGAGGTGTGGCAGTTTATTCGCCCTGGGAAAGCTTCTTTGAGCTGGGGACTCATCTCCGAAGGTGAACTAAGCATTTTTGATCCTTCACGGAACCTTGAATTTTATGAAGAATTTGCCGCTGAGCACGGCTGCAAAATCACACAAACCTTTGAAACCCATCTTCAGGCTGACTATATCAGTGGTAGTCGTTTTATATCTAAAGCTACAGGTTCAAAAGTATTTGGACACTCCGGTGACTTTATGGGTGCCAGCTTTGATTATACTGCTGTTCAGAATGGTGATATTTTTAAAGCTTCTCCGAAGGGACCAGATATCGAAGTCGTGCATTCACCAGGTCATACTCCTGGGAGCACCTGCTACAAAATTGATGATACCTACGTGGTATCTGGCGATACTATTTTCCTTGTATCCCTGGGTCGTCCTGATCTGGGGGGTAAAGCAGTGGAATGGGCTGGCATGCTCTATGAGACCATGACAAAAAAGATTAGGACCATGGATCCCACCCTGCAGATATTACCTGGTCACTACATTGAATGGGCTGAAGCTGATGAAAACCTGGTATTCATGGACACACTTCAGAATATCCTGGATAGTAATGCTGCAATTTATGGCATCTCAAGTGAAGCTGATTTCGTGGAATTCATCAAACAGAATATTCGTAAACAACCTGATGTTTATGCTGAAATTCGCAAAGTTAATGCTGGTTGGCTAGATCCAGAGGATGATGAACAGTCCTCCATGGATCTTGGTAAAAATGAATGTGCAGCCTCAGCTTATGCTGCTCAACAATCAGCCTGATCAGACGATAATTAATGAGAATACCCAAATTCATAGAATGGGGGAGACCTGAACAATGAATTATGGCTTTGTAATAGACAATCGCAAGTGTATCGGCTGTCATGCCTGTACGGTTGCGTGTAAGTCTGAACATGATGTGGCCATCGGTGTCAACCGCACCCATGTGAAATATGTCGAAAAGGGTGTCTTTCCCGATGCAAGTCGCTCTTTTTCCGTACACCGCTGCAACCACTGTGAGGATGCACCTTGCACCACAATTTGTCCTACGTCAGCCTTACACACCCGCATGGATGGTATTGTTGACTTTGACAGTGATCGTTGTATCGGCTGTAAATCCTGCATGCAGGCTTGTCCCTATGACGCCCTGTATATCGATCCTGATACCAATACGGCAGCTAAGTGTAATTATTGTGCGCACAGGGTCGATACTGGTTATGAACCCGCCTGTGTAGTGATTTGTCCCACTGAGGCTATCATTTCAGGTGATCTGGATGACGCTCATTCAAAGATCGCTTCCTTTGTAGCCATGGAGCATGTGGTGACACGGAAGCCTGAAAAGGGCACCATACCAAATCTGTACTATATCGATGGTGACACGGATATGCTCACACCGAGCAATGCTGAACGTCGCGATGATTACATCTGGAGCGAACAGGCTTCTGGAGTTGGACACCATGCTCCAGCTGCAGCAATTGTTGAGCGCACAGATAGTCAGGCCGATCTCCTTGTTCAAATGGCCATTGAATCGCATGCCAAGATTGGAACACAACCAGATCAACGCGCTATTGACAAAGTTCTGGAAGAAATCAAGACTGAAGAGCAAAGCGCCACGCGACGTGTTTACGATTCACCGGCAAAAGGTGTGCTCTGGGGTTGGGAAGTACCTGCTTATATCTGGACAAAATCTGTGGCAACCGGTCTGCTCCTGGTGCTGGCACTGACCTCCTGGTTTGGAGCTGCAGCAGACACTGCTCTTGAGTTTAATGGCTATATCGCTGCGATTGTTTTTATGATGTTAACTGGTGGGTTGCTAGTCAAGGATCTCGATAGACCAGATCGCTTCCTCTATGTCTTGCTGAGACCCAACTGGTCCTCGTGGCTGGTCCGAGGGGGTTATCTGATCACTGTATTTGGAGCTATAATTACCGCTTTGATGGCAGACAATTTCTTTGATCTCGGATTCCGAACCCTCCTCATCAATCTGACAGCACCTGTCGCTCTATTAACAGCTATTTATACGGCTTTCCTGTTAGCACAGGCCAAGGGCCGTGATCTCTGGGGAAGTCACTTGGCTCCCGTACATATGTTGATTCATGCCTTGATTGCTGGATCAGCAGCCTGGTTATTTCTGGGTGGTGCCAATTCGGTATTGACCCTGCTCATCCTGAAACTGGCTGTATTGGTGAATTTAGCTCTCATTGGACTTGAGTTCGTCACACCCCATGCAACCTCAGATACAAAAAGAGCCCATCATCTCATGATCTCAGGTTTTTATTCCAGGCATTTCATGCTGGGAATCATCATGGGAAATCTGGTTCCACTAATCATGCTCTTTACGCTTGATTCGGAATTGATGATACTCATTGCTGCTGGACTCTCAGCAGCTGGTATTTATATCACCGAATTTGTCCGTGTGAGAGTACCACAATTGATCCCCTTGAGCTAAGGAGGAGTTGAGCATGCTGAATAATTTGTTCTTTAATGAAGGACCGGGGAAATAATTATGAAAAGATCGTGGATAGAAAAATTTGCAGAGGGTATCCGACTCATTCCGAGGATTTCTCAGCACGAAGATGCCTCTGAAGCATATGCCCTGGAGGGACCGCGTCCCCTCTACAAATATCCTGAACCAGAAGAATGGGATAATTTTGTGGAGCTGGATCCCAAAGCCTGGCCAGTGAAAAAGGAACGTCACTATAGCATCGTTCCCACAACCTGCTTTAACTGTGAATCTGCCTGTGGCTTGCTGGCCTATATCGATAAAGATGATGACAAAATCCGTAAATTTGAAGGAAACCCTCATCATCCTGGCTCACGTGGAAGAAATTGCGCCAAAGGCCCAGCCACCATTAATCAGATCAAGGACACCGAACGTATTCTATATCCCCTCAAACGAGTGGGTGAACGGGGCGCCGGTGACTGGGAGCAGATTTCCTGGGATCAGGCTCTTGATGAAATCGGGGCAAAAATCCAGAAATCATTGAAGGCTAATCGTCGAGACAAAGTGGTTTACCATGTGGGTCGGCCTGGTCATGAAGGTTATATGGAGCGTGTCCTGAAAGCCTGGGGTGTGGATGGTCACAACTCCCATACTAACATTTGTTCAGCTGGAGCCCGAGCCGGATACGCCATGTGGCATAAATATGATCGACCTTCACCAGATCATACCAATGCCAAGGTGATTCTCCTGGCCAGCTCTCATCTGGAAACCGGTCATTATTTTAACCCCCATGCCCAGCGCATCATGGAAGGCAAGATGAAGGGTGCCAAGCTTATTGTTATCGATCCCCGTCTCTCAAATACGGCCTCTCATGCTGACTACTGGATGCCAACTTATCCAGGGTCTGAAGCTGCGGTTTTCCTGGCTATGGCCAAGATCATCCTGGAAGAGGGTCTCTATGATAGAGAGTACATCGAAACCTGGGTGAATTGGGATGAATATCTGAAAGCAGTTCACCCCGACTCCCCGCAAACATTTGAAACCTTTATTGAAAAAACCATCGAAGCCTATGCTGAATTCACACCAGAATATGCTGCGAAAGAAGCAGGAATTGAAGCTTCACAGATTGTTGAAGTTGCCCATGTTGTAGCCTCGGCAGGATCACAACTTTCCACCCATGTCTGGCGTGGTGCCTCCATCGGCAATCTCGGTGGCTGGCAAGTTTCCCGTACTCTGCATTTTCTGAATGTTCTCACAGGTTCAGTGGGAACCCCAGGTGGAACCTCACCCAGCGCCTGGAATAAATTTCACCCCGAATTCTTCGATGTGCCTCCAGGTCCACCGGTCTGGAACGAGCTCCATTTCCCAAAAGAATACACCTTGAATCATTTTGAAATGAGTCAGATTCTGCCTCACCTCATCAAGGATGGCCGAGGTACCATGGATGTGTATTTTACACGAGTATTCAATCCTGTCTGGACCTATCCCGACGGCTTCTCCTGGATCGAGATGCTTTCTAATCATGAATCTGTGGGTTGTCATATAGCCCTCACACCCACCTGGAATGAAACGGCCTTTTTTGCCGATTATGTTTTACCCATGGGTCATGGACCTGAGCGTCATGATATCAATTCATATGAAACCCATTCCGGCATGTGGATCGCCTTTCGCCAACCCGTATTGCGTGAAAAAGCGCGACGCGATGGCAAGGAAGTTAAGTTTACCTATGAAGTGAACCCCGGTGAAGTTTGGGAAGAAGATGAGTTCTGGATTGAATTATCCTGGCGGATCGATAAGGATGATGACCTGGGGATTCGCAAACACTTCATGAGTCCTTACCGTGATGGTGAAAAAATCACCATTGATGAATACTACCAATACATATTTGAACACACTGAAGGCTTGAAAGAAACTGCCGCCAAGGAAGGTCTTAATGCTCTGGATTTTATGCGCAAGTATGGCGCTTTTAATGTCGTTCCCAGTCTCTATTCAAAAAATAAAACTGAAATGTCAGCGGAAGCCCAGTCTGGAACCACAGTTAATGAAAATGGCAGTGTATACAAAGATGGCGAGATCGTTGGAGTACAAGACAAAGGTGTCAAGTATAGTGGTTTTCCAACACCATCGAAGAAGCAGGAATTTTACTCGCAAACGACAGCTGACTTTGGGTATCCCGATCAGGCCATTCCTGGATATATCAAATCCCATGTCCATCGTGATAATATGGATGAAAGCCGTCACGAATGTGTGCTTTTACCGAATTTCAGATTACCGACCCATATCCATTCTCGTTCTGCCAATGCAAAATGGTTGACAGAAATCGCCCACAGGAATCCCATCTGGATCAACACACTGGATGCTGATAAGCTTGGTGTAAAAACAGGGGAGCTCCTGAAAATCGAAACAGAGATTGGTTGGTTTGTTGATAAGGTCTGGGTCACTGAGGCCATCAAGCCCAGTGTTGTGGCCTGTTCACACCACATTGGACGTTGGCGCCGTAAGCAGGATCAAGGCAATAAGTTCATGACCAATACGGTGAACATCAGCAACGAGGGTGAAGGCAAATGGCGCATGGAAACCACGAGGGGTGTGGAACCCTGGAAAACCAGCGATCCTGATACTCAGAGGGTCTGGTGGCGGGATGGCGGTGTTCATCAGAATATCACCCACGCTGTGCAACCCGACCCAGTATCCGGTGCCCATTGTTGGCTCCAGAAAGTGGCTATTTCCAAACCAAAAGATGGTGAGAAATATGGAGATGTCTTTGTAGATACAGAGAAGTCATTTGCTCACTTCAAAAAATGGAATGGATGGGCGAAGGAACGTGAAACGCATCCCCATGGTTTGAGACGACCCTTATGGATGGGTCGGCCACTGGCACCAAGCAAAGAACTCTTTTACCTCAAAAAGGAAGAGGGTTGACCATACCTGGCGAAGCAACGATGAGTTGTTTCAAACCAGTATGCCATAAGCCATATTGCATTTCCTCGGAATAATCCGAGACCTCAGGGGATTGTAGTGAATTCATACATTGATATCCTGTTTTGGATACGCCAGAAAAAGTGGCTTCTAATTACTCTGGTCTACGGCATGTTCATGCATCATTTCGTGATGCCCCCACCTGATCTAAATCCAGCCGCTTTTGATGCGCTTATCATCATCTCAATGGCGTTGATCCTCATTGTTACTGAACCCTTGCCTCTTCCGGCCATAGCCATGTTCATGCTGTTTATGCAGGTAGTTCTGGGGATAGATACGGCTAACAATGTGGCTTCGTCGTTTATGAATGATGCCGTATTTTTTATCATGGGTTCGCTCATGTTGGCAGTGGCCATTGTGAGTCAGGGACTGGATAAACGCCTGGCCCTGGGGATTATCACCTTGACAGGACATAAAACCTGGCGGATTGTTGCAGGATTCACTGCGATTTCAGCTATCCTGGCCTCGTTTATCGGCGAGCACACAGTCGCCGCTATGATGATGCCAGTGGGGCTAACACTTGTCAGATATGCCCACAAGGATCCCAGAAAGGTGGCGGGACTGACTGCTGCCCTACTCTTTTCAATTGCTTATGGTGCAACTATTGGATCCATTGGAACTCCCTCAGGTGGTGGTCGCAATGTAATCATGATGAATTACTGGGCTGAGTTTGGAGCTGGCTCTGTGACCTATCTGGAATGGATCAAGTATGTCTATCCCATGGTATTGTTTCAAATACCCTTTACAGTTTTCATTCTACTCTGGACCTTTAAACCGGAGCAGAGTAATCTGGATAGCGCTGTCCGTAAATTGGTTGTTGATGTGGCACGAGCTGGCAAGATCAAGGGTCGCGAATGGTTGGCAATTATCCTTTTTATCCTGGTGTTTCTCGGCTGGGTCTTTCTCAGCGAGGACTTTGGATTGGGGATTATCGCTCTCCTCGGGGTTTTCCTCTATCTTTCCTTTGGATTGGTTGAATGGCAAGAACTCAACCGAAAAACCAACTGGGGTGTCATTCTTCTCTTTGGTGCCGCTATTTCAATCGGTATACAGATGAACCAAACCGGTGCTGCTGAATGGATAGCCCACGTTATTATTACGAACCTGGGTAAGGTTATAGATAGTCCTGCAATTCTCCAGGGAAGTGTCTCCGTCTTGCTTACTGGTGTTATGTCCAATATTTTGAGTAGCTCTGCGACGGTGGCTGTTGTGGGTCCTATCGTCCTGGACCTGGGCGGCGATCAAATTCTCATCGGATTTGCAACAGCCATAGCCTCTGCATTTGGTTATTTCACCGCAGTAGCGGCTCCTGCTTGCACCATTATCTATTCCAGCGGGCTGGTAAAATCAAAAGACTTTCTCAGAGCCGGCTGGAAAATGGGTGTATTATCCCTTGTTAGCCTACTTGGATTGTCCTTATTATGGTGGCCACTATTATGACAAAGAAGAAAGTTCCATTCGATCCAAAATCTCTCAAGTTTCTCACTGCAGTAAGTAGTGCTGAATATTCTAAACCTACTTTGAAGATGGGCGCACTCATTGCCTCTGTTTTTGATGCCAGTCATGGTGTGGTTTATGTGGGTGAAAGAGCCAGCGAATTCCATGGCAGTTCTGTCAATCTGACACGCCAAAATCTGGACAATTGGAATATCATCCATCCTGGTCTGGAAGTGCTGGAGTGGGCCTTAAAGGAGCTAAAAACACTATCTCCTGAAAATGAAGAGTTGGCAAAAATTCAGTTTAATCCAGACCATGTCTATGAAGAAGATGGTCGTGTCCGTGTCATACTACCTGATGACAAGGGTTGTCGAATCGAGCTCGTCCTTCGAGAAGGTGAGTTGGTTGATCAGTTGAGAAAGGAAATACAGCTGGAGGGATATGATCTCGCCATTATAGGTGGGAGTCAGAACAAGCGCCATCTCGCACACTCCATTCTCCAATATTTACCCTCCTCCATTTTTGTGCTTCAAAAATTTAACCCTCGTAAGAAATACAAACTCTTACTCCTGGTAGATGATTCAATGGCAACCATCAAGTCCATTGAGTGGGGTGCTTTGATTGCCGAAAAACTGGGATGGCCCGTTCGTACGCTTACTGTTTCCAAAACCAAGCGATTCGGAGCAGGGTATCAAGGTGCCGCAGATAAGGCCAAAGCATACTTTGATTCCAGAGGTATTGAGGTTGAACAATTTTTTCTTACTGGAGATCCAGTGAGAACCTTTGTTGAGTTCGCAGGAGACAATCACTTTGTCATCATGGGTGCCTCAACCTTGAATCCTGTGAAGCAGTTTCTGTTTGGAAGCAAGCCAATCAAGACCCTTGAACAAACTGATGTCCCGATTTTGATCGTCCGATAGCCAGACCTCTCCAATGCATATCTCCGCCGACATGCTATTTTGGATCCAACAAAAACGTTGGCTCCTGATCGCACTTATAGTTGGAGCCATCCTCTATTTTTTTGTTCCACATCCACAATCTCTTGGCCAGGACGGCTATCACATTCTCATCATTATTTTGATGACCCTCATACTCATTCTGAAAGAACCCATACCGCTTCCAGCCATTGCCCTCCAGCTAATTTTCTGGCAGGTCATCATCGGGGGCAGCAGCGCCAATGAGGTCGGTAGCTACTTCATGAATGATGCGGTTTTCTTTATCATGGGATCACTCATGTTAGCAGTAGCTATTGTGAGTCAGGGTCTGGATAAACGACTCGCTCTGGGGATCATCCGTATTACTGGCAATAAAACCTGGCGTATTGTGGCTGGTTTTACCGCCATCTCGGCGATTCTTTCAAGCTTTGTTGGTCCACATATGGTGACAGCCATGATGCTTCCAGTCGCCCTGACCCTGATTCGATATACCTCTAATAAGGGGCAGTCAAATACAGGACTCATTGCTGCCTTACTCTTTTCCATTGCGTATGGTGCAACCATTGGCTCCATCGGAACACCCAGTGGAGGTGGGCGCAATGTGATAATGATGAATTACTGGGCCGAATTTGGATCTGGCAGCTTGAGCTATATCGAATGGATGAAAATGGTTTATCCCATGGTCCTGATTGAGATTCCCATTACTGCCTTCATCATCTTAAAAACCTTCCCACCTGAATTGAAGGTGTTGGATAGAGCAGTTCGACATCTCTCTGTTGAAGTGGCTCATGCTGGTAAGATGTCCTGGAAAGAAATCTTCTCTCTCGTTCTGTTTGCAGCAGTTCTGTATGGTTGGATTGCTTTAAGTGAGGTTTATGGTTTAGGGAGTATCGCCCTCATGGGGATTTTCCTCTATTTAACCTTTGGCCTGGTTTCATGGAAGGATCTCAGCAGAGGGGTCAATTGGGGAGTGATTCTGTTGTTTGGGGCGACCATTTCCATTGGTGTCCAGATGAAAAATACTGGAGGAGCTGCCTGGCTGGCAGAGGGCAGTGTCAATTTCCTCCAGGTTTTTATTCCCAATATTGATACCCTGCGTGCCGTTGTCTCCGTGGCTTTGAGTGGGGTTTTATCAAATTTACTGAGCAGTTCAGCGACCGTAGCTGTGGTGGGGCCTGTTGTTCTAAATCTGGGTGGTGATCCCATCCTTCTGGGGTTGGCATCAGTTATTTCCTCCGCCTTTGGTTATTTCACTGCTGTGGCAGCCCCGGCTTGCACCATCATTTATTCCAGTGGATTGGTCAAGGCACCTGACTTTCTACGCGCCGGTTGGAAAATGGCGATTATGTCTGTCATTTCCCTGGCTCTGGTGGCCCTGGTTTGGTGGCCGCTTTTCCGATAGACAATCTTTCTTCAATAACCTTAAAAAAAATTCATCCTTGTCATCCCGAGCGGAGTCGAGGGATACAAATTAAACGAATTCTTACATCTCTCGACTCCGCTCGAGATGACGAATATGGCTTCCCTGGTTTTAAAAATGTCAGCTTTAAAGCTGTTCGTAAATCCCTCATCATAGAGTTATCTTTCGCCTATGCAAAACTATGATGTGATCGTGCTGGGAGCCGGTATTAACGGTTGTGGCATTGCTGAGAAACTGGCCCAATCTGGCAAACAGGTGCTTCTTCTTGACAAGGAGGGCGTAGGCCAGGGAACTTCCTCAAAATCCTCTCGACTCATTCATGGTGGATTGCGTTATCTGGAAACAGGTCAAATTCACCTCGTCTATGAAGCCCTCCATGATCGTCAAAGACTCATAGCCAAATATCCGGATCTAGTGGAGCCCAGACGGTTTATTCTGCCTATATATAAAAGTAGTCCCAGACCAGCATGGATAATTAGAATTGGTTTGTGGATGTATGATCTGCTCTCAGGCTCACGGAAAGTAGGACACTCAAAAACAGAGGATATCTCAGTATTTAAATCAAATTTTCCCGCATTCATCGAAGAGGGACTAAAATCTGTTCTCTCCTATGTGGATGCCAAGACTCATGATCGTGAATTGACCCGCAGAGTAGCTGATGATTTTCAGAAGTTGGGGGGAACGGTCATCGTCCATTGCAAAATTGAAAGTATCATCTCAGATGATGAACATTTTGAGCTGCATTCCAGTGCCGGAGACTTCTCCGCACCGATCCTGGTGAATGCCACAGGTCCCTGGCTCAATGAAGTCAATGCAAAATTTGATCTTCCCGCCCGATTTCAAATTCGCAAGGTGAGTGGGATTCATCTCATTTTTGACGGTCTCATAGTGCCTGAACTCATGTTTATGCAAACCAAAGAAAAACGGATATTTTTCATCATTCCCGAACCTGAAAATGACCAGACGCTCATCGGTACCACAGAACGTGAGGAAGACTGTGACATGGATGACCTCGACGCTCAGGAAAGTGATATTCAGTATCTGCTGGATCAGGTAAATGCCTATCTCAAGCCAGATCATCATTTCCAGAGAAAAGATGTGAGGGATATCTATATTGGAGTAAGACCTCTGGTCCGACGTAAAGGTGATGTCACCGATGTCAGTCGAGAATACAAGCTGGATTTGCACACAAAAGGAAATACTAAATTACTCCACATTTTTGGTGGTAAGCTCACCACCTACTTGTCTCTGGCTGAGAATGTGGCAAAGGTATTAGGAGTTAGGAGTTAGGAGTTAGGAGTTAGGAGATCGGTTAACCAAACCAGTTTCCGGAACTGCGGAGCAGTGACTAAACTGGTTTCAACCCACCCCCCCATAGCATAAACCTCATTGTCTCCCATGGTTTCCAAAACATGTCTTGCTGAGGCAGTGTAACTGGGACTCGAAGCGTAGGAACCACAAATTATCTTAAAACCTGTTTGGCTCGCTTCGCTCACTGAAAACAGGTTTTGGCCAACCAGATTCTGACACTGCGATCTAGCGGAAAAAACGTTTTTTACATCCTTATCTCCAGCTATTCTATTCCCATCAATTATTGAAGATGTAAAAGGGGTGATCATGACTAAGAAAATCGTTGTTGGCGTTATTCTGATGATTGTTTTAGGGGCAGTATTTCTCAACCATTACTTGAAAATTGGTATACCGGATCATGCTGGTGAAGTCATGGTCAAAGGACTTGATAAGGAAGTGTCTATTCTGAGAGATGCCTCTGGTATCCCTCATATCATGGCTGAAACCGAAGCCGATGCATTTTTTGCGCTGGGTTACGCCATGTCACAGGACCGTCTGTTCCAGATGGAGTTTCTCCGTGCAGCAGGGAATGGGAGTCTCAGTGAAATTCTTGGTGAAAGCATGTTGAAATCTGACAAATTTCTGCGCCGCATCATGCTGAGACCCAGAAATTCAGAGGAGCTATTTAACACCTTTCCTCCTGGGATTCAGACCATGTTAACATCCTTCAGAGATGGTATTAATGCCTTTATCAAAGATGACCCGGACTTGCCCATTGAGTTCAGACTGCTGGGCCATGCACCCATGCTCTGGAGTATTGCTGATATGATGGCCATCGTAAAACTCCAAAGTTGGCAACTCTCGTATAACTATGACATGGAGTTAATCTATCGTCAGCTCAATGAAAAGCTCGGTGTGGAAAGAGCAGCCGAGCTGTTTCCCTATTATTCTCCTGACCACCTGAAACTTCTCGATACCTTTGGAAAAACCCGATCTGGAGATTCAGAATTGATCTCCCAAGCTACTGAGCTCAGGGAGCTTCTAGGTTCCAACGGAGGCAGTAATAACTGGGTGGTTTCTGGAGAGCGGTCCGTCTCTGGAAAACCACTGCTGGCATCAGATCCTCACCTCCATGGATCAAGACTTCCTGGTCCCTGGTATTTTGCCCACCTCAGTGCGCCAGGTCTGGATGTAGCCGGGAGCTTTTTCCCTGGTTTACCTACTGCTCTGATCGGACACAACCGTAACATTGCCTGGGGTATCACCAATATGGGTCCCGATGTCCAGGATCTATTTATTGAGGAAACCAACCCAGATGATGCCACCCAATACATGTATGAGCGGGAATGGTTGGAATTCGAAATTATTCCCCAGACTATTCGAATCAAAGATAGCGAAGAGGAAGATGGTTTCAGGATCGAAGAATTTGAAATTCGTAAAACCATCCATGGTCCCATTGTTAAGGAGGATGAGGAAATTCTGGCTCTCTCCTGGACAGGACATCAATTTGATGGTGAGATGGAAGCTTTTTACCGATTGAATCATGCTCAGGATTGGGTCGAATTTTCACTGGCACTATCACACTTCTCAACGGCACCACAGAATTTTGTCTACGCTGATATTGATGGTAATATTGGCTATTATGGTGCAGGTAAAGTGCCCATCCGGAAAAGCGGATCAGGAATCTTTCCTGTGCCAGGTTGGTCAGGTGAATTTGACTGGGAGGGCTATATCCCGTTCGAAGATATGCCCCATATTTATAATCCCGAGGGTGGTATGATTGTCTCGGCCAACGCCGAGCCTTATAGCGCGAACTACCCCTATCCTATGCCAGGCGTGTATGCGCCTGAATACCGGACCCGGCGTATCAAAGATCTTATTGAATCCAAAGAGAAACTTAGTCTGGATGATATGGCAGCTTTTCAATTTGACAGAAAGTCATATCTGGCACCTGTCTTTCTGAAACACCTCATACCAGTTATCCCTGAATCCCATCAAGAAATCAGAAATCTATTGGAAGCGTGGGATCATGAACTGGATCCAAATGGGGTGGAGGGATCCATTTACCATGAGAGCATGGAGACTTTCCTGAGATTAATCTGGGTTGATGACATGGGTCTGGAGCTAGCGGAAAAATATTTGGATACCTGGTATATCTCACTCAATCGCTGGGTCAAGATGCTGGAAGACAACCAGAATCCCTGGTATGACATTGTGGAAACTGCTGCAGTAGAAACACGGGATGACTTACTCCTGGAAGCATTTGAGACTGCTATGACCAGCCTTGAGCAGAAGTTTGAATCTGAAGATTTCAAAACCTGGGAGTGGGGAATCATCCACAACATTGCTTTTCATCATCCTTTTGAGGCAAAGGGCGGTCTTATCGAGAAATTTTTCAATTATGGTCCTTTTCCTTTCGGCGGTGATGGAGAGACGGTAAATCGTGGGACACATAATTTTGACGCGCCTTATATGGCTGAGATGACAGCATCCATGCGGTTATTGGTTGATCTGTCAGATGTAACCCGCAGTCGCATGGCTAACGCCTCTGGACAGGTGGGGATGCCTCTTCACAAGCACTATACTGATCTTGTGGATATCTGGCTAGCTGGTGAATATGTGGATATGCATCTTGATAAGTCGGAATTTGGTGAAGTTCAGAAGTTGAGTCTCATCCCAAAAGAGTAATTATTCGTCAAAATTCCAGGCGGGGATTTGAATCCCCGCCTGGAATCCCTCTATTCTCAAATTTTTTCATCTTCTCATGGGATTTGGGTCAATTAGCTCTACTTTTAATCATGGCTTCCATGAAAGGACATATACTCATCTCTATGCCTCATCTAACTGATCCATATTTCAGTCGATCCCTGGTGTTTATCTGTGAACATGATGAGAAGGGTGCCATGGGCCTCATAATGAATAAGTCTTTTGATGATAAGGTAGTCAAGGAAGTCTTTCCGACCCTGATAATCAACGACGAAGCCATCAATGAAGTCATATCACCCATGTACTTTGGCGGACCGGTATCGCTGGAGCAAGGTTTTATCCTCCATAGCAGTGATTATGTCAACTCCGACACTTTGCAGGTGACAGAGGAATTTTCACTGACCAGTAATTCTGCAGTGATCGATGCCATCCAGGAAGATCAGGGGCCTCGGCATTTTAAGATGATGCTGGGATACGCTGGGTGGGGAGAAGGTCAACTTGAGCGTGAAATCGAAAACGGGGACTGGTTGTTTCAGGAAGTCACACTGGAATTCATTTTTACAGGTAATGATTCAGAAAAATGGATCTCAGCCACTCAGAGTTTTGGTATCGAAATAGCTCCCACTACTGGTGGCCTAGCTTAACAACTCCATTTTATCACAGGTAGTATTAAATCGACATCCCGAGTGGAGTCGAGGGATGTGCTTTTTATCATATTGTTGTATCCCTCGACTGCGCTCGAGATGACAAGGAAGCAAAGTTGGAGCAGTGTGTCACCCCAATTGTGACCATTGGTTTTTAGTGAAAGTTTATGATTGTGAATGGAATATTCTACTCTGATTTGACCATCGACTCATCATCAAAGGCTGGGGCCCAATAAGATTTTGGGGTCCGCCAATCCGCACCATAGCGCAGGGCTATAAAGTCTTCAACATGATTGGGAATGGCGTAATCATGGCCTTCAAATTGAAAGCTATCCAGTTCATCAACAAAAGAGGCAGGAATCTCATTGTTGATCCCAGCGATCACAGATCGATATGTAGGTTCACTTTGGTTTTCATATAGTCCTCGATATTGGGTGAAAAAATCCAGATGGGGTTCAGTTCGAATCAAACCAAATTTTTGATGAAATGTCTTTACAGTACGGTACTTGCCTAACCTCCAAATACCTGGCCTTACACTTGGAGGAAGAGATTTAACAGGATGGTACTTTCTTAATGCGCTTATCATCTGCTCCATTTTTTCTGCGGATTCAAATCGAACGCTCAGATCCATATCCTTGTCCCAATCAATCAACTTATTCTCTCTTATCAATCCCAATAAAGTCCCAAAATCCAACCAGTAGTGGATGCCCAAATCTTCTAATATTTCACAGCTGCTACGCAATAAGATGTGAGCATGTTTGCGGGTGGTGGGGGTAAAGTGGAATTTATTTCGCTTATATGATTCTGCCAGAAGTTGCTTCCGATATTTGCGGACGAAAGTATTAAGATTTTGTGGTACTGTAAACAGCGTTCCTTCAACCTCTACACGGTCTAATTTGCTCCCATTAAAATCCTGAAAATCATAGCTATTTATGTGACCTCCTACGCGAACAATGGAAGTGTCTCCCTGCGGCTGTACCGGTATGATCTGGATAACATAGGGGTGTTTTGGTTTACCCTTTATTTGAATACTTCTCAGCTTATAGCTATGATGTCCCCATTTAGGTTTTGGTTTTAAAATAATCCCTATACGGAATAGCTTGATAAACAGGATAAATTTCTTGATAAGAGGAAGTTTAAACAGATATAGGTGTACATCGGATTTGTATTTAGTAATATTACCTTCAGAGAAACCCAACAGAGATTCACCGCCTAAAGTATAGCTTGCTCCTAGTTCATCTAGCGCCGGGAGAACTTCAAGTAACATTTTTACAATGACCTTGTCTTGTGGTAAGCTTGTAGCAACCGTCTTCATTTATGTATTCCTTTTTAAGTCAATTCTTTGATTAAATTACAGAAGTCTCAAGCAGTTTGATACTTCCTTTATTCGCATCAATCTCTGCCTTCACACCTAGTGGGATGGTGAACTTATCCTCAATATGGCCGATCATGGATCCAAACCAGGCTGGAATGCCCAGGGGTTTGATATGATCATCCAGAACCTCTTCTAAAGTGAAAGACCCATAACTTTCACCAGAATCGCAACTGCTGCACTTCCCAAAGACAAATCCTGATATCTCATCCAGAATGCCCGCAAGTTTAAGCTGGGTGAGCATACGGTCGACTCGGTAGGGTGCTTCATCGACTTCTTCCAGAAAGAGGATGTTGTTCTTAAAGTCAGGTAAATAATCTGAACCCACCATGGAGGTGAGGACTGACAGGTTTCCACCCAGCAATTTGCCCTGACTCTGACCCTCATGAATAGTCAATATGCGGTCTTTTACTTGAGTCAGATTGTCACCCTTGTCAGTGGGATTTTCCATGGTGAAAGACTGACCCCCAAAGAGCAGTCGTCTCACAAAATCAGTGGAGTATTCATTCCAGGTGGAGATGCCCACTGGACCATGGAAGGTGACTAGCGAAGTCTTGGCATTGAGAGCCAGGAGCAGACTTGTGATATCACTATAGCCCATGATAATTTTGGGGTGTTTTGCGATGGTTTTATAGTCAATTAAATTCAGGATACGATTGCAGCCCCAACCACCCCTGAGGGTGATGATGGCATCTACATCTGGATCAGCATACATACTGTTTACATCGGCCGCTCTGGCTTCATCAGTTCCAGCGAGATACCCGTATCGATCCAGGAGATGGGCTCCAGCCTTCATCTTGAGACCCAGAGCTGCAAATGTTTCTTCAGCAATAACGACATCTTCGGGGTGAAAGGTTGCCCCGGCAGGATTGATGAGTCCTACAGTATCCCCAGGTTTCAGTCGAGGTGGTTTCAGGGCTGCTTTTGAAAAGATTCCTGATGCAGATGCCAGGGGAACATGTGTGGCAACAAGTCCAGTTCCAACCATTTGTAATATTTGCCTACGTGTGATGCTCATTGCGACCTCATAGATGAATGTTGCCTTAAACTAGTTTGAATTGAAAGTGTTAGCAATTATAAGCTTTGAATACTTGTTGAATGGCACCCCTATCTGTAACTTTAAACTCAATTCAAAGGGGGTTATCGTGAAAATATTTCTACATCTTTGTCTGTTGGTAAGCCTGCTATATAGTGCGGAAGTTCAATTTTCGTTTTATGAGCATACCTCTCAGAGATTCGAAATCCCCTTTGATACTACCTTTCGCGAGTACAAGGCTCCCATTGATCTCATAGAAACTGGACAAACACCGATCTTGCGGATGATTTTTAATGGTTGTGGAAACAGAGAATTCCATATCGACAATATTCGCTTCCCCTCCAATGCCTATATCGATTTTGAAGATGGTCTACCCGAACTAACGCTATCACCTGGTATCTCTCAAGCCCTGCTGGTGGAACATCCCTCAGATTCCGGATTCGTTTTGCACATCGAATTTGATTCCAATCACCACGGCAGAGATACGCTAAGAATAGCACAGCCTGACAGTTGGTATCCGGTCGTCCCAGAGAGCTTTGGGCTGGAATTTCAAGCAGATGTTTCGAATCAGCTCACCAAATATTTCAAACCACCTGAGTTGGCCAGATACGATGTGAATGTGGATGACTGGTCTTACAGGACCGTATTGGCAGAGAAGTACAATGAAACAACCACAATTGATTCTTCAATCTTTACCCTGAAGAGGCGGCATTTTCCCGGTGAGGGCTCGCATGAAGTGTATGTTTTTAATCAAACCTACAAGTATTCCAACTACCACCCAAACCTACTTCATTTGGATGAGATGGGCTTTGATTTTGAAGCGCCGCTTAATGAGTATGTCAGTGATGATTCCTCCTGGGGGTCTTGGCTGGTATTTGAGCAATACCAGGAAGTATTTGGGGAGATTGTTTTTGTAAAAAAAATGACTACGACTGGTCTCATAGGATACAATTTACATTTCGCCTATGGGGTGGGATTGATACGTGAAGATTTTCCAGGCACCTCAGTACATGCTGATCTGGTGGGGATTCAGGATCAGGGTGAAACGTTAATGGGTGACATGAATTTACCGATCTCACTTTCTTTGAGCTCCAGCTTCGAGCGCTGGGGTTCTACGGTTTTCCCACCTGATACCAATTGGTATCATTACAATATTCCTGTAAATGAACTCTTTGGATATGATTCTGTACCAACCACAGTTGACAGCTTATTCCTTTCTTTAGCACCTGGGATTCATGTGAGATACCATGACTCAGGCAGACTGCTGTTTTATGGCCTTTCTCTGTGGGAGGAAGAGAATCTGGTGTTTGATTATGGAGCTTTGGAACATGGGGATTGGTTATTAAACCCGGCCACGAATGGTAGTGAAATGGAGTGGCAGGATAGCCAGGATTTACCTCCTGGTGGCGTTGGCAATAGTAGCCTATTGTATTTCGCCAATGAGTGGGAGTGGGGTGATTATTTCGCGGGGTTTGCTGAATATACCACTCATTTTTCACAACCTATTGTTGTCGATAATTCGCATTTGAGATTTTGGATGAAACAACCCTTGATCATGACAGATATTGATGAATATACAATTGTTGTTCCTGAGGAAATGGGGGTGCTCAATGCCTATCCGAATCCTTTTAATGGTGAGGTAACATTGATTATTGGTCTAGCTGAAGATTCAGGTCAACAGGAGTTATTGATATATGATATACGCGGACGACGAATTAAATCAATTCAATTCGAAGACACACAGCCGTTGCATCAGATCTCATGGAAGGGAGATGACCAGAACGGTCATTTTGTTGAATCGGGGGTCTATTTGGCCACGCTTAGTAGCGAAAGTCAACCCGTTGGTCAAATTCAAAAAATTATTATGCTAAAATAGATAATCGATGTATAGTTGCGAACAATCTGATTTGAAAATGTGGAGCTTAAGTTGATAATGAAGAAAATGTACCTGGCCTATGTAATAACTGCCTCCATCCTACTACCTCAATTAATGGCTTTTGAGTATCAGGATAATCCCAATAATCCAATTTTTAATGGGTCCCAAACCTGGGATGATTTAGCAGTCATTAATCCAACTGTTCTCTATGAAGATGGCGCCTATAAAATGTGGTTTGGCGGTCGCAATGTGGGACTTCCAATTCAGATTGGATATGCCACTTCTCAGGATGGCATCGTATGGGATGAATTGTCAGACCCTGTCCTCACAGTCGGCTCAGATGGAGATTTTGACTCTCAAGATCTCAAATCCATCTGTGTTTTGTATGACGACAATGAGTATAAAATGTATTATACCGCCACGAATTCATCAGCTATGCCCCGACTTGGACTCGCCACGAGTCCAGATGGCATCACCTGGACCAAGTATGCCCAGAATCCAATTCTGGAATTGGGGGAGTCCGGCAGTTGGAACGAATCCAGGTCTCACAATGCATCAGTCCTTAAACGAGATGGACTATATTTTATGTGGTTCAGCGGAAGAAATGCCAATTTTGATATTGGAATGGGGCTGGCTTATTCATCTGATGGTATCACCTGGGAGGAGGATCAACAGAATCCAGTGTTTATGATGTCTCCTGATATTTCGTGGGAATCAGATTACCCTACCTTTCCAGCCGTGATAGAGCGTGAAGATGACAGTTTCTTAATGGCATACATGGGTTTTGATGGACTTTATCGACAGGTAGGGATTGCCTATTCTCCAGATGGCATTCAATGGACTCGCTACCCAAGCAATCCAATTATCCCACATGGTGCAGTTGGTAGCTGGAATGAAGAAACAAGCACGGGACCCAGTATTGCGATCATTGAACAGGGTCTATATCGTATGTGGTATGCCGGAAACTCGATATACAGCACTTCAACCACCTGGTCATTTGGCCAGGGAGATATCATTTTTGATCCCATGGGTGACATAAACTATGACTACTACCTGAATATTTCAGATGTGATTCAATTGGTGAGCATCATACTGGGCAATCAAGAGGCAAGTGAGTATCAACTCGATATAGCAGATCTCAATCTGGATGAGTCAGTGGATGTCTCTGATTTACAAGTGATGATTAACATAATTTTGGATTAAAACGCCATTTAGTTATCGTATTGATTTTCCTCGCTACACCAGCTAGTCAGAGACACAATCCAACCGGTTTTGCTTTGCCACCGTCAATAGTACAATAAGTTATCTGCGAGATCATGGGACTAAAATTATTTTAAAGAAATTGGGGATATAAAGATGAATTACGATCACATCGGTCAAATGATCACAGTTAAAATTGCTGAGTATGGTGATAATACGGCACTGAGATATAAGATTGGGGATGGGTGGGCATCCTTGAGCTACAAAGATTTTGGTGAAAAGATCACAAGTCTCGCCTGTGCCATGATACAATCAGGTGTAAAAAAGGGTGATTCGGTGGGTATTTATTCCGCCAACCGTTATGAATGGGCAGTCAGTGATCTTGCCTGCATACTGGTGGGAGCCATCTCGGTCCCTATTTATGCCACAAATACCCTCGACCAGGCCAAATACATCATTCAGGATGCAGGCATCAAACTGATCTATGTTGGAAACCTGGAGCAGTATACAAATCTAGCTACCATTCATAAAAATGGCCACTCACTCCAGGTGATTTCCTACGATCCAGCTATAGAGATTGACCCTAAATTTGCCACCTATTTCCGAGATTATCTGAATGTGCAGGATCAGGAGAAACTGATTAGGGAAATGAATCTTCGTTCGGGAAAAATCAAAATCGATGATGTCACAACCATTATTTATACTTCTGGAACAACTGGGCATCCCAAAGGCGTCATGTTATCTCATGGGAATTTGTTTCATCAGTTTGAGTGTGTGGATGCGAATTTCAGCGTCAGCGACAAGGATGTTTCCCTGTGCTTTTTACCCTTGAGCCATGTCTATGAACGTATGTGGTCCTATTATGTGTATCTCAAAGGAGCTATTCAGACCTATCTGGAAGATCCAAAACAGGTCATTGAAACCCTGCAGGAGGTCAAGCCAACCGCCATGGTATCCGTTCCCAGGCTATACGAAAAAATCTATGCAGCTGTGATGAACTCTCAGGAAAATGCATCAAGCATAAAACGATTCCTGTTCACAAAAGCGATTGCCACAGGAACCGCCTATAACAATCTATTCTTTAGAAAACAGGAAGTCCCGTCTGGTCTGGCCCTGAAATACAAGGTTTTGGACAAACTGGTCCTTTCCAAAGTGCGAGCAGTGGTGGGTGGGGATAAAAATTTCTTTTCAGCAGGTGGTGCTCCGCTTGATAAGAGTATTGAGGAGTTTTTCCTGGCCTGTGGTTTATTGATTTGCCAGGGTTACGGTCTGACTGAGACATCTCCCATGATTTCATATAATACGCCAGAGAATTTCAAGTTTGGTACGGTTGGAAAGCTGGTCCCAGATTGCGAAGTTAGAATTGCTGAAAATGGTGAAATCCAGGTCAAGGGTCCCCAGATTATGAAGGGCTATTTCAATAATCCTGAAGCCACAGCTGAAAGTATTGTGGATGGCTGGTTCAAGACTGGTGACGTGGGTGAGTTTGATGAGGATGGTTTCTTGAAAATCACTGATCGTATCAAGGATTTGATTATCACCTCAGGTGGAAAAAATATTGCTCCACAGAACATTGAAAAATTGATCGGTAAAGATTTTTTTATTGATCAGATTATAGCCATTGCTGATAAGCGCAACTTTGTGAGTGCTCTAATCGTCCCTGCATTTGAAAGTCTGGAAGCCTGGGCTCACAAAAAGAAAATACAATTCCAGGACAATGAAGAGCTGATTGCTCATCCTCATGTCATTGAATTTTTCAAGGAGCGAATTGAATCGCAGTCCAAGAAACTGGCCAATTATGAGACCATCAAAAAATTCCGCCTCATGGCCAAACCTTTCACCCAGGAAGGTGGCGAGATCACACCAACCTTGAAACTCAAACGCAAGCAGATCAACGAAAAGTTTAAAGCCCTCATCGAGACGATGTACCACAAGCATTAACCCTTGAAAATGCAAAAAATGGTGGTTTCATGTCCAAAATATGTCAAATTGTGATAAATTAAGTCACAGTGATTTATGGAGGGATGAAAACCTGAAAAAAGGAGATGTCAAATGCTTACTTTTGATTTGAATTGGATCGCAATCGCTGTATTGGTTATTGCCAATATGGGACTGGGTGCAGTTTGGTATGGTCCATTGTTTGGGAAACCTTGGATGGAAGCCACTGGAATTAAAATGGATGATATGGAGGGCAAGAACATGCTGCCACCATACGCTGTTGCCATCCTGAATTCATTTTTTATGGCATTTTTTATGGCCAATGTGATCGCCTGGACTGGTACCGCAAGTTTGGGAGGAGGACTCCTTCTGGGACTCTTCATGTGGTTGGGATTTACCGGCCTATCCTTTGGCGTGAATCACGCTTTTGAAATGCGTTCACTCCATTTATGGTTTATCAATTCTGGGATGTATCTGGTTGGTCTCCTCATTATGGGAGCCGTTCTGGCCATCTGGTAACAGCCTCAAATATTTTGGGCTTGCGGACTAAAATCCTGTACGTTAAAGTTTCTTAAATCCAAAAATGAGTTTGAGTAAACCTTTAAGCTTCCAGGACCAGGCCCCACCAACCATCATCATAAAGCCCACCCAGCGACTATAAACAAAACCTGGAGGGGTCCAGTAAAATTGCTTATTCAAAGGGAAATAGTCATTCACAATGACGCGCGCTTTGGTCATTTCAAGTAAACCGAGTTCTCCATGAGTTCGTCCAACACCACTTTGTTTAAAACCGCCCCAGGGCAAATTTGGAATGGCATGAGAAATCAGATGACTATTTATTGTCACGACTCCAGCTTCCAGTTGGCTGGCAATTTTTCGTCCAAGACTGTGATTCTTGGTCCAGATCGAAGCAGTTAAGCCAAGATCAGAATCATTGGCCAGCTGAATTGCTTCCTCAATGTTTTTGAAGGGCATTACACCGATAACAGGGCCAAAGGTTTCTTCTTTCATAACCCGCATTTCCTGATTTACCTCAGTGAGGATAGTTGCGGGAAGCGCCTGATCCGTTGTTTCATCGATTTGCGATATAGCCTCAACGATTGCGCCCTGAGCTATGGCCTCCTCCAACATGTTTCGGACAGCATCATGTTGCCTTGACGTTGTCATCGTACCAATATGTGTGTCTTTATGATCGGGATGTCCGACACGCAGCCTCTCAACTTTTTTCTTAAGAAGTTTCAAGAAGGGTCTATAGACATCACGGTGTACATAAATACGTTCGACCCCGGCACAACTCTGACCGGAATTAGATAAACCAGCCCAGATTGCTCCGTTGACGGCCTTTTTCAAGTTGGCTTCAGCGCATACAATCATGGGATCATTTCCCCCCAGTTCAAGCGAAATGGGAGTGAGGGTTTCGGCTGCTTTTTTCATAAGAATTTTACCGATAGGAACACTACCGGTAAAAAATAGTTTGTCAATTCCTGCTTCCAGAAAGGCATCTCCAGCAATTCGTCCTGCAACATTCACCTGGACAAAGAGATCCTGGGGCAGCTCACCCGCATCCACAATTTTTTGAATAACCTGTCCCACCATTTGCGTTTCAGAAGCTGCCTTATACAGCAGACCATTTCCAGACATGAGGGCCATAAGAATTTCATGCATTGGAATTGCCAGTGGGTAATTCCAAGGGGATATGATTCCAACGACTCCCATGGGAACTTGTTGTAGACGGTTTCGCGTGAAAAGAGAAAAAATATGTGAGCCCTTGACACGGCGCTCTCTGAGTACGCGTGCAGAATGTTTGATATAGTAATCAAATGCTATCACAGCTGAAGAGATTTCAGTTATATAGGCATCAGTCAGGGTTTTGCCATTGTCAGCTGAAATAATTCTGGCATATTCCTCACCATGCTCAATCAAATGCCGTTGCATTTTTCTGAGGTGTTTGCCACGCTCTGAAAACGAAAAATCAGCCCATTTCGTCTGTGCTTTTCGGATTCGTGATACCGCGTGCTGAATATCTTCCAGCGTATTTTGTGGTATCTGACCCAAGGACTCACCAGTGGCTGGATTGAATGCTTCGGTGTGTATGTGTGTTGACATAAATTCCCCTTTAATGGCTCAGAAAATGTATACGGAATGATGCGAGGGGCAATTTGTTTTATCCGCCTTCTCAGAAAACCCAGGATTTACCTGCGGAGCTCTTTTTGCTTAACTCTTAGACACGAATATCTCGAATTAGACGAATTGACACGAAACAAATCGAATAGATAGTTTCCCTTCCAAAATTATTCGTGGCATTAGTGAAGCTTGGTGACATTCGTGTCAAATACATCAGTCGCTCTCAATGTTGCTATAAGGTTTTGTAATTTTTGTTAATTTCGCCTGCCTTCGCCAAAGGCAGGTTGTAGAAAAGATGCTTTTGAATCGTAGGTAATCGTGATGTCCTTTAGATTTTAAGGCAGTAACAATGCCGAAATTGCTTATCTTGAGCACGATAGATTCGAGCATAATGCATAACATATATATCAAATTAGTCCATTGAGTTATTTGGATTCAATAATATGATCAGGATGAGATTATGAAGAAACTGACCCAAAAAGATCTTTGTAGAACTACCGATGATGAAGCGCTAAAGTTTAAATCCACTGCAGAACTTCCCAGCCTGAACAAGGTGATTGGACAGGAACGGGCGGTTCGGGCACTTCAATTTGGCCTGGAGCTTCTGGCACCTGGCTATAATGTGTTTGTCGGTGGCGTTCCAGGAACAGGTAAGAGTACCATAGTAAAAAGTCTTGTTGCAAAGTTTGCCGCCAACAAACCGGTTCCACCAGACTGGCTTGTAGTTTTCAATTTTCATGATGAATACCATCCCAGAGTATTTCAACTACCAGCTGGTGAGGGCAATAAATTCGCCAAACAAATGAAGCGCTTAATTGGCAGTTTAAGTGTTGATCTGCCCAAAGTTTTCACTGGTGAGATTTACGCCAAGCGTAAAAAAGAAATCACTGCAGAATTTGATACTGGACGTGAGGAAATCATCGCCGCCGTGAATGCAGAAGCTGCTGAGCGGGACATCCAATTGAACCTGACTCAGGCTGGTTTTCAAACCATTCCCCTTAAAGATGGCGCACCTATGAATGAGGCTGACATTTCAGCACTCACCGAGGAGGAGCTGGCAGCGATTAATGAAAAAATTAATCTGATCCAGGAGCATTTGAGAGAAGCTCTCCGTGATATGGCGGAATTGGAAGAAGAACGTGCTGATGTCGTTGAATCGCTTCAAGGGAAAATCGCTTTGGATTCAGTAGAGCATCGCATTGGCAGACTCCTTGAGAATTATTCAGATCATCCTGAACTCTTGGAATATCTCGAGGAAGTCAGGG
Source organism: Fidelibacterota bacterium (assembly GCA_016784025.1). Taxonomy (GTDB): domain Bacteria; phylum Fidelibacterota; class UBA8477; order UBA8477; family JABMPR01; genus JABMPR01. The sequence goes on along the minus strand of JADHVL010000023.1, from coordinate 6,434 downwards.
ATGATATAGTAGAGCATGTCCAGGAATTTGTCGGTATGGATAGCGCTGCAGCGGGTGATGAGGCACCAAGTCCTCAACAGAGTCAAAAAGCTTTAATGCAGAGATATATGGTCAACCTGCTGGTGGATAATTGCCGTCAGCAAGGTGCACCCGTCATTGTTGATGCCAATCCTTCCTACTACAATCTTTTTGGTAGAATTGGTAAGGAGGCCGTCATGGGTGGATGGTATAGTGATTTTACCATGATAACTTCCGGAGCCATGTTGCGGGCCAATGGTGGTTTCCTCATACTGGATATCCAAAATGTACTGCAGAGTCCCAATGTTTGGGAGTATCTGAAACGAACTCTCAAAAACAAATCTTTGCAAATTGAAGATGTAAATGAACAGTATGGCCTGAATGCCACCACCTCTCTACAACCTGAACCCATTCCTCTAGATTTGAATGTCATCCTACTTGGTCGTTCAGATCATTTTCATTACCTCCAGGAAGTGGATGACGCCTTTAACAAGACCTTTAAGGTTCGTGCAGATTTTGACTATGAGGTCACCCGCAGTGCTCAGAATGAATACCTGCTGTGTCAATTTATTGCAAAGGTTTGCCGTGAACGCAAATCACCGCACTTTACCCCGCAGGCCGCGACCCAGGTAATTGTATACAGCTCAAGATTGGCTGGAGATAAAAGTAAACTCTCTCTCCAGTTTGGAACCCTGGTTGGTCTGATTACCGAATCAACTTACTGGGCCAAGAAACAGAAACATCGGCAAGTTCAGCTGGAAGATGTTCGCAAAGCCATTTCTGAAAAACGGTTTCGTGGAAGTCTCTACGAGGAGAAGGTCTGGGAAAATATTGAAAGCGAAACTTTGATGATCGATGTGACAGGAGGGCGGGTTGGTCAGATTAACGGATTGGCTGTTTATTCCATGGGTGACAACTCATTCGGGAAACCCTCCAGAATAACAGCAACGACCTACTTGGGTGAGCCAGGAATTATTTCAGTGGAGCGGGAGGCCAAACTTTCCGGAAAAACTTATGATAAGGGCAATTTGATTATCAATGGCTATCTCGGCCAGACTTTTGCTCAAAACTTCCCCTTGTCGGTGACCATAACATTGACTTTTGAGCAATCCTATGGCGGCATCGATGGAGACAGCGCCAGCTCCACAGAAATTTATGTGATTCTCTCCGCTCTTTCAGGAATTCCCATTAATCAGGGGATTGCAGTCACAGGGTCTGTTAATCAATGGGGTGAGATTCAAGCTATTGGTGGTGTAAATGAGAAGATCGAAGGCTTCTTCCATCTCTGTGAATTACGCGGGTTGACCGGGGAGCAGGGAGTCATGATTCCATCTGCCAATGTGGATCATCTCATGCTTATGCCTGATATTCAGGCTGCAGTAAAGACCGGAAAATTCAATATCTGGTCAGTTGACAACATCTCTGAAGGGATTGAGATACTTACAGGGGTAAAGGCAGGTACATTAAACAGGCATGGAAATTTTCCTGCTCGCACCGTTTTTGGTGAAGCCCAGAATCAGCTGAAAAAGTATTTTTCTAAGGCTCAAAGCTTGACCAAAAAGGCATAGAATAATTAGGGAAATAGATATTACGGCTCAATAGTTGCTTTGTCCAATACTTGTGAAAAATAAATGGTGTCACAGATCATTCAGCATTGTTTTAAGGAGAGGTGGACGTTAGTTTTTGATCATGAGTGAACCGCAGTATTCAGGCCTTGTCCTGTATCAAGATAGTTTCCTACGACAGCATATTATCCTCTCGGCTCATATCCAGAAACTGACTTGTTCAGAAAACAAAAATCCAAGCAATTTTAATCAAACAAATATTAGATTCATATAGCGGGAGTTCGTATTTATGGCGAAAAAAGTAATTAGAATTAATGATGCAACCATTCGTTTCGCAGGGGACTCAGGCGATGGTATGCAATTGACAGGCACGCGCTTTACTGAAGCAACTGCAATTGTGGGAAATGATCTAAAAACCATTCCCAATTACCCTTCAGAAATCAGGGCTCCTCTTGGAACACTTGCTGGTGTAAGTGCCTTCCAACTCATGTTTGGATCCCAAAAGGTTTTTACTCCTGGTGATTTACCAGACACCTTGGTGGCAATGAACCCAGCTGCACTAAAAGTGCATTTGAGGGATTTGAAAAAGGGTGGAACCATATTGGCCAATTCAAATGCATTCACAGCAAAGAACCTAAAAATGGCTGGCTGGGAAACCAATCCACTTGAAGATGGATCTTTGGAAGGCTTTACTCTCTTCAGTATTGAAATGTCCAGGCTGGTTAAAATAGCTCTGGAGGATTCAGACCTGACTTCGAAAGGTATCGAGCGAACCAAGAATATGTTTGCCCTTGGTGTCCTGTTCTGGATGTACAATCGTCCTATTGAGCCAACCGAAGAGTGGCTACGGAAAAAATTCGCCAAAAATCCTTCTGTTGCTGAAGCAAACATCACAGTGATGAAAACAGGGTTCAATTATGGTGAGACCACCGAAATATTTACGACTTCCTATGCTGTAGAGAAGGCTGAACTACCAAAGGGCAAATATAGGAATATCACTGGTAACGTTGCGGTTTCATATGGTTTGGTAGCTGCCGCAAAGAAAGCAGGTAAAGAGTTGTTCCTGGGCTCATATCCAATTACCCCGGCCAGTGAAATCCTCCACACCCTGTCGACGCTAAGGAACCATGGCGTCAAAACCTTTCAGGCAGAAGATGAAATAGCTGGTATTTCCGCCGCTATCGGAGCCTCCTATGCAGGAGATTTAGCAGTTACCACAACTTCGGGACCTGGTATGGCCTTGAAAACTGAAGCAATTGGACTTGCAATAATCACAGAACTTCCATTGGTGATTGTGAATGTTCAACGCGGAGGTCCCAGTACTGGTATGCCCACCAAGATGGAGCAATCAGATCTACTACAAGCTGTTGTTGGACGGAATAGTGATGCACGAATTCCAGTCCTTGCTGCCAAGGATCCAGCAGACTGTTTTGAATGTGCCTATGAAGCTGCTAGAATAGCAATGAAATACATGACGCCGGTCATTTTATTGTCGGATGGTTATCTGGGTCAGGGTTCGGGTCCATGGCAAATTCCTGATCCCAAAACCCTTCCAAAAATTGAAGTAAATCATCCCACTTCATCAGATCGTGGTGAAGATGGATTTATGCCTTATGCACGTGATGAAAATGAGACTCGCCCCTGGGCGATTCCTGGAACACCTGGCCTGGAACATCGTATTGGTGGACTTGAAAAAGAGAACATTACTGGTATGGTCAGTCAGGATCCTGAGAATCATCAGCTGATGACTGACATCCGTGCTCGCAAGGTTGATAATATTAAAAATGATATCCCTCCTTCAGATATCCATGGTGAACCCAAGGGCAAACTACTGGTTTTGGGATGGGGTAGCACCCATGGAGTCATCCATGTTGCAGTAGATCGTGCCCTTGCCAAGGGAAAGTCTGTAAGTCAGATGCATCTACGCTGGGTGAGTCCATTCCCGTCAGATCTAAAGGCTATTTGTGATAGTTTTGATGAAATCCTCATTCCAGAGGTTAACTCAGGTCAGTTGGCTCTCCTGCTCAAGGGTGAGCTGGCCCGGAAAATTCACCAACTGAATATCGTTAGGGGTGAGCCTTTCCGTGCTTCTGAAATTGAAGATAAAATTAACGAGATCCTCGGTTAATCCCCGAGATATTGAATAGATAAGGTATAGAGAGATGAGTGAAACTAACGTCGAAATTCAAGATTTGAATCTAACCAGGAAAGATTTCGTCCCCGGCAACGAGGTGCGATGGTGTCCAGGTTGTGGGGATTATTCAGTTCTGGCAAATATGCAAAAGACTCTGCCAGTCATGGGTGTAAAAAAAGAAAATTATGCATTTATATCGGGTATTGGCTGCTCAAGTCGCTTCCCATACTATATGAACACATACGGTTTCCATTCAATTCATGGTCGGGCACCTGCCATTGCCTCTGGTGTGAAGCTGGCAAATCCGGAATTGGCCGTCTGGGTCATCACTGGTGATGGAGATGGCTTCTCAATCGGTGGAAACCATATGATACATGCCCTGAGACGCAATATTGACATGAATATCATGCTGTTTAATAATCGCATCTACGGTCTGACCAAAGGTCAGTATTCTCCAACATCTTTATTGGGTGCAAAGACCAAATCTTCGCCCTTTGGATCTATTGATCGTCCCTTTAATCCCAGTGCTGTCGCCCTGGGAGCCAATGCCACCTTTATTTCCCGAGCATTGGATGTGGATGCCAAAGGTTTGCAGGAAAGCATCAAAAGAGCACAACGCCACAAGGGTGCTTCCTTCATCGAAGTCTACCAGAATTGTATCATTTTTAATGATGGTGAATTTAGTGATGTGGAAAACAAGGCGACCCGGCCTGATAACGCTCTGTTTGTGGTTCATGGTGAACCCATGATTTTTGGTAAGGAGCAGGATAAAGGAATCATCATGAAGGATAACCATCCCAAGGTTGTCCATCTCGGTCCGGAGTGGAATGAAAAAGATCTCCTGGTACATGATGAAACCAATCAAATTATCACCAACCTACTTCTTGAGATGACTTTCGACACTTCGACCCCGACTCCATTTGGTGTACTGAGGGCTGTGGATGGTCCTACCTATGACGATATGATGGTTGAACAGATCGAACAGGTCACAAAGATCAAAGGTGAAGGTACGCTTGAAGATCTCTTCTATAGCGGTGATGTTTGGGAGGTTAAATAATTTAGGGGTTGTATATGTTTCAATACGATGAAAAAGTTCTGAAAGATCAACTACTGGAGTTAATTCGTCTGGCAGCCACGGATCTCCCCAGGGATGTGGTTGAAAGTATTCAGGCTGCCGAGCAAAATGAAGACGAAGGTTCAGCAGCTCGCAGCGTCTTTGGGATGATTCTTAAAAATATTGAACTGGCCCGGGTTGAATCCACGCCCATCTGTCAGGACACGGGGACAAACATTTATATGGTGTATATCCCTGAGGGCATCGGAATGCGTAAATTGACTGCCTTAATCCACAAAGCCACCTCTGAGGCAGTTGATAAGAGTTATCTCCGCCCCAATGCTGTGGACAGTATCACGGGTAAAAATTCAGGCAATAATATTGGTGAGGGACAGCCATTTATCCACTTTGAAGAGTGGGACAATGATTATATCGAATTCAAACTCATGCTCAAGGGAGGTGGATGTGAAAACGTGTCCACACAGTACAAGCTTCCCGACGTAGGTTTGGGTGCTGGTCGTGACATGGATGGTGTTTATAAGGTCATTGTAGATGCTGTTAACAAAGCCCAGGGTCTTGGGTGTGCACCCGGTATTCTTGGTATAGGTGTCGGGGGGGATAGAACCACCTCTCACCTCACAGCGAAATCTCAACTATTCAGGAAAATGACAGATACCAACCCCAACACAGAGCTGGCTTCTATGGAATCAAGATTGTTAGCCGATTTAAATGAGTTAGGTGTTGGTCCCATGGGCTTTGGTGGCAAAACAACCATTCTAGGTGTAAAAATGGGAACCATGCACCGTCTGCCAGCCTCTTTCTTTGTCTCTATATCCTACATGTGTTGGGCTTATCGCAGACACAGCATGATTCTGAACAGCAATGGAGAGGTGACTTATGATTAATTTGCAATTACCGATCTCCGAAGCAGCAATTCGTGAATTAAAGATGGGTGATGAAGTTGCTATCTCAGGATTGATGGTAACCGCCAGAGATGCGGCCCATAAATATATCCATGAGAACTGGCCAGATTGGCTAAATCCAATCATGGAAAACAGCATGATCTACCATTGTGGTCCAGTAGTAAAGCAACATGAGGATGGCACTTGGTCATTTGTTGCTGCTGGTCCAACGACCAGCATTCGTGAAGAACCCTATGAAGCAGCTGTAATGGAGCACTATAAGGTTCGCGGAGTGATTGGCAAAGGAGGAATGGGTGAAACCACCCTGGCTGGTCTTTCAAAATCTGGTGGCGTTTATCTCCATGCCATTGGTGGCCTGGCAGCTTCCCTGGCAAAATCGGTAGTGAAGGTTCATGATGTCTATATGCTTGACGAGCTGGGTGTACCTGAGGCATTTTGGCATATAGAAGTAAAGGATTTTCCTGCAGTGGTCACAATGGATAGCCATGGTGGATCACTTCATAAATCTATTAAAGCCAAATCAGATGTGGTTGCTAAAAGGCTCATCTCTGGATGATACCCAATAAAAATGGTTTATCAAAATGACCGGGTTATCCGGTCATTTTTTTATCGTGTGCCGTGCATGGTTAATAACTAGGTGGTGCAAGTCCACTGTGGAGGATTGTAGTTTCCAACCACTAGTCGAGAGCAAGGGTGTCGTGGGTGACTGCGAATCTGAAGGAAGCTTAAGACAAATTTCC
>JADHVL010000043.1 GCA_016784025.1 Fidelibacterota bacterium | reverse complement strand
CAAAAAACGCTTGCAGGGCGCAAGCGAATCAATCTCAAACAGCGACACCAGGAGGTGTCCGCAACATGATTAGGAAGCCAAGGAAGTCTCTCTTATTTTATTGTCCAAACTGTGCCAAATGTTCAAATGACTTACACCCCAAAACGCACAAGCAATTTTCCATCACAATCAGAGTCCTGTAATGACCATAGAGGTCGATCCATCTGCGCATAGTGTTACATATTCAGATAGCATCTTGATTGGTAGCCCAAATGCTTCAGAACATTTTCCAACTCAAGGGCGTTTCCCACTTCGCTTACGCCTTCACAAATCGCAAGATGGTGGTGATATCTTGACTGAGGGTCTCTATCTAAAGATTGCATCTCCCAAATTTTACATCCGTCGTCCTGACAGTGTGGTCAATTTTGAACTCAGGCTTAAAGATACCCCTTTAAAGAATGTGACTCTGGTCATAGAGGACGATAAAAAATATCCGGTATTCGGCGCCACAGGCGAAGGGGATATTGGAACTTTGCAATTAGTCTGGGGCAATTCCTTTGAATGGTCCGGACATGCCCTCAGTAACGAATTCACCATTGATGATACAACCAACCCATCGCTTTGGCGACTGGATATTAATTCCGACACCGACAGTGTATTCGAGATTAGTGGCATTGATCTTACCCCCCTAACCACAATGACAGATCGTTCAAATCATCCATTTATTCGAGTAGGAGATAGTCGAATTGATCTATGGGATACCTTCATCGTGGGAGCCCCTTCTATCCAAGCCAGAGATACCATTTTAAATGGTTCCTATGACCATTTAATGAGTTTCCCTGGGTTCGAATATATTGAAGATGATTCTGTGGGTATCAGTGAATACTTACCCTCTCAAAGTGTTGAATTGAACATCATCTCTGCAACGGACATTGTCTGGGCTAAAACAGAGAATCAGCGCATAGTGACTGATTTGGCAAGCTTAAATCCAGGGGACACATTAGAGCTGCTGAAGAATTTTAAGATCGATCATCGACGAGCTATTGAATCATCACCGTCGCAACTTTCCTTTGAAGTCCGATTACCGGATTTGGATCAAGGAGTGATTGATACCATCTTTTGTTCAATTGAATATCCTGATGTGCCTGCACAACCATTTTTTGCAGGGGATAGCATGATGCTTCCTCTGTATAGTGGAGAAACCGTGACCCATGCTTTTCTGATAAATATAGATAATTCCGATACATTCAAAGTAGACCTTGCTTCACATGCCGACATCCATGAGCAGTTCACCACGAAAATACCAGGGAGTCAAGACATTCCCACAATCACCTTTCCACGAGTCGCATTGATAAAAATTGATGCTCAAGGATTTCATTGGATATCAGATCAGATGTCTAGGGGGGATAGGGTTACCGTGCAAGGTTTGATAGGATCACCCGTGACGAGAGGTGAGCGGCCTTTCACAATTCCAGTAAATATCTATCCATTTCAATTTTTTCGCAACACACAACAAAAACATGTATTTAATCAGTGGCCTTCTGGAAAGATGCTTGAGACACATTCTCTGGATAGTCTCCGCTGGAGGCTATATACCGCAAGAGATTCTCTTAAAGAGCTAACCAATGGTATCTCTGACTCTTTACGTTTTCCTAGTTTCTTAGGTGAAGCTGGCGAGATATACTATCTTGAATACTCACCCTGGAATACTTCAGGGTTGGGACTTCGCTACACTCTCCCCATTCTGTTAGATAGCCTACCACCAATGACCACATCAAGGTGGCCATTACCAGGAGATACATCTGAGGATCCCGGTATCCAACCACATCCAATCTCAATTGAAGAAGTTATTTACACACAATACTTTGAAAACCTGCTGGCATCCAGTGAACATTCGAATGAATTGCTGTATTGGGATTCACCTGAGGATCACAACGCTGATACCCTGATCTTGATCGAAGGATTCATACATACCTCTTGGCCAACCTATAGTGTACAGCGGAAGTATGTTTTTGATTCAAATCAAGACTCAACAATTATCTCTGACGTCGTTTCTCTTGAGGAATTGGAATTATCACTGGGTGAAACACTGGAGCGTCTCAAACGAGGTAATCTCGCGTCAGTTGATTCCATTATTAACTTGGTCGGAGCGGATGACCCGGAAGCCAGGAATGTACTTCTTGTAACAACATCCATTGATATGGCTGGGAATATGCACAGTGATACTTTGCTATATCCCCTAATTCACGCCTCTGACGGTCCGATTTATGAACATTTCTTCAATTATCCAAATCCTTTGGATCCCAGGTCGGGTCAATCAACTCATTTTAGCTTCCTTGTAAAAGAGGAAAGTTCGGAGGTAAGTATGATCATCCTCGATGCAGGTGGCAGCATGGTGAGAAGATTTGCACAGCAGGATCTCTCAGCCGGCCGACATGAGATTGAATGGGATGGTAGGAATATGTGGGATGAGATCTGTGCAACGGGGATTTATTTCACAATTTTAGATGTGGCAGATCAACCACAAGTATATACAAAAACCCTGGTGGTAAACCGATGAGTCCCAGTCTGAAAATTATATTTCGTATTGTATTTATCACCACCATGATGATTACAAATACAGGAATTGCTCAAGATACCTATGGCTTGTTTGCAGCCTTCAATAGATACAATAGTGGAAGCCAGGCAGCGATGGGTACCAGTCTTTTATCCTCAGGATCCGCTACAGTTATATTCCTGAATCCTGCAGGCATGCAGTTCCTCGAATCCAGCCAATTAGCGTTCACTTATTTAAAGTTAGAACCAAATCTTGATCAGCGACATATGTCTTATGCTGCTACCTACAGATTTGGAAAATCTTTCAGCTTAGGCATGGGTGGTGTCACCTACCTGGTTGATGACATAGAGGGATACAATGCGGATGCAGAATACACAGGCATGATGGATCTCAATGAAAATCTGTATGTATTCTCACTCGCCACAAGTATAATCTCTCCATTTCATATAGGAGTCAATATTAGGGTCGCCAATCAGTCCATCCATGGCGATAAGCCTGTAGAAGGGACAGCCTATGCGTTGGACTATGGTTTTGTTTACCAGCAAAATGACTGGTTCCTGCTAAGTATGAGCACACAATCTCCTTTTAAAATGAATGATGGAGAAAGAAGTCTTCCGAGATTAAGGAGTTCTATTGAGCTTGATCTTCCCTTTTTTAAAAAATCTCAAGGAGCTGCGCTTCAGCTCTCTCTAAGCACACAAACTGAGTTTGGGCATTGGACTACTGGTGTCCTGGGAACCCACCTCCAATATCCTTTTACAAAAAGCATCGTTGGATATGCGAACATCAGAACACCAAGCATTTTGCTCATTGAAAATGAAATAATTGACTCTGATCTGGGATATTATACACAGGAACGTTGGGGAGTGAGTGGTGGAATTCAATTAGTTGTTATGAACAATTTTAAGTTAAAGCTGGAAATGACATATCTGAATGAAAAGTATTTTAATCAGCAGATCACAACCATTGAATTAATGAGGTAATTGGACTTTGAAAATAATTAGGAACCCTTTTGTTGTCATGATGTCAGGTCTTTATATCATTGCCTGTTCATCATCACAACCCGAAATGCAAGCGCTTCAAAAGCCAAGTTGGATTCAATCACAGTCAGCAGGCCAGTTCCTTGGTGTTAAAGAGGCATCCTCTGAGGATGAGGCGAGAAGTGGATCTAGAGCTGATGCGTTGTCTCAGATTCGATTTTCTGTTTATGGTGGCCATGTATTTTCCATAGCTGAGATGGACCTGAAAGAAGGGGAAGAGGGTACAAGTGAGACCTATCAACAAATGTCAAAACTATCTGTGGAGGGCTATGTTCAGGGGACAGCACTGAAAACTTATGTTGAGCAGGATTTCTCGGGGCAAGATCTTGTATATCGATGTTACACCGTGATGGAATTCGATTTCCATAAATATCAGAGATTTCTCGTGGAACAATCAAATATTATTGAGGATTTATTTGATGCTCTCCAAGCTGATGCTCTCGAGCTAGGCGGTGAATCAAATCCCGAGAAAGTAACTGACCTTTTTCGGAAAATTAATGTTACAGGTTCCGCATTTAAAGCGGTTTTAGATGCTTCTGGGGTAATGAATAAAAATAGCACCATTGCCTCCATGAGCGAGCAGTTCAGGATTTTAACATTAGATCAAGTTAAGAAAATTCAGATTTCACCTGGATACCAGAGCATTGTATGTAACCCATTCAGCAGTGAGGGTGTGCATACTCCAGTACAGTTTCGATTGAAGAATGGAAAACCGCTTCAAGGTTTTCCCATTGCAGTCTATAGCCAATCCAAGCTCATCACTCGGGGTAAGACTGATGCAAATGGAATGGTTGTTCTGGAACGCAGAGATAATTGGATGCCCGGGGAAGAAATTAACTTAAGAGTGACACCTGATATTCCCTCTCTGAATCAGTCCGATTTTCCCAGCGTTGATTTAAAGCTAACTTTCAAATATATGCTACAGGCGGATATTCAAATTGATTCGAAGAATATTTATCTTCCATCAGACGATTTCACCAGCAAACTGGGTGCTATCTTTGATAAACAGAGTATCTCTCTAGTGGAAGGGAAACCACACGGTGTGTTGAGTGGCAAGATAAGCATTTCACCTTCCTCGACTAATTATGGTGTTTTTTATACTGAGGCAATTGCGGTCATAACATTTCATCCAGATTTCCGAAGTCAGAACAAATATGAATATACCGTACGAAAACTTGCTGAAGGTCGATCCTATGAAACTGCAGCCAAAGATGCATTTAATAATGTTGTCAAAGATTTATCGTCTCAAATCGTTGATCAACTCACTCAGAGTAATAAATAGAAAGTGCATTTGAGTACCCGCGGTATGGGTAATGACGCACAATATGCACTTAGAATGGCCTAAGGGATATTCCGATCAGTGATGGGAATAAAAATATATTAGATATCGTATAATTGAAATCAAAAGTGTCACTCGGATATGGGTATAACTAAGGATTTGGAGAGCGGGGGCACAGTTCCATCTTTGATATTGGGATGCAGCAACTAATGGCACCATCCATCCTTGATCCCTTCTCACGAATTGTGGCTACGACAATTACCAGAAAATGAAGGTGGCTATTGGAATTGGAGATGAAGATTGGTCTCACAAAGGATGGGGCGTATTTTCACCCTATTTTGAATACACTATACTTAAATATGATTTGAATTACTCAATGATTACGATAAAAAAATCAATATCCATAATCGTTCTCGCAATACTGGTTTTATTTATGGCATGTGATTCTGATAACACTGCACCTGAGCTAGTTATAACCTCTCCGATTCATGGCTCTGCAGTTCAGGGAACTGTGTTAATCCAGGTGACTGCTTCGGATGCAATTTTAGTGGCAAAGGTAGAGTTTTTTATTGATGGAGTGTTGAAATACACTGCCAAGACTTATCCAAGGGAATATTCCTGGGAAGCCCGAAACTATGCTGATGGGAATCAACATAGTATTTTTGTAAAAGGATATGACCCCTCGGGCAATGTCGGTTATTCGCAAAATGTGATTGTTACTGTCCCATTGCCTGAGGAAAAAGTAGTCCACAAACACACGGTAAAGCCAGAAGAGAAGATCAGGGAAGAGACTAGTTCTATTTCATCTCAAATAACCAAGAATCAAGCCCCAACAGCCATGTTTACGATCGACCCAGAATCAGGATCAACAAAAACAATTTTTATATTCGATGCTTCAAAAAGTAGTGATCTTGAGGATGATGACTCTCAACTCCAAGTGCGTTGGGACTGGGAGAACGATGGTAAATGGGACACTGATTTTAATGCTTCTATGATTGTCGCCAATCAGTTCACGAGAGCTGGTAGGTATAGTATTATAATGGAAGTTAAGGATACCGATGGATTGACTGATAAAATGATTAAGAATATCATCATTGAGCAAATAAAAGAAACTAAAGTTAGCAGTTATAACTATAAGACTATCCAAATCGGCGATCAGGTCTGGATGGCAGAAAATTTACGAGAGACTAACTACCGTGATGGATCACCAATTCCTGAAATTAAAAGTAACAGTGAATGGAGCAATACAAGTGCAGGTGCATATAGTACATATGAAAATGATAAAAACAATATTGAAACTTATGGCATACTTTACAATTGGTATGCAGTCTCAGATGGTAGAGAATTAGCTCCAAAGGGTTGGCATGTACCCTCAGCGTCAGAGTGGCAAGTTTTGACAAATTACCTTGGAGGTGATAAAATCGCCGGTGGGTCGCTTAAAGAAAAAGGAGTAGACCATTGGGTTAGACCCAACACAGGTGCAAATAATTCTAGTTATTTTGCGGCACTTCCTGCTGGTTATCGTGGGTTTGTCGATGGTAATTACTCAAGTATGGGATATGGTAGTTACTTTTGGTCGGCGACGGAACGCGGTGAAACCTATGCATATTTCTGTGAATTGCATTACCGGAATTCAGAAATTCAAAGATTCAGCTTCGATAAAAATTATGGACTCTCAGTGCGTTGTCTTAAAGACTAGTCAATTCACTAGTAACGATTAGGGTAACATCTGTGATACTTCTCAGATGTTGACGCTGGCGTTGGCAGACACATTATGACTTATCAACCTCAGCTAGAGAACTAAAATCAAATGACTGCTGTGTCGAGACCTAAGCAGATTAAACATGACGGGTTTCATAAGCACATGGTGTGGTCGCTGTCGAAAAACCACAACACACGATCTATATGTGTCAGCAAATGGTTATGTGCATTCACTGTGTACTGATTGTGGCAAAGATGCTGCAACAGATTCACAGATATAAGAAGACACAAGGGCTGCCACAAAGGGATGTGAAAAGAGTGCTACTACCACCGAGCGGGTAAGTTACACGAATAAAAATCGCTATATACATTGGTTCTGCTGTTCATGTGGAAAGAATTTCGCAGAAAATTCTAGGGATAATTGACATTACAAGAGCTCAAAATTTAGGACTACAATTATATTAAAAATTTGTTAAATGAATTACTTAAAATGTTCATCTGCCAAATAATGGTAGGTGAGAGAATAGTTGCGTATACCAATCTGCGTATACGGATTCTGGGGATGTGGGATATATACATATGATTATTATATATATAACAAACACTTACGGTCTTCATAAGCCGGGCGTCGGGAGTTCAAATCTCCCCCCTGCTACAAATAAGAAAAGTCCTCGTCAGAGGGCTTTTGTTGTTTGTAGGGGCATGATGCAGAACCGCCATCGGGTCATCCGGAGTTGATTCGTCGAGGATGAACTATCATAGGATGGCGAACCCTGTCTATAGGGTGGAGGTTTAGCCAAATGCGCTCATCTACTTTTACACTTAGACAGGCTCCGTGTGACACTCCAAGATTTTCAATATTTGAAGTTTGTACCACCCATATACTTTCATAGTGTCTGGAGGTTTTGACCACCGCATATGGCAGGGTAGGCAAACTCAACCTCTGGAAGTTCCCGAACGTTGAGGCTCTCGAAACGTTCAACCCTGGGATGACAATGATAGAGGTTTCGATCAGCCTACGCTTCTCCCGCATCTGTTAATGGGACTTAGCTTCGGCCTGACAAGCAAACTCAACCTCCAAATAAAAAGCCCCCCAAATATCTGGGAGGCTTTTCGTTACACAATCTGATAGATCAGATATTAATCTACTTAATCAGTACCATCTTCTTTACGCTTCTCTCATTACCAGCTGTCAGAGCGTAGAAGTAAGTTCCAGTTGCCAGGTGACTTGCATCAAAATTGGTGCTGTAGAAACCTGGAGCTGCTTCTCCATCAATCAGGGTCACAACCTCTTGTCCAGTAATATTGTAAAGCTTGAGCGTTACATGCCCAGACTCGACAATACTGTAATTAATAGTTGTGGATGGGTTGAAAGGATTCGGATAATTTTGGCTAAGCGCAAATTCATCTGGAATCATATTATCATCAATACCCACCTGATTAAGATCATGGAAGAACCAGTTATCCAACCAGACCATGGTTTCACCATCGCCACCATCAACCTTGAACTGGAAGATGTCTGTGAGACCCATTCCAAGATCTATAAAGTGGGAGAGTGGTATATCAACACTGGCCCACTCACCTGGTACGATAGGCAGACTGAATGCCTGCTCACCAGTGGTTCGACTGATGAGAAAGAAGTTCAGAGCTGGAGCATTAGCTGTCCAGTAATCAAGATGGATAAAATCATAGCCAGTAACATCCTGATCGATGCCATCAGCGCCACCCAGGTTGGTACCCTGGTAGTTCAATTGGCCATACTTGAGTGTATTATTACCTTCGATGTCTTCCATCATAACCTGAGTCGACTGACCCCAATCGGGATTGAAGTTAGTCTCAGCCAGGTCTACATATGCATCACTAAAGATAGAGAATACTTCAAGGGCTTCTATATCAGGAGTGGGAGCGGCCACCATTGGATGTGGTGGAGGTAGCATAGCAGGCACCATCTTGAAAGTCCAGAAACCACCACCAATATCCACCAGAGCAGTCATGACACGACCAGAATCTGAGAAAGTGATGTCATAGGTAATAGACTCAGGAGCATCGGCTGGATTACTGATCTCACCACCAGTAATGACCTTGGGAATACCCAGATAAGAACCGACACCATGGAGTGTCACTGTCCGAGCTTCAAGATCAACACTGAAAGTGGCTGGAGTCATACCATCATGTGGTGCCACAGGGGCGCCACAGACATCAGCTTCAACACCCTGCCATTGTTCCAGCCAGGTATCGCCATCCATCATATTGCTAAAGCTACCATCTTCATGGAACACATACCTGTCATCAAAGAAGCAGGCTCGGGTCATAACATCATCAGCTGAGTTAGACCACCAGCTGCCATCATTAGGATTGGGTCCAACCATCAAAGCACCTGCTTCAGGGGCCATGACCCAGGCTCCTGCAATTGGCATAGGAGGTGGGGGTGGCATTTCTGTAGGCACCATCTTGTAGGTCCAGAATCCACCACCAATATTCACAACAACAGTCATGACACGGCCAGAATCCGAGAAAGCTAGCTCATATGTAATGGATGCAGGAGCCTCAGCCGGATTGGTGAGCTCGCCACCGGTGAAAGCCTTGGGAATACCCAGGTAGGCACCAACACCATTAAGTGTGACGGTCTGAGTAGCAAGATCAACACTGAAAGTGGCTGGAGTCATACCATCATGTGGTGCCACAGGGGCGCCACAGATATCAGCTTCGACACCCTGCCATTGTTCCAGCCAAGTGTCTCCATCCAGTACATTGCCAAAGCCACCATTCGGATAGAAGACATATTTGTCATCGAAGAGACAGGCTCTGGTGATGACATCTTCAGCCGAGTTAGACCACCAGCTGCCATCATTAGGATTGGGTCCAACCATCAAAGCACCTGCTTCATTGGCCAGGGTCCATGCGCCTCCAACCGGCATTGGAGCAGGTGGTGGTGCAATATGCCAGCCTAAAGTGGCGGGTGTATATTCACCAGTTGGTGCATCTGCGATGAGCCACTGTGAACTGAGAGAATCTGTTCCAGCTGACATGGCCCAGTCGCCAATATTTCCGTACATCACATCATTCTTACGAATTAGGGTGTGATCTTGTGTTGCACCCACAACGCCGGCAACATCCCAGGGATTGGCGGGATCTACATCAGCCTCTCCAATGGCATCAATAATCAAACCATCTTTGAGCAAAGCGACACCGTCATTGCCGTTATAGTGGACGGGACTTTCATAGGGTAGTGCCAGATCGGTCTGAGCTAATATGTCAGCATTGGCCTGATCAGCAGCGATGACATATACTTCGCCTGCAGCCAGAGTACCGGAAAGGCTAACGTCTCTATTACCATCAGCTCCCCAAGGACCACCATTATTTGAACCCTGAACAGAATAGGGAGTCAGGTCCACATCAACGCCTGTAGGATTATAAATCTCCACATATTTATTATTCCCAGCGCTACCCTCTGCATATTCAGAGAAGAACAGACCAGGTACGGGTCCAGTCATCTGTTCTGAGAAAGTAACATTATCAAGATAGACAATGTTATCCTGAGCTCTTGGAGTAAAATCAAAATCAGGAATAACCACTATTTTATTATAAGTATTCCCAATGAGGCTTGAAAAATCAAAGGTTAATTCCTCCCACTCATTTATAAGTGTATTGGGAACCGTAAGCTCTAAAACAGGACCAACTCCTTCAAATTTAAGGCCAACATTACTGATCACAGGTTTATTAACCATCAATTTCACTGTGGAGTTGGTGGCGTCAAAAGTAAACAAGCCAATGCCCTCTGAATGGAATAAGGCCCAGGGTTGTCCAGCTAGTTCTGCTGTGAACATCGCTACGGTGGCAGAGGTATTGATACCACCACTCACGGGATTAGCGAGAATTGACAGCGCTGGATTGGTACCATTCTCAGCTACAATCCAGTCCCAGTCTGCACCATGGCCTGCGACTTCAAAATCAACAGG